>NZ_MPHK01000012.1 GCF_001957135.1 Shewanella sp. UCD-KL21 | reverse complement strand
GCGAGTCAGGATTTGAACGCCAAGGCAGCAATGGTTACGACTATCACGGCACCTATGGCGATCTAATCTTACTCACCGATGGCACCTGGCATTACCATGCCGATGCTGGGCATCTATCAGGTATAGGTGCTAGACCCACAACGCGTGGTACCGCGATTGACCAGCTTGGTGAAGGCCAAAGCTTAACCGATACGATTACAGTCCATTCAAAAGATGGTACAACACACGATATTGTCATCACCATTCACGGCAGTAACGACAGACCTTACTGTTCATCTGAAGTTGTGCTTGCAAATGGTAGCGAAGATACACGCCAAACTCTGACGACAGCGCAATTGTTAGCGAATACCGTCGATGTCGATAAAAATGATGCCGGACTGCTAACCATTGAAAACCTACACGCCGACCATGGTTCGATATTAATTAATGGCGATGGCACCTTCACTTTCACCCCAGAAAAAGACTATAACGGCGATGTCCATTTTAGCTATGACGTCAAAGATGCCCACGGTGGTGTGACCCACACCGGCGCAACCACCAACTTAGCTGCGGTTAACGACAACCCTGATGTGACGCCTTTAACAGACAGCGTCAGTGAGGGGGCCGATAATCATCACACCCTCAATCTGCTAGTAGGTGCCACAGATAAAGACGGCGATGCTTTAAGCGTCAGCCACCTTGAATATGCCATTGATGGTCAACCTCAGTCGGGTCAACTGCCAACGGGCATTACCTTAGGTGCTGATGGGCATACGTTGATTGTTGACTCCACTGATGCCGCATTTAATCATTTAGCAAATGGTCAGTCGCAAAAGGTGGCTATCACCTATCAAGTAGAAGATGGTCATGGTGGAAGTACGCAACAAACCGCCACGCTTACGATTGCTGGGACAGACGATAAAGCGACACTGGTCTCTAATGTCATTCAGCTTACTGAAACACAAGCGCTTGATAGTGAATTTAAATCCTATAGAGGCCAGCTTCAGCTGATTGATCCTGATAGTGGTGATAACACTCAGTTTGTTTTTAGCGGAAAATATTTAGGTCAAGGGTTTGAGCCTGGGCACCTTGATGTTTGGCCTAATGGCACTTATCAATTCAGTCTAAATGCAGGCACCAATCGCCATGCGGACGATCTCATTAGTAGCCTACATGCTGGTGAGTCGATGGAGCTTCCCTACGAAGTCGAAACGAGCGATGGTCAGAAGCTAACCATTATGGTGAAGGTAACGGGCGAAGATAACCAAGCAAAAATTGCAGTGACGCCCTACTCGAGCATCAACAATCATGTTTACGAGGATCACACCTCCTTCGGGAATACCACCAACCAGCTCAGCAGTGGCGGTACGCTAAATGTGATCGATCCCGATCATGATCAAGCCGGTTTTATCCCACAAACTATCACCACCGCCGAAGGTGGTCAGTTCAGTATCAACGCACAAGGCCATTGGTCATACAATATTGACAATGATAAAGTCCAACATTTAGGCGCAGGGGAAAGCTTCCAGCAAACCTTTACCGTTGAATCTATCGATGGCAGTGCACATAAAGATATCACAGTGACCGTTCACGGCACCATCGATGCCCCCGTCGCAACAGCTGAAGTACGTTTAGCCAATGGCTTAGAAGACAGCCAAATTGTCCTCACCTCTGCACAATTGCTTGCCAATACTACCGACATTGATGACAACGATATTGGCAAATTATCCATTGAAAACCTACAGGCTGACCACGGTTCAATTGCGTCAAATGCCGATGGCACCTTTACCTTTACCCCAGAGAAAGACTACAACGGTGATGTGCACTTTAGCTATAACGTCAAAGATGCTCATGGTGGTATTACACATACAGGGGCAACGACCAGTTTAGCAGCGGTCGATGACCATACAGTATTTGGTGGAATTACCACAGCAGCAGCCAAAGAAGATGTTGACCCAGGAGTGAGCTCTTATGGTAATTTTGGCGGCAATAGTTATTCAATGTCACAATGGCATCAATTGACGATTACCGATACTGACAATAAAGTCGATCACGTTAACATTGAATTTGGAGGGAATACCTACTCTTGGCAAGTCGGATCGCCCATCGATATCGATACCCAATATGGTAAATTTGAATTAATCACTGTCGCCTCTGGTGCTCACAAAGGTGAACTCGCTTGGCTCTATAACGGCGATAATACAAACACTTCAATTCAAGGCTTAAAAGAAGGAGAATCTTTACACGAAAGTATTACTTTAGTCGCCCCTGATGGCACTCGCCAGTCCTTATCTGTCGAAATTAAAGGGACCGAAGATCACGTTATCATCGATTCACCCAATCATATTGGTGATGTGATTGAGCATCAAGCAACAGGCGCACAAGTCAGCGGTCAACTACAGGCTCATGATATCGATACGCATGATTCAGTGAGCTGGGCCATTACTCAAACAACTGGGAAATATGGTGCGTTCTCAATAGATGCCAATGGTCAGTGGCACTACATTGTCGATGAGTCAAAAGCAGGAGCATTAGGGCAAGGTGATGAATGGAACGAGCATTTCACCGTTGAGGCTATATCAACCGATGGGAGCAAAGTGAGTAAAACGGTCACTGTCGTCGTGCACGGTAGTAACGATGCACCGACTGTAACCAGTGGACTTGTGTTGACCCAAGCCAATGAAGATACACAGGTTATCTTAACCCAACAGGATTTGTTAGCCCATGCCAGTGATGCCGATAACAACGATCGGGGCTGGCTTCGAGTCCATAACCTAACCGCCGATCATGGGACAATCAGCACCAATACCGATGGCAGTTTCACCTTTACGCCAGAAAAAGACTACAACGGAGATGTGCACTTTACCTATGATGTCATTGATCGCCACGGCGGAGCTACACACACAGACGCAACGATCAATTTAGTTGCTGTCAATGATGCTTCAGTACTTGCGAGTGCGTTATCTAGCAACGAAGTGGTTGAAGATCATCTTAGCCGTCCCGCTTCTCATACGTTAACTTCCTATTGGAAAAATCTTGATATTACTGACACCGATGGTCAAGCAGATGCGCAAATTGTCAAAATTGAAGTTAATGGTGTTGAGCATAACGTACCCGCCAATTTTACAATGACCTTACAGGGTGCTCACGGTTCATTTGTGACCACACATGCTGGTGATGGACATAATAAATGGCTTTATATCGCAAATAATAATCACGCTGAAATACAACAACTCAAAGATGGGCAAACTCTAACTGATTCGATGACATTGATCACCGCTGATGGCTCCCGTATTCCAATTACCGCAACGATTCGAGGAACAGAAGATAGCGTCATTATCGATACTCCTGATTCATTAACAGCATCGATAGGCACTGCCATTGAAGATCAAAAAACCTCCCTATCGGGCACATTACAAGCACACGATGTTGATAAAGATGACAGCGTGCATTTTGAAGCGCGAACTCTGGCCGGAAATTTCGGGACGTTTTCTGTAAAAAGAGACGGTAGTTGGCATTACGATGTAGATCCAAGCAAAGCCGACCGCCTCGTCGCTGGGCAAAACCAAGCAGAAGGTTTTGATATTGTCGCTATCTCAAGCGATGGTTCAACAGCAACTAAGCATATTCAAATCAACGTGCAGGGCTCAAATGATGCCGCAATCATAACTGGTGTTGATACTGGCGATGTTTCTGAAAACACAGCAGGTAAAGATATGTCACCCGACCAAGCCCATGCAGGCATGGGGCATTTAACCGGCGCCATGTTATACGCTGATGGGAAATTAAATATCACAGACCTAGATACCGGTGAAAATGAATTTGATACTAACCAAGTAGGTACTCAGGGTTACACTTATCACGGCAGTTACGGCCGCCTTATTTTAAACGCGGACGGCAACTGGCACTATAATGTCAATGCAGGTAGTCGGCATAATGGTGCCATGCCCGGTACTGCAGGAACGGCCATTGATAAATTGGGGGATGGGCAGTCACTCACCGATACCATCACAATCCGCTCGAAAGACGGCACCACCCATGACATTGTTATCACCATTCATGGCAGTAACGACAGACCTTACTGTTCATCTGAAGTGGTGCTGGCAAATGGTAGCGAAGATACACGCCAAACGCTGACTACCGCCCAACTGTTGGCAAATACTGTCGATGTGGATGCCAATGACGTCGGTAAACTAACCATTGAAAACCTTCAGTCTGACCATGGTTCGATATTAATTAATGGCGATGGCACGTTTACCTTCACGCCAGAGAAAAACTATAACGGCGCGGTCCACTTTACCTATGACGTCAAAGATGCCCACGGCGGAATAACCCACACCAGTGCAAGTACGACTCTTGCGGCGGTGAATGATTCCGCTCTTATTAATGGCCAGTCACGAGCATCATCAAACGTCGATATCTTCGAAGATGGTGCAACGAGTCGTCTGACGGGGCAGTTAACACAGACAGATGTCGACAGTGGCGAAAATCAGTTTGCCACAATCAGTCAGTTAGCGGGTCAATATGGCGAGCTCAGCCTTGATGCCGATGGCCACTGGACATACAACCTAAACAACAACTTAGCACCAACCAATGGCTTGGTTAATGGCCAAGTGGTGACTGACACCTTTACGGTTACCTCTCCAGATGGCACTGCTAGCCACACCATTAATGTTCAAATTCATGGCCATGATGACACACCGAGCTTGAGCGTTAATGAAGGTGGAGCGGGTAAATCTCTCGATTTACTCGGTGGACTGAGCAGTGGCACAGTAAGCCACATGCAATTTTCGACCGACGGCGTTCATTACACTAATCAGGTACCCGATGGCTTTATGCTAGCAAGCGATGGCCATACATTACAGGTCGATCCGGCGCACAATAGCTACAACCATTTGGCCAACGGCGTCGCCTTAAAAGTTGACATTAAGTATGAGCTACAACAAGGGGCAGGTAGCAATGCGCTAACATCGCAGCAGCAAGCTCAAGTCGTCGTTACTGGCACCAGTGACCGTCCAATCCTTCATAGTTTTAACCCTCATTCTCAGCAGAACAGCGGCCCCGTTACTGGAAATTTACTGCAGGGGGCTAAGGATATTGATGATGGTGCACACTTAGTGCTTCATGATGTGCAATTTAAAGATCCAACCACACACCAATACGTGACGGTTCAAGCAGGGCAAACTCATAACATTACTGGTGTTGGGCTTATTGCAATTTCAGCCAACGGCGATTATAGCTTTACCCCTAACAGTCAATTTAGTGGGCAAGTACCTAATCTTATCTATCGGGTGACGGACACAAATGGAGATTATGCAGACAATAGTCAGAACAACTTAGATATTCATATAGACCCTTATCAAGCTCCGATCATTATTGCGCCATTAGCAGTCTCGCTGGCCCATGATACCGGCAGCTCGGCAACAGACTTGATCACTCAAGATGGGGCGCTTAGCATCTCAGGTCAAACCGCTGGAATGCAGGTGGAGTATTCCACAGATGGTGGTGCTCATTGGAGCAGCCAATTTACTCCTGTCGAGGGACTTAATCAGCTACAGGTAAGGCAAACTGACAGCGCTGGGCACGCATCAACAGCCACCAGTATTGATTTTACGCTAGACACTAATATAGCAGCGCCACACATTAGCCTTGACCCTATCACTGCTGATGACGTGCTCAATCAGGCCGAGCTCAGTGGCAGCGTGCCAGTCACAGGTACTGTAGGGAGTGAAGTCAGCGTTGGCGATAATATCACCCTTACACTAGGCACACACACATACACTGGCGCCGTGGATGCACAACATAGATTCTCAATCGACATCCCAGCCAATCAACTAAGCAACCACTCCAACATTAGTGCATCAGTCACCATAAAGGATACAGCAGGAAACAACGCTACTGCGGCGGATAATCATCACTACAGCACCGATACTAACGCAGCCATTAGGGTTAACCCAATCACCAGCGACAACATCATTGACGCCAGCGAACACCAGCAAGCGATTGATATAACCGGTACAGTATCTGGCGTTGAAGATGGGCAAACGGTTACAGTAACGATTGCGGGTCAGCAGCATCAAGCCGTGGTAACTCAAGGCGCTTGGCACACTTCATTAACCGCAGCGGAGGTTCAGGCGCTGCCAGGGGGAACGGTTGATATCACCGCATCGGTTCAAGATTTAGCGGGGAATTTAGCATCAATACACAGCCCTTTGTATATAAGCGATAGTGCTAACCCTGTACCTACGTTGAGCTTTAAGGCTCCTCCGACAGCAACTGGTAGCGGTAGCATTGGTTCGCATATTTCGGGTGATTTAATCGTGCCACCATTAATACAACAGCTCACGCCTAATTTACCCAGCGGCGGTTGGGCTATTACAGATGGTCACGGGCATACTTCAACCAGTTTGCAAGGTCAATATGGCACCTTAACTATCGACCCTGATACCGGTCACGTTGATTATGTTTATAGTCAAGCGCCAACCGCTGGTAACAAGGATGCCGGAGGTAGCCATTGGGCAGGGCAAACTACTTCAGAAGAGCATCATGACGTATTTCAAGTTGTTTATCATGATGCGCATGCGTCAAATGTCGATGTCAAAGTGAATCTAGATGTGACTTATGTTCATGGACATAGTGGTCATAATCAAATCTCTACTCACCTTGTTGCTATGACCGTTACACCTGACACGTCTGTGGCTCCGCCACCAACAGCGGATATGCACGACGCACCTGACGACATAATGACTTTTAGCGCAAGCATCACTGAAGATGAACCTGCATTTGATGAGGCGTTAGCGCATATTGGCGGTGATGATGAAAACAGCCTCAAGCATCCCGAAGCTGCTCATTCACTTAACCAGTCCGGTGCGAGTTCTCCTATTGATCACTATCTACAGATGGTAGGCGTTAGTCATGCTGATATGAATCCAACCCCACAAGCAACAGTAGTGAATGATTTAGCTCATGTGGCGGAAACACTAGTGGCACCAGATGCCGATATGTTAGATGCCAATCAGGTAGACGCTTTTGAAAACCCTTTAGATGATAATAAAAATGATCATCATCCACTGGATGAGCAGAACCCTATTGACGATTCGATAGAGCAACATGATGTGAACCAAGACAATGATGACGATTTATTGCATCAAGCATTAAACGATATGCACAATCAGTTTTAGTTATGTGGTTGAAGATTTATCTAAAGCTCTAGTTTAGTTTATTTATGCTATGTTTATTGATGCTGTTGAGGGACTTTGGGCGTTCAATCTAGTTGAAAATGGCATTAATGATTTCTTTAAAGTGCATGTTTGTAATTATGTCGGGGTAGCTTTATGCGTTGGCGTGGTAAGCGTAAAAGTAGCAATGTAGAAGATCGTCGTAATACGCAAGTTTCTGGTGCAGGCGGCTTTGGCCGAGGTGGTGGCGGCATTTTACGACTGCTACCTATGATATTTAAGGTGCTTGGGTTTAAAGGAACCGCGATACTGATTGTGGGTGTGGGCGCTTACGGATTATTTACCGGCAATCTAGGTAATATGTTAGGTGGACTTGGGCTACAACAAGGAGCATCTAGCGGTGTTTCTACTACGCCATTAACTGAAACCGCAGCAGAAAGAGAGCAGGTTGATTTTGTATCGGTTATTCTCGCGGATACGGAAGAAACCTGGACTAGCTTATTTCAGCAGCGGGGCATGACCTATCAAGAGCCAAGTTTAGTGTTGTTTCGTGATGCAGTAAAATCGGCTTGTGGAATGGCGCAGTCGGCGATGGGACCATTTTATTGTCCTGCTGATCAACAGGTTTACATTGACCTGAGTTTTTTTGAGCAGTTAAAAAATCAGTTCAATGCTCCAGGGGATTTCGCACAAGCATATGTCATTGCCCATGAAGTGGGCCATCATATACAAACTTTGCTGGGGATTTCTAATGAAGTTCATGCCGCGCGCAGTAAGTTAAGCGCAGTAGAGGGCAATAAACTTTCGGTGAAGCAGGAACTACAGGCAGACTGTTTTGCTGGTGTTTGGGCAAATCATGCTAATAATAGCCGTCAGTTACTTGAAGCAGGTGATGTAGAAGAGGGCTTAACGGCAGCAAGTGCAATTGGTGATGATACCTTGCAAAAGCAATCACAAGGTTATGTTAGTCCTGATTCATTTACCCACGGCAGTTCGGCGCAACGAGTTACATGGTTTCAAGTTGGTTTTACCAGTGGTGATATGGAAAGTTGTGATACCTTTAAAGGCAGTTAGCTAAGAGTATGTTCAGTAGATTAAAGCGACTGAATCGAGGGTGTTTAAAAAATAAAAGCCGTTGATTATCAACGGCTTTTTAGTGTCTAACTTATAGTTATCTTTTACAAAACTTATAAGGTAATGTCGAATTACTTTTCTAGTTTAGTGAAGTAGTCGAAGATTACCGGCACGTCGTTTTGACCAAGGCCAGCATCAACACCTGCTTGTAGAGCTTTAGAAGTCCCTTCAGCGATTGGCGATTCAGTACCTAAGTCAGAAACCATTTGTAAGAAGTAACCAAGATCTTTGTTAGCGTTAGCAACCGAGAAACCTAGTTTTTCTTCGCCATCTACAGCGTAGAACTTAGTGAACTGCATGAATGGTGAATTAGAAGGACCCGCTGACATGATGTCGAATAATTGCTGACCGTCAACACCTGCAGCTTTTGCAACTGCAAACGCTTGAGACATAGCAGTAACAGTAGTCATACCAATGAAGTTGTTAATTAACTTAGTTGTATGGCCTGCACCTAATTTACCTAGGTGGAATACGTTTTCACCTTGCTCTTCTAAAACAGGTTTAACTTTGTTGAATGTATCGATGTCGCCAGCAGCCATGATGTTTAAAAGACCATCTTTAGCGTGAGCAGGAGTACGACCAAGCGGCGCATCGATCATGCCACAGCCTTTTTCAGCCAGAGCGGCACCGATTTTGATTGTAGAAGCAGGGATTGAAGTACCGAAGTCTACTAATGTAGTACCTTCTTTCATGCCCGCTAGCACACCATCTTCACCGTAAACAATTTTTTCAACAACAGCAGAGGTTGTTAGACAAAATTGAACGATATCAGAAGCAGCTGCTAATTCTTTACCAGAAGTGAATTGGGTAGCATTGCCACGAGCAAGAACTGCATCAACTGCATCTTGGTTAAGATCCATAACGTTAACTTGGTAACCACGTGTTTGTAGGTTTTGAACCATGTTGCCGCCCATAAGGCCAAGACCGATGAAACCGATGACTGGTTTTGTCATTTCTAACTCCTAAATATATTGATATATGCTTATCTGAATTTTAATTTGCTCACCTTAAAATGTGGGTGGGCAATGTTAGTTACATAAAAAGTGCGCTAGAGCTGTGGTTGCCTTTTTAGCTAAGTTAACAAGTAAACTTCAACTGTTGGCTCCTAATAAGAAAGAAAGTTCCATTAACTGGTACATGTCTTATTGGCTCTATTAAAGAATTAACTCTTTATCTATTAATTATTTAGTATTTCTGGACATGAAATGTCGTTTACAATGGTTTTAACTGCTTAATGCTCGCTTACCAATTTGTATTACAATATGGTAAGTAGCCTCGACTTCTTTGTCAACTGTTCGTTATTTAGTACATGGCAAAAGTGTGACTAACAAAGGCGTTGGATGTGATTTTGAGCTAAAACACCCGAAAATAAGCCAATGTTTAAACAAAAGTCTATTGCTCATTTGTCTTCAGCTATTAACCTTGACCTTGAAATAGCTCTCGGTGAGCGCGCTAATGAGAAAAGAGCCTATCAATTGATAGGCTCTATTTTTTGTTATTAACCCATTAGAACTTAGCGCGAACACCGACAGTGTAACGACGATCTGCTTCACTGTATTTCCAAACCGAATCCAGTTCAGTCGTGTATTCAATTGGTTCGCCTGTGAGGTTTACCACATTGCCTACAATGGTGAAGTTATCATTGATATCCCAGCTGGCTGAGAAATCAAGTTGACCACGTGCTTCACGGTAGTTATTACCCACAGTCGCATCAAAGTTATCAGAGCTTGGATCATTCTGGTTAAAGACGTTATAACCTAATGCACCCACTGTTTGTACGCGTTTTTCTGCTTGAGAGTACAAGTAGCGGTCACGCCAGTTGTAGGCTAAACGGAATTGTAAGCCTTCGTTTTCCCAGTAAATTTGACCATTAGCGGTGTTTTCTGAAATGTTCAATAATGGGTTACCATCAGGCTGTTCACTATCAGCATAGGTATAGTTGGCGTTTACCCCGAATCCTGACCATAAGCCGGGTAAGAAGGTAAACTGTTGCTGGTAACCTAACTCTAAGCCTTGCACACTACCACTACCGCCATTGACGTCAGTGTCAACCACAATACCGGTACGGCCGGCAGCTTTTTCAGCATCCACATAAGCTAAACCTTGGTCATTTGATGCAAAATTGACATCGCCTTGGCTTTGACCTGCAGTATCAAGTAAACAAATGTTACCCCACTCGGTGGTATTTTGACCTGAAACCGTATTAGCATCAGCTAAACAGCTACTGTCAGTTTGAGTGAATGAGTTCACATCTTTGTAAAATAGCGCTGCAGAGACAATACCGCCGTCACCAAAGTAATGCTCTACTGAAAGATCGTATTGGGTTACACGGTAAGGTTCTAACTCGTATGAACCTTGAGTACCAGTGACTAATGAGTTATCAATCGTTAGTGAAGGGCTTAATTCATCAAAGTCTGCACGGCGCATCACTTTAGCTGCTGCGAAACGTAATAATGTTTCTTCCGTTAGGGTATAAGTGACGTTTAAACTTGGTAAGAAATCTGAGTAATCATTTTTACCCGTATCAAGGACTTTATTGCCGTTGGCATCAACTGAATCAACCACACTTGATTCTAAGTCTGTTTGAATATAACGACCACCGATTACCGCGGTAAGATCATCAAAGTCTAAATGGAACTGAGCATATATAGCGCTAGTCTTTTCATTGATTTCTTTATATGCACTTGAATCTTCAACCATGTTATCGGCTAAAGTCCCATTCATTGCATAAGAAGTATCTTGTAGCATCTGTTGCACTAATGCATAAGTTGCTTCGGTATTTTGCAATTGATCAGCGTCATATACGTTATATGTCAGCATGTCATTTTGACCGGCAATACCTGTTTGGTCGAATGAGTTACTCATGTTAACAATATTCATACTATCGCTAAGCAATGGGTTATCAATCCAAATTGGGCTGTATAAGCCATCAGCATTGGTGGCTTTTTTATATGAATCTTTAAGGGTGGTTCCATTTGGCTTAAGATCAAAACGGTTTGCTTTGTAATCTCGGTCGGTAAAACGAACACCGGCTTTAACAGCTGATACAAAATCTAAACCGATATCATTGATTTTAATATCAAAACGAAGTGCTTGTTCTTCATTTTCAGTTTCTAAGGTTTTATGGAAAAACTCACGGAAAACTAAGTTATCAGGGTTGGTCAACATGCCATCATCAGCATAGGTGTAACCTGGTATACCACTACCACTAAATGAACTACTGGTGCTGGTATGAGTTACAAGGTCAAGGGTTGGGTCTGTACGTTCAATTGGACGTAAATTAAACTCGTTTGCTGTTTGTTTTTCTTCTGATTTTGATAGTGAATATTCACCAGATAATTCGATGTTATCAGTGATAAACCATTCACCACCAATGGCATGGGAAGTAGTATCTGATGTAGTAAAGTCACTCCATGTTTTAGGAATAACTAGCACACCATCTAGGTCGTAATTGTGTATTTGGCCATTGCCATCATAGTATGTGTCATCTCTTGCTACTACGTTACCGCCGACATCAAGAATAGAGTAAGCTGACTGACCGCCGTCAAGTTTCGTGCCGTTCAAATCAAGGTAAATATTGGCATTAGCGCTTTCAGGTTCCCATTGCAGTGAAATACCGTAAGCTGTACGTTCACGTTCTTCTGTTTTTTGTTCGGCAGTTGTCTGGGTTCTACGAAGGTATTTACCATTTGGTCCGCCAGAGTCATCGACTATACCGTCACCATTGATATCAATATTGTCTAGTAAATCTACTTTATTGAAATACTCATCACGGCGTAATTCACGATCTAAATAAGACAGGTTAGCAGAAGCACCAAATGTCCCCGCGCTGCCTAAGTCCCAGTTATCACCCAGGCCTAATGTAAAGTTAGGTGCGACATTTTCAGTTTTATCAGCATATTCACCATCCAGAGTGATGGCAACCAATGGTTCGCTAAGTTCTAACGGACGCACTGTTTGCATATTAACCGTGCCACCTAACGCACCTTCAATCATCTCAGGTGTTGGTGATTTAATTACTTCAACTGTTTTTAAGAAGCTTGAAGGGAAGTCAGATAAATTAATACCACCACGACCAGGACCTGCAGTAGAGCGACCGTTTAACAAAATAAGGTTTTCAGATACACCACGAATGGTGACTGACTCACCCACACCAAAATCTGAAGCAATTGACACACCGGTAATACGTTGTAGCGCTTCTGCGATGTTGTTATCAGGCAATTTACCAATATCTTCTGCCACAATCGCATCAACAATTCGATCATCAGTTCGTTTAAGCAAATTTGCCTGCTTTAAGCTGCCAAAGATGCCGCGAACCGCTATAACTTCAATTTCATTTGAATCAACGGCATCGGCATTTGTTTGTGCTTCAGGCTCAGCTGCTAAAGCTGGCATTGATAGCATCGCCGTTAAGGTTGCGCCAAAAATTGTGATATTATTCGCTTTGCTTCTAGCCCCAGTAAACATCGCGCTAATTTTATTAAGCTTCATATTTCCCCCCAAGAAATCATAAATTTTTGTATGACCAATTGCTGTTCTTTTAATCGGTTGATACATTTATATAACATGTTACCAATACTCGCAACCTTTATTACCAAAATTTAAACCTTGTTATACCAAAGTGTATGTTCGGCCATGGCGATTTTTGTTTATGTTGTTGAAGCTTGTTTTTAAGGGGGGGTAACAGTGATGTGTGGTGTAGGATTATTAAGCAATTCAGAACGTTAATAGGTTATTTACGCGCTATTTCGCCATAACGAAAGGGAATAGCGGGCAAATCTTTTGAATCAAATAAGTTCGCAGGAGAATTATTGGCCCATGCATAGCAAATTGAAATGGGCTCTGGGACATTAATTGAAGAGAGTAATACTTGGTTTAATGAAACGATATGGGCCTCTGCTTGGTAATACACCTTATCGGCTCCGGCTATTTCAAAACCTAACAGCAGCGGACCTTTGATATATAACCTGTCAAGGGTATCGAATTTCACTACTATTTTTGAGTTATTTTTCATTGTCACAGAGGCAAGTTTTGGGCCTGAAAAACTAATGATATTGTTATAGCCAGGTTTTTGAGCCGCTAACCATAGTCGACGTGCTACTTCTTGCTTATTACGAGGGTGAATATCTTTAGAGTCACCAATGTCAATGGTCACTGCCATGGCGGTATTAGGCATGGTTAATGCTTGAGTTTGCGCTTCGCGTAATAAGGCTAAGTTACTTTCAGTTGGTCGTTTTTTTGTGGTAACCAACTAGCCAGTTGCACATAAATAAATGGAAAATCACCAATAGCCCACTGTTTACGCCAGCTTTGGATCATGGCGGTAAACAGCTGCTTGTACTCTTTAGCGTGACTTACATTGCTTTCCCCTTGATACCAAATAACGCCCTTAATCGTAAACCGAGTGAGCGGATGGATCATTGCGTTATAAAGGACTGAAGGCCAATGCGTGATTGGCTCAACCTTGGGTATTTTAGCTTCAAGGGTATTTGACATACGCCATTGCCCCTGTAGATTTATTTTTTTGTCATTGACTGATAACCAAACTTTACCGGCTCTGCCTACATTGACCTTGTTGTTCCAGCTGTTTAACACTCTTATAGCAATAGTATTTTTACCTTGTTGTAATAGGTTTTTTGGCAAAGTGATTATTTTATTTTTATCATCCCAGCCTTTATTTTCAACAAGTTGGCCATTAACAAACACTTTGGCCAGTTGATTTAACTCACCAAAGGATAATTGTGCTTGAATAGGAGCTGTGGCAAGCGTTATTGTTTTTCTTAACCACACTATGTCAGTCAGTGGTGTGGTCAATGGGATAGTCACTTGCTGCCAAAGCGAATCATCAAATTCAAGTTTATGAACAGCCAAGCTGTTAATAGCATCATTACTGTTTATAAGTTGGCGCTTTTTCGTTTTGTTCTTTTTATGGATCTGGAGCCGTAATTCTCTTGCCTCGAGATTATTAATAATCTCTAACGCATCGTTTCGATAACCCTTTAATGCCAGTAAAGCTTGTGTCGGCGTCCAGGCTTCAGCCGGCGAGCCGCCGACATTACTTTCAATGATCCCCACAGGGACACCTTTATCGAGATGATTCCGTTTAGCAAAAAACCAGGCTACCGCAGAAAAGTTGCCAACTGTGCTTGGGTTAGCCACTTGCCAGCCCTTAGTGATGATCTTATTTTGAGGGCTAATTTTTACCGCTGTTTCTAGCTGTACAAATCGAATGTTAGGGTAGTGGCTATCTTTAATTTCAGCCTGCCAATTATCTACTTTCCAGTTAAGTTTCCACTCCATATTAGATTGACCTGACGCAAGCCAAACATCACCAATTAATACATCCGATAATGAGATAGTCTTGTTATTCGATTCGATTACTAATTGATAAGGTCCTCCTGCTGGCATTGCAGCTAAGCTGGTTTGCCATTGACCATTTTTGTCAATTCTCTCCACTGTTTGAATACCATTAAAGCTAATAATCACTTTTTGATTAGCTATGCCTTGTCCCCAAATGCGATTAACTTGATCGCGTTGCAGGATCAGCTGGTCAGTGAATATACCAGCAACTGATAATTCTTTAGACCATAGGGGAAATATGTAGGGTATTAAAAATAACGAACAGATTAATTTCTTCAAGTGGCTAGCATCCTTGGTGAGTCACTCTGGCATGCGAGATATCATTTGTAGCTGAGGTTTACGCCTTATAAAAGGGCGTAGAGCCTTAGTTCACATTAACCTCAAGGTAGTAAAATTGTAATAATGAATAAGCACTATATTTGATTATTGCAGTTTATATCGCCACGGGTTTGTACCTATCCCGGCTTATGAACTACATTGTATTAACGTATGATTTGCTTTTATTTTTTGTGCTTAAGTATTAAATGACTGCCATTAAGCGAACTTACTATTAAATAACTGAGTAAGAAAAAGCAAACACGCATAAATCAATGGATTGAGGTCAATGTATGCGACTAGTTTATATTTGGGTTATCTGCTTGCTAATTAGCTTTAATAGCGGGCAAATTTTTGCTCAAGAAATCCCTGTAGCTGCGAATAAGATCATTTATGATTTGTATTTTAAGTGGGATAGAAATATTAATTGTTCTGACATTAGCGACTTTTCTCAAATGAATACCCACAGGGGTGAAGTTGAATTGGCATTACTATGCAAAGCCTTACAACTTGGTGGTATCAGCCCTGAAATCCAACTGCAACAAGTACCCAATTACAGCCGTGCTTTAGTCGAAGCAAAAAGTGGCAATGTGCTCATGCCTGCAGAAACCGTATGGCGCAATGAAATAAATGAAGCGTTATTTTTTGTCAGTAATCCCATTTTCGACGCCGGTACTGTTGAGCTTGGGATCTATGCATTAGCCAATAACACAGAGATAATGCAGGTTAAAACATCTGCTGAGCTAAAAGAATTTGTTTGTGCATCTTCAGAAAATTGGTATGAAGATTGGGCGGTATTACAACAAATTGGTATTACCGCTTATAGCGTAGCTACGCAAAATTTGATGTTTAAGATGGTAAGTAAAGGTCGTGCTGACTTTGTTTTGAGTGAGTTTTCTTCAGAAGAAAATTTTGCTATCGAAATTGAGGGAATAACACTAATACCAGTGCCTAACATTAAAATAAACATGGATAATTCACGTCATTTTGTGATCTCTAAAAAAGCCGCTGATGCTGAAAAGATATATCAGGCTTTGCAAAAAGGTCTAAAACAGTTGCGTGCAGATGGCACTATTAATAGCGCATTTTATCAATCCGGCTTTATGTCCCCTAAAGTCAAAGACTGGCAAGTTATTAATTAACCCTGTTTTCTACTTCCAGCCAATATTTGGTTTTTTTGCGCGGATTTAGCGTATCTTTTTATGTTTCACCGTGAGGCATAACGAGCTGTGAATCTATATTGTGGTTTTATGAGATGTATGAAAATTATTGACTGACTATAGCCGATCTAATAGTCTGCGGACTTCATAATTTAATGGACTAAATACATGAAACATCTGCAAATTAATTTTTCACTCCTAATTGTGCTTGTTTTGAGCATGCTAAGCGGTTGTAGTACTAAAGCATTTTTTCAAGCTGAACCCGTCACTTTATCTAGTGCTCGATTTGGTCATGCTGCCGTAAATGATGGTCAAAACATCTATGTATTGGCGGGGGATGACGGTACAGGTTTTCTTTCCGAAATTGAAATCATTGAACCTCTATCAGGTAAAAAGCAGGTTTTAGCAAATAAACTCATTCCAAGAAGGTATTTTTCTGCGGTTTGGGATGGCAAAGACTCTATTTATATTATTGGTGGTATCAGTATTGAGAACCAAAAATCTAGATATGAACACCGAGTAGAAGTGTTTAATACCGTGACTCATCAAGTTAGCTTTGCCGAACCACTACCAGCGCCTACAAGACGTAATAGTGCAGTGTTATATAATGGAAATATTTATGTTTTTGGTGGTTCATACCCTAAAAATGGTCAATTAACACCGACTGGCCTAGTTGCGGTGCTAAATGTTGAGACACAACGCTGGGTTAGAGCGACCAATATGCCAACGGCAAAAGAAACCAGAGCAGTGGTTCATAATGGTTATATCTATGTGGTGGGTGGCTATGATAATAAAACCTCATTAACTACTTTTGAAAAGTATGATCCGCAATTAAAACACTGGCAGACATTACCCGATTTACCTGAAGCCATGAGTGCTCACTCAATGTCAGTGGTTAACCAAAAAATGTTTGTATTTGGCAGTTATGACAATTTAACGTTAACTTACGCATACGATTTTGTCAGTGAGCAATGGCAGAAGATTGATATTGGTTATCAAGCCAGTAGACATAATGCAGCAACCACATTAGGCAATACAACTTATGTGATTGGCGGTACTACTGGCAAAAATGGTCCATTTTTGAATGATATACAAGCCTTTAAATTGTAGCTTTAGCGTATGCCAATTTTATCTGTTGGTCGATGGCATCAAGCATGCCCCATTATGGCTACTTTTATTAAAGGTTTCTTATTAAAGGTTTCTTATTAAAGTTCTTTATTAAAAGTTCCTTATTACAGCTATGCAAATGGGGCATTTTTGTATTATCAAAATTGGTTGATGATTGTAGGCGATAATACGTCCTAATACCGATGGAACGTCGTTATTTATAAGCGCCATCTGAGTAGGTTAGCTCATAGCTATGTGAGTATATTTCAAGGATATTGCCGAACGGATCTTCCATGTATATCATCCGATATGGCTTTTCACCCGGGTAATAAAAACGTGGTTTTGCCATACGCTTTTTACCACCTGCTGCAACAATTTTTTGTGCAAGCCCTTCAACATCAGGATCTTGAACACAGAAATGGAACACACCGGTTTTCCAATACTCAAAGTTATCTTGTGGATTTTGCTGATTTTTAAACTCAAAAATTTCCACTCCAACTCTGTCGCCTGTTGATAGGTGAGCAATGCGAAAGTGCTCCCAACCGCGACCAAATACATCGGTACACATTTCACCAATTGCGGAGTTATCCTCTTTAATTTCAGTGGGCGCCATAATCAGGTACCAACCTAATGTTTCGGTATAAAATTTTACTGCGGCGTCGAGATCGGGGACTGAGATCCCGATATGACTAAATGTACGTGGATATGTCATCTGTATTCCTTATCATATGAGAATTGGCATAGTTTATTACTGCTCAAATATAGCCAAACTATAGAAAGTTGCACTGAAGATACGGCTGAAGTGGTTTATTCGATCAACAGAAATCATTTAGATAAGGTGAACTAGGCTAAGGAATGCGTTTATGGAAGGTTATCGCTCTGGTATATAAATAAAAAGCCAGCATATTGAGCTGTAAAATATGCTGGCTTTATCGTGTTGCAGTGATTATCTACATTTTGGTTGCTTTATTAATTTACTTTTCAGTTTGATACTTTTCAAACCACCACAATATATGGGCCACTTTCGACATCAAATTACTGGGTCTTTTATAAATGCCATGGGGCACATCAGGAATTCGCACCATAGCAGTATCAATATTACGTAATTTAAGCGCTTGATAAAATTGCTCAGTTTCAGCAATAGGTGTACGTTGATCTGCTTCACCGGTTAATAGCATTGTTGGGGTGCTGACATTACCCACATAACTGATGGGTGATAACTTCATGTAATGGGCGCTGTCTTCCCACGGCATTTTCTCAAACCAGTTTTTAATCACAAAAGGGTAGATGTCAGTTGTCAGTACAAAGCTATACCAATTTATCACTGGTTTTGCGACCACTGCAGCTTTAAATCTGTCAGTGTGCCCCACAATCCAGGCTGTGAGTACGCCGCCATCAGAGCCGCCCGTTACAAATAACGCATCTTCATTAATCGCATCTTGTGCGATAACGCCATCAACCACCGACATTAAGTCATCATAATCTTGGCTTGGGTAGTTATTATGGATTGTTTGAGCAAACTCTTTACCGTAACTGTCACTACCACGGGGATTAGCGTATACCACCACGTAACCGCTCGCCGCCATAAGTTGTATTTCAGCTGAAAAGTGCGGGCCGTAATTGGTGACAGGACCACCGTGGATTTCTAAGATTAATGGGAATGTTTTACCGGCTTTTTTCCCTGCTTCATAACCCGGTGGGTAAGCAACCCATGCTTGAATATCGCGCTGGTCAAATGAAGATTTAACATTGAGCTCTTTAATGGTAGCCAAGGTTTTGTAATTAAGAGCGCTATCGCTAAGGCTGGTTAACTGCTTAGTTTTGCCTTTTTTAGTAATGGCGACATCAGCAGGGCGTTGTGGATTTGAATAGGTGAATGCAATGGTGCCATCTGCAGCTACATCAAATTGGCTACCGGTATATGGGCGGCCAAATGCTAATCCACCAAGATTTTCAGCAACCACCTTGCGATTGCCGTTAAGGGGCTGATAGGCCACATAGGTTTCGCCACGGTCATGGTAATTAAAGTAAACTGCTTTACTGTTATCAGCCCATTTTATGCTGTTAATCGAACGGTCTAAATTGGCGGTTAATGAACGTTTACCTGAACCATCAATATTCATGATGTACAGCTCAGTATTTTCGTAATTTTTATGGTTTTGATCTGCGCCTAAATAAGCAATATATTTACCATTTGGCGATACCATTGGGCTGATATCTGGGCCGACTCTATCAGTTAGCTGAGTCACTTGCTTGGTATTGAGATCTAAACGGTACAGATTATTGTCAGTCCATTCTAAGTCACTTTCTGCGCGCTTATTACTTGAGTAAAACAGTTGCTTACCGTCCTGACTCCAACTTATTTGGCCATTATGATCATAATCACCTGAGGTTAACTGCCTTGCGGCGCCGCCATCTGCTGACATCACAAATATGTGGCTATTTCCGGGCTTACTAAAGCCTGCGCCATCAAAGCGGTAATACATGTCATCGATATACACAGCTGGTTTGGCCCACTTTGCGCCTTGGGGTTTGCCGGGTAAAGACACCACGGATTTAGGTTTAGTTTCCACAAAGCGGGTAAAAGCTAGTTGCTTACCATTTGGTGACCAAGATAAGTTAGCTGGCGAATGCGCAAAGTGACTGATTTTGGCAGCGTCTCCTGTTTCTAGCCATTTCATATGGATTTGTGGTGCGCCACTGGCAGTAGAAATATAGGCTAACTTGGTATTATCTGGTGACAGTGTTGGCGAGTAATCGACATGCAGTCCACTGGTCACTGGAGTGAGTGTTTTATTTTTATCGACCTTCCAAATATTACCCAGTTTTTTGTCGGTTTGAATGTCCATATAATTACGAACAAAAAACACCTCATCGCCATCCTTGTTGATGGTAAGGCCTGATGCATATTGCAGATTGAAAACATCTTCTAATTGCAAGCTTGAGTCAGAGTTTTGGGCAAACACCATGAATGACGCAAAAGGGGCAATTAACAATATGCCAATGCTTTTATTGATTATATTCACTAAATTTAGTCCTTTAATAAGCTGAAGAGTCGTGTTGATACGGCCTTTTTGGGTATTAGGTTTATTGTTTAGGAGTTCTAAATTACCAGATGCAGTACAAATGACAATTTTATGTAACATTAAATGGTCATAACATCAGTTAGCTGCCTAGGTAAGCGGGTTTAATTGAATACTGCATGAGTAAGTAGCGGCGTTTACAGTCTACTGTTTAATATTTCACAACAAACCCAAAGTTGAACGATTAAATTATGGCTAATCTAGCAACTGGCTCTAAACTTGGTAATGAAGCGTTGTGGTAAAAGCTTCGTCTGATTTTCCGCTATGGACGTTTCAGCACTGTTAGATTAAGCAAAGGCAGGTAATAATGGCAAAAGATAAGCCAAGTTTTATTGAGCTATATGGGCACTTATATCATCCGGCTGATGGCGCAAGTAATCCCGCTGATGGCTCATTTAAACCGTCTGAAGGCTCAATTACCCCCACTGAAAGCGCTGATAACAAGGCTGTTGGGGCGGTTAATCATACTACGGTTAACGATAAAGGCGAGTACACTAACCATTCTCTGGGGGTGTCTTTTACTAAACCTGCCGGTTGGCACTTTATGTCATTAAAGCCGTTTACTGCATCGTCATCTTCACAAGCGCTTTCACAAAGCCGCTTTACTAAAAATCTTATTAATGGTGAAGAGCCGATTGTTGTGATGTCGCAAATCAATGCTCAATATAACCGCACTATGGGGCCTTCCATCAGTGTGTATGCCGAACCTTTTACTTATCAAAAAGGTGAAAGCCTGCATGGGTTAGTCAAAGGGTTTGAAGCCTTATATAAAAAAGGCTTAAAGCAATACAAGATCCTCAGCATAGCTAAAGAGTTTAAAATAAGTCACTGTGACTCAATCGAATATACCTCTCAGTTTTTGTTTAAAGCGGCTTGGGCGGAAAAAATCACTCGCAATCGATGCCTTATTTCGGTGAATGAGCCAATTATATTCACTTTTAATATGATTGATGTGCCTAAGGATGAACTAGACAAGCTTACTCATGATGACCCATCGGCTAATGCTCAAATCATATTTGATCAATTTAAAGCCAGTATTCGCTACTTTTAATGGTTTAAAAAGTGCCTTTTTTAAGATGACGTGATTCAGATTGAACTGAATTGATCATTTTACCAAAGGCTTTATCTTTAGCCCTTTTTTCCGCTAAGGTGGCACCATTTAACGCTTGTTCACGCATAAGTTTTTGATAACTAGCATAGCGCCGAGCAGTTATTTCCCCTGATTCAATAGCTAAACGAACCGCACAGCCTGGTTCTTGGTCATGACTACAATCTGCAAATCGACACTGCTGGGCTAAATCAGTAATTTCACTGAAGGTTTCATTTACACCTTGCTCGCAAGCGCCAAGTTGTAACTCGCGCATACCTGGAGTGTCGAGTATTAAGCCGCCTTGCGGCAACATTTTTAATGCTCTGGAGGTGGTGGTATGACGGCCTTTACTGTCATCTTCACGTATATCACGGGTTAATTGTGCTTCAAAGCCCATGAGTCCATTAACTAGCGTTGATTTACCTACACCCGACGAACCGAGTAGGGCAATGGTGTTTCCCTGCTTACAGTATGTTTCGAGTACTGACAATTGCTGCTGGTCTAATGTATTAATGGCATGCACCATCATGAAAGGATCAAGCTTTTGTACTTGGGCCAACTTATCATCTAAATCTTGACAAAGATCTGCTTTGGTTAAAATGATAACAGGCTCAACCTGAGCTTCTTTAGCTAAAGATAAATAGCGCTCTATTCGGCTAAGATTAAAATCCTGATTCAACGAACATACAATAAACACACTATCAACATTAGCTGAAATTAATTGTGTTTCGACTTTACTGCCAGGGGCTTTACGTTGAAATAAGGATTGTCTGTCTAGCAACCTATGTAGTTGATTATCGGTATTAAATAAAACCCAGTTACCGACACATAAACGTTCAGCATCTTGTGAAAACGATTGATTTAGGCTGCATTGACCATGCTCTGATAACACCACAACACCGCTGCGATGCTGTTCAATCACCCGCCCAATGTTGAAGTCAGTTAACTCATCGAGAGTGAGTTGTTGCTGAAAGAAAGGGCGCCAGCCCAGTTGGGATAAAGACGGAAGTGTATTCATAGTTTTGCCTTGAAAACCTGTTTTTCGCGCAAAAGTTCTGATACAAGCCTTTAGCTCAATTACTTTTGAAACAGGAAATGAAATTCTTAGTAAATATTAGCAGTTAAATTGGCTGTGATATTAAACAAAACTCTGCCATTAAGGAGCTTTTGTCATCACTGCTGCCTTTTATGGCTGCCAATTGTAATCATGGCTGGTTATATTACCAGTTCGTTGCCTAACAAAGGACACTTTATGAAACCAGTAGATATCGGCAAAGCCTACAATCACATTGTTCATTTGTGGGATAGTGAAAAATTCGATATGAGTAATGGTATTTTGCAGCACAAGAAGGCAATAAGCTTTGCTAACCATCGTGGCAATGCTTTGGACATTGGCTGCGGCTGCACTGGGCGATTGATAGCGTTACTTGCAACTGAAGGTTTTAGCCCTTCAGGTCTAGATATTTCAACTGAAATGCTCAATATAGCTCGTAAACGCCAACCTGAGATTCATTTTATCCAAGGCGATATCTGTCAATGTGACTTGCCTGAAAAATACGATTTTATAACGGCATGGGACAGTATTTGGCATGTCCCCTTGAAAGAGCAACGAAACGTGATTACTAAAATTGTAGAAAGCTTAAATGTAGGCGGGGTGTTTATATTTTCATTTGGCGCTACTGAACAAGCAGACGAGCACACTGATAATTTTATGGGGCCAGAAGTTTACTATTCATCACTGGGTACCAATGGTTTTTTACAATTATTTTTTGAGCTTGGTTGTATTATCAGGCATGTAGAATTTGACCAATCCCCTGAGATCCACGCCTATCTTGTGGTAGAAAAAGCCTAACAACTAAAATTAGCACTTAATAGGGCTACAAAATTTATCGATGATTTTGTTGTTACAAAAATGTGCTTACAGAAGATCGCCACTTAACTCCGCGCGCATGTTGCTTTTATCGCTTCAATCAAAGAATTAGCCATGAGTAAAATAAGCTTTGCTATGAATGCTCATCCCTGTAAGTTAACTTTATAGATTGTTTAATAAATAATCTGGCATCAGGTCACCATAGGGAGGTTGATAAATGTATTCAGAGTTAGCCATATTGGCAGTTTTTACTTTATGTTACAGCTTGGTCGCAGGACGATTTGAACGCTCGATGATTTCTGGCCCTATGGTGTTTGTGGTGGTGGGTTTTGTGCTGGGGCCATCTGCTTTAAATTGGCTGGGTAGTGATCTTGATGGTCTTGGCATTCGGGTGTTTGCTGATATTACCTTAGCCATAGTGTTATTTTGTGATGCATCCAACGCCAATTTAGCTGTACTGCGCAAGCACATTAATATCCCAACCAGAATGTTACTTTATGGTTTGCCGGGGGCAATTTTATTAGGCTTTTTGGCCGGCTTGGTATTATTTCCTAATCTTGGTGTCTTTGAAATCGCAGCGTTAGCCACCATGTTAGCAGCAACTGATGCTGCGCTAGGTAAAGCGGTGGTTTCAAGCCCAATTGTGCCGGGGCGTTTACGAGAAGGTTTAAACATTGAAAGTGGTTTGAATGATGGTATTTGTGTACCGATCTTATTTGTTTTTCTGGCATTAGCAGCAGGTAGCGTTGCTGAGGGTGAGGTATCAGAATTAGCAGTACACTTTTTGGTTGAAGAGTTAGGCATTGGGCTGCTAGTTGGTTTGAGCGTGTCGTTTATTGGCGCCAGTTTAATTAAGGCATGTCATAAAAAAGGCTGGATTACCGATATTTGGAGCCAAAACCTTGTGTTAAGTTTGGCGCTGTCGAGCTTTGCTATTGCGCAAGAGTTAGGTGGCAGTGGTTATATTGCGGCATTTTCTGGCGGCTTGTTATTTGGCTATTTATGCCAAGAGCATAAACATAAATTGTTATTACCAACCGAAGGCATTGGCGAAATAATGGCGCTACTGACCTGGTTACTGTTCGGGGCTTTGGTTATCGGCAATGCGTTTGAGCAATTTACTTGGTCTATGTTGCTGTATGCATTGTTGAGTTTAACTCTGGTGCGCATGTTACCGATATTTTTGGTGTTGGGTAAGCAAGGTGGCAATGTGCCATCGCGGTTATTTCTCGGCTGGTTTGGACCACGAGGCCTAGCCTCGATTGTGTTTGTTATTATTATGCTTGATAGAGGCCTGCCCGGGGGCGACTTTATGGCAATGACGGTAATTTGTACGGTATTTATTAGCTTGATTGCCCATGGCATGACAGCGCAGCCTTTAGCCAAGTGGATTAGTCAGCGTGCTGATAAATAATGCTAACAACAAGAGAAGAGCTATTAATAGATAACGCTTCTCTTGTTATCTTTACCTAAGTTGTTTTTTAATTAACGATTAGTGTTAATTAAAAAACAGTTGCACAATAATAACGCATATCAATAACGGGCAAACAAACTTCACATAAACAGGCCACATACGCCAAAAGAAGCTATTTTTATCAACGCCTTGTTGCTGTGAAATTGCTGCTAGTAACGAATTCCTATGCCAAACCCAGCCTAAATATATCGCAATACCCAAGGCAATTAATGGCTGTGCTCGTTCTGTCGTTATGGTAATGATTAAACCAAATAACTCATTAAAATTAAACACAATCATGCTAGCAACAGAGGCGATAGACGCGCCGACTACTAAGCTGGCACTGTTACGTGTTAAGGCTGTTTTTTCGACTAAATAGCTGGTGGGTACTTCAACAATTGACATCGCCGAGGTTAAACCGGCAATGGTCATTAATGAAAAAAACACGATTGCTAATAGATATTGGCTGATCCCACCTAAGGAATCAAACAGCGCCGGTAATACACTAAACACTAAGGTGTCTGAGTTTAGTAAACTGCCATCATCTGCGAAAATATGTACGCCATTGTGCTGAGCCACATACATGGCTGGAATAATCATTAACGCGGCTAGCAATGCGACGCTGGTGTCCATTAAGGTAACGTATGCGGTTAGTTTACCTATGTTTTCTTGTTTATTAAGGTATGCACCGTATACCATCATGGCGCCAGTACCCACAGACAGTGAGAAAAAGGTTTGTCCTAATGCGCCCATTAACACATCTGTGTCTAATACTCTTGAAAAATCAGGCACAAATAATACTGACAACCCTTGCATTGCCCCTGGCTGGGTTAAAATATAGATAGCGCCAGCGACTAACATGACGAGTAACAGTGGCATCAATCGTTTTGACCAACGCTCAATTCCTTGCTGTACCCCTTGGCGGATCACCAATATCACCAATGTGATAAACAATAGGGTAAAGACTAAGTTTCTACTGATAGAAAAATCCATTAACCAAGCTGCCAGCTCAGCTTGATTCGCCATTTGTGCCACTGGTGCTAGGGCAAAACTGACAAACCAGCCTGATAAAATGCTGTAGAAAGTACAGATAAGCGTGGCAGTGATAATGGAAATAAGCCCGATACTTTTGGCTATCTGTTTGGTTAAGGGCTTATTCGCTAGTTTCGCCATGGCATCAGCTGGATTAGTCTGTCCATGACGGCCTACCATTAACTCTGCCATCAACATAGGAAAGCCCAGCAGCAATATTAATACGGCATAGACAAGTAAAAATGCACCGCCGCCATGGGTTGCAGCTTGTGTAGGGAATCCCCAGATGTTACCAACACCAACAGCAGATCCTGCTGCGGCCATGATGAAACCAATACGAGAACTAAATTGGCCAGATGATTTTACGCTCATGTGTTTAACTCTATAGACGCTAATAATTTAAGAGCGCGCATAGTAATGTCTTGGATCTGATAAGCAATAAAAACATATTGCGCGCTAAAGCTTTTGGGTGGTTTATAATGTGGGTTTATGGAGTTTTTTTTGGTCATTTGTTGCGCTTAAGTCTCTTGGGGTGATATAAAGTTGTTTTGCAGCAAGCGAGTTTCTGTATCTGCGCAATTAAATATTAGTCGAGTTAATTTTCCAGAAAGTGATCTGCCGCAGCCAATGATGCTTTAGTGTGCAATGACGTTCGGTTTATGGCTGCTGAACAGAAGTGAATAAAAGCCTTTCAAAGACAGTGAAGGCTTTGTGTCTATTATTAGTTTGTGTTTATTGCTTAGTGTTTATTGCTTAGTGTTTACTACTTGTTTTTTCCTAGCGCTAGGCTAAGGGGATAGCAGTGCTACTTTTTACTTTTTTTAAGACAAAACTAGAATTAACACCTGCAATATGAGGATTGGTGGTTAACTTATCTAATAAAAACACCTTATATTGTTGCATATCAGTGACCAACACCTTTAAGTGGTAATCAGCTTCACTGCCAGTAATTAAGCTGCATTCTTGCACTTCATCATATAAGGCAATATCTGCTTCAAATGCCTCTAAAATGGCAGCACTGTGTTTTTCTAATCGCACTTGAATATACACGGTTAATGCTAGCTTAAAGTGATCTGCATTTAATAGGGTGGCATAACCGCTAATATAACCAGCATCTTCTAATGCTTTGACTCGCCTTGAGCAAGGCGAAGGTGACAAGCCCACTTGTTCAGCTAAGTCTTGATTTGATAACTTACCCGATGCCTGCAGTAACTTTAAAATGTGCAAATCGGTCTTATCAAGTGTCAGTTCAGACATGTTTGTTCCTTTAGGCGGTTTTTTATGGTCATATCACCAGTGGGCTATTATAAATCGCCCTGAAACTAACACCAACGGTTTTGTTTCGCTGTGTTGCGCATCGTTAACTTGGCGCTTATTTTGATTAGATTTTTGATTTACTTTGGCTTGAATCAGTATCATCTGTACTTAACTTTTGTTGCTCAAACTGATGATAATCCTGCTCAAATATTTCCTGTTTAAGCTTATCGATTAATGACATGGTGTCTTTTTCTGATACACCAAAATTACGTAATAATTCACTGCCTCGTAAAAAGGTACTTTCAATATATATTGAGCTCGCATATTGAACCCCTTGTTCTCTCAAGTGGAACTCATCTGTGCGCGAGTTTGCTCGAGCATAAATATCTAGATTATTATAATGAGATAACATTAATGCAATGCGTTTAAGTCTGTCTGAGCTAGTGACAGAAATAAATGCTGCATCCGCCGTTTTTAATTGGGATTTTTGTTGGATACCGCTATTTAGAATGTCACCAAAATGGGCGTTTAACCCGATTTTTTTTGCCTTTTGTACGCATTCATAATCAATATCGTATGCGGCGTAAGGAATACCTGAACGATCGGCTAATAACGCAATTAATCGACCCACTTCATCTAAACCTAATATTACTAATTTATTAGGAAAAACATGCTCATCAGGGCCATCTTTACCTGCTAAATATTTTTTAACTATCCAGTCTCCTTGTTTATTCATTAAGGGTGTCATGATCATACTGATACTGATAATAATAAAGCCTACGGCAGCATTATGGCTATCAAGTATTCCCGCTGCTGTCGCGATCCCCAATAATACAAAAGCAAGTTCTCCCACCTGGCTTAAGTTAAAACCTGTTTTAATACTGACAGATAAGCCTTTACCATCAACAAAAGCTAACAGAATAAATACTGATGTTTTGACTATGACTGCAGCGGCCAACCAGAATAGAATACTGCCAAAGTCGCTGAAAAAAACAGCGGGATTAATAGCCATACCTACTGACAGGAAAAACAACGCCATTAATGCTTGCTTTAAGGGGGATACCACTTCTTCAAGCATCAATCTGAAATCAGATGTCGATAACAACATACCTAATATAAATGCACCTAATGTTTGCGATACGCCTGCGACGCTAGATAACCAAAGGGTGAGTAAAATTACTACAAATAAACTTAACGAAAAAGCTGATTTATTACGACTAGATATACTGACTTTAAGGCAAAAAGGTAAAATGTAACGCGCGAGTATAAACACACAAACCATTAAGCTTATGACCATCATGGCGGTGTCTAGGGCTGAGTGCTCATTAGCACTATGTTGATGAGCTAAGATTGGGATTAAAGCCATTATAGGCACCACACTAATATCTTGAGCCATGAGATTAGCAAATATGTTGTTACCGTGAGGGGTACTTAGTTGTTTTCTCTCTTGTAGTAATGACATGACGACAGCAGTAGACGATTGTGAAAAAATGATGCCAATAACAAAGCCAACTTCCCAAGCTAATCCGATAAAAGTACCAATAGCTGAAAATATGACGGCAGTTAATATAACTTGCCCAAAGCCTTGAACAAGAATGGTTTTTTTCATGCTCCATAGTTGTTGTGGCTTCATCTCTAAGCCTAGGGTAAATAAAAATAACACCACCCCAAAATCCGCAATACTTTGTAAGGTTTCGATATTGGTGGTAGCAATGGGCCCAGGAGTGTTAGGGCCTAAAATAATGCCGGCGACAATAAAACCAACAATGGTACCAACACCTATGCGGGAAAAGAAAACGCTGCTGACAGTGATAATACTTAAGGCGATTATAGCGGGTAGTAAGTAGCTATTGATATCCATGTTAGTTCCATTGGTATGTGAAAGGGTGTTATTGAGTTAACAACAAGACTCGCTGCCAGCTTTATTTATTGCTACATGCTTTTGATAAAAACTATTTATAAAAATTATAGATGAACATTTGCAGAGGCTATAATATTTTATCAAGCTATAACGCGCTGAATAAATCTTGCTTGAAGGATTAAGCCCTACATTATGGCAGCCGCTAGGTAACACATTATATTGGGTTGATTATACTAATCATTTCTTTAGTGGCAGAAATGATACAGCATCATTTGAATACAAAATGGATGAAATAGTCACTGTGCTAGGTTGGATTGATGAGTTGAAGTTATTGCTGGCAACGCGTACAGGTTTATATCGATTCAATCTTATTAACCTAGAAAAAAGTTTTATCGTGCATGTTGAGCATGAGTTAAACACTAATCGTAGTAATGATGGCCGCGCAAATCCTTGGGTGGCTTTGGATCAGCACCATGAACACCGATGCCAAAGCCGGTGAAGATGCATTTTATCGTTATTACAAAGGCGCATTAAGAAAACTTATCTCTAACTTGTCTATTTCAAATGGCGTGTGCGAACTGGACCAAATAATAACTTGCCAGGCATGTATTGTCCGTCCGTTTTGCCTGCTAATATACGATAGCTAGCCGATATTCGTAGGCATAGAATTTACCTTTTAAACAACATGACATAAGGTTTTAGTGTGGTTATTAATTCTCAATCAGTACCTCAAACAGCATTCAATTTTAAACTGATAGCCGAGCATTTATTAGCACAGCGCAATGTAAAGCTGCCGCAGTCAGAATTTAACCCGTTACACTTGCCAAAAACATTGGCAGAAGCCCAGACTGTTCAGCAGGTAATGATCGACCTACATGACAAGTCACCATTTGGCTGGAAATGTCTCACTCCTCGAGAAGACGGCAGTATCATAGCGGCGCCTTTATTGGGGCAAGTTGTTACAACACGTTCTGAATGTCAGATAAAAGCAGTTAATGAGCAGGCTTTAATTGAACCTGAAATCGCATTTTTATTAAAAAGTAATTTACCCAGCGGCAAACGCTATAGCGAAGCTGAAATCGATGCCGCCATCGGTAAAACTCATATGGCGCTTGAACTCATTCAGCCAAGATTTAGTCCTGGTTATAAAGCCAGTCATTATGAGCGCTTAGCAGACGGCTTAAGCAATCAAGGGTTATTTATTGGCCCTGAAATTGATAAAGCCTTAGCTTATCACGCTAGCAGTATCGCCATTTCAGTTACTCAATCCGCTGTGAAGACCGAATATGACGGAGTTCATCCCTGCGATTTACCCCAAAAGCCCTTATATTGGTTGGTTAACTATCTTTCTGAGCTAGGTATTGATCTCAAAGCGGGTGAATTCATTATTACCGGTTCTTATTGCGGGGTGGTAAAAGTTGCTATGGATGCACCTTTATCTGTGTCCTATGAAAATTTAGGTGAGTTTGAGGTGAGCTTTTCAAATTACTAGTATTTGTTAAAAAGTGTTGATAGTACTCGTGCTGCTAGATAGTACTCGTGCTGCTAATGGTGTAGCTAATATCACCGTAAAAACTAATAATGACTAAGCTATGATTAGTCATTGTCGTGAACACTGTGACTGTTTATTCGGTCGCAGTGAATTTATATTCCGCGAGTTGTTTTTTAATAAATCCTCATTTATTTCAATATTGTGTTTAGTTTTTGTTGACTAAAATACAATTCGACATTATTTTCTTGTTCATTATTAATCTCTCTTTTTTCAAGGAAAACCGTGATGACAGAGCCATCTGCGATCAGTTTGATCCCGCCTTTGGTTGTTATAATTTTAGCGATTTTATTAAGAAGACCGATCCTCGCCTTAGTGATAGGCGCAGTTGTGGGTTTATTGATGCTAGATCCAGCAGAAGCATTGAATAACTTTTCAGAAATATCACTCAGTGTGATGGCAGATGAAACCATAGGTTGGCTTATATTAGTGTGCGGCACTTTTGGTGCCTTGATCGCGTTATTAGTCAGGACCGGCGGCGCTTTTGCCTTTGGTAAAAAAGCCTTACGGGTGGCGAAAGGGCCAAAATCGTCATTAATGATGACCTTTGTATTGGGTGTGGCCATCTTTATCGATGATTATCTTAATGCGCTTACTGTGGGTGAGACCATGAAGCGCGTCACCGATAAATATAAAATCTCCCGTGAAATGCTCGCCTATGTGGTTGACTCAACCGCGGCGCCTATTTGTGTACTGGTGCCGTTATCAACTTGGGCTGTCTTTTTCGGCGGTTTATTAGTGGACAATGGCATTGCAGAATCCGGGCAGGGCATTGCGGTATATATGCAAGCAATTCCTTATATGCTTTATGCTTGGGTGGCAGTGATCATGGTGCCATTGGTTATTTTAGGAGTTATCCCACTCATTGGGCCGATGAAAAAAGCCCAGCTAAAAGCTAAGCAAGGTATTGGTATTCCTGTGGATGAGTCTGTAGAAACCCATACCAGTGATGACTATGGGGTTAAGGCCATTGAAGACAATTTCAGCGCCGCAGATGAACAAGGCAAGTTACATAATTTTTTAGTGCCCATCATCTTACTGGTTGGTTTTACCGTGTACTTTGATATTGATGTCTGGCTTGGGTTGTTAGCAACAATGCTGATCACCATTCCTTATTATGCGGTGCAAAAATTAATGCCATTCTCCGATATGATGGAGCAAATGATTGATGGCTTTAAAAGCATGTTACCTGCTATTGGTACTGTAATTGCTGCATTTATATTTAAAGATGTTTGCGATAAATTATTGCTGCCACAATTTGTGATTGAAAGCTTAAGCCCTTATATGACCGCGCAAATGTTACCAGCAGTGGTATTTGTCGCAATGGCGGTGTTAGCATTTGCTACAGGTTCAAGCTGGGGCATTTTTGCGGTTTCAATCCCTATTGTTATGCCGTTAGCCCAAGCTGTTGGCGCAGATATGCCATTAGTGATTGGCGCGCTGCTTTCAGCATCATCCTTTGGTAGCCAAGCATGCTTTTACAGTGACTCCACTGTACTCGCGGCCCAAGGTGCAGGCTGTAATTTAGTTAGCCATGCGGTAACGCAATTACCTTATACACTTATTGCCGCAAGCATTACCTTTATTGGGTTTATTGTTATTGCTTAGGGCATAAGTTTATTAGGCCGGTTAGCATTAAACCAGTGTTGAGACTGAATCATTGTCAGTATCACCACTGGTTTTTTTATGGGATAGTAAAAACTAAATCAACTGTGGAGTCGCTGACAAATTATGCTAGCTAATCAACAAGGGTTAACTAAGCAAACAGATACTGAATCATTCACTGGTTGCAAGTTGGCCCTTATTTTTGAAGATAAAATAGTAGTGTATTTACGGGATGATATAGCCAGTATTCCATTTGCAAATCAATGGGACTTTCCCGGTGGTGGCCGCGAAGGCAATGAGTCAGCCCAAGAGTGTGTGCTTAGAGAGCTAGATGAAGAATTTGCTATTGCGCTGCCAATAGAGCGTTTGATATATAAACAGCGAGGGATCAATCAAACGGCAAATGGCGATTCATATTTTTTTGTTGCTTATATCACTCAAACTGAACTTGATGCGATTAACTTTGGCTCAGAAGGCCAATACTGGCAATTGATGACCATAGCTGACTATTTGACTCATCCTGATGGGATAGCGCCATTACAGCAAAGGTTACAGCTGTTTCTTGCAACGAAATAATGCGTTTATTTAGACATGCACCACGACTAGCGCTTGCTCTTAGCACTTAGCACTTAGCACTTAGCTATTAGCTATTAGCTATTAACTATTAGCACTTAGCACTTAGCTTTCAGCACTTGCACTCAAAAGTTACACCAGCATATTAAGGATGATCATGTACCTAGCTAAAAAATTACAAATGCAGCCTAATGAGGCATTAGATTTTATACAAGAGTTTGGCTTTGCGCTGCTTAGTTCAAGCGATTTACAAGCCTCTCATCTGCCATTGATCCTTAAAACAGATGCTGATGGTAATCACACGTTATATGGTCATATGGCAAAAGCCAATAGTCATTGGGAAACGTTGAATTTTCAAACGGTGCTGGCAGTTTTTTCTGGACCTCATGGGTATATATCACCCACTTGGTATGACGGCTTTCCTGCCGTACCCACGTGGAATTATGCAGCGGTGCATGTTACCGGCACTTTTGAGCTAACTGATAACGATGAAACCATCTTGCATTTAACGGACACCATAGCTAAATATGAGCCTGAGTTATTACAACATGGTGGTTTTATCCCGAATGATTACCGCGATAAATTGGCTAAAGCCATTGTGGGTTTTAAAATTTCCATTACTTGCATAGAAGGGAAGTTCAAGTTAGGCCAACATCGCTCAGAGGCTGATCAACTTGGCGTATTAGCGGGTTTGGCACAATCAACAGACTTAGGTGCTCAGCAGTTATATCAATATACTAAGCAAGTGTTGGGTTAAACATAAGCTTGGGCAGCGATGTGTGTTACTTAAACTGAATAAATCTTAGTTAAGGGGCGTAAATGCAGCAGTTAGGCAGCAAGGGTTATGTTATTTCTACGGATAAACATCAATTAGATCTGAGTGTTATTCACGGTTTTATCTCACAAAGCTATTGGGCTAAAGGCATGCCCAAAACGGTATTAGCTAAGGCCATTGAGCATTCTTTATGTTTTGGGGTCTTTACTAACCAAGGCGAGCAAGTGGGGTTTGCCCGCCTTATCACAGATAGAGCCACATTCGCCTATCTGGCCGATGTTTTTATTACTAAGCCGCACCGCGGGCTTGGTTTAAGTAAGTTACTTATCGAAACGGTTATAAGTCACCCTGATGTGCAAGGATTAAGGAGAATGATGTTGGCCACAAAAGATGCTCATGGCCTTTATGCTCAGTATGGTTTTTTGCCGGTAGATAACCCAGAAATATTAATGCAAATTTGGCGACCCAATATATATCAGCAAGCGCAAAATGATGCTTAATTGTGGCTTGTTGACAGTGTTTGAGCGCGCTTAAAATAACCACTCAACGGCAACCAAATTAAACCGCACAGCAAACCACTAACAACGCCAATTAAGTGAGACTCGGTGGCGACCCTAGCATTGATCAGCTCACTGACGCTGTCACTGGCGCCAAAATAGGTTTCATAACCGACTTTGATGATGACCCCTAACAATAACAAATAGCCTGATTTAAAGCCTTTGCGGATATCAAGCAAAGCGCCAACGGTGAAAAGGCCGTGTAATAGCCCGCTAAGCCCCACATAACCTTTAAGCTCAGGGTAAAACCAATATAAGCCGAGCCCTTCAAGCATTGCCAAACTCAAAAATAAGCCTGCGAGTTTAACGCTATGCTGTTTGTAATGCACTTCATGTAAAAACAAAATCACCCAAAAACCGGCGAGGTTCATCAGTAAATGCCACAAGTTAGTATGGAGCATATTGCCGCTGAGTAAGCGCCACCATTCACCTTGAGTAATTAACTCATAACGATAAGCCAGCAAATTATCGATATCAATTTGGCCAATCGGCATTAAATTTAAGGCAAATAATGCAGCGCAAATAACGCTCACCATAATTGCAAAAACATATACGCCAATTTGAGTCTGCTTGGTTGCCATGTCGTAAACCTATTTTAAGCCTTCGCCATTTTATGATTTAGTTCTGCCATTACCGTGTCAGCATTAGCTAAATAATCATCTAAACCACGTTGACGCAGGGTACACGCTGGGCAATCACCGCAGCCACTGCCTTTAATACCGTTGTAGCAAGTGAGGGTTTCATTTCTGACTAAGGTTAATGCTTGGTATTTATCAGCGAGCGCCCACGTTTCTGCTTTATTAAGCCACATTAATGGCGTAACAATTTGCAAGGGTTTATCCATACCTAAGGCTAATGATTGCTGCATCGACTTAATAAATTCATCACGACAATCGGGATAACCAGAAAAATCAGTCTCACACACACCGGTGATAATCGCATCACAACCAAGCTGATAAGCATAAATGCCCGCTAAGGTTAAAAAGAGAATATTGCGGCCAGGAACAAAGGTATTGGGCAGTCCATTGTTCATGATCTCATGGGATACCGGAATTGAATCTCGGGTAAGTGCTGATACCGCAAGCTCATTGAGTAAACCCACATCCATCACTTTATGGCTGGCTATGTTTAATTCTTTAGCAAGTGATTGGGCAATTTCAATTTCTTCACGGTGGCGCTGGCCATAATCAAAGGTGATAGCATGTACTTCGTCATATTGAGACATTGCTTGAATAAGGCAGGTTGTAGAGTCCTGACCGCCGCTAAATACGACAATTGCTTTAGACATTTTTTTCACCATTAAAATATAAATATATCAACATGTTCCTAGAGTAAGCTCATTGAAACCGTTAATTAATTGAAGCAGTTGATTAAGCGCTAAATTATAACGACATTAACAATAACTTTCATGGTTATTTGAATATTGTTTAGCAGAGTTTTTTGTGAGCTTTTTCTACCAGTGGCCTTTGTGTAAAAGCGGCAATTAAAAGACTAAATTATAATCAGCTAGCAGCAGTCATATGCAATAAGCTGGCAGCTAAGCTACTAAGCAGTCATGATCATGGCCGTTAATGGTTGCAGCTACAGTAAAAATACACTATAAATGCGCCCTTACTGAGAATAAGGCAGCTAAATGAAATATCCAGTTAATGAAGTTTTTGAAACCATCCAAGGTGAGGGCACCTTTACCGGCGTTCCTGCAATTTTTGTTCGTTTGCAAGGTTGTCCTGTAGGCTGTGCTTGGTGTGATACCAAACAGACTTGGGATGTATTAGAAGCAAACAAGGTTTCTCAACAACAAGTGATTGCAGTGGATGGCACCATTGGACGCTGGGCAAATCATGATGCCAGTTCATTATTAGCAGCATTTACAGAAAAAGGTTTTACTGCAAAACATATTGTCATTACTGGTGGCGAGCCATGTTTATATGACTTAAGTGAGTTGACCAGCCAGTTGATTGAAGCTGGCAACAGTGTGCAGATTGAAACCAGTGGCACTTTCGAGATTCATTGTCATGAGCAAGTGTGGGTTACCGTGTCACCCAAAGTAAATATGAAAGGCGGTTATAAAGTCCTAACGACGGCGCTAGTGCGTGCTAATGAAATTAAGCATCCCATCGCCACTCAAAATCATATTGATGAACTTGATGAGTTATTAACTGATATTGATGTAACCAATAAAACCATTTGTTTACAGCCTATTAGTCAAAAGCCGCGGGCAACTGAACTTGCCATGAAAACCTGTATAAGCCGTAATTGGCGCTTATCAATTCAGACCCATAAATATTTAGATATCGATTAACTAAGATATTGAAAAATAACCCCGCCTAATGTCAATTGGGCGGGGCTTTTTTTTATAACTGATTTTATGGCTAGTTTTTTTAGCTAGTCACGGCTAAATTTTTATAACTTCCCCAAACAACCACTGCTATTAAAATGCTGCAACTCTAGGTCATATTGTTCAGTACAGCCGATATTGTTGTTAATCCACTCATTATTATAATAAGTATCTAAATAGCGCTCACCCGAATCACACAGCAAGGTCACTAACGAGCCTGTTTCGCCTTTTAGTTTCATCTGACAGGCTAACTGCAACACGCCATATAAATTAGTCCCTGTTGATGGCCCCACTTTACGGCCAATAAGCTGTGCTAACCAGTTCATGGTCGCAATGGATGCTGCATCAGGGACTTTTTTCATTTCATCCACGACACCTGCGATAAAAGACGGTTCAACCCGTGGGCGACCAATGCCTTCAATGTTACTGCCTTTATCGCTGGTAATACTGGCATCACCATTTATATAGTAGTCATAGAATACCGAGTTTTCAGGGTCTACCACGCACAGTTTAGTATCAAGTTGTTGATAATTTAGGTAGCGGCCAATGGTCGCTGAGGTACCGCCAGTGCCTGGGCTCATCACAATCCATGCAGGAATTGGGTGCGGCTCTTTTTGCATCTGATTAAAGATAGAATCAGCAATATTGTTATTGCCGCGCCAATCGGTGGCACGCTCCGCATAGGTAAATTGATCCATATAATGGCCATTGAGTTGCGCCGCTAAGCGCTGAGACTCTGCATAGATTTGATCAGTTTTGTCTACAAAATGACAACGACCACCATAAAACTCAATTTGTTGGATTTTCTTTTTCGCGGTGGTGGCTGGCATTACCGCAATAAAAGGTAGCCCAAGTAAACGAGAAAAATATGCTTCAGATACTGCAGTACTGCCAGATGATGATTCTATGATGGTGGTATTTTCATTAACCCACCCATTTGAAATCGCATACAAAAACAAAGAGCGGGCTAATCGGTGTTTTAAACTGCCTGTAGGATGGGTGCTTTCATCTTTAAGATAAATGTCGATGCCAGTTAGTTGTGGAAGCTCTAACTTAATTAAATGTGTATCGGCGCTGCGCTGAAAATCAGCTTCAATTTTAGCTATGGCTTGATTAACCCATTGTTTAGACATCTGACATCCTAAGTTTGCTGTAATCAGATTATCTTAAAGATAAATAACAAGATCAGGAAGTTAAATTCTAATGTTTTATCAACAAGGTTACATTTTGACGCAGGATAGCCAAGTAATATTCGATATGGATAATTGTGTAGGATAAGGCTGTGAAACTTAAACTGAATTTAAAACTAAGGAAATTAATGACGATAAAAATGAAGTGCAACTTGTGCGAATTGATATTGAGCTAATTGAAATGAACTGATTTAAATGAAATGATTTGAGTAAACTAAAGTAACTAAAAGAAATGGTGGAGGGAGAAGGATTCGAACCTTCGAAGGCTGAGCCGTCAGATTTACAGTCTGATCCCTTTGGCCACTCGGGAACCCCTCCACATATTTTCTTTTACTTTTTACGTCGGTCTAACTGGGTATAACGTTACATCTATATTTTTAAATATTTGCAATCAATTTTAACCATGTTGGCCACATAAATAAAATCAATTTTAAATATTTTTGCTAATGAATGGTGGAGGGAGAAGGATTCGAACCTTCGAAGGCTGAGCCGTCAGATTTACAGTCTGATCCCTTTGGCCACTCGGGAACCCCTCCACATATTTTCATTAACGCTATTACTTTTTACTTGTGTTACCTCTAATTTATGTTGGCCACATAAAATAGATTTTTAATGAACCATAAACCGATAAATGGTGGAGGGAGAAGGATTCGAACCTTCGAAGGCTGAGCCGTCAGATTTACAGTCTGATCCCTTTGGCCACTCGGGAACCCCTCCACGAAACGGTATATTTATCATTGTGCAAATGGTGGAGGGAGAAGGATTCGAACCTTCGAAGGCTGAGCCGTCAGATTTACAGTCTGATCCCTTTGGCCACTCGGGAACCCCTCCTCAATTGCGGCGGCAATAGTAGTCACGAATTAAATATAAGTAAAGGAAAAATCGAAAATAATGCTCAAGTATTTGTTTAAGTGGTCGATAAAATATCAACCTTGATAAATTTGATGTAAATATATGCAAATTGAGTCGCCATTAGTCAATGAACTGCAATTAGGCAATCGCCTTAATGATGCAGTAGAACACCATAGAAGAGGCGAGTTCGCGCTACTCCTTTCTATGTTGTCTCATGACGCTTGCGATATGGCGCAATTTCAAGTCGATAAAAACTTATCAATAGATGAAAAATTATATAAACAGTTAGATATTCCTAAACCCCAAGTATTAGTGTGCGATATATCTCAGCAACAGGCGATTAATCATGCCGCTGAATTTTATGAAAGCGGTTTAAGCCAATTTCATTTACAGCAGGCGTTGAAACCTGAAGCCGTCGTCACGCGGGGGAGATATGATGAAGATTTACAAATCACCCTAGCTAATTGTGATCTGCTGACCAAACTTAAGCACCAACAATTAGCCCCAGACACATCAGCATTAGCACAAAATGAATTTCTTGAGCAATTAACCATACAAAGAAAGATGAGCGAAACCCTAGCATCACAACTTTATGCTGTTGCTTAGTTAATGCTGGTGCCTAGTTAATGCCAGTGCTTAGTAAATGCCAGTGCTTAGTAAATGCTGTGGCAGTGATTACCCCGTAACTTAAGTTAGTCGCTAATGCGTGTTTAATGCCTGCAGCTTAGACAGCCCCATAACGTGTATTACTGATTGGTAATATTGTGAGGCATATAAAGATTTTTTTTCAGTTTTTGGGCTATGCTGACGTTTTAATGTGTATTGATAGGTGATAAAAGTGATAAAAACGATTACTAAGCAAGAAGTACAAGTCAGTGACAACTGTAATGATTGTGGCAGCTTTGTCGATATCGGTGCTGTTATCGAAGAAGAAGATACACAACTTATCTTGCAGGTTGATGGTGAAAACTTTCAGCAAATTGCAGATGACTTAGTTAACAAAGCCAAAGAACGTTTTAGCAATGTCAAAGTTGAGCAGCAAGTATCCGAGCAAGATGCGGTGATTACTTTTGAATTTGACGTTACAGTAGAAAAAATGATTTTCCAATTAGAAAACGGCCTTTAATTAGTCTTTTCTATGAGGTTTTGAAGGTTACAACTTGCTGTTTTAAAATAGGAAGTGTAACCTTCAATTATTGATGTTGAGTAAAATTCAATATCAGGATTTTGATAATAATATTTTTGTAAATATCTTTTTTTGCAACACTCCTTCATATTTTTAGAGTGTTATAAACGGCTAAGTTCCGTTATTTTAAGTAGTAAAAACCTCCACAGAAAGAGGTTTACCCGACTGTTAAGTTGTCCTTTGGGAATAATAATGAAGCAAACTGAGCAACAACATTTATTAGAGTTAATTGTAAACTCTGTCGCCAAAGAACAAGGCGACTTTAAACAGACCTCAGAGTTAGTCTGTAAATTGCTGCTAAAGTTTTTTAATGCTAGTAGCGTTTCAGTTATTTCATTACGTAACAAGTCACTAAAGCAAGAAATCATTGCTTGCCTGTCAGCTGATGACAGCCTAAAACAATTAATTTTTCAACACCGCAACGATAATCTGGTTGCAGATGCCTATTTTGATGATATACGCCGTTACCGCCATATTGTAAGTGACAGCTCTCAAACTGATACCCGTTTACAGGGCTTAAGTGGCTATTATAAGCAAGCCAATGTTCATGCGAATTTAGATGTCGCCATCCGTATTAATGGTCATATAGAAGGGCTATTGTGCATTGAGTTTGCACAGCCGATAAAGCTAACAAGCGATCAAATACAATTTGCTTGTCAATTTGCCGATCAATTGGCTTTAACCCTTGCCACTCGCTATGCCTATGACAAAGATGAGCGAATAACACTATTTCATAGTGCCACTGAGCAAGCTAAGCATGTATTGATGCTTATTAATCTTAAAAGCCAAATTATTGAATATGTAAATCCAGCTCATGAAAAAATGACTGGCCTAAGTCGCGATATTGTTCAAGATAATCAATTAATCACCTTAGACTTTTTTCGTGGCAAACGAGAGCTTGCTGATGAAATGACCCAAGCGTTAATCAATGGTAATGTGGTAGAAGGTGAAAGTGAGCTAATTCGTCTTGATGGTTCGAAATACTGGGTGCAGTATCAAGCCAACCGCTTTGTCACTGAGCAAGGTAACTATTACGCCTTAGTGTCATGCCTTGATGTTACTGCCCAGCGTAAAAGCAAAGAGCAGCTTGAACACCTCGCTTGGAATTGCAGTCTCACCGGCCTTAGTAATCGGCTTCATTTTACACAGCAGTTAGAAAGGCTTTCACAAGGCACGTTGCTCCTTATCGACTTAATGGGCTTTAAGCGGTTTAACGATACCAATGGGCATGAGCAAGGCGATGCCTTGTTATCCGAAGTTGCTCGACGATTAAAACATTTTGCTAACAGCCATGATGCTATTGATGTAGCGCGCGTCGGAAGTGACGAATTTGCAATGATTTTACCGCAAATTGATGCTGAATTACTCGAGAGCAATATTAATAAGTTATATCAACAATTACTGGTCACCTCGGTTATTGGTCGTGAAAAAGTTGACCCCAAAGCGGCGCTAGCCATTGTTGATATTGCTGCGGTTGCAGATCAGTTTTCACCATTATCCTGTGCTGATATTGCTCTGCAATACGCGAAAAAGAAGCCATCACTGAATTACCAAGTCTTTAATGATGACTTATTAGCAACCTTTAAAAATAACGCTGAAATAGAGCGAGATTTACAAACTGCGGTACGTAACAGGCAGTTTGAACTGTATTACCAGCCACTGATGGATTTAAAAAATCATAAATTTATTGGCGCAGAAGCATTAATCCGCTGGCATCACCCTAAAAAAGGTGTGCTTTATCCGGGTGCATTTATTGATATCGCTGAACAAACCGGCATGATCACTGTCATTGGCGAATGGGTATTGGAAGCGGCCTGTAAGCAGCTTAACTTATGGCAGCATAAAAATGTTGATATCGTCATGCATGTTAATGTTGCCGCAAGGCAATTTTTCAGTGGCAATTTATTTGAGCAAGTTTGGAGCTTAGTAACTCGCTACCGGATTAAACCACAAAGCTTAATTTTAGAAATTACTGAAACTGAGCTAATGGGAGATATTCGCCATGCAACCCGTCTTTGCCAAGAATTAGCCGATTTAGGTGTTGGCTTAGCCATCGATGATTTTGGTACAGGTTACAGCTCTATGCGTTATTTAAAGCAGTTTCCAATTACTAAGTTAAAAATCGATCGCTCATTTATTGCCGATTTAACCACCAGTCATCAGAGCCGTGAAATTGTCAGCGCCATTATAGCGATGGCCAAGGCGTTAAATATATCCCTAACAGCAGAAGGGGTTGAAACCAAGGAGCAAGAGCTGTTCCTTGAAGATAGCTGTTGCCATCACGCACAGGGTTATTTATACAGCCCAGCCATAAGAGAAAACGAATTTTCACAGTTTATCTTTGAACAAAATGAAGTCGTGCATTAGCACGACTTTTGTTATTTGATGGCGTGTTAGCCTGTTAACTTCATGCAGCAGGCTTTAAATTTTTTACCACTATGGCAGATACATGGGTCATTTCGCTTAGGTAAATCCGCGTTAAATTGCTCACCAGTAGTGTAAAACCACTTAGCGCCTTCTCGAACAAATTGAGATTTTTCATAGATCGCATCGATTTCACCGTCATGATAAAACCAAGCTTTAAAGGTCACAGTTGCCGTGGCGAGCTCATCTTGCGGCGCAAAATTAACCACCTCTAATCCCAGCCATCGAGTAAGCTCAGCCCCTTGAGACAAATCATTAATAGATAGGCCGCCGCGGTAGTTAGCGTGATGAGTGTCGATTAAATAAGGATAGTGTTGTAACACAAAGGCGCAATAACGCGAGCGCATCAGGATCTCAGCTGTGGCTGCAACCTGAGTGTTACTGTGGTATGGCTTACAACAATCTTCATAAGTAGAATCACTGCCGCAGGGACAATGTATTTTAGTAGTCATAGTAGCTGTCTTTTAAATGCAATGAGTAAAAATTGGCGATAAAGCGTTGAAGGCTTATCTTTAATGGCTTAAAGCACTGATGATTAAACTGGTTAATAAGAGTTTTAAACTAGTGGCTTTAACAATTGCTATGGAATTCGATGTTCTGCTTCAACGGGTACAGAACCCACTTCAACTTCATTTTCAACTGATTTTGATTTAGCTTCAGTATTAAATTGGCGACCATAATATAAGTTAGAAATGGGTTTAGCCGAATAGTAAAGCTCAGGGTTCATTTTGGTGTTTGAATCAACAATAAACTGCCATTGATTGTTAGCGTCTTTTTGTGACACAAAAACAAATTTCCCCGAGAATACACTTATTTGATCGCCTGTTTCTTTTTTAGGGTGGAATCGAACCAAATAAAAGCCAACGTCAGTGGCACTATCGTTAGTTAGCTTTCTATTGATGACTCGAAAATCGACTTCAATACGGGCTTCTCTTTTAGCAATTTTTTCAAAAAAATGCTGATAAAGTTCAACTATTTGTGGCTTACCGGTAATGATACCTTGATTTGGTGTTTCAGAAAGGTACACCGCATCATCGGTATACATGGTCTCTATGATACTGATATCTAAATTTTCAAAGCCTGACGCAAAAGTTTTATAGTTTTGGTTTATGATTTCGTTATCTGTCAAAGTTACAGCTTGGTTGAAAAAACTGATTAATGATAAGCAGGCAATAAAAAATATTTTATAATGAGGCATGCAATTATTTTGCTCTTAGTGATTCTAACAATAGTCATTACGACAATGGCAACACTATAAATTATTCGGTAGTGATACTAAAGTGGATAATCTTTACAAAGTGTGTAGGAACTAATAATGAATAACGATGACAGCGCACTGTTTTTAGCAGAAATGGCCGGGGTAAAACCCATTAAGGCCAATGATAGTATTTTTAGCTTCGATTCCGACATCGCAACAGAAGCGCAATTAGCAAGGCGAGCTGCTGCAGCGCAGAATGAGTACATTAGTAAACTTACTATAGATCCGATGATGATTAGCGCGGTTAAACCAGAAGACATGGTGAGTTACAAGCTTGATGGCGTTCAAGATGAAGTGTTTAGTCATCTACGGCTTGGTAAATATAAATATCAAACAGTGGTTGATTTACATGCTTATCGCTTAGTTCAAGCGCGGGAATACCTTATCGAGGCGATTATCAAAGCACATCATCGTGGTGAGCGTAATATTTTGGTAATTCACGGTAAAGGCTTTAAAAGTAAGCCATACCCAGGATTAATGAAATCAGCGGTGTGCCAATGGTTAATGCAGTTAGACGAAGTGCAAGCCTATCATTCAGCAACTCGCGCTGAGGGTGGCACCGGTGCAGTATTTGTTATGCTGGTAAAATCCGCTCAGCAACGAATTGAAGCAAGTGAAACCAATCGTAAAGGCAGCGGTTTTAGGTAGTCTACATTAGCGGCATCACTTAGCGTGATTACCCTTATAACAAGGCCCACTCACTAAAACAGTCAGTGGGCCTATTTGTTATTGGCCGTTCATTTAAAACAGCTAGCGATAAGTTACCAACCGCATTGACGGTTTTGTTGGCTATTTTGCTTATCTAACCACACTTGTAATGGCGCAAAATAATCAAGTACCGCTTTAGCATCCATGTTTTTAGTGCCAGTGACGATATTTAACGCTTCAGGCCACGGCTGACTTAAACCTGACTCAAGCATTTGATTAAGCTTATCTCCGGCGTCTTTATTGCCATAAATACTACAACGGTGCACTGGGCCTTCATTACCAGCGATTTCACATAATGCTTTATGGAACTGGAATTGAAGTACGTGGGCTAAAAAGTAGCGTGTGTAAGGAACATTGCCTGGGACGTGATATTTAGCACCTGGGTCAAAGTCTGCTTCACTACGTGCTATCGGCGCTTTAACGCCTTGGTATTTTTCACGTAAATCCCACCAAGCTTGGTTGTATTGATCTGGGCTAATTTCGCCATTAAATACTTTCCAGCGCCATTGATCGATCATCAAGCCAAATGGCATGAAGGCAATTTTATCAAGGGCTTGACGCAGTAACAGTCCGATGTCTTTTGATTCATCAGGTACTTCATCTAATAGGCCGATTTGTTTGAGGTAACTTGGCGTAATTGATAGCGCAATCGTGTCACCAATGGCTTCATGGAAACCGTCGTTTGCAGAACCTTTAAACAGGTGAGGTTGGTTTTTATAAGCGCGCTGATAATAGTTGTGACCTAATTCATGATGAATAACGGTAAAGTCTTCGGCGGTTTTTTGAATACACATTTTAATGCGAATATCGTCTTCGTTATCTAGATCCCAAGCTGAAGCATGACAAACGACATCGCGATCTTTAGGCTGCACAAATAATGAGCGAGTCCAAAATGTTTCTGGTAGCGCTTCAAAGCCTAATGATGAGAAAAACCCTTCAGCTTGCTCAACCATTTTAATTTCATCATAGTTATTGGCCGCTAAAAGCTCGGTAACATTGTAGCCAGGATCTGCATCATCAGGGGCGACAGTGTTGTAAATGGTTCCCCATTGTTGAGCCCACATATTACCCAATAGATGCGCAGGAATAGGGCCATTGTCTGGCGCTACCTCGTCACCATATTGCTGATTTAGTTCGCCACGGACATAACAATGCAGTGAATCATATAAAGGTTTGATATCACCCCAAAGACGGTCTAATTCAGCTGAAAACGCTTCAGGCTCCATATCATATTGACTACGCCAAAGTTCTGATAAATCGCTAAAGCCTAGATCTTGCGCGCCTTCATTGGCCAACTCAACTTCACGTTTAAATAATGGACGCATTGGTTTGGCTATTTCACGCCATCCTTGCCACGCTTCCAATAACAGTGCAGGATCTTGAGATTCAGCCATCAAATTTGACAATTCTGGCTGGGTTAAGCAGCGACCATCGGCAAAACAGTATTTCCCTTTACCGTATAAGCCATTCAGTTCTGAGCTAATTTGTGCAAGCTCAGCGTTTTTAGCAGGATCTAATGGCGCAGGTAATACCAAGCTACTGCGTAAAATATGTAACTTGCGAGCGTTAACAGGATCTAATTCGACCTTGGCATATTTAGCCGCTTCAGTGGCAAAGCCAACTGACATCGAAGTCATTTTTTCACTAATAGCAGCAGAAAGCGCAGCAGTATCTTCAGTAATAAAATTGCTATAAACCCATTCGGTGCGAGCACCTTCCACAGAGAGTTTGGCCAACTGTGCTTCAGCATCATTAATGAATGCGATTGCTGAAGCGCTATCAATTTTGGTTGTTTTTTCAGTTGATTGGCTAGCTGGTGGCAGAGGATTTGTGGTGGTTAAATTAATTTCTTCATCCATTTGTTGGCAGGCTGAAAGGCCAAGCGCCATTGAAATAACAACAGCGATTGTAGACGGTTGTTTAAAAGTGAACTTCATCTTACAGGTTTCCTTATTTTTATTTTCGACGACAGTTTACATAATTAACTTAAATATTGCATTTTAGTTGCAACTTGGTACGCAAAGGGTTGGTGCTATTGTGTTGAGATGTAATGGCTGCAAGAAATTAGATTGACAACTGTGCGCTCAATGTTTAATTTAAACGAGTGTTTTAATTGATTTGGGTCATGGAATGGCAGGCAGAACAGATACAAAAACAAGAATATTAGATGCTGCTGAAAAACTTTTCGCTGAGAGGGGCTTTTCAGAAACATCTTTACGTCTAATTACTAGTAAAGCCGAAGTTAATTTAGCTTCAGTTAATTATCATTTTGGTTCAAAGAAAGAGCTGATTAGAGCCGTATTAGCACGCTATTTAGATGTGTTCATGCCAAGCGCAGCTGCTGAAATAGATAGATTATTTAAAAATCCACAACTAGCCAATTTGAATGAGATATTTTCATCTCTAATTAATCCATTATTGGAATTAAACCAAGTAAGGCAGGGTGGAACAACGATATTTCTGCAATTGTTAGGTCGTGGTTATATCGAAAGTCAGGGCCATTTAAGGTGGTTTATCACCACGCATTATGGTGATTATTTAAAAGTTTTCGTTAAAGCGGTATCAGAAAGTGCGCCGCATATTCCGCCTGCAGAAATGTTTTGGCGACTACACTTTACCTTAGGGACCATTGTATTCACCATGGCTTCAGCTGATGCGCTTAACGAAATCGCAGAAGCAGATTATGGTGAACATAATGATACTGAAGCAATCATTCGCAAGGTGATTCCATATATGGCCGCAGGCGTTTCAGTGCCAATTTTAGCAAAGTAATAAGGGATTAACATGACTGTCGTTATACTGGTTTTAATAGCACTTGCTGTGTTATTTGGTGTGCGTAATTTAAGAATGCGATTTATCACCCGTCCGGTTTTTTCGTTTTTTAAGAAAGTACTTCCGCCATTATCTAGTACTGAAAAAGAGGCGATGGAAGCTGGTGATGTGTGGTGGGAAGGTGAATTGTTTGGCGGTAACCCAAACTGGAACACGCTTCACAATTACGGTAAACCCCAATTAACAGCAGCTGAACAAGACTTTATCAATAACCAAGTGCAAACAGCGCTCAGTATGATTGATGATTATGACATTGTTCACAACCGCAAAGACTTACCACCTGAGTTATGGGATTACTTCAAAAAAGAAGGTTTTTTTGCGTTAATTATTCCAACCAAATTTGGTGGTCGCGAGTTTTCTGCCTACGCCAACTCAACCATTGTCAGTAAAATCGCCTCTCGCAGCATTAGTGCGGCCGTTACGGTTATGGTTCCTAACTCTTTAGGCCCAGGTGAGTTATTAACTCATTATGGTACTGAAGAGCAAAAACAGCGTTGGTTACCTGCGTTAGCTAATGGCGATGAGTTACCGTGTTTTGCGTTAACTGGCCCAGAGGCGGGATCAGACGCTGGTGCAATACCTGATACTGGTATTGTGTGTCGCCGCGAGTTTAATGGCGAAGATACATTAGGGCTAAGCCTTACTTGGGATAAACGCTACATTACCTTGGCACCTGTAGCTACTGTGCTTGGTCTTGCGTTTCAAATGCGTGATCCTGACGGCTTATTAGGTGATACGGTTAATCTTGGTATTACCTGTGCGTTAATTCCAACTGATCATCCAGGTGTTGAAATCGGTCGTCGTCATAATCCATTAATGATGGCCTTTATGAACGGCACCACAAGTGGTGAAGATGTATTCATTCCACTGGATTGGATTATTGGCGGCCCTCAGTTTGCGGGTAAAGGCTGGAGAATGCTAGTTGAGTGTTTATCTGCCGGCCGTGGTATTTCATTGCCAGCATTGGCAACTGCATCGGGTCATATGGCCACTAAAACCACAACGGCTTATAGTTATGTAAGACAGCAGTTCGGTATGCCAATTGGTAAGTTTGAAGGTGTACAAGAAGCGCTAGCGCGTATTATCGCTAACACTTATCAATTAGAAGCGGCGAGATGTTTAACTACCACCGGTATTGATTTAAAAGTTAAGCCATCAGTAGTTACCGCGATTGCTAAATATCACATGACTGAATTAGGCCGTGATGTGGTAGAAGATGCGATGGATATTCAGTCTGGTAAAGGTATTCAGTTAGGGTCGAAAAACTATTTGGGTCACGCTTATATGGCTAGCCCAATTTCGATCACCGTGGAAGGCGCGAATATTTTAACCCGCTCGCTGATGATTTTTGGTCAAGGGGCAACACGTTGTCATCCTTATGTATTGGCTGAAATGGAAACTGCGGCGATGGAAGATCAAAAAGCTGCCATTAACCGTTTCGATTCATTATTAATGGGCCATATGACTTATGCTATTCGAAATGGTGTGATGGCTTTCTTTAATGCATTAACAGCAAGTAAAACCAATTCATCGCCAGTGAGTGGTACCACTCAGCAGTATTACCGTGATATGAGCCGTATCTCGGCAGCTTTAGCGATAATGACTGATTTAGCGATGTTGGTCATGGGCGGTGATTTAAAACGTAAAGAGATGATCTCAGCACGTATGGGCGATGTGCTAAGTCAATTATACCTAGCATCAGCAACCTTAAAGCTGTTTGAAGATAATGGCCGTCAACAAGATGATTTACCGGCTGTGCATTATGTCATGACAGAAAGGTTACATCTTGCCGCTAAAGCATTGGAAGAGGCTGTTCGTAACTTCCCCAATAAGTTTGTTAGCGTATTGCTTAGAGTGATCATATTCCCATTAGGTAATCACTTTAATGCGCCAACTGACAAGCAAGCAACGACCTTAGCAGATGGTTTCATGCAGCCTTCGCCAGCAAGAGATAGGTTAACTTTCTTATGTGCTGATTTTGACGGAGATAGCAGCGGCATTGCTGAAGTTGAGCAAGCATTTACAGCTAAATATGCTTGTAAAGGTTTGTACTCTCGCCTCAAGAAAGCCCAAAAAGCTGGTACTCTTGATGCGAAACAGCCAATGCTTGACTTGTTTAACCAAGCTTTAGCCAATGAAGTGATTAATCAAGCAGAGTTTGAACAGCTACTTGATGCCAATGAAAAGCGCTTAGCCGCAATTCATGTCAATGACTTTGAAAGCCTATAATCGAAAGTTAACTGACGTTTTATTGTAACGGTCTAGCGTTGCCTGAGGTTTGAATGTTAAACAAGTAACTAATGTTTAAGCCTTGGGGTACTGTTAGCCTGAAATATTGACGACACACAATTTTCTAAATCAAAACACACATATTTAGCACATAAAAAAACCACCTAATCAGGTGGTTTTTTATTAGCTATTTGAAGCAATTAACACATATTAAGCAACAACAAGTACTTTACAAGTGTTAGTGCCGCCAACAGTTTCCATTGCATCGCCTTTGGTCATTAGCACCATGTCACCTGATTTAAGGTAACCAGCTGCAGCAACCGCTTTTAACGCTTCTGATGCTAATGCATCAGCAGGGTAGGCTGTAGAATCAAACTGAACTGGCATAACGCCACGGAATAAAGCCAATTTAGCTAGCGTCTTTTGATGACGAGACAGTGCGAAAATTGGTAATGAAGAGCTGATGCGCGACATTAACTTGGTGGTTTCGCCTGATTCGGTCAAGCTGATGATAGCTTTAACGCCTTTTAAATGGTTCGCAGCATACATAGTTGAAAGCGCGATAGTCTCTTCAATAGAATCGAATGTTTCATTCATTCTATGCTTAGAAGACATAACCGAAGGATGTTGCTCTGCGCCTTTACAAACATTGCTCATTGCTAACACTGTTTCTTCAGGGAAATCACCGGCAGCCGTTTCAGCTGAAAGCATCACTGCGTCAGTACCATCTAATACTGCGTTCGCCACGTCCATAACTTCAGCACGAGTTGGCATTGGGCTTGAAATCATTGATTCCATCATTTGAGTTGCAGTAATAACAACTTTGTTCAATTGACGTGAACGACGGATTAGTTTCTTTTGTACTGCAACTAATGCAGCATCGCCAATTTCAACACCTAAGTCACCACGGGCAACCATTACTGCGTCAGATGCTTTAATGACATCATCCATTGCTTCATCAGTACCAACAGCTTCTGCACGTTCTACTTTTGATACGATAAGTGCAAAACTGCCCGCATCTTCAGCAAGTTTACGTGCTAAATCTAAATCAGCGCCAGTACGTGGGAAAGAAACGGCTAAGTAATCAACCTGAATTTGCGCAGCAGTTAAAATATCTGCTTTGTCTTTTTCAGTTAGTGCAGGGGCTGTTAATCCGCCGCCTTTTTTGTTGATACCTTTATTATTAGATAAAGGACCCGCAACAGTAACACTAGTGAAAACTTTACGACCTTCAACAGATTCAACTTTAAGCTGAACACGGCCGTCATCAAGCATAAGGATGTCACCAATGACAACGTCATTTGGTAATTCTTTATAATCGATACCAACTTGTTTCTCGTCACCTTCACCTTTAGCAAGATCTGCATCTAAAATGAAAGTATCACCCAAATTTAACTGAATTTTTTTGTTATCTTTAAAGGTAGATACACGAATTTTAGGGCCTTGCAAATCACCTAATACAGCGACGTGAACACCTAACTCTTTAGCAATATTGCGAGCGTCAGTAGCACGTTTAAGATGATCTTCTGGTGAACCGTGTGAGAAGTTAAGACGTACAACATTTGCACCAGCGGCAATGATTTTACGTAGGTTGTCATCGCGGTCGGTTGCAGGTCCAAGTGTCGTAACGATTTTAGTTCTGCGGAACATAAGATACTCCGTTAATTTAAAAGAAAAAGAATTCGGTACTAAATATGGGTTTATATTAACAGAGATTTTCGACTTTTGTAGGAAAGTTACGAACAAAAAGATCGTTTTTGATATATATATTTGTGACCGAGTCGAGTAAATTCAATAAAAAAAGGCCGAACAGTCAATACTGTTCGGCCTTTCGGACAGGTAATTATTCAGTAATAATTAGATGGTAAGATCTTTATTTACCCGAGATTCTTTCAATACTTCTTTTACCCGTTTTAGATTATCGCGAAAACGCGGGCCTCTTCTTAAGGTAAAGCCTGTGGCTAACACATCAATAGTAACCAGCTGTGCTAAACGTGAAGCCATAGGTAAGTACATGTCAGTATCTTCTGGGACTTCCATGGTAACAGGCAGGGTACATTCGTGAGACAGTGGCGAGTTACGAGCAGTAATACCAATCACCGCAGCGCCATTTTCACGGGCAATTCGGGCTATTTCAATTAATGATTTAGTACGACCAGTGTGGGATATAAGTACAACGACATCACCTTCATCGCAGCCAATACAGCTCATACGTTGCATTAATACATCATCAAAACAAATGACCGGAACGTTAAAGCGAAAGAACTTATTTTGCGCATCGTGAGCAACCGATGAGGATGCTCCCAGGCCAAAAAACGATATTGTTTTAGCTTGCGTTAAAATATCTACGGCTTTATTGACTGCAACCACATCAAGGCTTTGACGGGCTGTATCAAGGGATGCCATTGAAGATTCAAAGATTTTTGTTGTATAGGATTCAGGAGAATCATCTTCTTCAACATGGCGGCTTACATAAGGTGTACCGTTAGCAAGACTTTGGGCCAAATGTAACTTAAAATCAGGGAAGCCCTTAGTATCAAGTCTGCGACAAAAACGATTTACAGTGGGTTCGCTAACGTCAGCCATTTTGGCAAGCGTAGCAATACTAGAGTGAATCGCAGTTTGCGGAGAGGACAGAATAACTTCTGCAACTTTTCGCTCTGACTTACTAAATTGTGTAAGGCTTTTTTGGACTTTCTCAAGGGTATTCATAAGTAATTGTCCGCTAAAATGGATGATGTAATTTTATATCATAAATTACAATTTAGGAGGAAATGAAGTAATTTTCATACCTCTGGAAACGATTATAAGCCGTTTATTTTTATTTTTTGTAACTAATCTATGATAGTAAAGTAATTTAACAACCAAAATACTATCAGGTTTTATGTGAAAAAGGCTAGATGTAACATATACCAATAATTGTAAAATTTTGATGCACTAATTTAATTCTGTTGTTATATTACAACAAAAGTGTGCTTTTATTCACTGGCAGCTAAAAATGGTTTGCCTGTGAACACGCATAATAAAGGAGTATTTTAAGCAATGAGTAACTCATCACTAGGCGCCAAGGCTTGCGATTTTGTACTTTTTGGCACCAAAGGCGATTTAGCTCGCCGTAAATTGTTACCTTCTCTCTATCAGCTTGATAAAGCGAATCTATTAGATAAAGACACGAAAGTTATTGGTGTCGCTAAAGACGCCTTTACTCAAGAAGAGTTCATTGAGCTTGTCAATAAAGCATTAAACACTTTTGTCAAAGACGAGCTATGTGAAGAGACCCTTGCACGCTTTATCGCTCGTTGTCATTATATTGGTACTAATTTTACAGATTCTGAAGGCTACAAAGCATTCCATGGTCTATTAGAACCAACTAAACGTGTCATGGTCAGTTATTTCGCCACGCCTCCGTCTATCTTTGGTGAAATATGTCGTTGTCTTAACGAACAAAACCTTATCCATTCCGACACCCGCATCGTGCTAGAAAAGCCCATCGGCACTTGTCTTGCGTCATCTAAAGTCATTAACGACAAAGTTTCTGAATTCTTCAATGAAAATCAAGTTTACCGAATTGACCACTATTTAGGTAAAGAAACGGTTCAAAACCTTATTGCACTGCGCTTTGCTAACTCATTGTTTGCTTCTAAGTGGGATAACCGCACCATTGATCATGTACAAATCACCGTAGCTGAAGAAGTCGGTATTGAAGGTCGTTGGGGATACTTTGATACTGCCGGTCAAATGCGCGATATGATCCAAAACCATTTATTGCAAGTGCTGACGCTTGTGGCAATGGACCCGCCGGTAAATTTAGATGCTGATAGCATTCGTGATGAAAAAGTAAAAGTACTTAAGTCATTACGTCCTATTACCCCAAACAACGTGTTTGAAAACACGGTTCGTGGTCAATATTCTAGTGGTTATTTAAAAGGCTCACCTGTTCCTGGTTATCTTGAAGAAGAGGGTGCTAATGTTAAATCCAACACTGAAACCTTTGTAGCGCTTCGCGTTGATATTGATAACTGGCGCTGGGCTGGCGTACCGTTCTACTTACGTAGCGGTAAGCGTATGCCATTTAAGAGCAGTGAGATTGTGGTTTACTTCAAAAACCCGCCACATAATTTATATCGCGACACCATGCGTAACTTACCACCAAACAAGCTGACTATTCGTTTGCAACCCCATGAAGGTGTTGAAATTCAAATGATGAATAAAGTGCCTGGCTTGGAAGAAAAGCAGCGCATTCAAACCACCAAACTTGATTTAAGTTTCACCGACACCTTTAAAAACGAACGCATTGCCGATGCATACGAACGTTTGTTACTTGAAGCCATGTTAGGCAATCAAGCATTGTTCGTGCGCCGTGATGAAGTTGAGCAAGCCTGGACTTGGGTCGATGGCATCATCAACTCTTGGGAAAATGGCGGCGAGAAGCCTAAGCCTTATCCAGCAGGTACATGGGGCCCTGTGGCTTCGGTAGCTTTAATCACTAAAGACGGTCGTTCTTGGGACGAGTAAGGAAATATTATGATTAAAGAATCAGTATTTAAAGCATTTGAAACCCCAGCGGCTCTTGAAGCTAAATTGGCAGACAAAATTGCCAGTCAATTACAAGATGCGGTAGATAGCCGTGGCAAAGCAAGCCTAGTTGTTTCTGGTGGCTCAACACCGCTTAAATTATTTCAATTACTAAGCAATAAAGCGATCGACTGGAGTGATGTTTATATCACGCTTGCCGATGAACGTTGGGTAGATGCAGAAGCTGCAGATTCTAACGAGCGCTTAGTAAGAGCGCATTTATTACAAAATCGCGCCGCAAGTGCCAAGTTCCGTGGATTAAAAAACATGTTTGATAGCCCTGAAAAGGGTTGCGACATGACCATTGAATCTCTGGCGAATTTCCCTAAACCATTTGATGTTGTGGTTTTAGGTATGGGTACAGATGGCCACACTTGTTCGTGGTTCCCTTGCAGTAAAGAATTAGAAAACGCTTTTACGACTGATTTACTTTGCGCAGCTGTTAATCCAACGACTGCGCCACATGCACGTATTACCTTATCCAAAGGTGCCATTTTAAACAGTCGCCAGATTTATCTGCATTTAGTAGGTGAGTCAAAACTATCCGTATATCGCCAAGCTTTGGAAAGCGACGATGTGAATGCAATGCCAATTAGAGCCGTATTAGCGCAGCGTAAAACGCCCGTTGATGTGTTTTATAGCGCGTAAAGGAGTTAACCATGCACTCAGTAGTTCAAGCTGTTACCGATCGAATTATCGCTCGCAGCCAAGATTCTCGTAAAAAATATCTTGCAGCATTAAATGATGCTCGCGCCAAAGGCGTACATCGTAGTGCATTAAGCTGTGGCAACTTAGCCCATGGTTTTGCGGCTTGTAAGCCAGATGATAAAGATTCTTTACGTCAATTAACCAAAGCGAATATCGGTATTGTGACGGCATTTAACGACATGTTATCTGCCCATCAGCCATATGAAGATTACCCAAACTTCATTAAAAAAGCCTGCCAAGAAGTCGGCAGTGTTGCTCAAGTTGCTGCGGGTGTGCCGGCAATGTGTGACGGTGTGACCCAAGGTCAACCTGGCATGGAGCTTAGCTTACTGAGTCGTGAAGTGATTGCAATGTCAACGGCGGTGGGGTTATCTCACAACATGTTTGACGGCGCCTTATTATTAGGTATTTGCGACAAGATTGTTCCGGGTTTATTGATTGGCGCGTTAAGTTTTGGTCATTTACCTATGATGTTTGTGCCAGCAGGCCCAATGAAATCTGGTATTCCAAACAAAGAAAAAGCCCGCGTACGTCAACAATTTGCTCAAGGCAAAGTTGATAGAGCGGCATTGTTAGAAGCTGAGTCAAGTTCTTATCACAGTGCCGGTACTTGTACTTTCTACGGTACTGCTAACTCTAATCAGTTAATGCTTGAAATGATGGGGTTACAGTTACCGGGTTCTTCATTTGTGAATCCTGATGATCCATTACGTGATGAATTAACTGCAATGGCAGCTAAACAAGTGTGCCGCTTAACTGAAATGGGCACCCAATACACCCCAATCGGTGAGATTGTTAACGAAAAATCCGTGGTTAATGGCATCGTCGGTATTCTTGCTACAGGTGGCTCTACCAACCTGACTATGCACATTGTTGCAGCCGCGCGCGCTGCTGGCATCATTGTTAACTGGGATGATTTTTCAGATTTATCTGATTGCGTACCGTTAATGGCCAAGGTTTATCCAAATGGACATGCTGATATTAACCATTTCCACGCCGCAGGCGGTATGGCATTTTTAGTCAAAGAATTACTAGATGCAGGGCTTATCCATGAAGATGTTAACACTGTAGCGGGCTTTGGGTTACGTAAATATACCCAAGAGCCGCGCATTCTTGATGGCAAGTTAACTTGGGTTGATGGGCCAACAGAAAGTTTAGACAAAGAAGTGTTAACTCACATCGACACGCCTTTTCAAAATAACGGCGGTCTAAAATTACTTAAAGGCAACCTTGGTCGTTCAGTGATTAAAGTCTCCGCCGTACCTGCGGGTAACCGAGTTGTTGAAGGCCCAGCGGTTGTTATTGACGACCAAAACAAGCTCGATGCTATTTTCCAAGCCGGTGGTTTAGACCGAGATTGTGTTGTGGTGGTAAAAGGCCAAGGCCCGAAAGCTAACGGTATGCCAGAGTTACATAAACTCACGCCATATTTAGGTACCTTACAAGATAAGGGCTTTAAAGTAGCGCTTGTTACTGATGGTCGTATGTCGGGTGCGTCAGGCAAAGTGCCTGCAGCGATTCACTTAACGCCAGAAGCATTAGATGGCGGCCTTATTGCAAAGGTCGAAGATGGCGACATGATTCGCGTCAATGCTGATACAGGCGAGCTAAGTTTACTGGTGGATGAAGTCACTTTAACTGCACGTGTGGCAGGGAAAGTAGATCTACATCACTCAAGTTATGGCATGGGCCGTGAATTATTTGGTGCTTTACGAAATAGTTTAAGCAGTCCAGAAACAGGCGCTCGTAGTACCAGTGCCATTGACGAAATTTATTAATTAAAAGGAAGATACTCGAATGCTTGAGAATAACTGGACGCTACAGCCACAAGATATTTTTAAACGCAGCCCGATCGTTCCTGTCATGGTGATCAATAAAATCGAGCATGCGGTTCCGTTAGCGAAAGCATTAGTAGCGGGCGGCATCAGTGTTTTAGAAGTCACTTTACGCACAGAATGTGCTTTAGAAGCCATTGCATTAATTGCCAAAGAAGTCCCTGATGCGTTAGTGGGTGCAGGTACGATTTTAAATGAATTACAACTGCAGCAAGCTGTAGATGCGGGTTCACAATTTATTATCACCCCTGGTGCGACGGTTGATCTGCTTAAAGCCGCTAAGCGTGGCAAGGTGCCGTTAATTCCAGGTGTTGCGAGTATTTCTGAAGTCATGGCGGGGATGGAGTTGGGTTACACCCATTTTAAATTCTTCCCAGCAGAAGCGTCTGGCGGCGTTAATGCACTGAAAGCTTTCTCTGGTCCATTGGCGAATATTCGTTTTTGTCCAACAGGCGGCATTACGCCGACAAGTTATAAAAACTACTTAGCATTAGCCAATGTTGATTGTATTGGTGGCAGCTGGATTGCGCCTACTGATGCTATGGAACAAGAAGATTGGGGTCGTATTACTCAGCTATGTAAAGATGCCATCGGTGCTTTATAACTCGAGCGTTTAATCAGCGATCATAAAAAGCCACTTTCGAGTGGCTTTTTTGTTTTTAAAATAAGACCGATCATCAATTTTATAGTGTATAAATTAATACTGGTGAATTGGCATTAGTAAAATGGACACTTTTTAGATGGATAAGTACCAGCAAACGGTAAGCGTATTTGATAAAACTGCTGATAAATATCAGCAAAAATATATGGATTGCGCTTTATATGCTCACAGCCTTGATAAGTTTGCTGGCTTAATACTGACTGAATTCACCTCAGAGCCTAGGTCTCAATTAACCTATAAAACTGAAGCGGCTATTGCCATGTTCGATATTGGTTGCGGGCCCGGTAATGCTAGTTTATATCTGCAACAGGTTTTATCTGGGCAATTAAACGTCTCTATCAATATAACCGGAGTGGACTTATCTGCAGCGATGATAACCCTTGCTCGAGAGTACAATCCTGCAGCGACATTTGAGGTTAACGATATCCGCCAAATTGCGGCAACAAAGAATAAATTTAATGTACTGCTGTGCTCATTTTGTCTACCTTATTTAGCAAAAAGCGATATCGCGCCTTTTATTGAGTCTTTAGCTAAGGTTTCGACACCACAAGCGTTAGTCTATATCGGTTTTATGCAAGGTGACTACAGTCAATCCTGTGTGCAGGAGTCTGCTGAGGGTGACAAATTACATATGTATTTTTATCAGCCTGCATTTATAACGTCCTTGCTGAGCCAATATGATTTTGAAATTGTTGATAGCTTTACAGAAGATCATATCGTCGATGGTCAGAAGATGGCCACTGATAGATTTATTTTTGCTAGGAAAAAATAGCGTTAATCAAGGAGTGATAACATGCAAACAAGGCCAATAACTTCCAAAATCCCTGTTCTCAGTCTGCTAGCTTTAGCATTTAGTTGGGTTTTATTTTATCAACACGATATGTGGCTTAATGATTATGGCGCTGCTAAATTCGATTGGTTGTTACTCATTGACGCTGCTATCACTTTACCAATAATTTGTTTCTTGTGTGTCAAATCGGCCAAGTTAGCACTGGTTAAGGCGCTAAGTTATTTTGCAATTCTAATACTGCTTGGCAGTTTTATTATTCCCACTGAGCAACAAATATTATGGCCTTATTTAACTCAGGTTCGTTACCTGTTACTGACAGTATTTGTGTCAATCGAGCTATTTTCGATAGCCTGCGTGATATTTGCCATAAAAGCAGCGCTCAAATCAGCGGTTGATCCTGATCTTGCCATTAAGCAGCCCATTTGTACTGTATTTGGTAATAACTGGGTTGCCGATATTATGATATTTGAAGCCAGAGTGTGGAGTTTCTTTTTGTGTGGTCATTTAATCACACAGTCAACATACCAAGGCGATTCACATTTTAGTTATCATCATAAAGACGGTAATCAGTCTAACGCGCTAGGATTTATAATGATGATAGTGTTTGAAATCCCGCTGATGCATTTACTGGTTCATTTTATGTTTTCAGGCTTCAGCGCCAATGTGGTAACGGCATTAACTTTGATGAGTTTGGTATTCTTTATTGCTGAATATCGCGCTATGTCACGCAGACCAATCACAATCGAGACTTGTGCAGCCTCAATAGTTAATGATTTCGAGCCAAACACTCAAGCTAAGCTTGGCTTAGTGGATTTAGATTCAGGCTCAGAAGCAAGCAGCGGTATTCAGAATAAATTACATATTCGTTATGGGGTATTTAATTGTTTTAGCATTGATTTAAGTAATATTAAAACGGTTGAGCCCAACAAATTAGCCATACGACGAGCAGAAACGGTAAAGCGCTTTAATTTTTCAGGTACACCTAATGTCAAACTAACCTTAGTTGAGCCCATTAAAGGAATTGAGATTGTGTATATTGGAGTCGATAAACCTGATGCGCTTATTGGTGAATTAACTAAAGGTCTGGTAAAGGACCAAGTTCCTAACAATTGTTAAAATAACTGCTGTTATTGACCCTATATAGCTTCAGCTTAACCTGCGCAGTTGGATTTGCTGCATATGATTATTAAAGTGCATCACGTGGGCTAAGGCGTATTCATGTTTACTAAGCTTGCCATAAGCAAAGTGGGGCTGTAATTGCCCTGTGTATTGCTGAAAGTCTACTAGCGATTGTTGCAACCTTTTAAGGGCCAGCAAATAATCTGCCTGCTTTGAAATTAAAGGTGCACCAGGTATCAATTCAGCGAGGTTATGAATCATCTTGCCTTTCGCACTGAATAAAGCAAAAGCGCTAGCGCCAATAGTGTGTTTAAAAGCCTCAGCTTTGTGTTGCGGATAACCTGTCATAGAGTACTCAACACTTTGGGCGCAATGCGTAAAAATTTGGTTTAAATCCCAATCTACAGATGTTGTGCTTAAAGTATCCTTTGCTGCTTGCTCTGGCTTGCTGTCAATGACGGCAGCAGCCAGCAATTGCGCTATTTGAGATAATACATTATCTATAGTCAAAGGCTTTGGTGCAGGGCTGATGCTAAACCAAGTTGCTGTTCCAGCAATCGTGGCGCCAGCGCCAACCACGGCACCGCCTTTTACCAAGGCTGTTAAAAACGATCTTCTATCCATGGTTATCCTTGATGGGCTCTGTGAGTTGCAGACTAAAATCGCGTCTAATTTAAGTAACGTCTAATTCAAGTGGCTTCTAATATAAGTAGCGCCTAATTTAAGTGGCGTCTAACTCAAGTAACGTCTTACTAATGCTACTTGTCTATTCGCTTTATGTTTTTAAATAGGGAAATAACTGCAGCGTTTGTTCAATGATATCCACTTTATGACCTTTTTCTAAATACACTGCATAGATTTCTCGAGAAAAAACCGGCGCATCGTCTACGATAAAAAGTCTATTGCTTTCAATATATTCAAACGCCATTTGTCTTGGCAGGTAGGCGCAGCCACCGACATCCAATAAAAAATTAAGAGCAATCCTTGGTTGGTTCATCGAGTGTTTTGCTGGCGGTGAGTCTTGAAAACTGCGTCGATATTGACTGTTAATCGACTCACCATAGTCCACCATAATGTAGTTTTCTAATGTCGAGTTTTGTTTGGCGCTATTTGATTCAGTGCTAACAAGGTATAAGGGCACAGTCGCAACCTTAGTTATTACTAGGTCTTCTACATAAGGCGGCTCGAATAAAAAGGCCACATCAATAACGCGACTTAACAAGCTTTTTCTTAATTCAACCGGTGAAAGAGTATTGGTTAATAGGCTCATACCTTCAATATTTAGGTGAATTTTGGTTAGCCAGCCTTGAAGGACGATATCCCATATAGACATGATAGAACCGATGGCCAGTTGATGGTTATCACCCTCAGCAATACCCACATCTTGCTTGGCCTTTTGCCACATCAATAACAGCTCATTGGCATGCTTAATTAAGCGGTTACCCTCAGGGGTTAATTTGAGGTGTTTCTTACTGCGATCAAACAGTAACACCCCTAAATCCTCTTCTAAAAGCTTGATTCTGGCACTGACAGCAGACTGGGTGATAAACAAATTTTCGGCAGCGACTCTAAAATGTAGCGTACGGCTAACCTCTAAAAATGTTTTTAATAATTCTACTTTCATCAACATCCTTTAAAAGCTGTGATTAAAATTTTTGATTAAACACATCAAAAAATAACGTTATATTTATGAGATAGATACTCATACACTCAGCGAATTACAGCACCTTTGTACAATAAAAGAAACATAATCAGGACATATTATGAGAATTGCGATTCTATCAAGAAACCCAAAGTTATATTCAACTCGCCGCTTAAAAGAGGCGGGTGAAGCTATGGGCCACACAGTGGATATTATTGATACATTACATTGCTACATGGATATTACCAGCAGTAAGCCAACCTTGCGCTACGATGGTAAAGAGCTTCCGATGTATGATGCTGTGATCCCGCGCATTGGTGCATCGGTGACATTTTACGGTACCGCAGTGGCGCGACAATTTGAAATGATGGGCACCTTTAATATTAACGAATCTGTCGCCATTAGTCGCTCACGCGATAAATTACGCTCTTTGCAATTATTGTCACGTAAAGGCATTGGCTTGCCACGTACCGGTTTTGCTAATAAGCCTGACAATATTAAAGATTTGATAAAAAACGTCGGTGGTGCGCCTGTTGTCATTAAGCTACTAGAAGGCACCCAAGGTATCGGAGTGGTGTTAGCTGATACCGCTAAAGCTGCTGAAGCCATTATCGAGGCCTTTATGGGCTTAAAAGCCAATATTTTGGTACAAGAATTTGTTAAAGAAGCTGGCGGCGCCGATATTCGCTGTTTAGTGGTTGGCGGAAAGGTTGTTGCGGCAATGAAGCGCCAAGGGGCTGAAGGTGAGTTTCGTTCTAACTTGCACCGTGGCGGCTCTGCTGTAGTGGTTAAACTATCTAAAGAAGAGCGTGAAACAGCAATTAATGCAGCCAAAATTATGGGGCTAAACTTATGCGGCGTTGATTTACTGCGCTCACAAAATGGCCCTATGGTGATGGAAGTTAATTCATCGCCAGGGCTTGAAGGTATTGAAACGGCTACCGGAAAAGATGTCGCGTCAATGGTATTTCAATTTTTAGAAAAGAATGCCAAGCCCCATAAAAACAAAACTCGCGGTAAAGGCTGATTGGGACGCATTATGAATAAGCTAACCATTGGTGATTTTGACATTTTAGCGGGTGAGCAACGTAAAATTGAGCTGCCAGTAGCAAAATTATATACCGACGCAGATGTGTCTTTACCGGTACATATCATCCGTGCAAAAAAGCCGGGGCCGACAATATTTATCAGCGCGGCGGTACATGGCGATGAGCTAAATGGCATTGAAATTATACGAAGGCTAATTAAACAAAATAAATTTAAGATTACTTCAGGAACCCTCATAGCAGTACCTATGGTCAATGTGTATGGGGTGGTGAATCAAAGCCGCTATATGCCAGATAGACGGGATTTAAATCGCTGTTTTCCTGGCTCTGCGAAAGGTTCATTAGCTGGACGGGTGGCGCATATCTTTCTTAATGAAATCGTTAGACATTGTGATTACGGCATAGATTTACATACTGGCGCGATACACCGCTCTAATTTACCGCAAATTAGAGCGGATATGGCCGATGAGGAAACCAAATTACTTGCAGAGGTGTTTGGGGTGCCAGTGATTTTAAATTCAAACTTAGTGGATGGTTCCTTAAGGGAGTCAGCAGTTAAGAATCAAACCAAAATCCTCTTGTATGAAGCAGGTGAAGCATTAAGGTTTGATGAGTTTTCGATACGCGCCGGCATGAAAGGCATTTTAAATGTATTGCAACACTTAGGCATGATTAGAAAATCATCATCAAAAGCAAAGAAAAAACGCGCCCCATTTATCGCTAATGGCAGTCAGTGGGTACGTGCCAATGCCAGTGGCATTGTACATAACATTGCCAATTTAGGTGATCAAATTACTAAAGGGCAAGTTTTGGCTGAAATTGGTAGTCCCTATGGCGAAGTGATTGACTCGGTGATCGCATCACGCTCTGGCATATTAATCGGTAAACAAAATATACCGTTAGTGCAAGAAGGTGAAGCCATGTTTCATATTGCTTACTTTAGCGAAAATGATGAAAAAATTGCTGAACACATTGAAAATGTTCAAGAACAACTATTACCAGATACTGTAAATTAATGAGTTTCGATATGAAAAATAAAACGATTATTGGCAACTTAGAGTATATCGCGCTGCCTAAATTAGGTATTACCGAGTTACAAGTTCGCGTAGACACTGGGGCTAAAACCTCGTCTTTACATGTAGATAATATTAAAAAGGTGCTGATAGATGGCGAGCATTGTGTCTCGTTTGATATTCACCCAGATTCACATAATGTTGATACTGTAAAAAGCTGCCATGCTCCTATTAGTGATATCCGTAAAATTAAGTCATCTAATGGCACTGTGGAGCAACGTTACGTGATTAAAACGCCAGTAGTCCTTGGGCAACAAAAGTGGTCGATTGAGATTACTCTTACCGATCGCTCAGACATGAGTTATTTAATGCTATTTGGTCGTGAGGCATTAGGAACACGGTTTTTAGTGGATCCGTCAGCAGTGTATTTAGGCTGATAATTCAAGCGAGGTAGTTAGGGGGAGTCAGGATAAAAAGGGGTAATAATGGACTTAGTACAAGTTGAACAATTGCTAAAATTGACAGTGTTTACTGCTGCACAACAGCCAATTACCTTAGGCAGCATATCCACAACGTGATGTGCATTTGGATGGCTCACTGACACTAATAAAGTAAAGGTAAACAGTAAATTATTAAATAAAAATACCGCTGATACATTTGATAATAATCAATATTGTATCAGCGGTTAATTAATCGCTATTGTTCAAGCCAGTTTTTTATAACGCTAGCTTGTGTAGACTGGTACCAGAGCTAGTGCCGAAAACTAGCAAGTAGCAAGTAGCAACTAGTAAGTAGAAAATAGCAATTAGTTATCTTGATAAGCCTTACCATAAAAGCTATCTAATAATATCTGCTTTAACTCACTAATGAGCGGGAAGCGCGGATTGGCACCAGTACATTGGTCGTCAAAAGCGTGCTCGGCTAATTCATCCAATTTTGCTAAGAAATCGGCTTCATTAACACCAGCTTCTTGAATAGAGGCAGGAATACCAACTGCGGTTTTTAGCTGTTCAATTTTACTTATTAGCAATGCTACCTTGTCTTTATCCGTGGTATTTGAGTCAATACCTTCAAGCTTTAGGGTTTCAGCAATCTTTGCATAACGACATAAGGCTTTTGGGCGGTCGTACTGACTAAAAGAGGCTTGCTTGGTCGGCATATCGGTGGCGTTAAAGCGAATTACATTACTAATTAACAATGCGTTTGCTAACCCATGGGCTAAATGAAACTCAGCGCCGAGCTTATGGGCCATTGAGTGGCAAATGCCTAAAAAAGCATTCGCAAAGGCAATACCGGCGATAGTGGCGCCGTTATGGACTTTTTCTCTGGCTATTGGGGCTTTAGCACCCAGTTCATAAGCTGCTGGTAAATGCTCACATAATAATTCCAGTGCTTGTAAGGCCTGACCATCACTAAATTCGTTTGCCATCACGCTAACATAAGCTTCTAATGCGTGAGTTACAGCGTCAATGCCACCAAAAGCGGTTAATGACTTTGGCATATCCATTACTAAATTGGGGTCGACAATTGCCATGTTAGGAGTGAGTTGATAATCCGCAATAGGGTATTTCATGCCGCTCACTTCATCGGTAACCACGGCAAACGGGGTAACTTCTGAGCCTGTGCCTGAGGTGGTCGGTATTGCTACCATTTGCGCTTTAACCCCTAATTTAGGGAACTTATAAATACGTTTGCGTATATCCATAAAACTCAAAGCTAAGTCAGCAAAGTCAACCTCAGGATGTTCATACAATACCCAAATTATTTTCGCCGCATCCATAGGCGAGCCACCGCCTAATGCAATGATGACATCAGGCTTAAAGCTTTGGGCGACTTTAGCGCCTTGTTTAACAATGGCTAAGGTTGGGTCGGCTTCAACTTCATAAAATACTTCTGTTTCAAGCCCTTGAGCTTTTAATATTTTAATGGTTTCGTCGCAGTAGCCATCATTAAATAAAAATTTGTCGGTGACGATTAAGGCGCGTTTTTTAGTTGCTAGCTCTTCTAATGCAATGGGTAAACTGCCGCGGCGGAAATAAATTGAAGAGGGAAGTTTGTGCCACAACATATTTTCAGCCCTTTTAGCGACGGTTTTCTTATTGATTAAATGACTTGGGCCAACGTTTTCAGATATTGAGTTGCCGCCCCATGAGCCACAGCCCAATGTCAGTGATGGCGCTAATTTAAAGTTATATAGATCGCCAATACCACCTTGTGATGCTGGAGTGTTTATTAATATCCGCGCAGTTTTCATCCTAAAGCCAAAGGCTTTAACTCTTTCGACTTGGCCATCTTGGTCAGTGTATAACCCCGAGGTATGACCAATGCCGCCTAAGGTAACTAATGCTTCAGCTTTGTCCATGGCATCATTAAAATCAGTGGCGCGGTACATACCTAAAAGTGGTGATAACTTTTCATGGGCAAAGGCTTCAGCTTCATTGATGTCAGTCACCTCACCAATTAATACCTTAGTCCAGCTTGGGACATCAATTCCTGCCATGTTGGCAATGGTTGGGGCACTTTGACCAACGATGTCAGCATTTAACCCGCCATTTTTAAGAATAACCTCTTGCATGGCAGCAGTTTCTTTAACTGATAAAAGGTAGCCGCCATGGGTTTCAAAGCGTTGTTTAACTTGCTCATAAATACTGTCTACTACGATGACGGCTTGCTCTGAGGCGCACACGACGCCGTAATCGAAGGTTTTTGACATCAGTATTGAGCTTACTGCGCGTTTAATATCAGCGGTTTCATCAATCACGATTGGGGTATTACCCGCGCCAACCCCAATGGCTGGTGTACCCGATGAGTATGCAGCTTTAACCATACCGGGGCCGCCGGTTGCGAGGATAAGGTTAATGTTACCGTGAGTCATAAGTTGGTTAGACAGCGCCACTGAAGGCTCGTCAATCCAACCGATAATGTCTTTTGGTGCACCAGCGGCAACAGCGGCATCTAAAACGATGCGTGCTGCAGTCGTGGTGGATTGCTTAGCTCTTGGATGTGGCGAGAATATAATACCGTTACGGGTTTTAAGGCTAATGAGCGCTTTGAAAATGGCCGTTGAGGTTGGGTTGGTTGTGGGCACTATGCCGCATATTATCCCCACAGGTTCGGCAATGGTGATGGTGCCAAAGGTGATGTCTTCAGCGATAATACCGCAGGTTTTATCGTCTTTGTATTTGTTGTATATATATTCAGATGCAAAGTGATTTTTAATGACTTTGTCTTCTAATAACCCCATGTTGGTTTCAGTAGCTGCCATTTTAGCAAGTTTAATACGAGCATCTGTGGCGGCAAGAGCTGCTGCTCTGAATATTTTGTCGACTTGTGCTTGGCTGAAATTGGCAAATTCTTTTTGCGCTTTGGCGACTCGCTCTATTAGTAGGTCAAGTTGTTCGGTGTTATTGACAGTCATCATTACGTCCTCAAAAGTTGTTAACTAAAGCGTTTTAGTTAACCACTCTCAGCAGCTGATATAGCTGTGTCCTTGAATCAAGATATTCGTCTCTACGTGATAAAATTACTCCTTTAGCGGTATATATGTCGTGATCTACAGCACAAATCACTATTAATGGTAATTAAATTACAAAAAAGCGCTAAGTTAAGTGATTATAAGAGGGTTACAGAGCAGGCGGTTAATTTACTGAGAGTGTTTTATCTTTGAATTAATAGCATAAAAATTTAAGCTAACAGAGTGTGCTTTGGCAGGAAGTATATTGAAGCTTTATTACAGTGTTAGTGACTTTAGATGATTAACGCTCACTAAAGCCACTAACACAGCTGTACTCGTTATTCAGGTTAATAGGGTTATCTTTCTAAGCTAATTTCAAAAATGCCAGAAGACTTAGGGCCAAATAATTGCTGGTGTAATTTACCGGCAAATTCATCGGTCATACCTGAAATATAATCTGCAATCACTCGCATCGGATTAAGGTTATTCTCCTTGGCATGTAACCAACGCTCTTGGGTGTTTAATGGCAGCAACCGCTGTGGATCAGACTCAAAGGCTTCAAATAATTCCATCACAATTTGTTGGCCTTTGTATTCAAGCATTTGCATTTCAGGTTTACGAATAACGTACTTATAGACAAATTGTTTTAAAGTATGCAGCGCGATGGCAAAGTCAGGCTCTAGGCGGGCATTGTATTTTAATAAGGCTTCTTCAAATTTGTCGTCTTGCTCGATATTAATGGCAGTGACAAAACCATTCACTAAGGTGCCAATGGCATCTTTACGTAAGTGATGTTGATGGGAAAATAATTTATCAACAATATGGCTAAATTCGTGACTAAGCCATGGGTCATTGCTTTGGCTTAATTTATCGGCCACATCTTGCTGCCACTGCAAAGGCGTGACTATGCCCATGACGATGGCATCTTCTAAATCATGGACCGCATAGGCGATATCGTCAGCCAACTCCATGATGGAACAATCAAAAGATTTATACTGGGTTCGCTGGTGTGGATAGTGTTGATTGCTGCTGTTTTTAATGCTGATAAAGCGGTTTCTATCATTAACACTTAACGCTGAAAGTACCCAATCAAAGATATCTTTATCATCATTAAAAAGCCCTTTTACCGACGGCCATTGGGATGGTCTTAATTGCCTATGGCTGGTTATTTCTGGGTGACCTAAATCAACATGTAACTGGCTATACAATGCAGGATACTTTAACACTCCAAGTAAGGTTCGTCTGGTGAGATTCATGCCCCAGTATTCGGTATAGGGTTCAAGTCTGGCTAAAATCCTAAAGGTTTGGCCGTTACCTTCAAAACCGCCATGATGGCGCATCATATAGTTTAAGGCTACTTCGCCGCCGTGACCAAAAGGTGGGTGACCAATATCATGGGCTAAGCAGAGTGACTCGATTAAACTCATTGAATCGAGCAGCTGCTCAATGTGGGGGTATTTACGTTTAAGCTGCGCGGCGATGCCTGTGCCAATTTGTGATACTTCTAATGAATGGGTTAAGCGGGTGCGAAAAAAATCGTTCATGCCAATGCCGTGTACCTGAGTTTTAGCTTGTAGGCGACGAAAGGCGGCTGAGTGGAGTATCCTAGCTCTGTCACGTTGAAACGGACTGCGGTGATCATTACGGCGTAATTTATCTTCACCGAGGCGGCGTTCATGCCATGGATTTATTTTAGTGCTGCGCTCAATATCAGCGTTCATTTGGTTGTCATTGTTGGCGGTTAATTCGGTTTCAGTGACATCACTAGTGTGTATTTCATTATCTGACATTGATCATCCTTTACTGTGTGAGCATCAGTTAGTTAATTCGCTCTCAGTCAATTTATCTAATGTGGAGGTGCAGCTATCGAGGAAAATATCGATAAAACATTTTACTTCAGGTAAATCTTGTTCCATTTGCTTAAGCTTTTTATCCAAATTAGCTTTTACATGTTGGAATTCGTCATTATTAAAGCGTAGCTCATTCATGGTTTTTACATAGGCTTGTAAAATATCTGCGGCTTTGACGATAGCTTTGTATTCTGGGTCAACTTGGGTTTGAACTAATAGTGGCTCCATTTCTTCACGCAGATCTTCAGGTAACGAGGCTAAGCACTCTTTTTCTGCCAGATCTTCAAGCTTTTTAAAGGCTTTGGTAAATTCAGGGCTGTGATATTTGGTATTGGAGTTGATATCTTGGAGTTTAGTTTCTGACACTTCATGGTAAAGGGCGATAGTGGCGGCTTTTTCTGGATTGAGTTTACCGCCAAAGCGTTTATTTTTTATGACCACCAATAAGTGTGCAATCACAGCCACTTGATGACAATGCTCTGAAACGTTTTCTTTTTGAAAACAATGCATCAAAGCCCAACGTTCTAGCAATGGCATACGGGTGATCCATGCCATAAAAGTGCTTGGTTTCATAATTGCCTCGGTAATAGGATTAAGGCGAATAGCAGATCCGTGTCTTTAATGAATACGGATAACGGCTAAAAAGCTATCTGTCTACTGTAATCAACTACACTGCACCATACAACTGTATTTTATATTAACAATTAGCCTAAATTTACGTTAGCATAACAACGGATAAGCTTGATTATGAAAGAAAATGTTAAGTTAAATGAGATTGAATATGGATGATGCTCACTGTTTGCAATTAGATAGAATAGTCACTAACGAAGAGCTTTATATACTCGACAATGTAAAATCACTGAATTTTGTGTGCGATGAATGCGCGGTGGCGCTGATACCTTGCTCTTACAAAAAAGCGGTTAACTTACGTCGACCTTATTTTAAAACCTCAAAAAACGTGGAACATAAGCAGCATTGTTACGCTAAAGCCAGCAGCAAAATTAAGCAGCAAGGTAAAACATCACGGCTTAGTAGTGATGAAGGCTTTCCGTTAGCCTATCCCAATCGGTTTAATTTAACCGCTGCGAAGTCAGTTAAAGCGGTGAGCAATACCGAAATTGCCGCTGCTGATGTTAATCACTTATCCATGTCAAAGACCGCAAAAGATGTAAGTCGTAAGCGCAAAGCGAATTACGTCACCAGCTCTTTTCAAAGCATCGTCGATCAGTATTTTGATTTTCCGTTTGATCGTGACAGGGCACTTACATTTGAAGGGGTTCAGGGACAACAATATGGGCAGATTTTCACAAAAATCGTTAACCCTGTAGGTAAGCAAAAGTTTCGTTTTCAAACTGACAATAACGATACCAAGGTGTTTTACAGCACCTTAGCATGGGATAAACCACAAGTTGAAGCCGACTATATTATGATTAAGTTATCCGCTGGCTGGTGGCAAAAAGTGGATAATAAAAATAAAAACCTCAGACCCTATTTTGTCAAAATTCAAACCAGTGCATGGCCTGAAGCGGTAAAGACAAATTTTGTAAAACGCTTAACTCAAATACGAGAACTGGTAAAAGGCACCGACAAAAAAGCCTTGGTTGCATTCGTGGGCAAGCAAGATCAGCAAGAGGATTTTTATCGCTTTTTTGCTGAAGAAGCCAAACTGATTAGTTTTAAAGTGGTTTAATTTGGCTCTGGGTGTTATTGCAGCATAAACTCTGTTTGGATCGGATTATGATCTGAGGCTGAGGTTTCGTTAGAGTCTGCATTTATTAAGGTTAAACCGCGATAAAATAAATGATCTAGGGGTAAGCCAAATACCCGTTTACGAAAATCTGCTTTGTATTTAGCTTCTGTTAGGCTCAAGCCATGAGTGAGTTGCCTTAGGATACTCATTCTACCTTCTCGCCAGGTATTTAAGTCTCCCGCTAAAATAACCGGCCCCTGATGTATGGCGACTTTTTTTAGCACTTTTTTCAGTTGTGATTCGTAACTAGTAAGTCGCCAGTCGAAATTAACCCCATGTAAATTGACCACCAGTAACTGCTGGCCATTAGATAATGGGTACGTGGCCACAAGAGTCGATTTGGCGAATCGAATTAAAGGTTCTGCAGTTTGATAGGCACAGGCTTCATTAGCTGGTTGAGATGAAATATTCATCACCCCCATTGGTACGTTAAGCAGCTTAAACCCCTTGGCCATTACCACATGGTGCTGCGTATCGGTTAAATATTGCGAAAAACGACGATTAAGTTTGGCTTCTTGCAGCAGTAACAAATCTGAGCCTTGAGTGATTTGCTGTAATTCACTTTGCCAGTTTCTCTTTTGTTGTTTATAAATGTTCCAAACGGCAATACGCAAGCGACCTTGTTGATCAAGGGGTTTACTGACTGTTTGGGATAAACATTGGGACACAAACATGGGTTGTACTTCGCTCATCATAACCTCGGCTTCGCCATTGAATTTCGTCACTACAAATAAATACAATCCGCCGCTAAACAATAGAACGGCTATTATCCAATATTTTAATTTGTTAAGGCTCAAGGTTACCTCGGGGTATATGGATAGCTGCTGAATGTGTCGCTTTGCTATATGCTTGCTTGTTTAAAGAGTACAATCAACTTTACTATTAACTTTTCAATACACCTAGGAATACTGTAAAAACTATGGATCAATTGACCCAAATTATTGCCATTGTTGGTGTGGTGCTTTATTGGCTTATTTTAGGTGTGGTGGCAATTCGAATCGTTATCAAACGTCGAAGTATCGGCGTGTCATTTTCTTGGTTGTTGATTATTTACTTTTTGCCTTTTGTTGGGGTGTTTGCCTACTTATTATTTGGTGAATTGCATTTGGGTAAAACCCGCTCGAATCGTTCAAAAGCCATGTATAAACCCTATGCCGAGTGGTTTAAAGCGTTATACGAGCATAATGCCCATAAACCCGAAAGCCAAAGTCATTATGCTATTCCTATTAGCCATTTGTGTGACACCCAATTAAGGATCCCATCTCTCACTGCCAATGAAATGGTGCTAAAACATACTACCGATGACATTTTAAACTCAATAATTAGCGATATAAATAAGGCTAAAAATTGTATTCATATGGAGTTTTATATTTGGCATCCCGGTGGTCTTGCAGATGAAGTGGCTAATGCATTGATTGCCGCTAGGCAGCGTAATGTTGCCATTAAATTACTATTGGATGCCGCCGGCAGTCGCCAGTTTTTTAAATCATCATGGCCAAAGTTAATGACAGATGCAGGAATTAAAGTGGTGCCAGCATTGATTGTTAGTCCACTGCGTATGCTGTTTAGGCGCATGGATCTACGCTTGCATCGTAAAATCGTTGTTATAGACAATACCGTGGGCTATACCGGCTCAATGAACTTAGTTGATCCTAAATATTTTAAGCAGTCTAGCGAGGTCGGAGAGTGGATTGATATGATGGTGCGGATCACCGGACCTGTGGTTCCAGTGATTAATACCGTAAGCAGCTGGGACTGGGAAGTTGAAACCAATGAGCGCTTTTTACCTGAGCAGCCGCCTGCAGCAGAGTCGACTCATACATCATCATTAGTTCAAGTTATTCCCTCTGGTCCTGGGATGCCAGAAGATGTTATTCATCAAGTATTATTACAAAGTTTATATCAAGCCCGTACACGTATTGTTATCACCACACCTTACTTTGTACCCAGTGAATACTTGTTGGTGGCCTTAGTCACGGCAGCGTTAAGGGGAGTTGATGTCAATATTATTATCCCAAGGCGCAATGATTCCACTATGGTCAAATGGGCCAGTAGTTCCTTTTTCACAGAACTGTTAAATGCTGGTATAAAAGTCCATCAGTTTAACGGTGGTCTATTGCACACTAAGTCGGTGTTAATTGATGATGAACATTGCTTGATTGGTACGGTAAATATGGATATGCGTAGCTTGTGGCTTAATTTTGAACTCACGTTAGCGGTTGATGATGTTAAGTTTGCTTATAAATTACAGCAGTTACAGCAAAGCTATATTGATGATTCTGAGCAACTTACTTTAGCACAGTGGAATGAACGCCCTTGGTATAAAAGGGTAATTGAACAAGTTTTTTATTTGTTTAGCCCTTTGCTTTAACCTTTCACTTTAGCCGTTTAGTTTCGCTTTTTGCAATAGAGTTTCGCGTAATCGATAACGCCTTGTCATCAGCTTATAAAAACAGCCACTATAAAAACTATAGTGGCTGTGTTTGTTGTGACTATTACTGATTATTACTGTGAGTAGTTCTCTAAAAAGTTACCAAAATCTGTGAGCGCCTTAGTTAAGTCTTCTTTGTGGGGTAAAAATACCACTCGCAGATGATCGGGCTCTGGCCAGTTAAAGGCGGTGCCTTGGACTAAAAGCATTTTTTCAGATTTTAGTAAATCCAGTACCAGTCTTTCATCGTCTCTAAGATTAAATTTCTTTAAGTCCAGCTTAGGGAAGGCATATAAAGCTCCCTTAGGTTTTTTAACGCTAACACCGGGTATTGAATTAAGCACGTCATAACAGACGTCTCTTTGGGCGGTTAAACGGCCATTTGGCAGTATTAACTCGTTAATACTTTGATAGCCACCTAAAGCGGTTTGTATCGCATGCTGATTAGGTACGTTAGAACACAAGCGCATTGACGCCAACATGTCTAAACCTTCAATATAGTTTTTAGCGGCTTTTAAATTGCCACTGAGCACCATCCAGCCAACACGAAAACCTGCAGCGCGGTAAGCTTTAGATAAGCCATTAAACGTCACTGTTAAAATATCATCTGAAAGCGAAGCTGCATGCACATGCACAGCTTCATCATAAAGAATTTTATCGTAGATTTCGTCGGCGAATAAAATGATGTCATGTTGACGGCACAGTTCAACCACCTCTAACAATAACTCACGACTGTATACCGCACCTGTAGGGTTATTGGGGTTGATGATCACAATGCCGCGGGTGCGCGGGGTGATTTTACTTTTAATATCGTCAAGATCCGGAAACCAGTCTGATTCTTCATCGCAGCGATAATGCACTGCTTTACCGCCAGCAAGGTTGGCTGCAGCGGTCCATAGCGGATAATCAGGTGAGGGGATCAGTACTTCATCATCGGTATTAAGTAGCCCTTGTAATGCCATACAGATAAGCTCAGATGCACCGTTACCGATATACACATCTTCGATATCAATACCAAAGATCCCTTGAGCTTGATAATGCTGCACAATGGCTTTACGGGCAGAAAATAACCCTTTTGATTCACAATAACCTTGTGCGCTTGGTAAGTTTAAAATGACGTCACGGACAATTTCTTCAGGGGCTTCAAATCCAAAAGGGGCAGGGTTGCCGATATTCAGTTTTAATATTCTATGACCTTCATCTTCTAGGCGGCGTGCCTCTTTATGAACAGGTCCTCGAATATCATAGCAAACACTATCGAGTTTATTGGATTTGATAATAGGGCGCATACTTGCCTCAAGTTACTAATACGACATAAGTATCCGAACAATAACGAATTAATGGCAGTGAGAAAAGGATTAATTGAATATTTTAATCAGTTTATTAGAGGATTGTACTGCACGGCTTATATTATCGACACGCGATTAGGTTAAATGACTAAATCGGCGAGCGTAATCAAGATGAAACACTAACTTGCTGGCGTTTTTGAGTGTAACTCTCTGATTAAAGATAAGCTAACTTAAGTGTATAAAATAAATACAAAAAAACAAAAAAGCCAGCAAGTGCTGGCTTTTAGACTTTTAGGGTGGTCCCGTTAAAGGCCTCCCTAATGATAGCGATAATTAAACGCGTTTTTTGAACTCGTTAGTACGAGTATCAATTTCGATTTTATCACCGATTTTAACGAATTCAGCTACAGTAACAGTACCACCACCAGTAATGGTTGCTGGCTTCATTACTTTACCTGAAGTATCACCACGAGCAGCAGGCTCAGTGTAAGTTACTTCACGAACGATGCTAGTTGGTAATTCAACAGAAATCGCTTTACCTTCGTAGAAAGTGACTGAACATTCTTCTTCCATACCGTCAACGATATAAGCAGAAGCATCACCTAAGTTGTCAGCTTCAACGTCATATTGGTTGTACTCAGCATCCATAAATACATACATAGGATCTGCGTAGTAAGAGTAAGTACATGCTAAACGTTCTAGGATGATATCTTCCATTTTGTCATCACCTTTAAAGGTGGTTTCAGTGGTAGAGTCTTGTAGAACGTTCTTTAATTTGATTTTAACGATTGCAGCGTTACGACCAGAGCGAGTTGTTTCAGTTTTCTGAACAACCCATGGGCTGCCATCTAACATGATCACGTTACCAGGACGGAGTTCATGAGCAGTTTTCATTACTTTATTCCTATATTTTAGGTATTAATTTTAATTGCGCAGTATCTTAGCTGGTTTTAATAAATTGAACCAGACGTGTAGCAAGATCTGCATCATTTTTCGCATCAACTGCCCAATCTGCAGCATGACGCTGCATAGGCAATTGCACTGAAATAAGTTGTTGCCAATATTCATTGATATCGACACGTTGCTGATTGAATGCAAAATTCACTTCCGAGAAGATATTTGCAAGTCTATCATCAAGTTTGTGGGTATAGATATTAACAAAAGCCTGCAGTTTTACTAGGTGATAATCTTCATCTTGTGGGTAAATATGCCAAATAAACGGCCTAGCTGCCCACTGAGCGCGCAAAAAAGAGTCTTCTCCGCGAACAATGTTGATATCACAGCTCCAAAGCAGTCGATCAAAGCCGCTTTGATCTGTCATTGGCAGAATGTGAATAACAAGATTTTCCAGCTGATATTGCTGACCTGGTTTAATGTTATCTATGGTCACTGGCAATAAATCAATGATGCTGGTTAAGCTTTTGCCCATAGGAATTAACGCATGTAGGGTTTGGCTTGATTGACGCCAAAGCTTGACCAAATTTGCTAGGGCTTGTGACTCATAACTAAATACTGATACGACGACATCTTCAGCGTTAATGCCTGATAACCCTAATTGGCGAAACAATGACAGTTTATTGCTGCTATCAGCTTGCCAAGCATCACGTTGGCTAAATAAGTCTTGCTCGCAAATCAATCCACCACTTTTTGCTGTAAACCCAGGAAAATAAAAATACTTTTTAAGGCCACTTTGTTGCATTGAAGGCAAACCGTGACAGCCATCAACCCAATCTTCTGCGCAAAGGTATTCAAGGTTTATCCATAGCGGTGGAGTATGTGATGAGGTCGAAGTCTGGTGTTTATTACGCTTATGGAGCTCTTCAATACAGCTTTTAACTTGTGAAGGTAATTCACAAGCAAATGCTTCAATCAATACGCTTCCAGCTTTGTACTCAATATCTAATGGATTATTCCATTGAAAAATATTAACACCATAAAAGTATTGCTGGGCTATCGCCGGGTTTAACTGCGGTAAAATATGCGAAAAGCTGTGTAAGTCATCGACCCACAAATTGATTTCAATACCGTACTCTGCGTGCAACTGTTTGGCTAAACGCCAGGTGACACCGATGTCGCCGTAGTTATCGACAACAGCGCAGAATATATCCCAATGTTGATTGCTTGATTGGTTCACTTTTTATCTCTCAACACAATAGCTCGCTATTTGGTGCCAAATGTTAGCGCTAAAAAAAGCGGCAATGGCCGCTTTTTAAACTGTTTTTAGTTAATCATAAAAACAAAGTTAGAGACTCAATATTAGTCTTCTAATTCAGCTAAGCACATTTCTTCATAAATTTGCTTAACCCAAGCGTCAACACGCTCTTCAGTCAGTTCTGGTTGACGATCTTCATCAATACCTAAACCAATAAAGTGTTTGTCGTCAACTAAGCCTTTTGATGCTTCAAAGTCGTAACCTTCAGTTGGCCAATGACCAATAATGATCCCGCCACGCTCAGAAACGATATCACCAACCATTCCCATCGCGTCAAGGAAGTACTCAGCGTAATCTTCTTGATCACCACAGCCAAAGATTGCGACTAATTTATCAGTGAAGTCTACTTGTTCAAGCTCAGGGAAAAAGTCATCCCAATCGCATTGTGCTTCACCGTAATACCAGGTTGGAATACCAAATAAGATCAAATCGAATTCAGCGATTTGCTCTTTGGTACTTTTGGCGATGTCTTTGACATCGACCATTTTTTTACCCAACTTCTTCTGGATCATTTTGGCTACAGCCTCGGTATTACCAGTGTCACTACCGAAAAAAAGACCTACAGTTGCCATTGTCTATCCTTTAAATATCATGTTCGCTTTGCGAATTTAAAAAAACGGTTCAGTTGTCGATTTGTTGTTGCAAGATTAATTCGATTAACTGGCTACGGCTGATGTTACTGGCCAATGCTTGTTCGTTCAAGGCGTCATATAAAACTTGTGACACCTTTAACTCTATTCGTTTTAATCCGTTAGCGCGATCACGTTGTATTTGATTGCGCTTATTGACCTTTAACTGTTGTTCCCGACTTAAGGGGTTGCTTCTAGGACGTCCACGACGCTTCTCTGAAGCAAACAGGTCAATGGTGGTTCTGTCTGTTGTTTCTTTTGCCATCGTTCTGTTTAACCGATCCCTGAACCTTCCCAGGTGATCTGAATAATACCTTTTGCTACAAACCCGGCACAGCCAAGGAATAATACTAACCATACGATGTAACGTCCAAATTTGGGCACTTGGCCTTGCTTAAGGACATCGTGAATAGCCATACCAATAAAGAAAAATATTAAAGCAAAAAACAAGTTTAGACCTAATGTTTCAATTTGATCCATATACTGATTCAACATGTTTTTTCCTTTAGTAATGCTTTAAGGCTAAAAGAGGGCGGGAATATATCACATAGATATACTATGAGCCATATTTGTTGGCCTCTATTAATGAAAATTTACATCTTAATTAGTGGCTATTGCTATCGATAAACTCAGCAACTAATCGATTAAATATTTCAGGTTTTTGGGCGTGTAACCAATGACCTGCACCATTGATGGTTTTAGCACTGACACGGGGAAACTGCGCCATGATGGCGTTGGTGTGCTCTGCAAGCACGTATTGAGAGTCACCACCACGGATAAAGAAACAGGCCTTATCGTATTGTTTATCGGCGATATCCCAAGCAATGATTTGCGGATAATTCTCGATTAAACCGTCAAGATTCATTTTCCACTCAAAGCCCTTGTCGGTTCGCTGCAGGTTTTTTAGCAAAAACTGCGCGGTGCCTAAATCAATATCAGCGCTGATTAAATGATCTAATGCTGATTTTCTGCTGGTGGATTGATCAAGGGTTAAGGATGTTAACCCAGCAAATACGGTTTGATGACGTGGTTCATAAGCCACTGGGGCGATATCTGCAACCACTAAGCTAGTGACTTTTTCAGGATGTAATAACGCTAAAGCCATGGCGACTTTACCGCCCATTGAATGGCCAACAAAATGGGCTTCGGTTAGATTCAAACTGTCTAGTAAATCAACACAGGCCTGCGCGAGACGTGGATAATCTAAGTATTGCCAATGCTCGCTTAAACCATGGTTAGGTAAGTCGACCCGGATAACTTGATGGTTTACTTCCAGTGCATTTGCGAGGTTTTTCAGGTTGTCTAAATTACCAAATAAGCCATGAATTAATACCACTGCTGGGCCAGTACCTGATGAAACGTAATGCATTGAAATGTCCATTTTGAAGTCAACGAAGGCGTGATTTTGCCTGTAAATGGGGATGATTATCAAGATCTGAAATGAATTAGTCAGTGGCTATATGTTCATTAAAGCATCCAACAGTGCCATTGATACTGTGAAATTGACTAATTTTGAGGTATTTAGCAAATTTTGCTCTTTACCATCGGCGTGAGATGGGTAGACTGTCATTATATAGAGATCGATCTAAATCGATCGAAAATGCCACCGGTAATTATTAGCCGTCTTAAGTGGCTTGACGTTTTTGACTATAGATTAAGACCAAAGGAAGCATTGATGAGTAAATATATTGAGATAGACGAAGAACTCTATCGTTATATTGCAAGTAAAACAGAGCGCATCGGTGAGAGTGCATCTGATATTTTACGCCGTTTGTTGGATCTTTCTATTGAATCAGTTGAACCTGCAGAGCCTTTAGCGATAAGCCAACCTAGCTTAGAAACCGCCAGTGCTGTAAGTGTTGCTAAAGTAAAGGCTGAGGTTATCACGCCAGAAGTCGCTGAAGCTGCCGTAATTGAAGAAGTAAACACTGAGGTGGATTTCAACACTGTTATACATGAACATATGTTATCTCAGCAAAAAGGCGCAGTAGGGCGCTTTATGTTTTTGCTCGAGTCACTTTCTGCAATGACGCCAGCCACTTTTGATCAAATCTTAAAAATTCAGGGCCGTGGTCGTTTATATTTTGCCCGTTCAAAAGCGGAATTATTAAAAGCCAGCCAGTCTGCCAATCCGAAGGAGATCGGTAACAGCGGTTATTGGGTTACCACTAATAATAACACCGCTAAAAAACGTACTATTTTGTCAGAAGTATTAGTACAACTTGGCTGTAACGAAGAGCTGGCACAATCAATTGCCGAAAGAATTTAACACAAGTTTTAATTTACTAAATAGGGAGTATGCCGTGGCAATTCATGACAGAGCAGGGACTGTAGCAATACAACAGGATTTGATTAATTTACCCAAATTGATGAGCCACTATTACCGAATCGTCCCTAATGTTGAAGATGTGCAGCAAAAAGTGACTTTTGGTACATCAGGGCATCGCGGCAGTTCACTTAAGGTCAGTTTTAACCAAAATCATATTTGGGCCATTACTCAGGCTGTGGTTGATTATCGTCAACAAGCAGGTATCACCGGCCCTATGATAGTCGGTTTTGACACCCACGCTTTATCGTACGCAGCTTATATGTCAGTGCTTGAAGTACTTACAGCTAACCAAGTCGCTGTAAAAGTCCAAAAGGATGACGGTTTTACCCCAACACCGGTTGTCTCGCAAACTATTGTGAGTGCCAATGTTAATGGCGGCGATCTCACTGACGGTCTTATTATTACTCCGTCCCATAATCCGCCTCAAGATGGCGGCATTAAATATAATCCGCCCCATGGTGGACCTGCAGAAGGCGAGATCACCAAACAAATTGAAGCCGCTGCCAATGAGTATTTAGCGAATCAATTAAATGGCGTTAAAAAAGTCAATTACGGTACTGCTGTAGAGTCAGGCTGGATTGATGAAGTTGATTTTATCGCCCCTTATGTTAATGCACTAAGCAAGGTTATTGATCTAGAAGCCATTGCCAAAGCTAAAATTAAAATTGGTGTCGATCCATTGGGTGGCTCAGGTATTTACTATTGGTCCCACATTGCTGAGCAATATGGTTTAGACATTACCTTAGTGAATGAAAAAGTCGATCCAAGCTTTGGTTTTATGCCATTAGATAAAGATGGCAAAATCCGCATGGATTGTTCATCACCTTATGCCATGGCAGGGTTATTAGCCCATAGTGAAAACTTTGATGTCTGTGTTGGTAATGATCCAGATTACGATCGTCACGGTATTGTTTGCCCAGGTTTTGGATTAATGAACCCAAACCATTACCTTGCTGTCGCTATTGATTACTTGCTGACTTACCGCAAAGATTGGGCGGCAGACTTAGCCATTGGTAAAACCTTAGTATCAAGTGCAATTATCGACAGAATTTGTCAATCACACCAACGACATTGTTTAGAAGTCCCAGTGGGCTTTAAATGGTTTGTTGACGGTCTTGCCAACAGCAGTATTGCGTTTGGTGGTGAAGAAAGTGCCGGCGCTGCCTTTTTAAATAAAGATGGTTCTACTTGGTGTACCGATAAAGACGGTTTTATTCTAGCTTTATTAGCCGCTGAAATTTTAGCCGTAACAGGTAAAACGCCTGCACAGCGTTATGTAGAATTAACTGAGCAATTTGGTAAGAGTTACTATACCCGTATCGATAGCCCTATCAGCCTGAAGAAAAAGGCCAAGTTTGAGACTCTATCGTCAGATAGTTTTACCGATACCGTCCTTGCTGGTGAAACCATTACCGCTATTTTATCTCATGCGCCAGGTAACAATGCGGCAATTGGCGGCATAAAAGTCACCACTGAAAATGGCTGGTTTGCCGCGCGTCCATCTGGCACTGAAGCATTATTTAAAATTTATGCTGAAAGCTTTGTCAGTGAGGCGCATTTAGCTGAAATTATCAGTCAGGCGCAAGTAATGATTGATAGTGCGTTAAAAGCCTAAAGTTTAAACCAATGGGTTAATAGCCTTAGATAAAAAATGCCTGACTTAGCAATAAGTCAGGCATTTTTATATGGATTGTATTGTTACGGGTTTAGCTAATGATAGGAACATCATAGGGCGGATTATGGGGCAGTATCTGATTAATCTCTTCGGTTGTTAGTTGCCAATGTTGCTGCATCACTGTGGTTATCCAGCTAAAGCTATTTGTGGTGGGTTGCAAATCGCGTTTTTGAAACAACTGCTCAGGTTTAAGCCCCGGCCATTGCCCTAAGACTTTACCGCCTTTTACCGCGCCACCAGCGATAAACATAGCGCTACCAGTGCCATGATCGGTGCCATAGGTGCCATTTTCTTTCACCGTACGGCCAAACTCGGTCGCCACGATTACCACGGTATGTTGCCATTGATCGGCTAACGCGCTTTTAAGTGCTTCAAGGCCATTATCTAATTGGCTTAATTGCCGCTTGAGGCGACTATGTTGGTTGCTATGGGTATCCCAGCCGCCCATCTCTAACATGGCGCAATCTATTTCATCACTTTGGGTTAAAAAATTACCGCAGGCTTGAGCTAAAGCGGCAAATTTACGACTGTTATTACTACCTCCGGCCATGGCCATTTCTTTTAATGAAATGCCGTCCATCAGGTTTTGAGATAATTTTGTGTCTTGTTGGTATAACAGAGCTAACTGCTGATAAATATCTTCATCAGCTGGCTTTCCTTTAGTGGGATACCAAGTATTAACTCGATCACTACCGCGTAAACTGATGGGAACAGCGTTTGAAATGGCGATAGCATTATTGTTTCTATTATCTAGTGAAGCACTTATGGCTCGTCCTAACCAACCAGACTCAAGCTCTTTAAGTTCGCCGCCGCTTTCTAAAAAGTCTTGTCCAGCAAAATGTGACCGCTCAGGGTAGCCAGACGATACTGCCACAATAGGTAACAGTTGCTTGTCGAGATACCACTGATGCATATTGGTTAATACTGGATTTAAACTAAATTGTGGGTTTAACAGGAGTTTTGAATTGGCGACATTACCGGCTAGCGTGGGCCTTAATTGCGAAAAGTTAGGCTCATTAACTGGCACTATGGTATGCAAGGGGTCGAGTGCGCCGCGCAGTATGACCCAGACGATATTCTTTTTAGTTTGAGTGTTAGCTGAGGATGCGGATTTTGCAATGGCAACTGGGCTAGGCGCTAGGCCGCTGCTTAACATCACTAAACTGGCACCGATCCCTTTAATAAATTCACGACGTTGCATGCTATCTCCTTAAGAACTCAGGGCTAAGTAATAATAACGCTAAAGCTTGTTCACGACTTTCTGCACGGGTAATGGTATTAAATGATAATTCAGATAATGAGTTGCCATATACGGTATTAATTGTCTGAGCTGTATCAGAATCTCGTTGCGAGGTAGCAAATTGCGTGGTCCAGTTGATTTTGGTCATTAATGCATTAGCACTGTTCCAGTCTGGTTCTAGATCGCCAAAGCCCTCAGGTGAGCCCGCTTTAAAAGGCTGTTGACCCATTTCACCTAACTGCTTCAGTAACTTTTGCATGTTAGTGACAGGCTGATCAACTGCGCGGTAACTAGAGATGACATGTTCAACTGGGGTTTTAAACTTCTGCAGTTCAGGCTGCCAAGACTCCTCTGCATTAATTAAGGTCAGCATGACTTGTTTGATGTTGCCATCAGTTTGTGTCCATGTTTCAACGAGTTTTTTTTGTAGTGATTCAGAAGGATTATCACTTATAAAATATTTAGCAATTTTATAGCACAGGTGGGTTGCAGTTTGGGGCTGTTTGGCAATATCAGCCAGCATTGCTTGCCCCTGTTTTACGCCAGAGGCATTATCTTGTGCGGCAGGATATTGTTTACCGAGTAGGGTTCTGGCACCTGGCTCATGGCCATTGACTCGATAGATAAAACCTGTGGCATTATCTTTTCTGGGGTTGGCAATGCTCCAACCGCTAATTCCGTTTGCTAGCTCAATGACATCAGCTTGTGTGTAACCACCATTAACCCCAAGGGTGTGCAGTTCGAGGATTTCTCGAGCTAAATTTTCATTTAACCCTTTGCCTCGCTTGCCAAGAGGGGAATTGGCGCCGAACGACTTTTCATTATTGAGATAACGTATCATGGCAGGATGACTGGATACCGCCTGTAGCATGTCTTCAAATGATCCTAATAAATTTGGCGCTATGGCTTCACGTTCTAATGTGGCGGCAAGTGCTGTCATCACTCGTCCACTGACCGTGACACTAAAGTGATTTGAAAAAAACTGTAATAAACGCCAGCTTAATGAGTTTGGAGAATTGATTGCGCTATTAAATGCACTGGCTGTTAGCTGGTAATAGGCTTGTTTGTGCGGCGGCAGTGGCTTTGGCCCGTTAAATTTCTTTTTATTGTTGCCTTTATTTGAATTAGATTGACCTTGCATGGACATCATATTTTCAGTTTGACGGTTTTTTTTTGCTAGTTGCTCTTGTCTTAAAAATTCACTCACTTGACGAATTATTTCGTCAGAGTTGAACTCGGTTGCTTCAAACTCTGGGATCACCAATTGTTTCACTAAATAGGCTTTAGGATCGTTAGTCGCTAGGGAGAGTTCGTTTGGCCTCGCGCCAAGTCCAAATCTGTTAGTGGCAATTATTGCAGCTGCTGACATAGTACATCCTTGGATCAGTTAACTTGTGGTCTTGGTGAAATATTACCTTAAGCTAAACAAAGCCGATTTATAAGCGTGAACTAGCATTTTTAGATGGTTTTATGAACAAATTAGCCTTAAGAATGACATAAACAGCACAAAACAGACGGCTAAATATCGTTTTAAGCTTGATAGACCGTTGCACTGCTGGGGATTTATTTTTAACCACGACTGCTAAGGATTAATCGTTAAGGCGGCTTGGCTTTATTGCCAGATAAATTAGCCATGTTTGTGGGGCTGGTTGATAAGTCGAAAAAAGCTATCCATTGAGCGCAGTGGGGAGCGCTCAATGGATAGCATTAAAAGTAAGCTTGCAGTAACTGGCTAACTCATATTGACCAAGTGACTTTTGGCTTGGTAGTTAGTGACTTTTGTTTTAATAAGTGCTGTCTTAAATAAGTGCTGTTTAAAATAAGTGCTGTTTATGCAAGTTATCGCGTTTTGTTATAAATAACTAAGGCGACAATGGCTACTAATGCAATAGCAGGTGCGAGTTCATACAGATGATGAAAAAGTCCCACTGCGCCATGACCTTCGTGGGCCAATGCAAGAGTAGGGGATGCAGCCATTAGCATTGCGGTTAGTTTCGTTTTCATTGTTAGTTCCTCTCTAATTCTTTTTAATTGGTTAATAACAGTTTTTACAAATTGAGCTTTAATCGGTATTCATTTCTAGTTGCATTAACAGCATCTGCTCACCATCAATTACCTGAGTATTGGTACTTAAACATTTGGGGCAAACAATATTACGTTCGGTTAATTCTGATTGGGTATCACATTGGCGGCAGTGAATGATTAACGCTTGTATATTCATATCCAGCAAGGCGTTGTGGCAAATTCCTTCAAGTTTGAATGTTTCAAATGCCGTGGCCAATAAATGAGGCTCAACGCCACTTAAAACTCCAACTTTAATCTGTACTCTGACGATTTCATTGGCTTGATTTTGGGCCGCTAACTGCTCTATTTGCTCCAATAATGACATCACAATCGAATACTCATGCATTAGCAAATCCTTGGTAGTAGCTCACCTTGGGGGACATCTAAATAGCGGCTACTACCCCATGGTGTGGTTAATACGACCTTGCCAAGGTGTTGATCTGTCACATTGCCAATAATGCAGGCTTGATCGCAGTGGCAATACTGCTTCATGATAGTCAAAGCTTGCTCAGCTAGCGCCTGTGGCAGGGCGATGATAAAGGTGCCTTCATTGGCTAAATCAAAGGCTTCAAAACCATAAAGTTCACACAGGCCTTGGACTTGTGGCGATATTGGAATTAATTTCTCATCCACTTCAATGCCAACAGCAGATGCATTGGCCCATTCATTTAATACCGCAGATAGGCCGCCACGAGTGGCATCTCTCATGGCATGGATGTCGATATTCGCTGCAATAAGTTGCTCGACTATGGGCCAGAGAGTGGCGCAATCACTGGTGAGTTCGGACTCTAAAGATAAGCTATCACGTGCCATTAAAATGGCGGCGCCGTGCCTTCCAATGTCTCGGGATACGATAATAGCGTCACCTTGTTGCAGGTTTTTAACTGAGATGCCGGGTTTTAAAATTCGGCCCACACCTGAGGTATTAATAAATATGCCGTCAGCGCAGCCTTTAGGCACCACTTTGGTATCACCACAGACAATACGTGCACCAGATTTATGTAATTCGGTGGCCATACTTTGCACTATGGTATTCAGATCTTTAATGGCAAAGCCTTCTTCAATTATAAAGCTACAGCTTAAATATTCTGGCTGCGCTGCCATCATGGCTAAATCATTAACTGTGCCAGCCACAGCCAGTTTGCCGATATCACCACCAGCAAAAAATAAAGGCTCAACAGTAAAAGAGTCGGTAGTAAATGCACAATGGCCGGTTAAATTTAAATCTGCAGCATCTTCTTGAGACTCCAAAATTGGATTTGAAAAAGCTTTAAAGAACATATCAGTAATTAAACTGTTCATCTCTTTACCACCGCCGCCATGGCTTAACTGCACTTGTTGATATTTGTTAGCTGGCATTCGTTACTCCTGTATAACGATAATATGCATTGCAGGCACCTTCTGAGCTGACCATACAACTGCCCAATGGATTGTCTGGAGAGCAGCCTCTGCCAAAGACTTTGCAATCTTGTGGATTAGCCAGTCCGCGCAAAATATCACCGCATTGACAGGCTTTGTGGTCATCAATTTCTTCAGTGGGTAGCTGTTGTTTGAATATAATTTCGGCGTCGCGATGGGCGTACTGAGGTTTTAAGGTTAATGCTGATTTGGCAATCGGCCCTAAACCACGCCACCTAAATGATGCTCTAAGGGTTAAGTATTGGTTGATTAATGCTTGCGCTGCTTGATTACCCTCGTAACTGACCGCGCGGCTGTATTGATTATCAAGCTGGGCAATATTTTGCTGTTTTTGTTTAACAATTCTAAGGATTGATTCCATCACATCCACAGGTTCAAAACCGGCTACCACCACTGGCGTGTGGTAGTTATCTACTGCCGCTTGGTAAATTTTAGCGCCGCTAATCACGCTCACATGGGCAGGTCCTATAAAGGCATTTACTTTAGCTTGTGGGTTGGCCATCACGGCATCAATTGCTGGTGGCACTAAAACGTGGTTGATATGAAATAACAGATTATTTATTTGCTGTTTTTCAGCTTGGTCTATTAACACTGCTGTCATTGGGGTTGATGTTTCAAAGCCAATGGCAAAAAAGATAATGGTTTTATCGGGATTGTCTTTTGCGATACTAAGGGCATCCATAGGATCATATAAAGGCCGAATATCACAACCTTTAGCTCGGTAATGAGCAAGACTACCTTTGGAACCCGGCACTCTGATCATATCCCCTAAGGTCAATAATATAACGTCATCAAGCTGTGCTAATGCAGCAGCATGGTCGATGCGCTCTTTTGGCATAATACACACGGGGCAACCTGGTCCGTGAATAAAATTGATATTAGCTGGCAGCAATTGCTTTAAACCATATTTCATTATGGTGTGGGTATGACCGCCGCATACTTCCATTATGTTAATATCAGTATCTAGCTGACTAGCATGTAATTTTATCTCTTCTGCCAACGCTTTGATGGTGTCAGGATTGCGAAACTGTTGATAAAGTTCAGTGAGGTTCATAATTCACTTCCTTCATCATTAAGTTTATCAACAATCTCTTTATAGAGTTCCAAACTTAATTTGGCATCTTCTGTATCGATTTTATTCATCACAAATCCGATATGGATCAACACAAATTCGCCCACCTTTAATGGCTCTGTCATTAAATGACTACTGACCCGGCGTTTAACCCCTAAGGTATCGACGGTGACACTAGTATCATCGTGAATAGCGGTAATTTGAGAAGGCACTGATAAGCACATATTATTGCGCTCCAATTGCGCTGTTTATCCAATCAGCCACTTGGTTAAGAGATTGTGGGTCTTTGACTGAAATCGGTAATAAGGTCACATCAGGATTGAGTTTTTTAAGTTGCTGCTCGCATTCGGTTAAGGAAAAGTCAAAATGCTCAGCTAAATCCATTTTGGTTATGAGTACCAAATCTGCGCGGCGAAACATCACCGGATACTTTTCAATTTTATCGTCTCCTTCAGGCACAGATAACAGCACGATATTTTTGTGAGTGCCGACATCGTAACTGGCAGGGCAAACAAGATTGCCAACGTTTTCTACAAAGCAGACATCAATAGTTTTAAGGTCAATATGGTGCAGCGCTTGATGCACCATAAAGGCATCTAAGTGACAGGCTGAGCCGGTTTGAATTTGATAAGCACTAATGCCTTTATTGATTAAGCGGTCAGCATCACGAGAGGTTTCTAAGTCGCCTTCAATGACCGCAAATTTTGCCATTAAATGAGTGGGCAAATATTCCAGCAAAGTGGTTTTACCGCTACCAGGGCTACTCATTAGGTTAAAAGCCATGACATTATTGGCTTCAAAATGCTCACGGTTATGCTGGGCTTCATGATCGTTCTTATCTAATATTTTATGAATAACAGATAAGGTCTTAGTATCATTAAGCTGCGGGTTAGCGTGTAAGCTATGTTGATGATCTGTAATTGAACATCCGCAATCTTGGCACATATCAATATTCCTTATTCGAAACGCCTCTTGCTATATCTCAGTATCAATGGCGCTTAAAAATTATTCTTTGATTAACATCAGCAATTAATCGTTATTTAAATATTAAAGGGCTATTTGTGTTGTTTGTTGTTGTAAATAGGCAAACCATAATTGCCCTAAAGAGATGCCGGCATCGTTTATAGGGATAAGTTTACTGGGTAGTATTTGCCGTTGCTTTAACGCTTGCTGACATTGTGTTAGGAGTAATTTATTTTGAAACACGCCGCCGCTAAACACTAAAGCATATTCAGGGTACTGCTTGGCAACATCAGCGACAGCTCGGCTTAAACTGGCAGTGAATGCAAAACATAATTGTTCAGTTGTTGGCGGCTGTTTAGCCGTGATAAGCCCGATTACTTGTTTGATTAATCCGCTGCCATCCCAAACTTTAACTGCTGAAGCAGCTGCTGTTGAAGATGCTGCTGTCGAAAAGAGCGTGGTCGTAGAAGAGGCAGCAGTTGGCTCTTGAGGCAATGTCAGTAATTGCTCCTCAGTGTTGGCACTATTTTTTGCATTAGCTGCTTTAGTTGCATTAGATGCTATTGATTGCTTTAGCCAGTTATTCGCACAAGTTTCAATTAACATACCTGCTTGGGCTTCAAACTGATTCGTTTCAATAAGATTAAGCGCAACAGCAATGGCATCAAACAGCCGTCCTATTGAGCGTGATTCAATGCAAGCACTATCGTTAAGCCACATACGATGTAAATTATCTAAGGTATGAGCAGGCATCGTTTGAATTGCCTCTATGGGCAGGTTTTTTATTTGAGCAAGGCTGAAGTGCTCAAATAACAAGGCTAATAAAATCCTCACGGGATGCTTAATCGCTTGCTCGCCACCGATTAACTTAAATGACTTCAAGTGAGCGACACTGCGATAATTAATGCCATCAAGCAACATGCACTCACTGCCCCAAAGGCTGTCATCATCACCTAAACCTGTGCCATCAAAACTAAATCCTAATACTGGTTTTTGGTAGTTATTGACCGCTAGCACACTAAGGATATGCGCATGGTGATGTTGAACCTGTGAAATCGGGACCTTGTGTTGATTATTCGCCCATTGGCTAGATGCATAATCAGGGTGCTTATCAGTGATGATTTTTTCAGGGCTAAAACGATACAGTCGCTTAAATGTGTTTAAGGTGTGTTCAAATAACTGGCTAGTTTCGAGGTTATACAAGTCACCAATATGCGGGCTAATAAAGGCATTTTGTTTAAAAGCAAAGCATTGTGTATTTTTTTGCTGCGCCCCGACCCCAAGAATTGGATATTTAATGGCGTTGGGTAAAGCAATACTTAATGGCGCATAACCTCTAGCTAATCGAATAACTTGAATTTGCTCGTTAATTACTTGAACAACGCTATCATCACAAGGGTTTACAATGGCTCTGTTATGGTCAACGAGGCCATCAATCACATGGCCTAGTTGCGACATAATCTCGTTGGCATCGGTAATAATGGGTAAGCCTGAAAGATTTGCGCTGGTGGCAACAATGGGCTTGTTAAAGGCATTAAGTAACAGATGATGCATGGGAGTGTATGGCAGAAACAGTCCTAATTTATCTATGTCTGGTGCAATTAACTTACTGATAAAATTATCAATATTGGCGTGTTTAGCCATTAAGGTGATGGGTTTTTCAGCACTAGTTAAGAGTTGCCACTCTGTTTTTGTGCCAGTAACGAGTTGTTTGGCTTGCTCGATATTCGCTGCCATAACGGCAAAGGGCTTTGCTGGGCGCTGTTTACGTGATCTTAGCTTTTTAATGGCCTCATCATTGGTGGCATCACAAATAATATGAAAGCCCCCTAGACCTTTAACTGCTAAAATTTTGCCATTATTTAACGCGCTGATGATGCTTGAAAACACTTGCTGTTGATCAGTAATAACCTCAGTAATCTGCCCATGGGTAAGCTTGTCAAAACGTAACTTGGGGCCACATTTAGGGCAGCTCACTGGCTGAGCATGGTAGCGTCGGTTTAAGGGATCTTCATAGGCTTTTCGGCAGTCCGCACACATAGCAAAATTAGCCATTGAGGTAAGATGGCGATCATAGGGAAGCTGCTTAACAATGCTGTATCTTGGTCCGCAATTGGTGCAATTTGTAAAAGGGTATTGGTAATGGCGATTATTTGGATCGGCGATGTCAGCTAAGCAATCAACGCAGCTACTTTTGTCGGCTGAAATTGACACTATTGCTTGTTGATTCGACTGACTTTGGCTGATTGAAAAGTCGGCTAGTCTTGTATCTATCAGTTCTTCGACCACATTAAATTTATCAATTCTGGCTAATGGCGGCGGATTAACTCTTAATTGATGCACCACATGATTTATATCGGTATTTAGCCCTTGTAGATGAATACACACACCTTGCTCATTATTAAGCACACTGCCTAGCAAATTAGACTGAGTGGCTAATTGATAAACGAAAGGGCGAAAACCAACCCCTTGGACTATGCCGTTTATATTGAGTTTTACCTGTTGAAGATAGGCTTGATGCAGTCCCATAGGCTTACCTTAACCCGCGTCTTTTGGCGAGATACAAACCACCAATGGCAATGTTGGCGCCATCGAGATCTAATTGATGGTTTACCACCAGAGGGTAATTCTTTTGTAGCCGCATACATAGGCGCTCAGCAAGCACGTTATAGACTAAATCGTTGCCAGCTAACACCACGGCATCAATACCTTGTTGCTGCTCCAGATGATCAAGCCAGTTACTAAGATAATCAGCCAGTGAATCAAAAAAGCCAAAAGCTAAAATGGCGGGATTGGCGCCAGCTAATTTAAAACTCATTAAGCTGGCAAAGGTACGGCGCCAATTAATGCTCCTATAGTCATTTTCTGAACAAAGTGGAAAATCAATTCTAGGGGCATTATTACCATGATACTGCTGCGCCAGTGCATGAAACGCATCGGCTTTCGCGTCAATAGTGGTTAATTGATTTAAGGCCTCATCATCTAAAATCAACATGGCAGCTAGGCCAATAAAATGTTGAATATTATCACTAGCTTTAACCAGTGTGGTTAGTGCTAATTGGTTGATTTGTTGCGGGAATGCTTGGGTAAACTTAGCGAGTACTTTTGATTCTTCGTGCTGTAATTGCGCAATAATATCAGCGCCATGTTGCTCAAAAGTCGGTAAGCGCAAAAATTGGGTAATTTTTTGTTGTTTGTTTTGGGTAATAACCACACTGGGGTTGTCATGGCTAAAATAGACTGTGGCACTGGTGATGGATTGTTTGTCTGTTGCTGCTAGCGTTTGAGTCGACAGCATTCGAGTGGCGATTTGACTTAATACAGCTTCAGACAAATTCAGCAAACCGGCGTGCATAGCGCAGCTAGCCGCATCTATTCCTGTCTCTGTCATTCTAGTCGCGGTTATTCCAGTCTCTGTCATTCCAGTAAATGTGGTGTTATCAGCTGCTGAGATACGGCAATGGATCTGTTTGTTGTTCCAGCTAGCTTCATAGTGTTTGTATTGTGCATCATCATGTAATGGGCTGGCGCCATGAATGGAGAATTGGTGATTGCTGGCAACTTCTACCCAAGCATTATTGATGCGAGTTACGCTTGGCTTAGCTCTGGACTTAGTTAAAGGCTTGAGTAAGTCGTTATGAGTATCAGCGCTAACTGAATCGTTTATATCAATATAGACCCAATCAATACCAATATTGTTTAGCTGATCAGCCAGTGCCATAAGTAAACGACTGTTAGCAAAGCTCACTTGATAGTATGAGTCAGTAAGTGTTGGCTGGACTTTACACTTAACTTGATGCTTATTAGCAGCAGTAACATCCGAGAGAACTGCTGCATCAGCTGACATCAGTTTAAGTCGCGGTTTTTCTAAACTGGATAAGGCGAGGGTATGGTAATGCTGCACTGCAAAATACTGGCTTAAATGCTGGGGGTTACAGATCAAAATATGTTGTTGGCCAGCGTTTTTGGCAAAGGGTTGTAAGCTCAAGCTCAAATTTGAACTTGATTCAAAACTTATATCAGTGCTGCCACTGCTGCGTAAACTGATACTGGAGTTATTTTTTAACCGCGCTGCAATCGCAATAAGATCTTGCGGCGCCATAGATTGCTCTAAGGTGTTTATACGCTCATGGCCGTGACAATGAGGACAAACGAGATCAAGCTTTAAAAAGTTAGCATCTGCGGCATTAACCATCTGCGGCTGGCATTCACTGCAGTAACTGATGTTGAGCTCAGCATGGGCTAGCGGTTTTTTGCTGCCTTTACGGTTTTTGATGACACTGACGTCAACATAGCTTAACCAGATTGAATATAAAAATTTTGCGGCGATTTCATCGGCAAGGGCGGCTAGTTGTGGCTCTGTGGCTTCAACTTCTAAAAAATAGCGATTGTTGTTAAAACCCGCGCTGAAGTCAAAGCGGGTATCGGCTATATATTGATTACAAAGCTGCGCATAAAAGGCCACTGGGCGCAGGCAGGTAAAATTGAAACTGACTTTATGCATAGGGCTGACATCCACGTTTATAGGAATCAGGGATTAAGTCGTTAATATTAACGCTGTGTTTTTTGGTATAGCTAAAACCTGCTTTTTCAAGGTGTGCCAGTAAGGCTTTTTCCATCGTCGGCACCGCAGCTTGTATCGACTCAGTTAAGCCTAATGTCATCGGCTCGATGACTGTCGGCGTAACTCCAATCACGTGAGTATTGGGTCTATCACCGACCATGTCCATCATGATCAGGGTTTGCAGCATCTCAACCTCATGGGCACTGCCTTGCCAATCAATTTCAGGTGGCGCTTGATCAAAATTAAATGAATACACCTCTCCGGGTTTTACCCCTGGACTGTTGACGGTATCCACCACAATTAAGTTGTCATATTGACAAAGAATAGGGATAAGTCCTTGAGCAAGGGTGCCACCATCCAAAATATCGAGTTGATGGTTTGGCTGATGGAAAGCATATTTTTCATCGATATAATTAACAAAATGTACGCCGATCCCTTCATCAGCGTACAAAACGTTTCCTATACCTATTAGTAAGCTAGTAGACAAAGGCTAGTGATCCTTATGGTAGTCATAACCGGAGACGATAGAATCAACAGAGTTATGTTTAAAGCGTATGCCTGACCAAACCGCCATATAGATATGAATAACCACAAATATGATGAAAGCCCAGGTGACTATGTGATGCCAAATTCGTACCTGTGCTAACCCGCCCATTAAGGCCGTAAACCAAGCTGAAACTTCCCATATAGCGCCACCTAATCCTTGATGATAAACATTGGCATATAGCACCAAGCCAGTGATACACATAAATAAAGCCGCAAAAGAAATGGCAACGTATGTCACAAACTGCAAAGGTCCGTATACGCCTGCTTTATCTAAGTGTCCCATCCAGATATAGGATTTAATTTGTGCTATCCAGCTCTTCAGGCTCAAAACATCTCTGATTGAACGTCGTTCAATGGCGCTTTTAGCAAAAAAGAACAAGTAAAAACGTACTATGGTGATACTGGTTAGTACAAAGCCAAACACGAGATGTACAAAACGGATCCCGCCTTGAACCAAGACATCAGAAGATGCGGGTGCCACTAAAAATGGCCATGAAATGTAAAAACCAGTTACCACTAACATCAAAATAGACAGTGCTCTAAGCCAATGGAATATCCGTATGGCAGGTGAGAAGATGAGTTCTCTGCGATGGGTTGCAATTTGAGTCATAATCCTTTCCTCTTAGATCCGCAAACTTGCTAAAACCCGTTAGGATCGATACGGAATTCACCTAAATCATTACCTTTATAATCCATTACGTGTACCGCGCAGGCCATACATGGATCAAAGGAGTGAATAATTCGAATGACTTCCAGTGGTTTGGTTGGATCTTCAAGTTCAAGCCCAATCAGTGATGCTTCATAAGGACCAACTTTACCGTCAGCATCTACAGGGCCAGAATTCCACGTGGTCGGAACAATAGCTTGGTAATTTTCTATCTTACCGCCCTTAATTCTGATCCAGTGACTGAGCATTCCACGGGGCGCTTCAATCATCGCATGGCCGATGTAATCGCGATCTGAGTCTATTTCTGGTGTCACATAGGTAGATTCATCCGATTGCATATTGGTTAACATGGCATCAAAAGTTTTTAAGCCTTCTTCAGCCACAATCACGGTTTGCAACATGCGTGCAGCGGTGCGGCCTAAGGTGGTGAATAATGCTTCTATAGGCAGGCCTGTTGCGGCGAGTAAGCCATTAACACTATCAACAACAATCTTGTTGCCACGGGCATAGTTAACCAGTAAACAGGCTAACGGCCCAACCTCTACAGGCTCGCCCTGATATCGAGGGGATTTGACCCAAGAGTATTTCCCATCGCCATCGACAGTCGGTAATTTGCCATACACGGTATCGCGCTCAACAAATCCGGTGTAATTCGGAATCGTTGTGCCGTCATAGGGATGCTGGGCAGCGTTTGCGTCATACCATGAGTGGGTGACATCTTCTTTAATAGCATCGGGGTCTAAATCGCTCACCCCGGCTAAATCTCCATTCATTATCACGCCTTGCTCAAACAGATATTGACCATCAGCTAAGATAAAGTCGTTGGTGGCTAAAAAGTTTTTAACATTGACGCCGCCTAACACACTTGGCTCGCCACCAAAGGCAGCAGCTGCCATAACGATGTCGGCTTTATAAGCACGGATAATAAAGTCATGGACGATAGCGTGTTTTTGTTTCCACTCTTGTAAACGTGCAGGACTTAGCATGTCTCTAACTGAGGTAACACCGCCAACCACAAGGGATTGTGGATGCGGCGACTTGCCGCCAAAAATTGCTAGCATTTCAGCGGCGACACGTTGAACTTCTAACGCTTTAAGGTAATGGGATAGGGCAATGAGGTTTTGTTCTGGCGTGAACTTGTAGGTTTTATTGCCCCAATAGGCATTAGCAAAAGGCCCAAGCTTTCCGGTATCAACCAAGCCTTTGACTCTTTGCTGTACGGCGCGTAATTCACCTTCGCCAGTGGCGATAGGGTTTTCGGTGTATTTATTGGCTTCTTGGGTGGCTAATGCCGGATCGGCACTTAAGGCTGACACCACATCGACCCAATCTAAACCATGTAGATGATAGAAGTGCACAATGTGATCATGCATATACAAAGAGGTTTGCATTAATGAGCGTAAATACTTTGCGTTGAGCGGGATTTTAACCCCTAAGGCATTTTCAACCGCTTCAGTACCGCAGCGGTAATGTGAATAGGTACATACCCCACAAATACGTTGCACAATTAAGCCGACATCCATAGGAGTACGGCCTTTTAAAATGACTTCAATACCACGCCAAAGGGTAGAAGATGACCAGGCTTTTTGAATGACATTATTTTCGTCTACTTCAACTTCAACACGTAAATGGCCTTCGATGCGGGTTATAGGATCGATAACGACTCGTTTACTCATGGTTTATTCCTCTAGCGGCTTGGCAAAAAGACTGGTTACTGCGTGAGCACCTATGCCCACAACGGTCGCACCAAGAATGACGGTACCAATGGTATCGGCAGTGGCATCAATGCCGTGGAGTAACTGTCTGCCTAATGGCTTTTCGAAATCTGCCATATCATCCCAAAAATTAGGTTCAGCGCAGCCAATACAGCCATGACCTGCAAGTACTGGCCAACTGGTATGATGATTAAAGCGTTCAGTGGGGCAGTTGTTGTAGGTATAAGGGCCTTTACAGCCCATTTTGTATAGGCAGTAGCCATCTTTAGCACCTTGATCGCCAAAGGTTTCTACAAATTCGCCTGCGTCAAAACGACCACGACGTTCACAGTTATCATGCACTCTAGCGCCGTATGCCCATTTAGGGCGATTAAACATATCTAACGCGGGCAGTTTTCCGAACATGATGAAATACATCAAGGTGCCGACAATGTTCTTTTCGCTAGGAGGACAACCGCCTAAATTAATCACGGGTTTATCAATAACCTCTTGCACACCTTTCGCGCCAGTAGGGTTGGGCGCTGCAGCTTGTACGCCGCCAAATGCGGCGCAAGTTCCAACAGAAATTATTGCAGCAGCCCCAGCAGCTGCTTCTTTTACAATTTGCATTCCGGTATGACCTTTACAGCCGACCGTTAAATAAGTGCCATTATTAGCCGTTGGTACAGCACCCTCTACCGCTAATAAGTAATTACCTTTATATGCCTGCATAGCATGCTCAAGGTTTTCTTCCGCTTGCCAACCGGCTGCAGCCATCAATGTTTCATGATATTCCAAAGAAATATGATCAAAGATGAGGCTGTCTAAATTAGGGCTGTCGGTTCTGATCAGCGATTCTGAACAACCGGTACATTCGGCCATATGCAGCCAAATCAGTGGTACGCGATCAGCAAGCTCAGCGGCTTCGGCAACTAGATTGGTGAAAGGCAGGGGCAATGCGAGTAGTGCGGTAACCGATGCACTCCAAGTCATAAACTCACGTCGGCTAATGCCATTTTTAATTAATTTATCTTTTAGGCTAACGCTGTGACGTGGCTGTAACTGCTGCAATTGCGTTATTCGTGTTTTACATCGTTGATATAAAGCTGCATGTGTATCCATCTGATAACCTTATCCATGTTGGAGGATCAAACTGCTTTATTAAATATAGATCTGTTGGGGATAGGTATATTGATACACATCAAGCATTGTTTACTTATTGAACACATATAAAAATAGAGTGTTTCGCTATTTGAACAAATAGTGAGTAGTTGTGTGTGGGTAATTTGTGCGGAGGTGGATAATGCCTGAATAGAGGTGCCTAAGAAAGTTAACACTAATGGGCTGGCTTAGTTGATGTTAATTTGGTTTACAGCAAAAGCTAATTTTAATTTTTACTATTAATGTTGTGTAAAGCCAGTAAAGCGCGCTGACCAGCCTCTGAATCAGCGCGTATTTTATCGTAAATATGCAGCTTAACCGCCAGTCAATTGCTTGATTACCTGTGGCGGTACTAAGGTTGATAATTGCGCTAAACAAGCATGAGTACTTGGATCGCGATATTTAATTTTAAATTGACATAATGTGTATAAGCGCTGTGGATCACGACTAACATCATAGGCTTTAGTTAAAGACTTCATCATCTCAACCGGATTGACTTTTTCTTGTGCAAGGCCTAATACCATCCAGTTTTGTGGGTCATTAGGCTCTACCTCTGTTGCTTGTTTGAAATAATCAATTGCTTGAGATAACTGCTGCTGGCGATAATAGGCAAGCCCAGCGCTATAGCGTAAAGCTGCGGCTTTGGGCTGATTAATAATCCCTTGTTTTAATACGGCTATAGAGGCTTGTTCTTTACCTAATTGCCGATATAAATCTGCCAGATTTATATAGCTACTAGCCAGAGTTGGCTCAACCACGATAGCTTGTTTATAGGCTTGTTCAGCCTTATCGAATTGCCTTTTAGCTAGGTACACATTACCGCTGTTTAACCATGCAAAGCCTCTATCGGCATTATATTTTTGTATCTGGAGATATTCAGTTAATGCTGGCTCTAGTCGTTGCTGCTGGCTAGGGGTCATATTGCCCCAGTATGGCACTAAGGCGCTTGCGGCTTCTGTTCTTACGGCGTAAGCCTTATCTGTTAGAAGAGCCGCCATTAACCGCCAGCGATCGACAAATTCAAACCCTTCAGAGCCAGCAATCGCCGATAATCGTATTTGTGGATCAGTATCGTTAACTGCACTCTCAATCGCATTATAGCTTTGCTGACTAGGAAAATTATCCATTCTTGAGAACGCAGAGGCGCGAATGATTGTCGGTTGCAATGGATTTAAAGCTATTTTCGTTAAAAGCTCATCACTATTTGGGTTATTAGTCGCCGCTTGGTAGAAAGCTTTTGCATAACTTGGTTGCTGACGAATCGTTGAATGTGGAAATTGCTTAGCGACAGCGTCAGCCGCCCAAGTGGCTGATTTATCACTATGACACTGACTACAGACATTAGGCGTTCCCATTGTGATTGATAAATCAGGCCGAGGTACTTTAAAGCTATGATCAGCGCGGGGGTCAACTTCCATATAGGTGGTTTTTGGCATATGGCAGCTAACACATTGCGCCGCTTCACTCCCTTGTTGATGCTGACTGTGCTTAGCTGCACTATATTCACTGGGGATATGGCATTGAAAGCAAATTGATTCAATCGGGGTTGTTAATTTATTACTGTGGGGATTGTGACAATCACTACAGACTACGCCCGCCATATGCATTTTTGATTGCTTAAAAGAGCCTAATACAAATACTTCATCATAAATTTGGCCGTCAGGATAATAGAGGTTTGGTTCAATATTACTGAGGATATATTTGTCATAGAAATTGTCGATATGGCTATGAGCTTTGTTATTACTATCAGTTAACTGCGACCTACGGCTATGACATTGGCCGCAAGTTGCTAACTGCGCTGAAGGCTTGATTTTGCTTGGCTGGAGAATTTTTTTACCTTGCTTAAACTCCCAGGCGCCTACTTTCGGGGTTAAATCGCGCTTAAAGCCATATTGGGCTAGCAGCTGAGTTTGATCTTTTGTCCATTTGATATGCTCACTGGCAGGGCCATGACAGGCTTCACAGGCCACGTTGATCTCTGACCAACTACTGTCAAAGCTATTATCTGCGTCGTTGTAGTTTTTTTGCACATTGGTTGAGTGACAATCAGCGCACATGTAGTTCCAGTTTTGGCCTTTATTGGTCCAAAAGAACTCGTCGTAAGGATCCATTTCAGGATATAAATAAAACCAGCGCTGTCCGCCTTGCTCTTTAGTGCGGCTATCCCACGCAAAAGGGATGAGTTGTATCGCACCATTTGCAAATTCAACCATATATTGCTGTAACGGTTCATAACCAAAGGTATAGCTAATTTTATAGTCGTTAAATTTGCCATCTGGGCCCTTAATATTGACCCAGTACTCTTTTCCTTTCATGAAAAAGCGTGAGACTTCACCTTGGTAGTCAAATTGTTGATCGGTAAAGTTTGCTAGAACGATATCGGACGTTGCCTCACCCATAGACATATCATGGTGAGATCCTTGCCAGTCACTGTATTGTTGCTGGTGGCATTCAACACAAGTTTGACTGCCACTAAACTCTGCGGCGTACGCACTTGCAGTCATAAATACAGTACTTAAACTAAAAAATGCGCTTAAGCTAAGTAAGCTAATACTAAATAGTGGCTTGAATTTCATATTAAATTTGTGGCTAAGACTACTTAATAGTCATAGTAAAGATAAATTCACAAATTACCAACACTTAGGGAGTAGCAATTTGTTTTTCGAGGCTATCAAGCGTTAAGCGACAGCTGCTATTTGAGCCTTTTGGCTGGATGATGGAATCGACTCAGGATATACCACGCGATGACAAAGTATTATTTTGTGATAAACCTAAGGTTAATTTAAATGGGGTAACTTGTTTTTTATATCATTTGCTCTACATTTTAATAAGAGCATTAATACCGTTACAGCGCCGGTTGATGAAGATAAGTTTTACTCATTGAAGACACAATAAAAGAGGCTTTTATGCTAGGTGAAAATCATTCCCTCAGAAACGAATTTCCAGATCACATAGATACAATTACTTCGCTTATTGGTAGTAATGAACATTTTGCAGAAATAATGAAAAAGTACGATGCGCTAGATAAACAAATTAGGGATCTTGAGATGCGCGACTCGCCCATCTCAGACGAATCCATCCATGAATTAAAGCAGCAGCGAGTGGTAATGAAAGATGCCCTTTATCATCAAATTACGTTGGCAGAACTGGGCTAGACATATTTGTTAAAAGAAAACGGGCAATATCGATTAGATATTGCCCGTTTTTTTATTGTTTTAATAAAGGTGATAACACTTCAAGCTTGCCATCAATGGGCTCACTAATAGTTAAATTAAGTATGTGTGCAATTAAAGGGTAAACATGAATATTTTTAGCTAGCTCAATTTCTGCTTGATGGTTAAAAGCTGGGCCGTTGGCATAAAAAATGGCATTCATATCCGTCACTGTTTCAGCATCATACCCGTGCTTGCCTAATTACTCCGGGCTTAGCAGTCGTGCTAGTGATGTAATGGTCATTTGTGACTAAGATGGCATCACCAATAGATGGATTAGCATCAAAGTGAAGATTATTAGGAACCGAACCTTTCAAGTAAAAGGCTAAGCCTTCGGTATCGTTCACAAGCTTTTCTAATGCAAGTAAATCCTGTTGTTTGTCTTTACCGTTGGCACGAACCATAGAATAGGCTGCGTCGTTAATAAATGTGAAGCGAGATTTTAATGCTTCATTATCACCAAATAATTTATCGGTATAGATCCGCTGGAATTCATCTACTTTTGCCATGCCATGATCAGACGTGATGATGACATTAACATCAAATGGCAATGTTTCTATTTGGGCCAATAAACTGCCAATTAATGAATCTATGTATTGCACCGCGTCATAGGTTTGTTGTGCTAAAGGACCATGGTGATGGCCAGCACTGTCAACATCTGAAAAGTATAAGGTCACAAAATTACGTCGTTGCTGTTTTGGCAACTCAAACCAGTCAATAACTTGTTTGATTCTATCTTCATTGGGAATTCGACCATCGTATGTATACCAGTAAGTGGGTCTGTGACCTGCAATTTCGGCCTCTGATCCAGGCCAGAAATAGGTCGCTGACTTCATATCTTGTTGGGCTGCTAATGACCAAAGCGGCACCCCTTGATAAAAGCGTCCATCTGTAACTGCGTCACGATCACTTAATGCGTAATGACGGTCTAATGTAGGGTTGTAAAACCGATTGGCAACTATGCCATGATTGCTAGGATATAAACCTGTGACCAGTGTTAAATGATTAGGAAAGGTAACAGTGGGAAATGAAGGCATCAACTGATTTACTGTTGCAGATTTTTCAGCAAACTCAGTAATGTATTTAGGTTTGTGCACCTCATTGTAATCATGGCGATAACCATCGATTGAAATCATTAATACATAGGGCTCACTATTATGGTTAATGGCTGTTTTAGCGGTTTGAGTTAGATCAGCTGCGATGCTTGTCGTGGCAAAAAAGCTAACTGTTAAACTGAAGGCTTGGATGACTCGTTTATATTGAGATTTTATTGTAGGGACGGGTAACCATGCATGCATTGCATTTTCCTTTGTTATTGTTTTATGCCTTGTGTGTTATAGATAAGTCTTACGAATTTTATGATACCTAAGACAAGTATTCTAGGAGGCATTAATGACAAAAGTATTAATAAGTAATTTATTGAATATAAAGCAATAAAAAAGCGAAACATCTTGTTTCGCTTTTTAAATTTACTCAGTAAATGCTGTGTTTTATAACTATTAAGCAACTAAGTTAGTTACTAGCCTTAACAGTTTGAGCCGCGAGTTCGGCGTTAGCTTCTTCAGTCGTTAACGGAAAATAATGACGCCATGAACCACGTAGGAATAGGCGAGTATCTTCAATTGCAATATAAAGACAAGGAATTAAACATAAGGTCACTACTGTTGCGAACAACACCCCAAACGCCAGTGATACGGCCATAGGTATCACCATTTGTGCCTGCATACTGGTCTCAGTCATGATTGGCACTAGCCCAATAAAGGTGGTTAAAGAGGTCAACATAATCGCTCTAAAACGTCTGCAACCCGCGTTGATTACCGCGTCATTGAGTTTAACGCCTTGTTTGCGGGAATTATTGACATAATCCACCATCACTAAGGAGTCATTGACCACCACACCTGCAGCGGCAATAATCCCGAAAACAGAAAGGGCACTTAAATCAATACCTAAAATGATATGGCCAAGCATTGAGCCAATGACACCAAATGGGATCACCGACATGATCATAAATGGTTGCACGTATGACTTAAGCGGTATCGCTAATAAGCTGTAAATCACCAACATAGAGATAATAAAGTCACGCATTTGGGTATCAGCACTATCAAGTTGCTCTTGAATACTGCCAGAAACCTCGCTTTGTACCCGAGGGTACTTTGCCAATAATTGCGGTATGAAGTTGTCACGAATATCTTTGGCGAGTTTAAATGGCTCAGCTTGTTCAGCATCAACCGAGGCCCATACATTAATGGTTCGGTTACCATTTTCACGGCGAATACTACTCACGCCTTGAACTACGTTGATGTTAGCAACTTCAGACAGAGGTAATTCCGCACCTTGAGGCGTTTTTATCAACACATCCTGAACGAGGGCGATAGAGTTACGTTGCTCTTCTGGGTAACGTAGCATTACCTTGATTTCTTCGCCGTTGCGAATAATCCGCTGGGCTTCAAGCCCGTAAAAACTATTACCCACTTGTGAAGCAATATTGGCAAGGGTTAAGCCTAAACTGTGGGCTAAAGGTTTTAGGTCAAATTGCACTTCTTTGGCTGAAGATTGGCGACTGTCATTAATGTCACTCACCCCTTTTAAAGTACCTAACTTTTCTTTTAAATCTTTCGATGCTGCAATTAACTGCGCTTCATCGTTACCTTCTAATCGGAAACTGATATCACCATCATCCATGCCGCCACCAAACAAACTATCTTGGATGGTAAAAGATTTAACTCCGGGGATATTTGGCATCGCTTGACGCCATAATTCGGCAACTTCGAAGGTATTGATGGGTCGTAATTCGGGGTCGACCAGCTTGGTTCTCACTTCGGCTTCAGTGCGACCTTGAAGCTGGACTTGTAACTCGGCAATCATGCCTTGACCATATTGAGATTCAAGATCTTTCTCAACTGTGCGCAGGGCAGACTCAATGGCATGGGCGGCATTAAGGGTTGCGGTTTCAGCGGCATCGACATTCATTTCCAAGGTGATACGAGGAAAATCATGGGGGATTTTAGGTTGCCCAATAAAGCGTACTAAGCCGCTAATATAGAGGGCGGCGCAAATAACAATTAACATCACAAAGGTCGCAATAACCGAATAACGGTATTTAACTGCAGCAGTTAGACTCGGGCGGTAAACATTAGCAATAAAATTAGTTAGGTTTCTTTCAATTTTACCTTGAATAAAGTTAACGATATTTCTTAACCAATCTAACGGATTTTTAGACCCCGATTGCACAACCTTAGGTTTTTTCATATGGGCTAAATGTGACGGTAAAATTAACTTAGATTCCACTAATGAAAAGATTAAGCACAAAATAACCACAAAACCAATGGCTTGGCCAAAGGCTGATGAAGGGCCGTCATCTAAGGTGATCGGTAAAAAAGCGGCAATGGTGGTCAATACCCCAAAGGTTGCCGGCATGGCGACCCGTTTAACCCCGCGAATAACGCTGTCGATATTTTGACCATTTTCTTCACATTCAGAATGGGCGCTTTCACCCATTACAATGGCATCATCGACCACAATACCCAATACCAGTATGAAGGCGAATAAGCTAATAACATTGATGGTGACATCAATAAAACCCATTGGCATAAATAACAGTGTACCTAAGAAACATACGGGTAAACCCATCATCACCCAAAACGCTAACCGCACTCGCAGAAATAACGCTAGCATGATAAAGACTAATAGAGCCCCTGTTTTCATGCTATCGAGCATTAAGTCTAAACGACCTTCAAGGTAGTAGGTCATATCAACCCAAGGTTCTAAGGTTACACCGTCAGGTAAAATAGCTTGTTTGTCAGCAACGTATTTTTTTAAGGTATCGGCAACATCGGTGATACTTTGGTTTTTAGCAGCGCCGACAAAAAAAGTGACTGCATTTTGGCCATTGAATTTAGAATATTGAATGCCTTCTTCAAAGCCGTCTTTAACTGTCGCCACGTCTCCCAGTAATAGGTTAGTGCCGTCATCCAAGGTTAATAAGGGTAAATCTTCAAATTCATATCCGACATATGCTTGGTTTTCTACTCGTAAGTTAATGTAGCCATTTTCAGCTTTAATTTGCCCAGCTGACATATTACGGGAATAACCGCGCACAGCTTCAGCGACATCGTTAAAACTAAGACCAAACTCTCTGAGTCTGTCTTTGCTGACTTCGACGCTGATTTCGTAATTAAGCCCACCATAGAATTCTGAAATATTAACATTAGGTAGCTGCATGATTTCTTGATGGATTTTTTCGCCTAAGTCTTTGAGTTGGCGCTGAGATAAATCGCCATATAAGCTTAAATACATCACTTCTTGGCGTATTTTTATGCGCTCAACTTTTGGGAACTCCATGCCTGCTGGGAATGTTGATACTGAGTCAATTTCTGATTTAACTTCATCCAATACAATTTGCGGATCGTAGGAGTCTTCAATTCTGAAATAACCAGAGGCTTGGTTACGATTAGAATAGGTAATAACCCGCTGCAAGCCCTGAACAGTCTCTAAAGCTTGCTCTATTTTAACCGTAATGCCTTCTTCAACTTCTTGGGGCGCAGCGCCCGGATAAACGGCGCTGAACTCAATCCAGTTAATTTCAACCGCAGGGAAGAATTGTTTACGTATGGTGTTTGCTGTCAGTAAGCCGCCAAGTAATATGATGATCATTAATAAGTTTGCCGCCACACTGTTACGGGCAAACCAAGCAATCAAGCCTTTATGGGTATCTTCCATGATTATTCCTTATCTTTACTGGCGATTGCAGTTTTAATAATGTCATCAGCTTCAGTAGCATCTTGCTGGAGAACCTTATCTTCAGGTAACTTTACTGACATGCCTTCAATAGGGTAATCAAGTGCCGATGTAATGATATTCATCCCATCTTCTAAACCACTTGAAATAATCACGTTGCTGCCGTCTTGACGAATGATGTTTACCGGCAAGTAGCGCAGTTTCATGTCTGCATCCATGACCGCAACTAAGCCGTTAACAATTAGGTGACGGGGAATAATTGCAACACTACCAGCTTGTGTACCATCAATATGCGCTGTGACATAAGTGCCAAAACGTAATTCTTTATGGTTACCTTTAAGTGCATAAGGGTCGTTAATTTCAGCCACTAGGTAGGTCATACGACTCTTACTATCAATCACTCCTTCGCTGCGGACAATCGTGCCTTGCCATTGCTGTTTTTCTCCAGCGAAGTTACCCACCAAAGTTACTTCAGCATTAGCGCCTTTTCTGTCGAGATATTGCATTTCTTTATCGGCTAGTGGCAAACGTATTTCTGCAATTTCAGTGTTATACAGCATGCCTATTGATGCGCCATTGCCAACATAAGTGCCTAAGCCAATATTACGACCGGCGATTAACGAATCATAAGGTGCTTTAATCACTGAACGTTCTAAATTACGTTGGGCACGATGTAAGCCGGCTTCAGCACTTTTCAACTTAGCGATTTCTTTGGCTAATTGAGGTTTACGCAAACTTAAATCGCTAGGTTTACTATCGGTAATTTCAGCCCATTCACGTTCGGCTACTGCTGCTGTGGCTTTTTCTAGCACTAAATTTGATTTAGCAGATGCCAGTTCAGCTTGTGCATCAAGTAAGGCTGACTCGTAATCACTTGGGTCTATTTTGGCGAGTATCTGGCCTTTTTTAACGAAGCCACCTTTTACAAAAGTGTCTGCAAGGTAGGTGATTTCACCATTCACTTGGGCCACTAATTCAGTTTGATATTTCGGATTAACAACGCCATAAGAGCTAACCGTAAATGTCATTGGCTTATATTCAATGCTTTGTACTGATACAAGCGGGGTATTGTCTAAGGCTGGCTTTTCTTCGGGAGGTTGCTTCATGGCAACTAACGCTGCTGTTATGGCAATGCCAGAACCTATAATCAAGAAAGGAAAAACTTTTTGCATTGTGGTCGCCACGGGACATCCTTTTAAAAGAGATAACACAAACCTTTAGTGTTTGTGTGCAAATGAGTTATCGACATTATATGGAGATGTTAATAAAACTGTTAACTGCAAGTGGTAACAATGTGTAATTTAATGTTTCAAATGTGTCTAACCTGACTGTTTACTTAGTACGAATAACAACAATTGAGCATCTGACAATGCCTTTTTTATCAGTGATTCATCAGGTTAATCACGATTGTCACAAAAGTATTGGCAAGGTTGTAAATGTGTACACGGGGTTTAAATGTGAGGCTGGGGAGGAAAAGATTAAGTGATAAAACGACATTTATTAACGTATTGTGCTGATTTACGCTCATGAAGCTAATTTTTAATAGTAATTTTCAGCGCTAAGGTTCAAAATTACTGATTATAAATGCTCATTTTTATCTTTCACACAAGGAACAGTAATGAACGTATTAGTTACCGGTGGTGCTGGCTATATTGGCTCACATACAGTGTTATCACTGCTAGAAAACAATTGTAATGTCGTTGTTTTTGATAACTTGTTTAATTCAAATATTGAGTCAATTAAGCGAGTAGAAGCATTAACCGGGAAATCGGTAACTTTTGTAGAAGGTAATATTCGTGACAAACACGCTTTAAGCGCAGTGTTTGAGCAATTTGATATTCAAACCGTGATCCATTTTGCAGCCCTTAAAGCAGTCGGTGAGTCAGCGCAAATTCCACTTGAGTATTATCAAAATAATGTTCACGGCTCTGTGTGCTTATTAGAAGCCATGGCCGAACATAATGTTCATAACTTTATTTTTAGCTCATCTGCCACCGTTTATGGCGAAGAAAATGACGTGCCATATGTCGAAACCATGAAGCTAGGTACGCCTTCAAGCCCTTATGGGGCCACTAAAGTGATGGTTGAACGGGTAATGGCAGATTTTGCGGCATCGAATAGCCATTTTAGAGGGGTATCTTTGCGATACTTTAATCCAATTGGAGCCCATGAAAGTGGTCAAATTGGTGAGTCGCCAAAAGGTATTCCAAATAACTTACTGCCTTATGTTGCGCAAGTTATGGTGGGCAAACGTGACAAGCTGAGTATTTTTGGCGCTGATTACCCAACAAAAGATGGCACCTGTGAACGTGACTATTTACATGTAATGGACTTGGCTGAAGGTCATGTAGCTGCGATGAACTGGTTAGACAACAATGCCAGCTTTAGTGGCGTTGAGGCGTTTAACTTAGGTACAGGAAATGGCGTTTCGGTATTTGATATCGTTAAGGCATTTGAAAAGGCGGTTGATAAACCTATCCCTTATGAAGTCAGTCCAAGACGTGCTGGTGATTTAGCGGCTTTTTGGGCTAACGCGCAAAAAGCTAATCATCAATTAAATTGGCAAGCAAAGCGCAGTTTAGAGCAAATGATGGTGGATACTTGGCGCTGGCAGTCTGCTAACCCTAATGGTTATGATAAAGAGTAACCTTTGCATTTGTTTTTGAAATAGAATTTATGAGCTCTATTTAGGTGGTTTACATATTCAACAGGCAGGCGTTAAGTCTGTTCTAAAGAGTATTTCAAACAAATGTGTCACCCTTAAAAAGACTCACTATTATGTCACTCATTTAGAGTGACATTTTTATTTCTGTTACCAGTCAATAAGCTAACGGCAATTAGATTGCAAACAACTCAGCAGAAAGTTAATCGAGCCTAAAGTACAGTGGAGCATAAATTGGAACTGTATCAGCCGTTTACAGTTACGACTTTGGTTACCAGTCAATAAGCTAACGGCAATTAGATTGCAAACAACTCAGCAGAAAGTTAATCGGGCCTAAACTACAGTGGAGCATAAATTGAAACTGTATCAGCCGTTTACAATTACGACTTTGGTGAGTAAAGTGATTAGAATTTTTGTTGTGTTTAATGATTAGGCTATAGTGTTTAAAGACAATGTTATTGCCTTATTTTGTTATCAGTACAACACAAGCTTTGATCAATTAATTGGAAATATTCTGTGAATTTTATAAACGAAGTTATTAATGAAGAAACTATTCCAGCTGATTGTATTAGTAACTTAACCGTTGATAATCTTATTTTTACCCTCCATGAAGGTAAGCTAAAAGTATTGCTGGTTAAATACAATCAAGGGCTTGCGACTAACAAGTGGGGACTTGTGGGCCATTGGGTTCGTAGTGATGAAAACCTTGAAACTGCCGCATCGCGTGTTGTAAAAAATACTGCCGGGGTAGAAAACTTATACCTAGATCAGCTAGGTGCGTTTGGTGACGTTGACCGTTATCCAGCCAGACGTATTATTACCATTGCGTTTTATTCGCTAGTTCGTTTTGATGACACTAACTTAACTCATGGTGTTAATGCCATTGAGTGTGAATGGTTTGATGTAAGACAAGTACCAAAGCTGATGTTTGACCATGAAAATATTCTAGCAAGTTGTTTAAATCATTTAAAATACAAAGTACGGCATGAACCCATTGGTTTCAGCTTGTTACCTGAGAAATTTACCTTATTACAGCTGCAAGAGTTGTATGAAGCGATACTGGGTGTCACCTTAGATAAACCCAATTTTCGTCGTAAAATATTAAAGATGGATTTATTAATAGATTGCAAAGAAAAACAACGTAATGTAGCTCATCGCGCTGCTGCATTATACCGCTTTGACGTCGATGTCTATGACAAACTAACTCAATTTGGCTATACCTTTGAATACTAAAACATTCGTTTTTAGGCTCAAGTAAAGACAGCATTCGGTGTTGGTCACTTCTCTGTTCAGAAATGAAAGCTGTTAAGAATTTTACCGGAACAAAGAGGGTACAAGTTTATTTATAGGGTTTTAATTAGAGGTTTTGTATCAATGAAACTAGCCATTATATACCTTCGCTTGATTTCATTATTTGAATTCAGAAGATAAAATTAGAGGATGATGACACAAAGATATTTAATTGAAGCACAAACTAAAAATGCTTAGGAAGATTATTTTGAATATTTAATAGGACTTTAGAAATAAAATTGGTACAACCGAGTGGATTCGAACCACCGACCCCTACCATGTCAAGGTAGTGCTCTAACCAACTGAGCTACGGTTGTATCTTATTGATATTACTGAATAAAACCAGCTATCACCTATTGATATATACACCTAACTGCTGTGTACGAGAAAGGAGTATAGATACATGGCATCAATAAAGCAACGCCCTAATGGTAGATTTCAAGCCCAAGTACGTCTAAGTGGTCACAAACCAACCAGTAAAGTGTTCAACACTGAACATGAGGCTATTACATGGGCAGAATCATTAGAATCACAACTAACCAAACTAACAGCGCCAGACGCCACAGTTAAATCTATCGGTACAATTCTGCTAGACAACCTAAAGCCTGAAACCAAAGACAAGTATCAATACCGACTAAATCCATTGATTAGCTTCTTTGGTAATAGACCTATTGATACCTTAACCAGCTTAGACTTTAACGCTTATATTAAACATCGTGGTGTATCTGGTGGTACTGTGCGCGGTGAACTTCAATACTTATCTCGCATTATCAAGTATGCCCGTCAACATGGGATCGTACTTAATACCTGTGATCCCTTTAAGGATTACACCTTACCAGCAGCATCTAAGCCACGTACTCGGGTACTTAATGAATCCGAGTATAATCGTATCCTTATTGATATTAGTCCTAACCTGATGCCTATGGTGGCCTTAGCTTGGCACACCAGTATGCGACGTTCGGAAGTATTAGCATTGACTGTTGATTGCATCGACTTTGATAAACGTACCTTACACCTTGCTCATACAAAGAATGGTGAGAGTAGGGACGTTCCATTAAATAGAAAGGCTATCCAAGTATTACAGTCTGTTGTGACTAACCATGATCATCGATGCAAGTATCTATTCGATATAAAACCCCAATCACTGTCTCGGGGCTTCAAACGATCCTGTGACAGGCTCGGTATTGATAACGTATGTTTCCATTCATTACGTCATTCTGCTGCTACTAGGTATGCCAATGCAGGACTAACACCACTACAGCTAAAGGCAGTTACTGGTCATAAGGATATGCGTTCATTAGCAAGGTATACGCATATCAAGGCAAGTGACGTAGTACATATGCTTGATTGTTAATTGGAATCAACACTTTAAGTTGTAAGTCTAATTCGTTATAGTCTCAACATAAACTATAGGGACTTAGACTTTCATGAAAGACTTTTTTGATCACTTCTTTAGTAAATTCACACCCATTCTTAGTAATGCGACTTATAGAATCAATAACCCATTCGGCGGTGCATTCGCTGTATCTTGGATTATCTGTAACTGGTCTACTATCTATTATTTCTTCTTTGGCTCAGGTGATGCACTTACTAAAATTAAACATATGAAAGGCTTCTATTTAGTCGATGATAATGTAATCAGTCATTGGCACTTGTTTACAATTCCTTTTATAGCAGCTTGTTTATTCGTTGTACTTGCCCCTGTATTGTCTAACTTAGCAACTGGTATCTGGTTATTCTCAGAACGTCAATCAACAGCATTTAGAATGAAACACATTGATAAACAACTTCCCATATCTGATGCTGAACGTGATCAAATGTATCGATCTTTTGAAAGTGTTAAGCAGGGCTTTAAGGATCAACTTGAGGCGTTAATTGCTGAGAATAATGGCCTACGTCAAGTTGCATCCCTAAGCACTGATGAAATAAAAAAAGAAATTGTTGACGGGGATACACATTCGGGGAGGGAAGGTTTAGGTACTCAGGATGGCTTCCGTGATTTGGAATACGAAGCTCTTGTAAGTTCTCGTAAAAAGCGAGAGGCTGAGCAAGAAAAACATGAAGTACCCGACGTGTTAAATAGTATTCTTACAATTAAGCAACAACTGAATTCTAGTGCTGATGATGCTACAAATTTTAAAATAGTAGCTTCATCAGCCGAAGCTTTGACGCTGTATGCTGGTTCTCCAGAACTCGGGAAATTTTTTAATATCAAAAGTAGTGAAAAACCGTTCATGAGGTGGTTATATACTTATTTTAGATCCGCATTAATCGCGCAAGGTACGGGCGAAATTTCAGCCAACGGAGAGTTAGAGGCGGTTATTCAAAATCTTCTGACTTATGGTTATGTGTCTAAATCACTTTTACATATAAATATAAAAAATCAAAAAATTAGAAAATCCTTCAGTAGTCTTTTTGATTCTATGATTTCGGAAGGGCATTTAGTAGTAAGTTCTGAGGATGCTTCCCATTTCAAACTTTCTAATAAAACGTTTATAACTCTCATAATTAACCTATTAAAAAATGATTTATAGGTGCTTGGGCTATTCAATCTGAACTAATTGTTTGCTAATAACGCTATGAGCAATACGGGATGCTTTTTCGTAGTAAATATTGGTAGTAATAAATAATTAACCAAAATATTAAAAATAACTTACTAATGCGAGGGGATACCCTACCCTAGGGAACCTGCTTACCCATAGTCCCCCGTAGGGGTATCGACTATATACAGTCACAGGAATAAACATCGTTGTGACAACACACATCGGTTCCCCAAACAGCAACAGCACGAGCAAACACTAAGGCTACCTAACGTAGCTGTGTTTCCTCTCGTATGCTCAAGTCAAAGTCTAATCAACAGCACAATCAACAGCATTCACACCCAAGCAAGTAACGAACGACCAAAGGGCGGTCGTCCTCAACACTGGTTAGCATGTGTTGACTTCCTTTCTTATGTGTTCATCCAATCAACAGCACAATCAAAGTCAAGGTCAAAGGCTGGACGTCAACATCAACATCCTCAAAGCACCACGGTGATGCTGTGGTACTTCTTCATCTGTTGTGTTTCAGTACCATCGGCCAGACCCCGAAACCATCCTATAGGCAGACTGAGTGACCTAAAGGTCACACGCTGCATAACGATAAAGGGCACAAGCCTGTAGCGTCACACTAATACTCACACGATAGACTTCATGTAGACCATAACCGCTTCATCCTAACCATTCACACAGACGCATCTTAAATGCTAAGAACGATGCTCCTCCTGTGATCATTCATTGTTGTATTCCATAGCTGACTGCATTGTAGGGCTATTCTCGCTGTGCTCGCCTTCGGTAACATAAAGTAGGATTGTACGCTATGCAAAGGGCGCACAGTTCACTACGCCTGATAAGCGGCTACGTTCGTACAATCTAACTTTATCGTTAAATAGCTGGGGTAGTGTGCTGATTGTAGCCCTAGTGAATTGCTGGTTTATCTCGTATTACAACCTATAACTGCTTCAACTTAATCCCCAATATCGTCAGTCTTAGTGGTTTGTGTTGCGATCCATCCCTAGACATCAATGGACGGTACATCGAATCCACATAAACACAAATAGCCGCTGCGCTAGGCTCACTTCACTCCGCTCATAACGTTCATCTATTTGATGTTTCTTTAGTCTCCACTGTTTACCTATTGCTGTTCTCGGAAATGAAACGCTTGACGTCAACCACCTAGAACTCGACTCAACATTACCGATTTGAGTTTAAAGCTGAGGTTATGGAGAGCGGTTGAATATCCCGAATAGAATCCATTAAGCAATTCACCTAGAGCCTAGAGCTTTGGGTGGAGGAAATGACCTGAGGTTTGTTTGTATCGGTTAGTGCGAATGATAGTACCGCTTATTGGATATAACTGAATAGACAGGTCTTAGTTGATTTAACTAATGTCCTTGAAAGTAGGGCATTGCATTAAGTTAATTACCCTAGTCATTTAACCCTCAAGGACACATCCATGAAACCTAAGCAATCATACCCACAAGCAAACTTCGTAGCTCACACGACCATTGATGCAGCCTTACGCTGTTGTCATAAGGATACAACTGAATTACTTAAACGATTTGTACTATTGATGGCATTGAGGAATCGATAATGGAATCACTACTTATCGGCATCGTCTTAGCTCTATCAATAACCCTATGCTTATCAGTAGGAGCACTGTACTCACTAATCCAATATCTGACTAAACGATAATGTTTGATCTGATATATATCCTATTGAACTTAATACCATTTCTCGACCAACCTATCAACAGAGACGGTATCAGCAAGGCCTCTAAACAGTCGTATGACGAGAGTTCTCAGTAAGCTGATACCAAGGCTTGCCTAAGTAACTTCAACGTCTTAAATGTCAATAACCTAATCCCGATACACCTTAATATATAAGCACAAGGACACCTCATGCCTGTACGAATACAAGAACCCGATAGAATACTAACATCTGCTGAACTAGCAACACACATCAAATCATTACCATCCTCTGCTCAATCAATTCTAGCTACTGAAACAGTAACCAACCTTAGTCCGAGAAACAATAATCGTACTGGTCATCAATGGGGAGCTTTAACGTGTATAGGGGCGAGTAGTAAGTTTAACGGTAGTCGTGCCAGAATGTATTATTTCAGTGATGGTGAACATATAGCCTGCCTCATTCCTCGTAATGTAGCAAACGGAAGTACGACTTCATTAAAAGCTTTAGACAACCGAACACCACCCCAATCTGATGTTGTTGGTGTGGCGTTTAATATCAGGGATCAAGTGTGGCAGGCGAGTATCCGCCACCCTCAAGCAGGTCACTTCCACCTACGTACAATACAAGGCAACACATGCTTCAAGTCCCAGACAGACGCAGAACAAGCCCGTACCAACTTCGACATACAAGTCCAATCGTTAGTGGATAATGGCACCAGCGAGCGTAGAGCTACTCTGGAATGCATCATTGAGACTGAACTTAACTATTACGATGAATACCTGAATGGTAAGTGGTTTAGTAAATTCAGTATCAACACCAAGCACCACCGCTTATTGAACATCGAAACACCAATCAAAGAAGCCTAATGGATGCAGTAGGAAGGCGTCAAAACGAACCTGTGAGACGTCTTACTATCTAACCAATACCATTACGTACCTAACAGGATATAACCACACATGTGTTACCAGACAAAGCCACACATCACTAAACTCAGTCTAGAACTGTATGAACAAATGTATAGCGACTACATCAAACACGCACCATACGAACAGCAATCTAAAGCTGACTTTAATCAATACCTGACGCAACTATATGGGTCGTGGGAAATCAAATCCTAATCTACCTACCTCTCTTTTACTTACCTAATATTAGGAACTTTACCATGACCAAATTATCTGTAGTTATCGATACCAAACACCAGCTTTCCTTTGATCCGAGTTATGGAGCTATATATTCAAACTCTAAAACCAAACCATCACACCCTGATTTACGTGGGCAGGCGAGACTCCCTGACGGACAGCTTGTTGAGGTCAGTGCATGGAGACGTACCACTAAGAATGGTAAGCCATACCTGAGCCTATCAATCTTGAACGTAATTGATGTTGCGGAACCTGATGACGACTTTGTTGCTACACTAACTGGTTTACTACCTGAGTAATCATGCTGAGGCTTACTGTACACGCTTCTAAGCTACTTTAAGCCTTATCTGATACCATCATAAGCGTAACCCTTGTTATACGGACTGTGAGGACTTGGTGGGGTAGGAGGGCTATATAGAGTTATCCACAGGCTAACATTTAGACATTGACTATAGTAGGGATAAAACCCTGAACAACAAATTAGCATGATCAATGTGGGTAATAATAGTTATCAACAGGTAAGCCGTGAACCGTCTATATAAGGAGGATATAACTCTTGAATATAGCTCCGAACAACTCTAATCATGTTTGGATGTAAGTATGGATGTAAGTATGGAGGTAAGTAATCATGTAAGTACGTAAGCATGGACTCCCTCGCAATATCCCTAGTGAGTAATATAAATTGATGATTATTTGCTCTGTATATGACCTATATACTACCTGATATGACCTCCTAATAGTTATCCACAGGCTAGGATTGAACCTCGTGCCATAGTAGGGATAAAACAAAATACCACCAACGCCTATCTTACTGATCTAAATACCTGATCTTAATACCTGATCAAAAACAAGCGGATCAAAACAAGCGGATCAAACCAGTTCTACTAATTAGCATCTACTTGGATTCATGTCCTTGTGCCCTTGTGGGTGCTAATTAATATGACTTACTAAATATCAATACAGAAAATCTATCTGTTTTGATCCACATACCTTTCATGGGTTGAGGTGGTCTCTGGTAGCTCCAGAGGCCTATACCTTCATTATCCATGACAACTGCAAGCCAGTATAAACAAACCCATGAAATGAGCGTTCTGCTCGAAGGAAACAACTTTATGTTACATACTCAAGACACAGATCTATCTATTGATCCGTCTACTAATCCGTCTACTAATCCGTCTATCGATTTAAACAACATCATTACCCGTACTGATATGCTTACTGAGGCTCAGGAATCAACCCCTAGAGGACGTAAGTATCGACCGACTACATCAACCCATCATCATGATATATGGACTACCAAGACCGCTGAGGCTATCTCTAAACTTGATGATAATGATGAACTATGTGCTAGACAAAACACATTACCATATCAGGACTTTACGTATGATCCTGCTCAACCAACTAATCGTAAATACAAACGTGGTGTAATGACTACTAAACGATTGGCTAGGGCACTAAAGAACTTCAACCATACTAAACAAAATGCTAACTCTAATGAACGTAACTTTGTTGATGAAGTATCTGCAATCGCTGCTTACTATCCTAATGACTCTGTTCTTGATTCACTTATTGAAGCTGAACAATCTGGTACTTCTGAGCTTATTGTCTCAATGATGCCTAAGTCTACAGTTACATCTCCAAGACCTCAAAGACGTGATGCTACTTCAATCATCAATCATAATCATGATGTGTTGAACCGTGCTATTCAAATGTCTAAATTATCTGAGGATACACTTGCTGAAACATTAGACTGTGTTGTCTATAGTTACTTGCGTTCGTTTGATCGTACTGAGGGCACACAACGTCTACCTTTCTCACCATCAACTATGAAGAACCTTGCTCAACAACCTGTGCTTAATACACGTACTGTTATGCAGGTTGGTGGTATTGGTGAACGTGCAGCTCGTAAGTATCTACAAATACTACCTGACTTCTTATCTCTACTTGAAACTCAGTTCTTACCTAAAGTACAACCACACCATATAGAGCTACATGATTGGTCTGATGAAGTATTCACTGGAACTACTCCAATCTTTATCTACCAAGACCTGAATAACATCTCTGGTTGTGTCATGTACAAACGTCTTATATACCCATATTAAAAATGGTGTTTATCGACTGTAATAAAAACCTCTCTTCTACCTATAGGTAGGGCCGGATAATTGTTACGGAATTTAACATCTTACATGCCTTAATCTAATCCAGACACTTCTGATTATGCCCTCATCGGTAGGTCTAGTCGTGTCTGTAATTAAACAATACTGGTGTACCTACTAATTCCCGAGGGATATAGCAGCAACACCAACAATTACCACCCAAACGCTTTATCTGAACAACGAAACATCCCACCAAAAGGAACTATCTATGAATATCTTAAAATACCTTAACCGTAAGCCCAACCCAACTTTAACCCTCGACAAACTGTTGAGTTCTAAAGCCATTCAACTTGACAGTTATCTTGATCGTGAGTTCGGAGACTCCCAAATAGGAACCCGTGTGATCTTCTGTGGGAAATGGGTATCACAAGCCCAACTAGCGAAAGCTTTAAGCACCGATAAACAGACCGTATATAAATCCATCAAGACCCTAGCGGATCAACATCTTGAATATCAAATGTACCCAAGCGCATGGGACAACTTCCGCAAGGCTGATTGCGATTTAACAAGTAAGTTTAAACGTATGATAGGAGGTCTTTAATGTCTAGACGAACCAAAGCACAAATAGCTGAGGATAATGCAGCCAAGGAAGCAGCAAAGGCCGAACGAGCCGCTAGGTTCCACAAGGAAAGTGAGGGCTACCGTACATTCATTAGTTCACCTATCGGTCGAAAGCTATTGGCTGATGGACTTACTCGTGCACAGCTTAATGGTAAGTATGCCCAATCAAAGCGTGTGTATGTTACAGGTGAGGCGCATCATCGTACTAAACACAGCGATGCGAAAGTTAGGTTAATACGTGCATACATCGTGGCATCTAAACATGCCCCGTCAGGTCATAAAGTGGACTGGAACTTTATTGCACAAAAACTCGACATTCCGATTAATGTGTTTAACAGCTATCGTAATCCATTAATCCGTAAAGCATGTATCCCGTCTGCTGCTCAAATTGCTCAGGCAAGCAAAGCCATAGCTGACTTTGATCACTACATTAAACAACGTACTGAACCTGCTGCTAAGGAGGCAAAGCGTGTGGCTTATGAGCAAAGGAAAACTCAAGCAATCAATGATCTGTATAACATCAATCCTACAGCTAACACGATTCACTACGAGCCGCCTACGCATGATGCACAACTATCTGAAACACTAAACCAAATCTTTGCTGACTTAGGCATTGAGGTTTACCGACTTGAGGACTTACGTGGCATAGCAGTCAAGCATCGTCAGTACGTCCCAGCATTCCAACGAGCTACTAAGTTCAGTTTGTTATCGCACTAATCTCTACAGCCCTCAGTACCACCTAATAGCAATACCTAATCGCAATACCCAATCGAAACATCAATCCGCAATACCCAAAGGACAATATTATGAACACAACTAACTCAAGAACTAAATCATTATTCATCGAATCAAACACAGCTAACTTAACTGCTGATCAATTACTTAACCAAGTACATGCATTCCCACGTAAGCAAGGCCGTAAGGTACTAGGAATCCAGCAATTCTTAGGTGATCCACTATTCAACTCAGCTAAGGAACACTGTGAGAAATTTGGTATTCATGGTTCCACTAAACAAAACATCAATACTATTACTGCTGGTGGTTCTATCGTATCGCTTACTCAAGTAGCACATGGTATCGCTGCAAAGACTATCGCATGTGATCAACCATCTGTATCACAAACACAAGCAATCGCTGCATACCTACGTGATGTAGCTGACAAGCTTGAATCTGCAATCCCTGATATTGAAGCCACTCTTAAACATAACAACATTGTTGAGGCTGATAATGCAGAACGTGAAGAACTGACTCGTCTGTACCAAGACCAAGCAGCACATGAAGCAACTCTGTCTACTGCTGACTATGTAGCTGCATCTGCTACTGCTTCAAAGCTAGAGTCTGATGCACGTATCGCTGAACTTGAGAAACAGAATGAATCATTAGCCAAGCAACAGAAAGGTTTAATGGCGAAACTTAATGCCTTTATCAAAGGCTAATCAAAAGGCTAAATCAAAGGGCTTAATCAAAGTCTAATAATGAGTACCTGTTATTTACGGGTACTTCTTCTAATCGAAACATCTAACGTAATACCCAATCGAAACATCCAATCCTAATAGGAACACAATCATGAAACCCAACTATCTTAAAATCGTTTTAACCATTACCCAAAAGCAATCTATCTTAGGCATCACTGATGCTGAAATTACTGCATACGCAAAGCTACATAGTATCAATACCAGCATAGCAATTCACCGCCTGTACGATACAGCCCAACTAGAAATCAACAAGGAAACAAAATAATGTCTAACTATTCAAACAAACTTAAAGAACTGATGGCTACAGGCCTAGATTACAACACAGCCTCAGCCCAAGCCCAGCAAGCTGTAGGCACACCACGCATGGTTAACAACCCAAAGGACGCCTATGGCCGTTCTCTGAATACTCGTGTCAGTCATGCACCTAATCAAGGCGCTCCTGTAATCGTAGACAAGTCGGGCACATCATCGAGTCAGCTTGGTAGTACCCCAACTTACTCAGGTGGCTTTCAGTCTAACAAAATCACAGCACATGAACGTAGCCAAGTTCAAGGTCATGCAACTATGGATCGTGCTAGTAAGAATCGCATCCAGCACAAAGCCAAAACACAGGCTGAGTTCCAACAGAACTTACCTAATGGTGTTCTAAAACTGTAACTAACTAGCGTCTATCTCGGTAGACGCATCATACCCAAAAGGAGCCACTTATGGACAACATTATTGAAGCTCGTGAATGGCTTTTAACTAACTCAGCAACAACAGTAACCGACCTTGAACCATTTGATGATGAAGCAATCATTGATATGGCTATCAAGTTTAAACGTCACACTAAATCATCTGCATCACGTAAGGCTATGATCACTGAAGAAACCAAAGAATCTGATGCACGTATCTTAGCTACCTTTCATGAAATGCTTAATGATGAAGTACCACTTAGTTGGCTACCTAATCGTGCTAACAACATACGCACTGCACCCGTCTTTATTGGTACTGCTAATGAGACCACTTCCTTTGCTACACGTAACCCAAAGGAATGGGCGCATTGTCTGAGCTTACTGGATGATCTACACAGTGATATAAAGCTTATGCTAACCATTGACCCTAATGTCTCTGGTACTGATCACATACACGTTCCTAGAGATCCCTACGTAGTCTCTGAATGGGTTAAACCCTCTAGGGAAACTAACCGATTCATTAATTCAATGACTCCTAAGTTATCTGATAAAGCGGCTGCTCGTATAGCTAATGATCGTGCTGCTGACTTACGTGAGGCAAGGGCAGCATACCAAGCAAGGCGTGAGGCTAACCGTATAGCCTATGAGGAACGTAAAGCTGCGGAGAAAGCCAAGGCTGAGGCTGATGCATTACAAGCCCGTGAGGATCGTCTGGTGGATCGTAAGGCTAAGGATAGAATCCTCTCCAAAGCAAAGTATGCCCGCAAGGTTGAACTGTCTATCGCTAATGGTAAGGCTATCGTTAAACGTGACCCATCTAAACCTAGTGCTACCCAGTTAAAACGTGAGGAAGCCCGACTAGCTAAGGAAGTAACGGTATGGAATCACAAGGACTTTGGTGATGTTATCGCATGGCCTGTAATGCCTTTCCGTACTAAGTACAACCTGTCTCAAGCAAACTTCTCACAGTTGAATACAGGTAAAGTAAAACAAACTAAAGGTTGGACTATCAAACTTAGAACAACCGTTGGTGAACTTGAATCTGGTAATCGCATTCCTAAAGGTCTTGGTGTTAAATCGAGCACGCTAGCCGAGGATGTAATCGAGAACAAGCTTGTACCAAAGGATGCCTAACATGGAATATCTACCTAGCAATAAACCAACTGTCCAACGAACTAACCCACACGATGCTCATAACGCTAACCTAATATCCGCTATGGAACGTATACACACGATACCTATGTGGATATGGAATAGTGAGAATATCATCTCATGTGATCGTATACCTGCCACGCACAGACCTTATGTTCGAAGTAAGGCTGAGGCAATACGTGAGCTTCAAGCACAGTTCAAATAGAATTTAGTCAAGCTACGACTTTGACTTAGCAACTAACCGCAACAACTAATCGAAACAACTAATCGAAACAACTAAACGGAGTCTAATGGCTCCCTGTGGTTAAACCACATCAAGGAAATAATATGACTGTTAACGTACAAGCAGGAACATCCCAAACATTCGATATCCCATGTACAGTATTAGTAGCTGAGAACTCTGCTGCAACTCTTAGTATTGATACAGGGGATTCTATCAAATGCCCAACTAATATCGCACTAGCAATCACTGAGGGCACTACGATTGTAGTATCTGCTGTTCGTGGACATGCTGGAGTGATAGGTACAGTACACGTACCAAGCTAGTTATCTAGGTTTATTATCAAAGCCATCTAACCAGTGGCTTTTATTAATGAACTTCTACAACCTCTAACACCCGATACACCCTTACCAACAATGGAGGTCACATGACTTTATACCAAATCCTATTAGCAATCCTGTTAGCCACATTCTGCTAATCTATCTATTTTCGTTTAACCAATAGCTACGCTGCATTACTTCTGTAGTCTGAAACACATAGCCCGCAGCTTTATAAGCGCAACCAGCATAAACATCATCATTTCACCCAGGTCAAGCAAGAGCACCTTGACTTGGCTTCATTCTGATTGCTTGGTCTTGCACTCCATAAAGCCGCCTCATAAACTTAATCAATATTTAGGAACAACCAATGAGTAAACTTAAACTACGAGGTGCCGCACGCTACCTCAATAACACTTACACCTCAACACACCACGGTGATGCTACTGTCACCAAATACGTTTCATCGGCTGAGGTACATATCACTTTCAAGAATACAGACGCTAACCACGTTGTACGAGCCAATGTGCTGGAACGGGGTTCATTCGGGGATCCTACTTTGCATTATATAAAGGAATTAAATGGTTCTACCCCAACTGTCTGCCAAGTAGGCGTACGGGATGATGGGCTGACTGATGTTGCAAACAGCCACTGGTATAAAACATGGAGTCGTATGTTAGGGCGAGGGCACGATCCCAAGGTTAAAGCCGCTAATCCAGAATATAAGGACGTTACAGTTCATCCTATTTGGTACAGTGCTAAAGCATTTAAAGCATGGTATGACGAACAGGAATTACTGCTAGGTGATCTGACAGGCCTACATTTGGATAAAGACGGGATTGTGCCGGACAACAAAACATATCATCCTGACTTGTGTAAATTCATATCACCACAAGCCAATAACGTGTATGCGAAAACCACTGGTACATTGACCACATTCAAGCATGAGCTTCATGGCACACGCACAGTTAGTAACTTTACTCTACTAGCTGATGAGTTTGGTATATCACGAAAGGGATTCTCTGGCGTAGCTCTAAGGACTCAAAAGTCATATCAAGGGTGGATACTTGTATCTAAGACCGATCAATATGGGAATGATGTTTAATGGAGGAATTTAAGAGACATTAATGAACTGTGTATGTACTGTGTATTTGATTGTGTATACACACAGGGTAAGGTATAATTAAGAACTTAATCAACGAGTTACGCAGTTGTTATGTATATGTCAAGGTAGTGCTCTAACCAACTGAGCTACGGTTGTATTGTGTTTAGCAATCTCAAAAAGAGATGGTACAACTGAGTGGATTCGAACCACCGACCCCCACCATGTCAAGGTGGTGCTCTAACCAGCTGAGCTACAGTTGTATCGTTCAACGTTGATAAAAGACTTCATCGTTGGGACGAGCGATATATTACGGGATACGCGTTTTGATGCAAGCAAAAAAATCAAAAATATGAACGAGTGGCGATTTGCTGTGCAAATTGAGTCATATAGCAGCGTAGACGTGCTTTTTTTAAACATTCTCAGCATGCTCATCTCGTTCAAATTTTATAACGACTAGTTAAAATTAACTTCTATCTTCCAATACGGCTTTGAAATTAGCATTCTTTTGAATATAAATGAGTCGTAATGCAAATAACACTGCAGCACTGGTTAAGCCCGCAATTAAGCCAACCCAAAAGCCATGTGCGCCCATAGCAGGTACAATGATATCGGTACGCGCAAGTATGTAGCCAAGTGTCATACCAATGGCCCAGTAAGACACTAAAGTAATATAAAAGGCACTTTTAGTATCTTTATAACCACGTAGAGCGCCAGCAGCCACAACTTGAATAGAGTCTGATAGCTGATATAAGGCAGCAAGGAACATTAAGCTTCCAGCCAATGCCACCACTTCAGGGTTATTGTTATAAAGTAATGCTATCTCAGTTTTAAATATCACAGTAAAAACCGCTGTAAACATGGCTAATGAGAAAGCAATGATTAGGCCGATTTTTGTCACCAGTTTTGATACTTCTAATTTATCTTGGCCTAGGTAATAACCCACTCTTATCGAAACGGCAATACCGATTGATAATGGCAACATAAAGACGATGGATGAGAAGTTGAGGGCAATTTGATGTCCAGCAACCACGTTCGCACCTAGAGGGGCGAGCAATAAAGCGATAACCGCAAATAGACTGACTTCAAAAAATAGTGCCATAGCAATAGGGGTGCCATGCTTCATCATTTCCCATATGGTTTTCCAATTGGGTTTATTTAATGTTGAAAATGGCGCTATCTCAGCAAACTTCTTGTGAACTTGCATGTATATCATCATGGCAATTAACATTGCCCAAAACACTAAGGCAGTTGCAATACCACAACCAGCGCCGCCCATGGGTGGCACGCCAAAATGGCCATAAATAAAGATGTAGTTAGCAGGGATATTAACTGCTAACCCCACAAAGCCGATTATCATTGTTGGTAATGTATAAGAGATACCTTCAGAGCAGCCTCGCAGTATTTGGTACAATATAAATGCAGGTACACCCCACATAAAACCATGTAAATAGCCTGCACTTAACTCGGCTAATTCAGGTTCTAAAGCCATCATGGTAAAAATAGTTTTAGCAAATGAGAGGAACAACAACACACCAACACTGCCAATTATGGCAATATAGAATGCTTGCGACATCAAGGGTTGGATTGCTTTTGGATTATTAGCGCCGTGATGATGGGCAAACACTGGGGTAAATGCCAACAGTAGCCCTTGCACAAACAATAAAGCAGGTAACCATAAGCTGGTACCAATCGCGACTGCAGCCATATCGACAGCGCTGACTCTACCGGCCATGACGGTATCGATAAATCCCATCATTGTTTGGGTAACTTGAGCAATTAATACTGGCATTGCCAGTTGGATTAATTTTTTGGCCTGAAAGCCTGTGTTATTCATTTAAAAACCTTCAACTAAAGAGCACAAATATGTTTACTGGTATCGTACAAGCGACGTGTGATGTTATTACAATTAAAGCACAGAGTGGTTTAAAAACATTTGAAGTTAATATTCCAGAAGAGCTGCAGCATGGTTTAGAAACTGGTGCGAGTGTGGCAAATAACGGTGTTTGTTTAACGGTCACAAAGCTGGTGAATAATAGAGTTTATTTTGATGTAATGGAAGAGACCTTGCAGCTAACAAACTTAAATTTTATTGAACCGGGTGACAAAGTTAATATAGAACGTTCTTTGACCTTCGAAAAAGAGATAGGTGGCCATATTTTGTCAGGTCATGTTCATACCATGGCAACAATTACCCACATAAGTCATACCGATGAGCATTACAATTTAACATTAACAGTACCGGCTAAATGGATGGATTATATCTTCTATAAAGGTTTTATAGGCGTAAATGGATGCAGTTTAACGGTAGGTGAGATTGACCAAGACCAGTTCAAGTTACATTTGATCCCAGAAACGCTCAAATTAACTAATTTGAGTGACTGTGAAGTGGGTGACAAAATCAATATCGAAATCGATAGTCAAACTCAAGTTATAGTCGATACAGTAGAAAGAATTTTAGCTAAAAAATCATTGCAAAAATAAACTACAAAGGCTTAGATTGATGACACATTCTAAGCCTATTAAAGCAGGTTTTTACATGTTTGACTGTTAATAGAATTGTTCATCATCAGAATCAATAAATAATTGAATGGTTCTATTTGAATCGTTTACGTGTAATCGCATATGGATTGGATTACAGCACACTCGACAATCATCATAATACTCTTGATCTCCACAACTAGTATCAATATGAACGTGTTGATTATGGCCGCAATGTGGACAACTTATTACTCGGCTGACTAAATTCATAACTTCCCCCAGTATTTAACATTAAAGCAATAGTAAAACTAAAAGAGGCTTTAACCGCTTAGCAGTAAGCCGGATTGAGCTTGGGTATAAGTATAGTAAACATTAGTAAAACTGGCGTAATGCCAAAGTTGTCAGTTGAGATAACACCTATCATTGACTATTAAAAGTTAATCGAGTCCGCCAAGAAGTGTAAAAAGCTGTTGTGATGGTGTTTTATTCAATTTTGCGACTGAGTTAGCTTGCTTGCAAAAGGCCTTTTCACATACAATGCGTATTCATGCCACTTATGACTCAGACTCCTGTAATGTCTGACGTTCGGTGGCATTTCTTTTATATATTAATTACCAAGTGGCCCTACGTGTGGGTCACCACTGGATAAGGAAATGAAATGCCTATTATTACTTTGCCTGATGGCAGCAAACGTGAGTTTGCCGATTCTGTTTCTACTTTAGATGTCGCTGCCGACATCGGTCCTGGTTTAGCTAAAGCGTGTATTGCTGGTCGTGTGAACGGTGAACTCGTTGATGCTTGTGATTTAATTACCACAGATTCAGAACTTTCAATCATTACGGCTAAAAATGAAGAGGGTGTTGAAATCCTTCGCCATTCTTGTGCGCATTTATTAGGTCATGCTATTAAGCAAATGTGGCCTGAAACTAAAATGGCAATCGGTCCAGTTATTGATAATGGCTTTTACTACGATATCGATTTAGATCACAAGCTTACTCAAGAAGATATCGATGCGTTAGAAAAACGCATGCAAGCATTAGCTAAAACAAATTATAGCGTTGTTAAGAAAGTAGTTTCTTGGCAAGAAGCCCGTGATACGTTCGAAGCACGTGGTGAAGAATACAAAATGGCAATCTTAGATGAGAATATCAGCAAAGATGCAACGCCAGCGCTTTACCATCACGAAGAATATATTGATATGTGTCGTGGACCTCATGTACCTAACATGAAGTTCTGTCAAAACTTTAAGTTAATGAGTGTCGCTGGTGCATATTGGCGCGGTAACTCAGACAATAAAATGCTTCAGCGTGTTTACGGTACTGCTTGGGCAGACAAAAAAGCACTTAAAGTACATTTAAACCGTCTTGAAGAAGCGGCAAAACGTGATCATCGTAAAATTGGTAAACAGTTAGACCTTTATCATATGCAAGAAGAAGCGCCAGGAATGGTGTTTTGGCACAATGATGGTTGGAGCTTATATTTAGAGCTTGAGAAGTTTATTCGTCAAAAACTAGGTCAATACACTTACCAAGAAGTTAAAGGTCCATTAATGATGGATCGTAACTTGTGGGAACGCTCTGGCCATTGGGACAAATACGCTGATGCGATGTTCACAACGAACAGTGAAAACCGTGAATATGCGATTAAGCCGATGAACTGTCCGGGTCACGTACAGATCTTTAACCAAGGGTTGAAGTCTTACCGTGATTTGCCATTAAAAATGGCTGAGTTTGGTTGTTGTCACCGTAACGAACCATCAGGTTCTTTACATGGCCTAATGCGCGTTCGTGGCTTTACTCAAGATGACGCACACGTATTCTGTACCGATGACCAAGTTCAAGAGCAAGTCAGTGAATGTATTCAAATGGTGTATGACACATACGGCACGTTTGGATTTGAAAATATCGTCGTTAAATTATCAACACGTCCTGAAAAACGTATTGGTGATGACGATATGTGGGATCGTGCTGAAGAAGCATTAAAGAAAGCACTTAAGGCAAATGATATCGAATTTGATATTTTACCTGGTGAAGGTGCGTTCTATGGCCCAAAAATCGAATTTACTTTGCATGATTGCTTAGATCGTGCGTGGCAATGTGGTACAGTGCAACTTGATTATGCGTTACCTTCTCGTTTAGGTGCTACCTATGTTGCTGAAGATAACACTCGTCAAACACCGGTTATGATTCACAGAGCTATTTTAGGCTCACTTGAGCGCTTCCTCGGTATTCTAATTGAAGAGTATGCAGGTAAATTCCCGACATGGCTTGCACCAGTGCAAGTAATTGTTATGAACATTACTGATAAACAGTCTGATTATGTAGATGAAATTGTTAAAACTTTCAAAGAAAGTGGCATTCGAGCATCTAAAGACTTGAGGAATGAGAAAATAGGCTTTAAAATACGTGAACATACGTTAAAGCGTGTACCTTATTTATTGGTCGTTGGTGATCAAGAGATAGAAAATAAGGAAGTTGCGGTACGAACACGTGACGGTATCGATTTAGGCAAGATTAAAATCAATGATTTTATTGCCAAGATACAAAAACAAATTTCGAGCCGTAGTCTAATTTTGTTGGAGGAATAGGTCATAAAGATCAAGAGAGCAGCAGGGCGACAGCCAGCCCCTAATCGTATTAACGAAGAAATCACTGGCGTACCAGAAGTTCGTCTATCGGATATCGAAGGCGAATCTGTTGGAATCGTAAGTATTTCACAGGCTCAAGAATTAGCTGATGAAGCAGGTGTAGACCTGGTTGAAATCAGTCCTAACGCTGAGCCACCGGTCTGTCGCATCATGGACTACGGTAAGTTCCTTTTTGATAAAGCGAAAGCTCAAAAAGAACAAAAGAAGAAGCAGAAACAGGTCCAGCTGAAGGAAATTAAATTCCGTCCTGGCACTGATGAAAACGACTATCAGGTAAAACTACGCAACCTGATTCGTTTTCTAGAAGATGGGGACAAAGCGAAAATTACGCTGCGTTTCCGTGGTCGCGAAATGGCACACCAAAGCTTAGGTATGGATCTTTTGAACCGTATCAAAGCAGATTTGGAAACATATGCTGTTGTTGAATCTTTCCCTAAAATGGAAGGTCGACAAGCAGTTATGGTCCTAGCACCTAAAAAGAAATAGTAGGGCAACCAATTAAAAAGTAGCAAAATCCTTTTTGAGGGTTATGCTCGCCTTACGTTTTATTAATGTCCCAATGCGGAGTTTTAGCAATGCCTAAAATGAAAACAGATAAGGGTGTCCAAAAACGCTTCAGAAAAACCGCTAATGGTTTCAAGCGCAAACAGGCACACTTACGTCATATTTTGACAAAGAAGAGCACTAAGCGTAAACGTCACTTACGTGCTAAATGTTTAGTAGCTAAGTCTGATGTGCCAGCAATTGCACGTCAACTACCATACGCTTAATTAAAGGAGATATGAACAATGCCTAGAGTTAAGCGTGGTGTAACCGCTCGTGCTCGTCACAAGAAAGTACTTAAATTAGCCAAAGGTTATTACGGAGCTCGCTCTCGTACTTTCCGTGTTGCTGTTCAAGCAGTAACTAAAGCTGGTCAATATGCTTACCGTGACCGTCGTCAAAAGAAACGTCAATTCCGTCAACTTTGGATTGCACGTATCAATGCGGCATCTCGTCAAAATGGTCTTTCTTATAGCCGTTTCATTAACGGTCTTAAAAAAGCTTCGATCGAAATCGATCGTAAGATTTTGGCTGACATCGCTGTATTCGACAAAGTTGTTTTCACAATTTTAGTTGAAAAAGCAAAAGAAGCTTTAGCTAAGTAATTAGTTATTATTCTTTAAAAAAGGAACCTTAGGGTTCCTTTTTTTATACCTGAAATTTACAATGCCCTGATTGAAAGCTTGATTTTAGGGATCGTGTTATGGATAACCACTTATCAACGCAGCGATTAACCATTGAGTTAATGACTTTAGATGATGCAGATTTACTTTTCGACTTAGATCAAGATCCTCAAGTAATGAAATACATCAACGGTGGCAAAACAACCTCAAAGGCAGACATTCAAGACATCTATATACCGCGACTTGCTCGCTATTTAACGCCAGCAAAAGGCTGGGGCTTATGGAAAGTATTTAACAAATGTGAGCCTTCAAATGGTAAGCAAGACTTTCTTGGTTGGATTTTAATACGACCAATGGGATTTTTTAGTGAAGCTCCCAACTATAACAACCTTGAGATTGGCTGGCGATTTAAAAAGTCTTCATGGGGTAAAGGAATTGCAACCGAAAGCGCTCAAGCTGTCATGCAACATCTACTGGCTACTGAACAAAACATAAAGCATTTTTCAGCAATAGCAGATGAACAAAACCTAGCATCAATTAATATAATGAAAAAGTTGGGTATGGACTATATTGAGAAACGCTTGCATCCAGATGTCGAAGGCGATGTAGAAGTGGTGTTGTATTCATTGAAAACAAAAAAGCCAACTAAATAGTTGGCTTTCATCAAAACTCAATATTACTTTTGTGCGTCTAAGTAACGCTCTGCATCTAATGCTGCCATACAACCAGAGCCTGCTGAAGTAATAGCTTGACGATAATGCTGATCCATTACGTCACCGCAAGCATAAATGCCTTCAACACTTGTTTGAGTGGCGTTACCTTGAAGACCACTGTTTACGGTAATGTACCCGTAGTTCATATCAAGTTGACCATCAAAAATATCGGTGTTTGGGCTATGACCAATCGCAATGAATACGCCAGCAACCTCTAAATCTGAAATTGATTCATCTTTAGTACTCTTCATTTTAAGACCGGTAACACCCATGTTGTCACCGACGACTTCATCAAGAGTTTGATCTAAGTGTAGGATGATATTGCCATTAGCAACTTTGTCCATTAGGCGGTTGATCAGGATTTTTTCTGAGCGGAAAGAATCACGACGGTGAATTAAATGCACCTCAGAAGCAATATTACTTAAATAAAGTGCTTCTTCAACAGCAGTGTTACCACCACCAACAACAGCCACTTTTTGATTACGATAAAAGAAACCATCACATGTGGCACAAGCTGAAACGCCACGGCCCATAAATGCTTCTTCAGATGGAAGGCCTAAATATTTGGCTGATGCACCAGTTGCAATGATTAATGCGTCACAAGTAAACTCACCATTGTCACCTTTTAATCGGTAAGGGCGCTGGCTAAAATCAACTTCATTAATATGATCAAAGATAATTTCAGTATCAAACTTTTCTGCATGTTCTTGCATTCTTGCCATTAATGCTGGACCGGTTAAGTCATTAGCATCGCCTGGCCAGTTTTCAACTTCAGTAGTCGTCGTTAATTGACCACCTTGTTGCATACCAGTGATCATGACAGGTTTTAAATTTGCACGAGCTGCATAAACCGCAGCGGTGTAACCAGCAGGGCCAGAACCTAAAATTAACAGGTTAATATGACGAGCTTGACTCATTTTTGTATTTCTCCGTTACATGCCTTAAGCAATTTGCATGGATTGTAGGGAATTTACAGGGTGGGGTAAAGTAGCGATTGCTCTAAGATATAGATTGAGGCAATCGATACTGTACTCAAAAGGCACCAAGGACTTATCGCATTAGCCTATTATAAACTAGTAACTAATATGGCAACTTGGTAAGTCATTCTTTTCTAGATAGTTTTGGTGATACTCTTCTGCCGGATGAAAGGTTTGAACCGGTACAATTTCAGTTACAATTTGTCGTAAGCCCCATTTGCCACTTTGAATAAGCGACAACTTAGATTGCTCGGCGAGTAATTTTTGTTCTTTGCTATGGAAAAAAATGGTACTTCGATATTGGCTACCGATATCACCACCTTGCATATTTAATGTGGTTGGATTGTGGTTTTGCCAAAAAACAGTTAGTAATTCTTCATAGCTAACGACATTGTCATCAAACTCTACTTTGACTACCTCTGCGTGGCCAGTTGTTCCTGCTTTAACTTGTTCGTAGGTTTGGAATTTATCATTTCCGCCCATATAACCGCATTGTGCTGCAACGACACCATTTATTTGCTTAAAAAAATATTCAACGCCCCAAAAACAGCCTGCACCAAAAGTTGCTATAGTCATACGATACCCGTAAAGAAGTCTAGATGGCTAAAAGTATATTTAATCTTATAGATAATGCAAGCAAAGATTTACACTCTGTTAAATGTTACTTAACGTTAGCTTCCCCTAGATGTGATAGAATCCGACTACCGTTTGAAACCATTCAATATTTAAAGCCGCATTCAAGGAGTCAGCGTGTTTCAACAATTAATGGATGACAAAGATTTTTTAGCATTTACGTTAACTAACATTAATAACAAGGTGCCAGCACAGCGCTTTGAATTGTCAAATAAAACAACAGTAACGATTTTAGATAACGGGATCATTTGTTTTGAGCCAGCTCAAGGCTCGACTAAAGACATTGTTTTATCTTGTGCCATACATGGTAACGAAACAGCACCTATTGAAATCTGTAACGAACTCATAAGTAATTTATTAAAAGAAAAAATCGTTACAAAACATAGAGTTTTGTTTATAGTTGGTAATCCAGATTCCATACTCACCCAAACACGCTTTGTAGAAGAAAATATGAATCGTTTGTTCAGTGGGGCACATTCTTCCGGTTTAGGTTTATCAAATAAAGAAAGAATAAGAGCAAAAAAACTAGAGGAATATGTAGCGGATTTCTATCGACAAAATAATAGCTCACAACGAATACATTACGATTTACATACCGCTATAAAACCGTCTAAACATGAAAAATTTGCGATTTATCCTTACAGGCCAGGGCGCAGTTTTAGTGCTGAGCAAATGATGTTTTTAGCCGCTTGCGATGTTGATACGATTTTATTCCATCACGAACCCACAACCACATTTAGCTATTATTCATCTGAGCAATTTAATGCCGATGCTTTTACTGTTGAATTGGGTAAAGTGATGCCATTTGGCGAAAATGATATGGTGAAATTTGCCAATACTAAGAATATGTTACGACTACTACTGACTGAGCAACAACTCAGTTTGCCAGCATTTGATAAAGACAAACTTAACTTATATAAAGTGTCCCGTTCGATCTATAAGCATGTCGATGATTTTAAATTTACCTTTGATAAATCTACAGTAAACTTTACAGGTTTTGAACAAAACCATGTATTAGCAACGGAAGCTGGCGCAGAAATCAAGGTTATACATCCTTATGAAGCTATCGTTTTTCCTAATGAAAATGTACCTGTGGGTCAACGTACAGTATTATGTCTAGTGCCAGCACCCAATGAAGATATTCAATAAGTTGTAAAGCTAGATATACATTTTATATGACATGATATTCACTAACAGGAATGAACAATAGTTGATAGTAAGTTTACGTTAACGTAATGTTCGTTCGCATATAATAATTAGGCTTTAAATTTTAAGGCTACAAATAACAAGAGCACAATATGAGCAACGCAACACTGAATAATGAAACAGTGCATCGTGTCAGCTTCTTAGACAAAGCTTCATTGCACATTCCGATTTTAAAAATTCTACAAGCAGACGGCACAACTTACGAAAACGCCGTTATGCCTGTTATCGATAAAGCCTTAGCTGAGCGGATCTATGATACTTGTGTATTTACCCGAGTATTAGATGAACGTATGTTAAGTGCCCAAAGACAAGGCCGAATCAGCTTTTATATGACCTGTACGGGTGAAGAAGCTTCTATCATCGGCAGTACCGCAGCCCTTGATGACGGTGATGTCATTTTAGCGCAATACCGTGAACATGCGTCTTTACGCTATCGTGGCTTTACCACTGAGCAATTTATGAACCAAATGTTCAGTAATGAAAAAGATTTGGGTAAAGGCAGACAAATGCCAATTCATTACGGTAGTAAAGAACTCAATTACCAAACTATTTCATCGCCTCTTGCAACCCAAATACCTCAAGCGACAGGTGTCGCCCACGCCTTTAAATTACAAGGCAAACGCAATGTTGCCATTTGCTATTTTGGTGAAGGTGCAGCATCTGAAGGGGATTTCCACGCCGGTCTAAATATGGCTGCGGTATTAAAATCGCCAACTATCTTTTTCTGTCGTAACAATGGTTACGCGATTTCAACGCCAACTGAAGAGCAATTTGCAGGTAATGGCATTGCCAGTCGTGGTGTTGGTTATGGTATGCATACAATACGTGTTGATGGTAATGACATGTTAGCGGTACTTGCTGCAACTCAGCAGGCGCGTGCTTATGCACTGGAGCATAATGCTCCAGTATTGATAGAAGCCATGACGTACCGTTTAGGGGCGCACTCGTCTTCAGATGATCCTTCAGGTTATCGCTCTAAAGAAGAAGAAGCGAAATGGGAGCAACACGATCCGGTTAAACGTTTCAAACTTTGGATGATTAACAAAGATTGGCTAAATGAAAAAGACGATATTGGTTTTTATGAGAAATATCGTGAAGAAGTGCTTAATGCGGTTAAAGTGGCTGAAAAAGTACCGTTGCCTCATATTGATCTGCTCATCACTGATGTATTAGACAAGCCGACACCAGTTTTAGAAAAGCAATTAGCTGAACTAAAGCAACACATCAAAAAATATCCTAAGTCGTATCCTAAAAGTGCAGGGAGAGTTTAATCGTGGCTGAAATGAACATGTTACACGCCATTAATGATGCGTTATCAATTGCGATGACCGCTGACGAAAGAATGGTTGTGTTTGGTGAAGATGTTGGCCACTTTGGTGGAGTTTTCCGTGCGACATCAGGATTACAGGAAAAGTTTGGCCGTGATCGTTGCTTTAATACACCATTAACCGAGCAAGGTATTGCAGGCTTTGCGAATGGTTTAGCCTCAAATGGCATGACTGCTGTGGCAGAGATCCAATTCGCTGATTATATCTTTCCAGCCTTTGACCAAATCGTTAATGAGTCAGCAAAATTCAGATACCGCAGTGGTAATCAGTTTGATGTTGGCGGACTGACTTTTAGAACCCCTTATGGTGGTGGTATTGCAGGTGGTCATTATCACTCGCAATCTCCAGAAGCGTACTTTACTCAAACGCCTGGTTTGAAAGTTGTTATTCCACGTAACCCAGAGCAAGCAAAAGGGCTGTTACTTGCCTCTATACGTGATCCTAATCCAATTATTTTCTTTGAGCCTAAACGTCTTTATCGTGCTTCAGTTGGCGAAGTGCCCGCTGGCGATTATGAGATCGAGCTAGGTAAAGCAGAAGTGGTTAAATCAGGTACTGATATCACTTTACTAGGTTGGGGCGCACAAATGGAAATCCTTGAAAAAGCAGCGCTGATGGCTGAAAAAGAAGGTATTTCATCTGAAATTATCGACTTGCGCACTTTGGCACCTTGGGATATTGACACCGTTGCCGCTTCAGTTAAGAAAACGGGACGGCTATTAATAAATCACGAAGCGCCATTAACAGGTGGATTTGCAGGTGAAATTGCCGCAACAATTCAGCAGGAATGTTTCTTAAGCCTTGAATCACCCATTAGTCGAGTATGTGGCTTAGATACACCATACCCGCTTATTCTTGAAAAAGAATACATGCCAGATGAGCTTAAAACATTTGAAGCCATTAAAGCATCAGTTAATTTCTAGGAGCAAGATATGATAAAAGATTTTATTTTGCCGGATATTGGTGAAGGTGTTGTTGAATGTGAGCTTGTCGATTGGATGGTTAAAGAAGGCGACTTAGTCGTTGAAGATCAACCCATCGCAGATGTCATGACCGATAAAGCTTTAGTGCAAATTCCTGCACCACATGGTGGCGTTATTACTAAGCTGTATTATGCCAAAGGCGATATTGCTAAAGTACATGCACCACTTTATGCGGTCGATATGGATGCAACTGCTGCCGAACCTTCTGTCAGTTCGACAGAGCCGGCAGCAAAAAATGACGTAAGCCATACACCGAGCAATGACTCGATTCAACATGCGCCGCAAGCCCCTGTAACGGGTAAAGCGATTGAAGAGTTTTTATTGCCAGATATTGGTGAAGGTATTGTAGAGTGTGAACTGGTTGAGTGGTTAGTCGAAGAAGGCGATAGCGTGGTTGAAGATCAACCGATTGCTGATGTGATGACAGACAAAGCTTTGGTTCAAATTCCAGCAATAAAAAATGGCACTATTGTTAAACTTCATTATCGAAAAGGCCAGCTTGCAAAAGTACATGAACCTTTATTTGCCATCGAAGTTGAATCTACCTCAGTAGCAAATACCGTTGTAACTGATGTACCAGCAACCCAAGCGGCTGTAAATGTTTCATCTGAGCCTGTTGTACAAGGCAAAGCATTAGCCAGTCCTGCAGTGCGACGTTTAGCCCGTAGCTTAGATATCAATATTGCCGATGTGAAAGGATCTGGTAAAAGTGGTCGTGTCTATAAAGAAGATATTGAAAGCCACTTAACTGCAGCGAAGCCAAAATCTACCACAGTTTCTACTGCTGTGGCCAATAACCAAGCCGCAGCAGTTATTACGTCAGCGACAATAGAATCCAGCGCAACTGATAAAGTCGAAGCTATCAAAGGTGTTAAAGCGGTTATGGCGAAAATGATGGTCGAGTCTGTTTCGACCATACCGCATTTTACCTATTGTGAAGAGTTTGACTTAACAGATTTAGTTGCCTTGCGCGCCGAAATGAAGCAACGCTACTCTACAGATGAAGTTAAGCTAACAATGATGCCATTTTTCATGAAAGCAATGTCGTTAGCCATTAACGAATTCCCTGTGCTGAATAGTCAGGTCAATTCTGAATGTACTGAGCTGACGTATAAAGCTTCCCATAACATTGGTATGGCCGTTGATTCAAAAGTCGGTTTGTTAGTACCTAATGTTAAAGACGTGCAAAACAAATCTATCCTAGAAGTTGCTGCTGAAATTACTCGTTTAACCACTGCTGCTCGCAGTGGCCGTGTTTCACCTGCAGATCTTAAAGGTGGCACGATTTCTATTTCTAATATTGGTGCACTCGGTGGCACAGTGGCAACGCCAATCATCAATAAACCTGAAGTAGCCATTGTCGCGTTGGGTAAACTACAAACCCTGCCGCGCTTTAATGAAAACGGTGAAGTTGAAGCACGTAAAATAATGCAAGTTAGCTGGTCTGGTGATCATCGCGTAATTGATGGTGGCACCATTGCCCGTTTTTGTAATTTATGGAAGCTATATCTGGAACAACCTCAAGAGATGTTATTAGCAATGCGCTGATTCCATCAGTTTCAAAATAGGTTAGCCAGATACACTAAAGGACGCGAAAGCGTCCTTTAATTTTATGGGCCGATTTTGTATAATACTCAAACGTTGTAACTTCTCGGACTCAAAATGATCACTTCGGCACCGAATATCGCTTCAATCGAATATCCTTTTCCCGCAAAACCCGCTGTATTAACTGAAGCCGAAAAGGCTGATTATAAACAAAAAATAAAACAGCTTTTAAAAGAACAAAATGCGGTTCTTGTTGCACATTATTATACTGATCCTGAAATTCAAGCCTTAGCAGAAGAGACAGGTGGATGCGTATCTGATTCTCTAGAAATGGCACGCTTTGGTCGTGATCATCCTGCTAAAACGTTAATTGTTGCTGGCGTTAAATTTATGGGCGAAACGGCTAAAATTCTTAGCCCTGAAAAAACCATTCTAATGCCCACTTTAGATGCTACCTGTTCACTTGATATTGGTTGTCCAATTGAGCAGTTTTCGGCATTTTGCGATGCTCATCCAGATCATACCGTTGTGGTCTACGCTAACACCTCTGCCGCTGTTAAAGCGCGTGCAGATTGGGTTGTTACATCAAGTATCGCCCTTGAAATTGTTGAACACTTAGATAGTGAAGGCAAGAAAATCATCTGGGGCCCAGACAGACATTTAGGCAGTTATATCGCTAAAGAAACGGGCGCCGATATGCTGATGTGGCAGGGTGATTGTATTGTTCATGACGAATTTAAAGCAAAAGCCTTACGTGAATTAAAAATACAATATCCAGATGCTGCCGTACTCGTCCATCCAGAATCACCAGCAAATGTAGTGGCACTAGCAGATGCAGTGGGTTCAACTAGTCAGTTAATTAAAGCTGCACAAATGATGGATAATCAGCAATTCATTGTAGCAACTGATCGTGGCATTTTTTATAAAATGCAACAAGCAGCGCCAGGTAAGACACTTATTGAAGCGCCAACAGGCGGTAATGGCGCCACTTGTAAAAGCTGTGCCCATTGTCCTTGGATGGCTATGAATGGTCTTCAAGCGATTGAAGCATCGCTAAGTAGTGTAGATAAAACAACCCATGAAGTGTTTGTTGATGACGCTTTACGTGATGATGCGTTAGTGCCACTTAATAGAATGCTAAATTTTGCTCAGACCCTTAATATGAAAGTAAAAGGCAACGCCTAATTTAGTATGTAAGATTTAGCTTAGTATTACTAAGCTAAATGACCGACAATAAAAAGCCCTGCAATTGCAGGGCTTTTTCATGTTAGTCAAATGACTGCTATGAATTACTTAGCATTCATAAGTGCAACGGTATTATCTAGCATGCGGTTACTGAAACCCCATTCGTTATCATACCAAGACATAACTTTTACCAAACGGCCATTAACGCGTGTTTGTGTCGCATCAAAGTTTGATGAAAACGCATTATGGTTAAAGTCGATTGATACTAATGGCTCTTCATTAACTGCCAGTACTTCACTCAATGGCGCAATTTGTGCTGCCTTAGTGATGATGGCATTAATTTCATCAACGCTAGTGTCGCGACCAGCAACAAAGGTTAAATCAACTAAAGATACGTTTACAGTCGGTACACGAACGGCTAAACCGTCAAACTTACCTTGAAGCTCAGGTACAACAAGTCCTACAGCTGCCGCAGCACCAGTTTGCGTAGGGATCATAGACATTGCAGCAGCACGAGCACGGCGTAAATCAGTATGGTATACATCTGATAAACGTTGATCGTTAGTGTAAGCATGAATAGTTGTCATTAAACCTGATTCAATACCAATCTCGTCATTTAACGGCTTAGCAAAAGGCGCTAAACAGTTAGTTGTACAAGAAGCATTTGAAATAACAGTCATGTCAGCAGTTAGTACGTCATTGTTTACGCCATAAACAACTGTCGCGTCGACATTTTTACCTGGTGCTGAAATAATAACTTTCTTCGCGCCCGCTGTTAAATGTGGCTGTACCGCTTCTTTAGAAGTGAAAATACCAGTACATTCATAAACAACATCAACATTCAATTCTGCCCAAGGCAATTTTGAAGGGTCACGTTCTTGGAAAGTAAGGATTTTATCGCCATTAACATAAATTGCTTCATCATCATGATCAACTTTAGCGTTAAAACGACCGTGAACTGAATCATACTTGGTAAGGTGAGCATTAATTGAAGCATCACCTAAATCGTTGAGTGCAACGATTTCAATTGGGTAATCCTTTTCGCTTTCATAAAGCGCACGTAAAACATTTCTACCGATACGGCCATAGCCGTTAATTGCTACACGGATAGTCATTGCATATCCCTCAAGTGATTATAAAATCTGTTTCGTAAATCATATGGTAGTAAAATTACCAAATTAACGATTTTCGTCAAGTAAAAAAGCCGAAAAATGGCAATTTAAGCGTCAAATGTCTGTATTTTATTTACAGAATTCAATATATCACACACTTTTTGTGTTTTTTTGTAAGTCATCAACAAAAATGTGAAAAATATAATGTGTTCATTGTAGTTAATAATGCGCTAGTTTTTTAATCAATTCGCGTTTTAAATTGGCTGATATCGAATTGTCCTAAGGAAAGTTGGTTAACTAACTTTTGCGCATCGAGGTCTAATTTGGCTGCCAAGGCTTTATTATTGCTAATTAAAGCTAACAGTCTCTGCTCAGAAGCCACATAATCACTCATCAACAAATTGGCTTTGGTAAACAAGTATTCATTTTGTGGATTTTGTTCACGTCGATAAATGCTAGCTAAACCTAAAAGCCAGTCTGAATCCAAAGTTTCTGCGTTTGAGTTAGCTAAAAGCGATAAATACAGTGCTTTTGATTGGCTAATATTTGTCTTTAGATAATAACTGGCAATGTGGGACAACATGAAAACTTCTGTAACCTGACCTGATTGCTCAGCCGCTATGACAGCATCTCGTGAATCACCATCATTAAAAGTGGTCCAGCGGTAGTAAGCCAAATAAAGGTCAGGGTTATCTTGAGTGGATTGTCTTAATTGGCCTAAGTTTTGGGTACTGATAGCATAAGCACGTTCTCGATCTTCTGTTCGGTGTGTATTAATAACATGTTTAACCCCGGCAGCAAGTTCGATGCATTTACTATAAGACTCAAGCTTAATGAGTTGCTCATAGAGTAACTTTCCTGAAGGCGTTTCTATCTGCTTTAATTGATAACGACTGCGAATTAAGTCGCCTTTTTCTACTAAACACCAACTATCTTGGTGTAAATCGGCACAAAGTTCAGGATTTTTTTTACAAATGGCGTCACTATTTCGACCAACATCACAACCGAAAAGGCCGAATAATGCAGCGAATAGAGAAAATGATGTAATTATTACTAAACTTTTGTTCAAAACTGGCTCCGGATGGTGATTTTTCTAATAAAATTACAGGTTTAGTAAAAATTTCTTACTGGTGAAATGCGCCAAATTTCATTACAATGACGGCGACTAATAAGGGATAACCATACAATAATCTGATTATTGGTCTTTTCTTTTTGTTACTCAATTCTTTCTGCAACAAAGCTGAAATATGAGATAAAGGATCTTTTTAATGAGCGCTGATAAACACCTACAAAGTTGGCAAGAACGTTTCGAAATGGCTGAGGCTATGCAGCCTTTACTTGGGAAATTATACCGTAATCAAGGCGTTGAAGTCTTAATTTTTGGTAAACCACTTTTAAACGCATCAACAATAGAAATTATTAAAGCGCATCGCTTAGTTCGTCGTCACATTGGCGATAAGTTACGCTTACGCGAAAGTTTCCCATTTGTAGAAGCGTTAAGTAAATTGTCAGTTAAGCATTGTAAAGTCGATATTGGCAAGCTTGCCATTAATTACTGGCGTGAACACTCTGATGCATCACAAATTCAATCTTATATGACTCACGCTTTAGAAGCGGGCATAAATTTTGGTGATGATGTTGCCGCTAAAGATGTTGTGCTATACGGTTTTGGTCGAATAGGACGGTTATTAGCACGGCTGATGATTGAAAAAACCGGCCAAAGCAACAAATTATGTCTTCGTGCTATCGTACTTCGTGGTGGCAAGAAAGGCGATTTAGAAAAACGTGCTAGCTTATTACGTCGTGATTCAGTGCATGGTTCTTTCAATGGCTCTGTTGAAGTTGATGAAGAGAACAACGCATTAATCGCCAATGGTACTTACATTCAAATAATCTATGCTAATTCACCTGATGAAGTTGATTATACCCAGTACGGTATTAATGATGCACTGGTTGTTGATAATACCGGTATTTGGAAAGATGAAGCAGGCCTTGGTTTGCACCTTAAGAGTAAAGGTGCCAGTAAGGTTCTGTTAACGGCTCCAGCTAAAGGCGCTATTAAAAATGTTGTTTATGGTGTCAATGAAAATGACATTTTACCAGAAGACATCATTGTTTCTGCTGCTAGTTGTACGACTAATGCTATTACACCGGTTCTAAAAGCAGTTAATGATAAGTACGGTATTGAAAATGGCCATGTAGAAACCATTCACTCTTATACGAACGATCAAAACTTGATTGATAACTATCACAGTGCTGATCGCCGTGGCCGCAGCGCGCCATTAAACATGGTTATTACTGAAACAGGTGCTGCTAAAGCTGTCTCTAAAGCATTACCAGTGCTTGAAGGTAAGCTAACAGGTAATGCGATACGTGTTCCGACACCTAATGTGTCAATGGCTATCATTAGTGTTAATTTAAACGGTGAAACAAACCGTGACGAATTAAATGAATATCTTAAAGATGTGGCATTAACTTCAGAGCTGCGTAATCAAATCGATTTTACTGAATCTACTGAGATTGTTTCTAGTGACCTAGTGGGCTCGCGTTATGCTGGCGTTGTTGACTCTCAAGCAACAATTGCAGAAGGTAAACGTGCAATTTTGTATGTTTGGTATGACAATGAATTTGGTTATAGCTGTCAGGTAGTGGGCGTGATGCAAAAAATGCTGGGAATTACGACTTTGTCTTTACCGAGCGCATAAACAGAACCCTATTAATGCCTAAGCGCAATTAATTTATTAAAAGCACTTCTTTGAAGTAATGCCGTTCGGATAAGCATTACTGTTTAAACCTAAGTGGATAGCGGCTAGGTATATAAAGCACTGAACGTGGATACGTTCGGTGCTTTCTTTTATCAGGCAAGATAAAGTGTTTTATATCGGCACGCATTTGCTTCAATTTAGCGGGCAACTTTCCATCAGGTGATAGAGCCTGCCACCTCAATTGGGTATCTATCAGACTTATTGCTGCCGTAAAACTAATTCGAGTGGGTGCAACCTCTGCCTCTTTTGCTATCGCCACCATCTCTAAACGGACGAGATTATAAGCGGTAAG
>NZ_MPHK01000011.1 GCF_001957135.1 Shewanella sp. UCD-KL21 | reverse complement strand
CATCCAATCGCGAAAGGCCCGAAGGTCCCCTCCTTTCCCCCGTAGGGCGTATGCGGTATTAGCAGTCGTTTCCAACTGTTATCCCCCTCGACTGGGCAGATCCCTAGGCATTACTCACCCGTCCGCCGCTCGTCAGCAAATTAGCAAGCTAATTCCTGTTACCGCTCGACTTGCATGTGTTAGGCCTGCCGCCAGCGTTCAATCTGAGCCATGATCAAACTCTTCAATTAAAGTTTTGTTGAAGCATTCACTCTTATAAATAAAAGTAAAGCTTCGGCTCAATGAATTCTGATTTCATTTTAAAGACTCGGAAGAATCTCTAAAACGTTTGTTACATATTGCTATGAACACTCATCGTTACATTGATAATAATTTTGATTGCATCATTCTTTACGAGAAAGAATGAGCAATTTCGATTAACTCAACACCAGTGAGTGTCCACACAGATTTCTTGTTTGATTTGTTAAAGAGCGTTGCTAATCATGTAAGAATTACTCTTTCATATCAGCAGCCATTTGACGCTAGGTCGTTGGCTTGAGGATGCGTATTCTACACTTCCCGTTGTTGGCGTCAAGTCATTTTTAAAGTTAATTTAAAATGCTTTTCAACCGGTTAATTATGATGCTTTAAAAGCAGCTTAATTAACGCTAACACCTTGAGCCTATTGGCCTGTCGCCGTGTCAGTGGATGCGCATTATAGGGAAGTTAAGATTTAGCGCAAGGGCTTTTATTACTTTTTATCAGTAACACAAACCGAATGCGCAAAAGCTAAACAATTCGTGTTTTTTATCGACAAAAATCACCACTTTTTATGGTTAACTGCCAATTCTAGGCTGCTTGTTTAGCTTCTATCGTTCAAGTATTGGGAGTGAGTATTCAATAAACTCGATAATAACTATTGGTTTTAAGGTTCAAATCGCCTATTTTATTTTTAATAAGGAAAATTGGGATACACCATTTAGGAATATATATGCTTAGTTTACGTTTATTGTGTTTAATAGGCTGTTGTAGTTTGATACAAGTTGCCAATGCTACCGTGATTTATTCATGGGTCGATGAGAAAGGGGTAAAGCATTATAGTCAACAGCCACCGACTGATGTGAATTCAGACAAACTCTATAGTGAAGACATTGAGCCTGCTCAAGTGGGTTATTTACCGGTTCTTGCTAATAGCTCATCGACTGCGAATACCAATAATCCATCAGATGCTGCAAAAAATGCCGCAGCGATAAAAGCCAATGATGCAGAACAAGCAGCTTCAATTTGTGAAAGCGCTAAACACAGCCTAAATGTATTAAATACTTATCAACGATTACATCGCAAAGATCCCACCACAGGCGAAGCTGTGCAGGTAACCGAAGAAGATAGACTTGCTCAAATAGAAACCAATGAAGAAAGAGTAAAATTGTTTTGCCAGTAATATTGTATTAGCGACAACATTTATCAACTGTATAACGATGTGATATTAAGGGGCCTATTGGCCCCTTTTGCTGTAAGTTTTGTTACTTGGGCATTATTAATTGCCGACAGTGTACATTGATTTAAACTCGCCACCATTACAGGTTTGGGTACCTGAGCGCCAGCCGTCTTCAAATGCATTTATCCCATTTAAGGTTTTATCTTTCATCGAGTCGAGTGATTCAGTTGATGTGCTTTGCAATAGCGCACTTTGACAGCCACGGTTATAGCCAAAATGATAAATACTGTCGTAATCAACATTACCAACCTTAATCACTGGGGTTTCGCCATTGGTTTGGGGGGCTGAGCTACAGCCTGTTAGGGCTATTGCTATGAGTGCGCTACCTAATACAACTAATTTATTCATGCTATATCCTTTTGACAAAAATCACAGTGCTTGAGTTAAACAGTCTACTTTCAAGCTAGTTTATAATGTTGCGACTCGCAAGTTAGCCTGCCGACTCTGGGTTTATGATTTATCAAAAGGGTTATTTATTTGGGTAGTTTTTATTAGCCTTTATCACCTCGATAAAAACACAAAAGGGGCATAGTTAGTACTATGCCCCTGTAATTGCTTTACTCAATTGATGTGCTATTTACTAAGTTGGTTAATGACGAACTCGGTTATTGGCTAAATGTTAGCAAGCCATCTTGCACATCCACGTTGATTGCTTTGCCTGGTAGTAAATCACCTTTTAGTAAGTGATTAGCTAATGGGTTTTCAATTTGCTGCTGCAAGGCACGCTTGAGTGGTCTTGCTCCATATACAGGATCAAATCCCGCTTCGGCAATTAATGCTAATGCTGCTTTAGAGATCGTTAAGCTAAAGTCTTTTTCTGCTAAACGCGCTTTTAAGTTCTCTAACTGGATCTCTGCGATATAAGCAATATGTTCAGCAGATAAAGGATGGAACACCACGGTTTCATCGATTCGGTTTAAAAACTCAGGTCTAAAGCTTTGGGTAACCACTTCCATTACTGACGACTTCATCTGATCATAGTTTTGGGTTTCAAAACCATGCTGAATAATGTCAGAGCCTAAATTTGAGGTCATGATGATGACGGTATTTCTAAAATCGACAGTACGGCCTTGGCCGTCAGTCAATCTACCATCGTCCAATACTTGCAATAAGATATTGAATACGTCGGGATGGGCTTTTTCAACTTCATCGAGCAAGATGACAGAATATGGCTTACGACGAACGGCTTCTGTTAAATAACCGCCCTCTTCATAACCGACATAACCTGGAGGCGCACCCACTAGTCGTGAAACGGTGTGCTTTTCCATAAACTCTGACATATCGATACGCACCATGGAGGATTCGGTATCAAATAGGAATGTCGCTAATGATTTACATAGCTCGGTTTTACCCACACCGGTTGGACCTAAAAATAGGAATGAACCAATGGGTCGGTCAGGATCGGCAAGACCTGCGCGGCTTCTACGAATCGCATTTGATACCGCTTCTATCGCTTCGTTTTGACCAATCACTCTTTGATGCAGTGCGTCTTCCATTTGCAGTAACTTGTCACGCTCACCTTCGAGCATTTTACTGACGGGTATACCGGTAGCTTTTGACAACACTTCTGCAATTTCAATATCGGTGACTTTATTACGTAATAAGGTCATGTCTTGCATTTCGGCCTGAGAAGCGAGATCTAATTGCTTTTCAAGTTCAGGAATACGGCCATATTGCAGTTCCGACATTCGCGTTAAATCGCCTGCCCTTCTCGCCACGTCCATATCCATGCGTGATTGTTCTAAATCGGCTTTAATATGTTGAGTGCCTGCCAATGCGGCTTTTTCAGTGCGCCAAATTTCATTGAGCTCGTTGGCTTTGATTTCAACTTGAGCAAGCTCAGCTTGTAAATCACTCAAACGTTTACGACTGGCTTCATCTTCTTCTTTCGCTAGTGCTTGCTCTTCTAGCTTAAGTTGAATTGCGCGGCGCTCTAATCTATCTAATGACTCTGGCTTTGAGTCAATTTGCATCCGGATACTTGAGGCCGCTTCATCAATCAAATCGATGGCTTTATCAGGTAACTTTCTGTCAGATACATAGCGATGAGACATAGTGGCAGCAGCTACAATTGCGGGATCGGTAATTTCAACGTGATGATGCAGCTCATAACGTTCTTTTAAACCCCGTAATATCGCAATGGTATCTATTACACTTGGCTCATCAACCAGCACTTTTTGGAAACGACGCTCAAGTGCGGCATCTTTTTCAATATATTGTCGGTATTCATCAAGCGTGGTTGCGCCAACACAATGTAAATCGCCTCGAGCAAGTGCGGGTTTAAGCATATTACCGGCATCCATTGCCCCTTCGCCTTTACCTGCACCGACCATAGTGTGTAGCTCATCGATAAACAGAATGACTTGGCCTTCTTCTTGGGCTAATTCACTTAATACTGCTTTGAGGCGCTCTTCAAATTCACCGCGATATTTAGCGCCGGCAATTAACGAGCCCATATCAAGGGAAAGTACCCGTTTGTTTTTGATGCCTTCAGGCACTTCGCCATTGACAATCCGTTGCGCTAAACCTTCAACTATGGCGGTTTTACCCACACCGGGCTCACCAATCAATACAGGGTTATTTTTACTACGGCGCTGCAGCACTTGGATGGTACGGCGAATTTCTTCGTCGCGGCCGATGACCGGATCTAATTTACCTTGCTCTGCTCGCTCGGTAAGATCGACGGTAAATTTCTTTAATGCTTGGCGTTGATCTTCGGCATTGGGATCATCGACATTTTGTCCGCCGCGAATTTGTTCTATGGTCGACTCCAAGACTTCTTTGGTGGCACCCGCCGCTTTAAGGCTTTTAGCTAACGGGTCATTGCCTTCTAACGCCGCTAATACAAACAACTCTGACGAAATGTATTTGTCTTTACGCTTTTGGGCTAATTTATCGCATAAGTTCAGCAAGCGGATCAGGGTTTGTGACAACTGAACATCACCACCGGTGCCTTGCACTTGCGATACTCGTTCCAGCTCTTGGCTTATTGACGAACGCAGCGCACTAACATTAATGCCCGCTTGGGTCAGTAATGGGTGAATTGAACCTGAATCTTGATTTAACAAAGCCATCATCAAATGAATAGGTTCAATAAACTGATGATCTCGTCCTAACGCCAATGACTGTGCATCTGAAATGGCGATTTGAAACTTATTGGTCATACGATCGAGTCTCATACGGCCTCCTAAACAATTTAATTAAAAACGGAATGTTTTGATAACTAAAATATGGGGGCGTTTATGGATTTTTCAATCTAGGGAGGCGAATTTTAAAATAAATCGTCAGGTTAAATGATGCAGATCAAATCTAGAAAACAGATTAGGACTTAAGCCAGATAACTGAAGCCATACGGCCAGTTTGCTGTTCGCGGCGATATGAAAAGTAATCACTATCACTAAAAGTGCAGCGATTAGCGCAATACATTTGGGGAATCCCTAACAACGCCAGTCTCATTTGAGCTAAACCTGCTAAATCAGCCAAATACTTTGCACCATGAGGTTTAAAGTAGTCGGTCGCTTGAGGATGTTTTTCGGTAAAATATTGAAGTACTTCTGCGCCGACTTCAAACGCATCAGGGCCAATGGCTGGACCTAAATAAGCGATGAGTTCAGTCGCTGGAGAAGAAAATTTGCTAACTGCGGCTTCAATTATGCCATCACATAAGCCACGCCAGCCAGCATGGACGGCAGCCACTTCAGTGCCTGCATTATTACACAGTAATACTGGCAGACAATCTGCGGTCATAATCGCCAGTGCGCTATTGGCTGAATTGGTATAACTGCCATCGCCAATGTGTGGAGAGGCAATATCAGCTGTTGTCAGTCTGGAGCAATCGATAATATCAGTGCCATGGACTTGCTCAAGCCAAACAAGTGGCGACTGGATTGAATGCGCTGTTGGTAATAAAGCCCGATTAGCCATGACATCTGCTGCAGCATCCCCCACATGCAAGCCTAAATTCAGGCTGTCATAAGGTGGTTTGCTGACACCGCCATGACGATTTGTCATGGCGATAGCAACATTATCAGGTAATGGCCAACTGGCTTTAAACACAATCAATCCTTATGCCATTGCTTACGCAAGACTAAGCCCTATAGATACTCTATTGGGTTTAGCTCGGTATCTTCGCGCAATGCTTTGGTTAGCATTTTCATATCCTCAGGGATAGGTGCATGCCAAGTCATAATTTCTTGGGTAAACGGATGTGCAAGTTCTAAACGCACCGCATGTAACGCCTGACGTTCAAAGCCTTTTAATAGTTCAAAAAACGCTTTGCTTGCTTTTTTAGGCGGACGTGGACGACCACCATAAACAGGATCACCAACTAACACATGGCCAATATAAGCCATATGAACACGAATTTGGTGAGTACGACCTGTTTCAAGACGTAATCTTAAACGAGTATGGGCTCTAAACTTTTCAGCAACGCGGTAATGAGTGACAGAAGGACGGCCCCCCATAATCACTGCCATTTGGGTACGACGAGTCTCATGGCGTTCAATTGGTTCATCAACCGTACCACCAGCTGTCATAGTGCCAATAACAATGGCTTCGTATTCACGCACGATATCACGGGCTTGAAGCGCCGCAACAAGGTGAGTTTGTGCTTCAACCGTTTTAGCAACTACCATTAAACCGGTAGTATCTTTATCTAAACGATGCACAATACCAGCACGTGGTACATGCTCGATTTCAGGACAATGATGTAATAACGCATTTAATAATGTGCCATCAGCATTACCTGCACCAGGGTGCACAACCAAGCCAGCTTGCTTGTTTACCACTAAAATATGGTCATCTTCGTAGACGATATCTAGCGGGATTTTCTGCGCTTTATCTTTAACTTCTTCTTCAAGCGTTGCTTCTACAGCAATTAACTGCGACTCTAGTACCTTCTCACGAGGTATATCGACGACAGTATCATCAACTGAAACTGCACCAGATAAAATCCATTCTTTGATGCGTGTACGGGAATAATCAGGGAACAATTCAGCCAAAGCTTGGTCTAATCTTAGACCCGTTTGACTTGCTGTGATTTCGCTTTTTAGATTAATCTCTTGTGTCATAGGAACCGTACCCCTTTTTTGGGGTCCAAAGTGAATGAACTATCTGTTACAATCGGATTGTTTTCTATTTTACAGTGAAATGGAAAAATTCTTAACAATAACTTATAAAAGAATTGAATTTACATATGCATAATTTTGCCAAAGGCGCCGCCCTAGTATTGTTTTCATTGACTTTAACGGCTTGTAGTACCTCTAAAGGTTTTGAAGAAGAAGTTGTCAGTAACAAGTCGCCAGAAGCACTTTATGCTCAGGCACGAACCTCAATGGAACTTGGGAACTACTCAAAAGCGGTTAGAACCCTAGAAGCGTTAGACTCGCGTTACCCGTTTGGTCCCCACAAAACTCAAGTCCAATTGGACATGATTTTTGCCTATTATAAGATGGATGATGTCGCATCAGGTATTGCTAACATTGACCGTTTTTTACGCTTAAACCCAACCCATCCAGATATTGATTATGTCTATTATATGCGTGGTTTGACTAATATGCAGGCTGATAATTATCTTTTTCACGATATGATGAATATTGACCGCACCGATCGCGATCCTAAAAATGCCCAAGATGCCTTTAAAGATTTTGATCGTTTAATCAAAAGCTACCCAGATAGTAAGTATGCAGCTGATGCGCAGCAACGGATGCAATACCTGAAAAACCGTTTAGCAAAATACTCAATCAAAGTCGCTGAGTATTATATTAAAATGGGCGCTTGGAGCGCAGCGGCGGTTAGAGCGCAAACTGTGATGGAGCAATTCCCTGGAACGCCATCAACTGAACACGCCCTTGAAATCATGGCTCGCGCTTACGAAGAATTAGGTCAAGAGCAGTTAAAGCAAAACGTGGTAACCGTGATGGCAGCAAATTTCCCGAATAATGAGTTAGTCAGCAACGAATGATTAGCCCTACTGCTTAACAACGCTAGAATGCCTTCAATTTGAAGGCATTTTTTATTTGTACCCTATGTTGAATAAAACACCACAAAAGGTACAAAAGATATGCAGTTGACACATTTTCAGCTTAAATGCTAAAAAAACGGTTGACTCAAACGGCTTAAAACCTTAAATTGCATCCCGTCGCCCGAATAGCTCAGTCGGTAGAGCAGAGGATTGAAAATCCTCGTGTCCCTGGTTCGATTCCGGGTTCGGGCACCATATTTAGATTTGGTGGCTAACGCGACCAAATAACAAAAAAGCCTCGCAATGCGAGGCTTTTTTGTATCTGTCATTTATCACTCATGCGATAACCATTACACCAATAAAGCACCTTAACGACATTGAGCCACTACTCTTCTTGTACTAGCCCCTTGTACTAACCCCTTGTACTAGCCTCTTGAGCAAGTACACCTAAGCAAGCACACCAGAGTAATACCTGCTCATTAAAGCGCAACTTATTAGCCGCAGCTAACTAACTCAACGTCAGCTTTGGCTTAAGTTAACCGCGCAGACAATCACCACAGACAATCACCATTAAGCTGGCTCAATGTAATCCACCAGCATTTGCACGGTTTGATTACCTCTAAACTCATTCACATCCAGCTTATAAGCCACGCGAGCATGTTTTATGCTTGCATCTGGCCAAGTGGCTAAATCAACATTAAATGCGATCGCATCCATCATGACAGCGCCGCACTGAGACTCTAACACCAGCTTTAGATGCTTTTCACCGACAATGCGCTGCTGAATGACACTGAAATAACCATCAAATAATGGCTCCTCAAATGCTTGCCCCCACGGGCCTGCATCTCTTAACAGATAGGCAGTATCGAGGTTCATCAGCGCCACTGGCAATTCACCATCAGATAAAATCTCACCAGTAAGTTGCTCAGGTTTTAATATTTCACGCACCGCTTTGTCATAGGCTTGCTCAAACTCGCTAAAGGCATCTGCTTTTAGGGATAATCCTGCTGCCATTGCATGTCCGCCAAACTTAATAATCATTCCAGGGTGACGACTATTAATGAGCTCCAGTAAATCCCGCATGTGTAAACCCTTAATGGAGCGAGCCGAACCTTTAATTTCACCGTTACCCGCATCAGCAAAAGCAATCACCGGGCGATGATATTTGTCTTTAATTCGTGACGCGAGAATACCAATCACCCCTTGATGCCAATCTTGTTGAAAAATGGCTAATCCCCAAGGTAATTTAGTTTCATCCAAGCTGAGTTTTTGTAAGCTTTTTAGGGCTTCTTGCTGCATACCGGTTTCTAATTCGCGGCGCTCAGCATTCAAGCCATCAAGCTCACCGGCCATACGTCTAGCGAGCATCATATCTTCACACAGCAGGGTTTCGACCCCTAAGGCCATTTCATCTAAGCGCCCTGCGGCATTAAGCCTTGGGCCCACTGCAAAACCAAAATCTGACGCGACAATGCGCTGCGGGTTTCGCTTAGCCACTTCAAGCAAAGCTGTGATACCGACACGGCAGCGACCACTGCGCACTCTTTGTAAGCCTGCTTGCACTAATATGCGGTTATTACTATCAAGGGACACCACATCAGCCACAGTCCCTAATGCCACAATATCCAATAAACTGCCTAAATTTGGCTCGGCTAATTGATTAAGCTGATACCAATCACGGGCGCGTAATTCACTGCGCAGTACAGACATCAAATAAAATGCCACGCCCACGCCAGCTATCGATTTACTGGCAAACTCACAGCCCGCTTGATTTGGGTTAACAATGGCATCGGCTATTGGTAATGATGCACCGGGTAAATGATGATCTGTCACCACCACGGTCATCCCTAGCGCTTTAGCCGCTGCTACGCCTTCTATGGATGAAATACCATTATCTACGGTAATTAATACCTCAGCGCCTTTTGACTGCGCCACGGCTACAATTTCAGGGCTTAAGCCATAGCCATAATCAAATCGATTAGGAATAAGATAATCCACATGCTGAGCGCCCATCATCCGTAATGCCAACAAGCACACACTGGTTGAGGTCGCGCCATCGGCGTCAAAGTCGCCCACAATCAAAATGGATTTTTTCGCCATAATTGCGTCGGCAATAATGCGCGCAGCTTCTGCTAAGCCCATCATAGAATCTGGGCGCAATAGCTTTGAAAGGCTTAGATCACAGCCTAAAAGGTCGACGCCTCGGCGGGCATACAATTGCTTTAAGATGGCTGGAATGGTTGCAGGTAAATGACTATCGTCTACGAGAGGTCGGCGAACAATTTTATGGGCCACAAAAACACCTTAAGAAAATATCGAATTATGAAGTGGGAATGAATCATTGAAACTGAATTTACCATAACAAAAAAGGCGAGCTTTGGGCTCACCTTTTGTTATAAATTAACGTCATTTAACGCGCTTTAGCGGCTAAATCCATTAACTCACTTTAGATTAAAGATTGGTTTTAATGGTATTTAATAATGCTTCAGGCGGTTGATAGCCTGGTACTAATACGCCATTTTCTAACACGATTGCTGGAGTACCGTTAATACCAAATGAGCCACCTAAGCGGTATTGACCTTCGATATTGGCATCACATTTTGCCGCTTTTACATTACGACCGGTTTTGGCATCTGTCATCGCTTGTAGGGGATCTTTAGCACACCACACTGCTTCCATTTCATCGGCATTAGGTGATGGAACACCCGCACGAGGATAAGCTAAATATCTTACGGTAATGCCTAAATCGTTATAGCCATCCATTTGCTGATGCAACTTACGACAATAGCCACAATCAACATCGGTAAAAATAGTCACCACATGTTTTTCATTTTTGGCTTTATAAACCAACATATCCTTTTCAAAAGGTTTTAGCATCGCAATGCGAGGGCCAGCTAGTGCTGCCTCGGTTAAGTTTTTCATGCCCTTTTGTAAATCATACATATTACCGTGAAGTAACTTACTGCCATCAGGCGACACATACAGCAGACCACGATCGGTAAGCGCTTGATAAAGACCATCAATTGGCGATGCTTCAATACTCAAAACATTCACGCCTAAGGTATCTGAAACTTGTTTTTTGAGTTCTGCTTCATTAGGGATATCAGAGGCAGAAGCGGCATGTAATAACGGGGCTACTGCTAGCGTTATCGCTAAAGAGAATGCTTTGGTTAACTTCATTTAAAATCCTATTTGGTCAATCTGTATTAGTCTACTCACTATATAGACCCGATCATCAGCGCAAAAGTTACAGACAATATTTAATGAAAGCAACTACACAGCGCCCATTTTGTGTAAGCAATAATAAACAGTCATTTTGCACTAACCTCTTGGATGGTGCTCACTATGCAACTGTTGCAACCTCGCTTTAGCTACATGGGTGTAAATTTGCGTGGTGGATAAATCGCTGTGGCCCAGAAGCAACTGCACTACCCGTAAGTCTGCGCCGTGATTTAATAAATGGGTCGCAAAAGCATGGCGCAAGGTGTGGGGCGACAAATGACAGTGTATTCCTGCCCGTAACGCATATAGCTTAATTCGGTGCCAAAAGGTCTGCCTTGTCATCATTTGACCGCGCTTTGATGGAAACAGCACATCACTTTGCTTATTACCCAATAGCTCAGCTCTTGCCGCAACGAGGTATTGCTCTACTTCTGTCACCGCTAACTCACCTAAGGGCACTAAGCGCTCTTTACCGCCCTTACCGACAATTCTCACTAAGCCTTGGCGTAAGCTTATTTGCTCAAGGGTTAAGCTAACCAGTTCGGTTACTCGCAGCCCTGTGGCATAAAGTAACTCCAACATGGCTTTATCGCGGCACTCTAGCGGATCGTCAACATTGGGTTCATCCAGTAAGCTGTTTATTTGGGCTTCACTCAGTGCATCGGGTAATTGCCTAACTAGTTGGGGAGATTCAACCAGCGCGGTGGGATCAACAGCTATGTGCTCATTAACTAACAAATACCCATACAAACGCCGCAAGCTACTCAATAACCGCGCGGTACTGCTTTTAGCAAAATTTTGTTCCACTCTAAAGGCTAAGTAATCGCGGATCAGCAACTGATCGACATTAATCAACTGACGTTTTTTCGTTAGCACAAAACGTTCAAAATGGCGAAGATCAGTGCGATAGGAAGCCAGTGTATTGTCACTAAGTCCTTTCGTAGACCAAAGGTCATCTAAAAATGCATCGATGATGGGATCGGCTTGATACTTATCTGTCACATGAGTTCCTAGAAAAACGGCGTTATTTCAAGATGAAATAACGCCGTTAGTGTAACTAAAGTTAGCTTAGTTTGACAAAGATTACCTAGCTTGCAGCTAAAGCTTGATCCTTGGCTGGAACAAATAAACAAGCAACAATCGCTAGTCCTACTGGTAATAACCAAGCCATGCCTTCAGCATGAAGTGGCATAAAGCTTAAGAAACTAGTATCCACACCAGCAACCTGAAGACCATCAAAAATACCAAAAAATAAAGCAATGGATAACACTAAACGATGTGAAAATTCAGGACGCGGGAAACGCTCAGTTAAGAAAGTAATCGCTACCAGTGCAATTGCCACAGGGTAAATAGTCATTAACACAGGAATACTGATATGAATTAACTGCGTTAAGCCCACATTGGCAACCGTGGCACAAACCACACCGAAGAAAATCACAAACGCTTTGTATGAGATCTTAGGCAATAGCTCATTGAAAAACTCTGAACAGGCAGTAATTAACCCAACAGCAGTTGTTAAACAGGCAATGCTCACTACCGTTGCTAATAAGATAGTCCCCATAGTGCCAAACTCATGAGTTACATAGTTTGTTAGGATTTGGCCACCATTTTCAGCGCCTAAAGCAATATCACCAGCGGTAGCGCCTAAATAGAATAATGACACATAAACAAAAGCTAAACCCGATGCAGCAATGATAGCAGCGCGTACTAAATAGCGGGTTTGCGCTTTTGAATCAGTGATGCCTTTTTTACGCAAAATATCAATGATTAACATACCGAAAATCAATGAAGCTAGCGTATCCATAGTGTTGTAACCCTCTAAAATACCTTTAGAAAGTGGGCTATTAATGTAATCACCGCTTGCAGCTTGAATTGCAGCGCTAGGGGTAATGATCACAGATAACGCTAAACCGACTAATAGGAAAATCAGAATAGGGGTTAATACTTTACCCACACTGTCTAATAATTTACCAGGGAATAAAGACAACAACATCGCAAGGGCAAAAAAGCCAATGGTATAAAACAATTGCGCTTTATTAAGTGACAGACCACCAAGCTGGATGATTGCGTCGGCACTATCTAAAAATGGACGAGCACCAATTTCAAAAGCCACCAAACCAGTACGAGGAACAGCAAAGGCTGGGCCGATAATAATATAGATAGAAATCGCTAAAGCGGTTGCCGCAAATGCGGGTAACATCGCCATGACCTTACCATTTGCTTTTGCAATCGCAATAAGTCCAGCAAGGGGTAAACCCACGGCAGTAATAAGAAAGCCTAACATTGCGAGTGTCATATTCTCGCCAGCTAACATTCCTGCAAACGGTGGAAAAATTAGGTTACCAGCACCTAAAAAAAATGCGAACGTCATAAAGCCTAAGCCTACCGTATCGCCAATACTCATATTATTGTTTTGCACACATTGCCCCATCTTGTTGTTTTGTTTTTTAACAAACTTAAGGGAATAGTTGCCAATTAGCTATCGCTAATCTACCGACCCTATAAATCTGTAAACTTTAAATTACACTTAAGTTCACTAAAATCACCGCTACTCTGCTGATAAAATCGACGTTTTCTGTGTTACATACGTCGATTTGTGAAGCTGATTTCATTTTTCCCATTTAAACAGCAATAATGTGCTCAAACGGGTAGCAACTAATAGCAAATAGTGTCTAGATACACAAGCGCAAAACCCGCACAAAGCAAAAACAACCGTCATCTGAAAACAAGCTTAAAAACAGCCAAACATTAGCGCTACAATAACAACACAAGCACCGAAACCGCTGGTATATTAGCAACAATAAATCAACCTACTCTCCGTTTGGGGAAAATTGCAAAAACAGTTACCATAATCGACCATTTCTCAATCTATAGTCCTATGCCTTTTAGTTTCAAACAATTTCATATTGATGATAGCCGTTGCGGTATGCCGGTAAGTACTGACGGGGTGATGTTAGGCGCTTGGGCTAATATCAAACAGAGCAACACCATTTTGGATATCGGTGCCGGCAGTGGACTATTAACACTCATGGCTGCTCAGCGCGCTGAGCAATTGGCACAAACGGCAGCAGGATTAACAAGCAACGCAGTTAAAATTGTCGCTGTTGAACTTGATGATTTAGCCGCTCAAGATTGCTTAGACAATATCGCCAATAGCCCTTGGGCTGAGATGATTGAGTTTCACCATGGGGCAATACAAGACTTTAGTGCTCAGCACTTAGCCCAGTGCCAAGCTAAGCGAAGCCCATTATTTGATAGCATCATTTGTAATCCGCCCTACTTTGATAATGGGCCGCAATCAACACAGCAGCAGCGGGCAACCGCGAGACATACTGACAGCTTAAGCTTTAGCGAGTTACTGAAACATATTGAGTTATTATTGGCCCCACATGGCGCGGCGAGCTTAATTCTTCCCGTTGAAAGTGAAGCACGCTTTACCGGCGCATTAACACAAACCTCTTTGGCCATATCTAAACGTGTCAGCATCTCAACGGTTAGCAATAAGCCACCAAGACGATTGCTGCTTGAACTTAAACATCAAGCAAAGATTGAAAGCACCGAACACTCAAGTTTGGTGATAAGCGATCCCAGCGGTCAATATAGTCAGCAAATGATCGCCCTTTGTCGTGAGTTCTATCTAAAACTTTAAGCTTTGTATAGATATCGCTCTCGCTGAGTTGCGCTTCTTAGGTTATAATGCTCGGCTATCAATCAGTGAGACCTACAGCGCATGCTATTTGAAGATTTTGACCTAGACCCAATGCTTTTAGATTCATTAAAGGCCATGGGACATTTGACCCCGACCACAGTTCAACAACAAACATTGCCAATGGCGATGGAACAACGGGATATTTTAGCTAAAGCGCCAACAGGTACCGGTAAAACGGCCAGCTTTTTGCTGCCGGCATTACAACACTTGATTGATTTCCCAAGACGATTCAATGGTCAAGCCCGTGTGTTAGTCCTAACCCCAACACGTGAGCTTGCTAGCCAAATTCATCGTTACGCTTGCCACCTTGCCACCGATTTGGACCTCGATATTGGTATCATCACCGGTGGTGTGCCATACGGCCCTCAAGAAGAACAACTTGAAGACAATGTCGATTTATTGATCGCCACTCCCGGTCGCCTCGTTGAATATCTTGATAAAGGCCAGTTTGAAGCAACAGAAGTTGAAATTCTGATCATTGATGAAGCTGACCGCATGTTAGATATGGGGTTCTCGTCAGTGGTAGAAACTATCGCCATTGAGGCCCAAGGCCGTAAGCAGAATATGCTATTTTCTGCCACCCTTGAAGGCAGCGGTGTATCGCGCTTCGCGCAAGTGCTATTGAATGACCCAGTCACGATTGATGTTGACTCTCCTCGCAGTGAAAAAGCCAAAATTCACCAATGGGCTCACCTTGCCGATAATCAAGCCCATAAGTTTGCCTTGCTATGTAACATTCTTCAGCAAGAGTCAGTTAAGCGCACTATCGTATTCGTAAAAACCCGTGAAATTGTAGCAAGCCTTGAAGGACTGCTGCTTAAAGCCGGTATTCCTTGCGCTTTCTTACGTGGTGATATGGAGCAGAAAAAACGCTTCCAAGCCCTAAGTAAATTCAGCAAAGGCGAAGTCAATATCTTGCTAGCAACCGATGTTGCAGCCCGTGGTATTGATATTGAAGGTATCACCCACGTGATTAACTTTGATATGCCTCGCTCAGCCGACGCCTATGTTCACCGTATTGGTCGTACTGCACGCGCTGGCGCTAAAGGCACGGCAATTTCATTAATTGAAGCCCATGACATGCGCATCGTTAACAAAATTGAGCGCTATATTGAGCAGCCACTAAAACGTCGCTACATCGACGGTTTACGACCTACCCACAAAGAAGCGAAAGTACCAGGCAAGAAAAAAGACAAAGTGAAAATCGCTGCCAAGAAAAAATCTAAAAAAGCAAAAGCGAAAAAGAAAAAGTAAGCCTTTCTCTCGCGATTAAAAAAACTGTTTAAGCCCTGAATCAATATAATGATTCAGGGCTTTTTTTATCTAAAAATCAGTTTTATAGCGTAAAACCCTAAATAAATATGAAAAAAACTTTATGAAACATTTAATTTACATCTATCGCTTTAGCTCGCTGACGAACTCTGGTAATTTAGCCGGTATAAGACTCTAAAAGTCATAAAAAATAGAGTTACTCTCTGATGTAATATTTTGTATGGATACAGTTACTAATGAAACGAATCTTAAGAATCCTATCGCCTTTATTTATCCTGATCATTTTTGCAGGCTTAGCTTTTGTGCTGCTAAGTACCAAAGAAGCTCCAGAGCAAAAACAAGAACAAGTTAAAATTGCTATTGTTGATGTCATTGATGTCGAGCTACAAACAGTCTCGTTAAACCTGCCTTCCTATGGTGTTGTCAGCCCGAAATACAAAACTCAGCTCGTCACCGAAGTACAAGGCCGTTTAGTCAGTTTAGACCCTAGCTTTGTCGCCGGCGGCATAGTCAAACAAGGTCAAGCATTAGCACAAATTGAACCTTCAGATTATGAAGCGGATTTTATCCAAGCAGAAGCAAGCCTTGCCCAAGCCTATGCCGCGCTTAATGAAGAAGTCGCCCGCGGTGAAGTTGCTAAAATTGAATTTAAAGATTTTGATGACGGCCTACCGCCAGAGTTGGGCCTGCGTATTCCGCAACTGAAAAAAGACAAGCCAATGTCAAATACGCTAAAGCCGCACTCGCCCGTGCTCAGCGTAATTTAGAGCGCACAGTGATTAGAGCGCCATTTGATGGCCTCATTAAAGCGCGTAACGTCGACTTAGGCCAATATGTCTCTTTAGGAACAAATTTAGGCGAGTTATACGATATCAGCATTGCTGAAGTGCGCTTACCCCTAAGCAATAATGATTTAGCCTACTTAGAGTCAGTTGATAACCCTGATACCTCAGTCACTTTAAGTGCTTCTTTGGCGGGTAATTCATTTACTTGGCAAGGTAATATTGTCCGCAGTGAAAACGTCATCGATGAGCAAAACCGTATGGTTTACTTAGTCGCAGAAGTTAAAGATCCTTACCTAAGACAGCAGCCCGGCGAAAATGAACTACCACTTAAATATGGCAGCTTTGTGACTGCTGTTATCACTGGTCGCACTGTCGATGGCATAGTGAAGCTACCGCGCTACGTGGTAAGAGACAATCAAGTCGCCATCGTTAAAGATGACAACACCATTGAAATTCGCCCAGTTAATATCGTGCGCACAGATATTGAGCATGTCTATATTAAGGGCAGCCTGAAAAGTGGCGAGCGCGTATCGATCACCGATATCAATAATATGACCTCAGGTCAGAAAGTGAAATTGTTAGGTGAAGAAGCTGACACCCCAGACGTGGAACTAGAAGCGCCAGCAGAAAACAGTGATGAAATTACCATAGCAGGTGAGCTGTAATGGATAAGACTAATTCAAACTCCGCCGCCGATAACAATAACGATTACAACAAAGGCATCATTGCTTGGTTTGCTCGCAACAGTGTTGCCGCTAACCTGCTTATGGCCGCGCTACTTATTGGTGGTTTATTCAGCGCTAAATTAATTAATAAAGAAGTTTTCCCTAGCTTTGAACTTAATCTGCTGACGATTTCAGTGGCCTACCCCGGCGCAGCGCCACAAGAGATTGAGGAAGGGATTAATATTAAAATTGAAGAGGCCATTCAGGATATTAATGGTATTACCAAAGTCACCTCTGTTGCCAGCGACGGCGTAGGCTCGGTGACCATTGAGGTTGAAGATGGTTATGATGTTCAGCAAGTTTTAGATGAGGCTAAGCTGCGTATCGATGCGATTTCAACCTTTCCAGACAACATCGAAAAGCCAAATATTTTCCAAATAAAACCTGAAAATAATGTTATCTGGGTCTCTGTCTATGGCGACTTAAGTCTCCATGAGATGAAAGAAATGGCTAAAAGCATCCGTGATGATATTACCGATTTACCCGCAGTTACCCGTGCTCAAGTTAATGGCGTGCGAGATTATGAAATAGGCATTGAGTTATCAGAAGATAAGCTGCGTGAATATGAAATAACCTTCACCCAAGTCGCCCAAGCGGTACAAAACTCATCGATAGATTTACCCGGCGGCTCAATTAGAGCCCAAGACGGTGATATCTTACTGCGCACCAAAGGCCAAGCCTATACTGGAGCTGACTTTGCTAACATTGTGGTGGCCACCCGCCCTGATGGCAGCCGCATCATGCTGCCCGACGTTGCCACCATTAAAGATGGTTTCGAAGAGCGCATTGAATACACCCGCTTTAATGGTAAACCTGCCGCGATTATTGAAATCACCAGCATTGACGATCAAAACGCGCTGACGATTTCTGAGCAAGTGAAAAGCTATATCGCTGATAAGAAAACCACTCTGCCCGCTAATGTCGAGCTAGATACCTGGGGAGATTTAACCCATTACCTTGAAGGCCGCTTGAACATGATGTTGTCGAACATGTTTTACGGCGCATTATTGGTGTTTATGATCTTGGCCTTGTTTCTCGACTTAAAACTGGCCTTTTGGGTCATGGTCGGTTTACCGGTGTGTTTCCTTGGCACGTTGTTATTGATGCCACTGGAACCCTTTAACATGTCCATTAATATGCTAACGCTGTTTGCGTTTATTCTGGTGTTAGGGATCGTGGTGGATGACGCCATTGTCATCGGCGAAAGTGCCTACACCGAAGTCGAGACCAAGGGTCACTCCATAGAGAATGTCATTAAAGGGGTGCAAAAGGTCGCTATGCCCGCCACCTTCGGCGTACTCACCACTATTGCTGCGTTTATACCGATGATCATGGTATCAGGGCCTATGGGGGTTATTTGGAAGTCCATCGGTATGGTGGTGATCCTAGCGTTAGCGTTTTCACTTATCGAATCAAAATTGATTTTACCGGCGCATTTAGCTCATATGAAAGTGAAGAAAAAGCGCCCGCCAACTAACGTGTTTTCAAAATTTAAACAGTGGATTAATGAGAAGCTGCAATATTTTATTCATAATAATTATCGCAACTTTTTAGGTACTTGCATTAAAAACCGCTACAACGTAGTGGCGGTATTTGTCGGGGTACTGATTTTATCTATCGCACTGGTTGCCAGTGGCAAAGTTCGTTGGGTGTTTTTCCCTGATATTCCATCGGATTTTATTCAAGTCAACCTTGAAATGGAAGAAGGCAGCTCCGAGCTCAACACCTTATATGTGGTGCAGCAAGTTGAAGAAGCGCTGTACGCCATGAATGAAAAGTTTGTCGAAGAGACCGGCTCAGACGTATTAAAGCACAGCTTTATTGCGATAAATTCCAGTAGCTCTGGGTTTATCTTTGCTGAGCTGTCAAAGGGTGAAGATCGTGAAATTGACGGCGTCACCATAGCTGAAGAGTGGCGCAAACAGCTACCTGAGTTATTGTCAGTGAAAAAGCTTAATATTTCTGCCAGCACCAATGATGCCGGCGGCGATATTTCGTTTAGATTAACCTCAAGTAACTTAGAGCAACTAGCCCAAGCTTCTAAAGAGTTAAAAGCCAAACTTGCCACCTATGAAGGTGTATTCGATATCTCGGATAACTTTTCATCTGGTAGCCAAGAGATCAGACTCAACATTCGCCCAGAAGCCGAAGCGCTAGGGTTAACTCTGTCAGACTTAGCCCGTCAGGTGCGTTATGGCTTTTATGGTTATGAAGCCCAGCGAATTCTTCGTAACAAAGAAGAGATCAAAGTAATGGTGCGCTACCCATTAGAGCAGCGCCGCACCATTGGTCACCTTGAAAACATGTTAATTCGCACCCCGCAAGGTGTTGCTGTGCCTTTTTCAACAGTGGCAGATATTGAGCTAGGTGAATCCTTTGCTTCAATCACCCGCGTTGATGGTCGCCGCGCGATTACCATTAGCGCTAATGTGAATAAAAACACCGTTGAGCCATCAAAAGTGGTTGGTGAAATCCAAGAGGAATTTATCCCGCAATTAACCGAGCGCTACCAAGAGGTCAACGCCGCATTAGATGGTGGTAGTCAAGATGAACAAGATGCCATGCTGGGCCTTTTACAAGGGTTCTTTTTTGCCATGTTTACCATTTATGCTTTGATGGCGATTCCATTAAAGTCATATAGCCAGCCATTAATCATTATGTCGGTGATCCCATTTGGCATGATTGGCGCTTTAGTGGGTCACTTCATTCTTGGGATATCCATGAGTGTATTAAGCCTTTGTGGCATTGTTGCCTTGGCAGGGGTTGTGGTCAATGACTCACTGATTTTGGTGGACTTTGTTAACCGCGCCCGCCGTGAAGGCTTCTCGTTAATGGAGTCAGCCATCGACTCGGGCTGTTATCGCTTTAGGGCGATTATCTTAACCTCAATGACCACTTTTGTTGGCTTAGTACCTATTTTATTAGAAAAAAGCCTGCAAGCTAAAATCGTCATCCCAATGGCAACATCCTTAGCCTTTGGTATTTTGTTTTCCACTGTGGTCACCCTGATCTTAGTGCCTGTGTTGTACATCATTTTAGATGATGTGAAGCAGTTAACGCGGCGGATATTTAACTGGTGGTGGCAGCCGAAAAAAACCGACGATGAAGCTTATTATTAGCTTCTAGTCCACCATATTAACAAGGGAGCTTAGCTCCCTTTTTTATGCCTTAAGCTAATTGAAATTGGCGCTTTAGCCAATAATGCGAACTCACAAACAGATATCAATATTGGCTTGAGTTAATATCATTTAATCACACTGCATTATTGATATTCAGATGAAGCCTGAAACCACAATGACAAAAACGAATACCACAGCAACGGCGACAAATGATATCGCAGCCAACACCTTAGTATATGATATCCGCCGCAGTCGCTACCTCAATATTACTGGGCGCTGCACCTTAAGATGCCAGTTTTGCCCCAAACATAATGGCTCAAAACAGGTTCATCAATATGAATTGTCTCTTGATAGACAAGTGAAGCCTGACGATATTATTCCTTTATTAGGTAACACTGCAGATTTTGATGAGTATGTATTTTGCGGATATGGCGAGCCAACCTTAAACCTTGAGACCTTATTAGTGGTCGCAAAACAGCTTAAACAATCCGGCGCGAAAGTGCGTTTAAATACCGATGGTTTAGCTAACCTTTTCCATCGGCGCAATATATTACCTGAGTTAGCATCTTGTATTGATAGCTTGTCAATATCCCTTAATGCCGATACTGAAGCCCTGTATATTCAGCATTGTCAGCCCAAATTGAAACACGCCTTTGCTGCTGTACTCAGCTTTATCGACATGGCGCCCACTTATATAACTGATGTACAGGTATCGGCAATCAATGGCCTTGAAGGGGTTGATATTGCCCGCTGTAAAGCATTAGTTGAGCAACGAGGCGCGACCTTTAAGTGTCGACAACTGGATATTGTTGGCTAACTAAATCAAGGGGCCTCTGGGTTAAGCTTTATTATTGGCTCAACTTGCCCTTAGGGTAACTTTTAGCTTTGAACAAAAAATTGCTGAAAAACTCAGTCTCTAAGGTCAACCTTATGGGGCATTCGTGCTAACATTCACTTACCGGGACTGTTAAAAATAAGTAAGTGAATGTTTAAGAGATATACCAATAAAAACGTCTCAAAGTCTGTTTTAATCTCCACCCAAGATATTCAATGGACACGACAACATGTATTAGCGCTGTCTAGTCAATTATTGGTTATGCTGTTAAGTATTGTCATTTTGACTGTGCTACTGCTTAAGTTAGGCGAAAGGCGCCTACAAGAAGATTGGGCTGATAAACGTTATAGTGAATTACAAACAGTAGGCACCCTCGCATCGGATAAAATTAACTTTCTTCAATTTCGCACTCAAGCTTTCGCTAAATCAGAGCTTATGAAGCAATATTTAGCAAACCCATCTAAGGCGCAACGTTACAAGCTAGAAGACAACTGGGACATATTGCTTAACAATATTCCTGAGTTATTAGGCTTAACCCTGTTTGATCCCCAAGGTAACCCCCGTATAAGCTCTACAGATGCTTTTAGTAACGTCACTATCCCAGAGTTTATTCTAGAAGCTTCCAAGACAATGGGAGGCAGTGACACCTACTACTCCAATATTCAATTTGTGCCAATAAATGGCAAGTTAACCCCTTATGTTTACCAGTTGGCCAGGCTTGAAAATAACGACCAAAGTATTCGCGGCTACTTAGTGACCTACAATTCGGTTTCTGAAATACTCGAATCAATTAAACCGGCATTTTTTAACCATAACTCGCCATTACTGCTTATTGGTTCTAAAGGCGTGCTCTATGCGGGCGGTAATCAGCAGTACCCCATGAAAAGGCTACCTAATACATTAGGCAGCAGTATAATTCAGTCATACCCAGAATTATGGCAACACATGGCCAACACCCATTTTGGTCAATTTCATACTGACAGTGGCACTTTTGTGTTTTTAAAGGTTGAGGTGGCGCCTCAAGATGAAGACGTAAGAGAATACTATTTACTGTCTTATATTCGCCATGAGGATATTGCGGAAAAGTTTGATCACTGGCGCTATATGTTAATTTGCTTCTCTTTGATCATTACCGCGTTAGCCTCCAGTTTATTGGTGTTAAAGCATCGCTTCTATTTAGAAAGCACCGCTAATAGCAATAGTATTAATTTAGCCAGCGCATTATTTAACAGTAATCAAAACTGCTTGATAGTGAATACCAGCGGCCGCATCATCAAAGCCAATCTACAAGCAGCCAATACCCTATCAACAAACATTGAATTACTCGTTGAGCGTAGTTTACAGCGCGTATTGCCATTAGAAGAGGCGCAATATAACCAGCTCACTGAAGCCATGTGTGACAATGTCACTTGGAAGCAGGTGATCAATTTAAACAATGACAGTTGCACTATTTCGCTATGTTGTCAGCCCAGCTATAAAAATAAACACAGTGAGCAATACTGGCTGGTGACCTTTGAAAACATCACCGAGCTTACCCAAGCAAAGCATCAAGCATACCGCTACCAGTTATTATCTGAAAGCGCGGTAGCCACCGCATTAACGGACTCCAGCGGTCAATTACTCAAATATAATCTGAAATTTAAAAACTTAATGGCGCTCGCTGCTGACAGTAATGTCAATATCTTAAGCCTGTTAGGCAAAGACATCACCAAGCAATGGGCCGATATCAATAGTCGCATCAGCTTGCAAGGGAAATGGAAAGGCCAAGTAATAGCCTGCAGTGAAACCCCTTTTGCCACTAGCTTAAAAGCCAATATTCGCTCGGAGCATTCTGTCGACGGTGAACACGAGTATTTTATCTGTACTTTTGAAGATCTATTGCCGCAAACAGCGCTAAAACAGTTACCTAATCAACAAACGCCACTGAGTTCAATGGTATTGCAGCTTTCAGAATTAGAGCTGCATTTTAGTACCCTGACAGAGTCTAGCCGTGAACAAACCTGTTTATTGATCATGGACATTAACCCTGAGGGGCTCATAAGTCACATCAGTGATATTGACCATTTAGAACAACGCCAAAAAGACATTGAAATGCAGTTGCTCATCGATTTACCCACAGGCTTTCAAATCGCCCATTGGCGACTTGGATCATTAGTGATATTACTGCCGCTGAGTGACTCCATTCAAGCGCATAAATACGCCATGAGCATTATGGATAGGTTGGAGCAAAATGAATTAAATGAAGGGATTAATATCGGTATTTCTGGCTATTTAGAGCAGCAGTCTTTTGAACATTATCTCAGCAACGCTGAAGTGGCGTTAAGCCGCGCCAAGCAAACCGGTAACCAAAATATTTGCCAAGCCTTTACCCGTAAGGCTCGCTAATCATAGCCAGCCTTATATCATCACTACAGCTAACGTCTACTTGGCGAATAAGCAACTTATTCGCCAATTTCTAACAGCCCACCTGGCAGTTTGCTTTGAGTAATTTCAATGATACTAGAGCGGCTCATAATAACTTTGTAACGGGCATATTCAAGTGGGCCTTTGCCATCTTTTAATACAGCTACTAGGTTGATTTGATAGCGCCTTTCTACTGATTCATTACTGACTTTGCCATCTTGTTCGCTATAGATTTTTGCCTTACCACGCTCTAAATTACGGGCAAAAGGCACCAAGCTAAAGTTTACTTGTTCTTGAATTTTAGAGTAGCCAGCTTCAAATTCTTTATTGGTAACCTTAGAGGCAATGCGATAATGCAGCACCACAGCATCGACTTTATTTTGCCGATGGCGTTGTTTCATAATCTCAGCGACTGTAGCGGGAATATCCTGGCTGCGAATAAAGTCCAGCCATACAAACTGCTTAGCAATCACGGCTTGGGTGGTAGTATCCCTTAAGATCTGACTCCAGCGTGGACGCCCTCGCTGAATATAGCGCCACATCGCAACCCGCACATCTTCTTTAAAAATTTCACGAAAACCGTATATCACCGCTAATGTAACCACCAAACTCATGGTTAAGCCGCTAAACACCCCTTGAGCCTTAATGATCAGTGCAGAAACCACCATCATCACTAACCCCGTTGCCAAGCCTGTGACAAACTTTTTCAAGCCTATGCCTAAGGGTTTTAGCTCCTCCTTTAATACAACACCTTGTTGTATTAAGCGCCTTAATAACAGCATCTTATTTGAAATGCGATTAGCATCTTGCTTGGTGCCGGATGAATTATACTTTCTTTCCTCTTCACGGTAATGATGCTCAGCGCGGCATAACGCCACCAGTTGATCTTTAACATCACTATATTCAGCACTACGCGGCCGATAAGCTAAGGTTTTTAACAGTTGTTGTTCACAAAACCAGGACAGGTAATTGTCAGCATTATTGAAGTAGGATTTGAGCTTTTCATCGCTAGGCTCGTTACGGCGAAACTTTTTAAGTAGCTGCGTGACCGACTCACCTAATTCAGTTAATGCGGGATAAAAGTCGTCAGGATCAGTGATAAGACGCAATTCTTTTGCATCAGTCTCAATGGCCACGGCAAATTGATAGGCAAACAAGTTGAGGTATAAACGGAACTCTTCTTTGGTGCGTTTATTAATACTGGCAAAACGGTTTTGCACTAATGGTAGGTGTAACCCCTGAGAGTAATAAGAGCGCCGCCCAAGCATTGCGCTGTGGTAATACTCTTCTTCGTCGAGGGTTTTTTCGCCAACCCCCATCTCTGTGGGTAAGTAAAAATATAAATCAAAGCTGCGCTGCTGCCCAGCCTCCATTTGATGGCTGAATTTAAGCGATAATGATTCTTCTTTCTTTACTTTGACTTTAGCCACTATGGAAGTATTTTTATCTCAGAGTTTGCCTTGCCTTAACTATAACGAATTTCAGCAGATAAAGGAGGCGTAAATAGCTAAAACTATACCATTATTCATGTAAACGGCATGCCCAAAGCATATTGTAAGGCTTAAATTTCATTAAGATATATTTATTATCAATATCCATTTCTAAAACTTGAACAGCAATATGCAGCTGAGCTTGAGTTTGCAACTGAGCCGCTGTGGTTTTAAGCTCTTTGGCGAGGTAGTTTCTTAAATAGGAATTATTTTGGTTAAACTGAGCATCGGTTAACACTAAATCTAGCTCATAGGTCATGTCACCAACCTCTAGTTCAGTCAAATCGCCATCGAAGGTTGCATATTCATGATTTTTTGAACCTTTGGCATTGTAATAATTCAACTGAATTTGCTTATTTTTAACCGTTAATGCTAAAAAAAGTGGCCCGTGATCAAGCTCAATTGTATGCTCTTTGTCTGTACTAAATTCATATAAGTCACTCTGGCAATCAAAGGCCCATATCTCTCTTGAATCAGCAAAATGCTCTAACATTAACACCGAACAACAAGAGATTACGATGAAACAGATAGTAAAAACTACACGACCAATTCTAGTTAACAAAAAATCTGTTACAGCTTTAACCACAAATATTTACCTTTTTTAGCCACTCAGGCGTTACAAAGCGTCGCTGCGCTTGATCCCTCATGACCTTGATATTATAAAAACGCCAGCGATCGGGTAAACGTTTTTTCATCACGATACTCACGGCTTTGTTATCTTCAGCCAAAGTGGCCGAAATAACATCCCAAGGCATGATGGGGCAATTTCTCAACTGATTAGAGATACGGTCTGCAATACTGTTTAAATCTAAATCGATTTCACTGGCTTTAGAGGTATATAAATACAGGTTCGAAACATTGCCTTGTTGAGTTAAAAACTCTCGGCTGGCATCCGGCTTCACCGATTCTTGATTATTAAGGTGTGAATGAACAAAAAATAGTGCGATTAACGTTAGCAAAATAATCACAATATACTGACCATAAGACATCACCTTATTAGGTGAATCAAACAGGCCGTTTTTACCAGCAACGACTTTAGTATAAAGAATGACACCCTGATTGGGGATTAACTCTATTAACCTACTATGAGAAGCGCCTAAATAATCCTGAAACAAGGCAATTATTTGTTGTAAATCTTCTTCTGAGATTTGCTGCTGATGCTGACCATCGGTAGGGAAAGAGAGGCTTTCGATAGGCACAACTTGTCCGCGATGTTTTGCTAATAAGCTCAACACCCAGAATTCGTTATTATTGAGCTGCCATGTGGTAGCTTTGGATTGGTTACTAAGCACTTTTTGCTTATCATCAAACCAACAACACCCAATTTGCATGCCTAGTCCATCTCATATTACGCTATATATCATTAGATTATACCGGAGCAGCAAATAGTTATTTGTGATCCACACAACTGATAGTCAGACAAGATTAAAATTCGTGAACTACGCCGCGAAATTTCGATACAAATCAACTAAAACCGCCCGCAAAAGTACACACTTGTTAACCAAATCACATTAAAATCAACGCCAGTTAACATTAACCAACATTTACCAACACTAAGCTGCGTTCCCTAGCGAACATAAAAATCATTTACAATAGTTGACGAGATTTTGTTAGCGCTAATTTTGTATCAACAAAGCCGTATTTTTAAGCAAAAAAAACCGAGCATAGCTCGGTTTCTGATATGACGACTTTTTAAGGGCGCATGCCCCAAAAAATTAATTAGAATGCATACAATAATGTCATATTGGTTTCAGTATCAGTGCTCTTTTTATCTTCAAGCGGCGCACTGTTATAACGCACAATGACAGCAAACTTCATTGCCAATGCACCAATGATATTAGCCGTTAGCGCAGTTTCAGAGCGGCCTTCTAAGTTATCACCATAATCAGCGACAAACAGTTGGCTAAAAGTTGAACTGTCGGTAATTTCATAACTGAAGTTCATCGCGCCGTGAGCCACAACACTGTCCTCTGAGTCATAACCTAATGCTAATGATTGCTCATCATCAAGCTGCTTATAAATATAACCAGGACCGACTTCAAGGCTTAAAAAGGCTTTTTCATTATCAATAAACTTGTAACCATAACCCGCTGAACCGATGATCTTATAATCGAAACCGGTGAAAGGATCAGCTTCATAGTTAGCGGTGATGTACATATAGCTTTTTTCGTCGAACTTATAGTCGCCTTGAGCACCAACATAGTAACGTTTAGCGGTATTCTCACCTGAATCTTCGTTATACAAACCTTCTAATAGGTAAGCATTCTCCCAATTGCCTAATTCTTGTTTCATACCTAAACGCGCTTTAACAGAAGAAGTATCGGTATTACCCGTTGTCAGTGTTGCGCCTAATTCAGCCTCACCTGCAAAGGTTTTATCACCTTCAACAAAGTCTGCACCAGCATGGGCAGCAAATGGCATAGCGAAAGTTACAGCTGCAGCAAGTAGCAATTTTTTCATGTCATCAAGTCCTTTAATTACAATAGTTTCAAACCCACCCCAAAAATCGAACCGAATTCTAACACTTTGATAGCGAAAATGAAAAAACTACTCACTTATTAGAGCGATTAATACAAAACCCTAAAAAGCATCTTATATAATCTCTTATGCTGCATCAGCTTAGCACCGTCAAATAATCACTAAGCCATCACTAAGCTCTTTTGCTGCCAACGCCCGCTGCGCCAGCGCCATAACATCAATAAACCTCTGACCCACTCATCTATCGCTAATGCACACCAAATGCCCACTAAGCCTAAATCTAAATAGATACCGAAAAAGTAAGCACCTGGTACCGCAATGCACCACATAGATATCAGGCCGATAAAAAATGGGAAGCGAGCGTCACCACTGGCTCTAAGAGCATTGATCACCACTAAATTAAAGGTTCTACCGGGCTCCATTAATAAGGTCAGAATAAACAATTGCCCCACCATAGTGAGAATATCTTGATCGTCAGTAAAAAACGCCACTAACTGCTGACCAAACATCGCCGCTAATGCGGCAACAACCGTGGTAACCATCAAGCCAAGTTTAAGGGCGCGATACATTTGCGTTTCTGCGGCCTTATACTGTTTAGCACCTATCATATGACCAATGATAATCTCATTACCTATGCCGATAGATAAGCCAAACAATAAGATAAACATACAGATTTGGAAATAGAGTGACTGGGCAGCAAGGGCTTTATCACCCATTAGCCCAACAAAGGCGGTAACCACCATAAACTGCAGCATCCAAGAAACGTTCTCGCCAGCGGCTGGCAGCCCAATATGAAAAACCTTCGCTAAAAGCGGTTTTTTAGGTCTCATGATTTTAAAAATATTAAGGGGTATTTTGGTGTACTTAACAAATAAGTAAGCCATTAATGTCATCCCCACTAAGCGCCCTACAACCGTGCTAATAGCCACACCTGCCACGCCCATTTGCGGCAAGCCAAACCAGCCGTAAAGTAACAACAAATTACCGCTAAAGGTGATCACGTTCATCAGTAGGGTCACCCACATAGCTTGTTGGGTAAAACCATGGGCTCGCATCGCCGCCGCAAGGCACATTGCCATCGCCTCCGGTATTAAACAAATACCGACAATTTGCAGGTAAAGTTTACCATCTGGGATCAGCTCTGCAGGCAAATTCATCAAGTGGAGAATGAATCCCGCCCCGCTAAATACCCCCAACGCCGCAACCACACCCACTAATAAATTAAACCCTATCGACGAGTACACTACGTCGCTAGCCGTCGCCCTATTATTGGCGCCGAGATATTGAGTGACCACTACACTAGCGCCAATACTGACGAAGCTAAAAAGCGTAATTGATAGCTCAAACACCATGTTGCCCACAGACAGTGCTGCAACCCCTTGGTAGGACACTCGGCTGATCATTAATGTATTTAAAGCGGCGGTTAAAAAGTGCAGTGCAAAGTCAAAAAATAATGGCCAAGTGAGGGAGAAAAGCGATAACGGGGCGGTGGGTTTAGCGTGCATAAGTCATATTCAATATAGGTTAATATAGGTTAAAAGTGAGAAGGTTCCTTATTAACTTAACAATCGTGTATAACGCTCTAGCTTACTTGTTGTCAACGTGAAATTAAGTCCATTTTTAAGGGCGGCGATATTGCGCTATTTACCTAAGGGTTACAAGTGGTTTTAGAAAAAAAGCCATAAAAAAACCCAACGCGAATGGTTGGGTTTTTAGTACTATTATTAATCAATTAGTTACACAAAAAGCTGCAGTAAAAAACCATCGAACATTTTGTATCCACTATTGAGTAAATTAGTTAATTTGCGGATCTAACTCACCAGATTGATACGCTTTGTACATCGCTTGGAGTGACTTAGGCTTAATTTTAGAACCCATACCAGCACAGCCAAACGCTTCATAACGTGTGGTACAAATGTCAGCCATTGCTTCCATTGATGCTTTCAAGAATTTACGTGGGTCAAATTCAGCTGGGTTTTCAGCTAAGAACTTACGTACTGCGCCTGTTGATGCTAAACGCAAATCGGTATCGATATTTACTTTACGCACACCATGCCTAATCCCTTCAACGATTTCCTCTAACGGCACGCCGTAAGTTTCTGGGATTTCACCGCCGTACTGGTTAATGATCTGCAGCCACTCTTGTGGTACTGAAGACGAACCGTGCATCACTAAATGTGTGTTAGGAATACGGGCGTGGATCTCTTTAATACGGTCAATACGCAGCACATCACCCGTTGGGCGTTGGCTAAACTTATAAGCACCATGGCTCGTACCAATCGCAATAGCTAAAGCATCTACATGCGTGTCAGATACAAAACGCGCCGCTTCTTCAGGGGTTGTTAGCATTTGATCCATCGTTAAGATACCAGCAGCACCGATACCATCTTCTTCGCCAGCTTCGCCAGTTTCTAAACTGCCTAAACAACCGATTTCACCTTCAACTGACACACCACAAGCATGTGCGAAAGCAACAGTGCGACGAGTTACATCCACGTTGTATTCATATGACGCTGGTGTTTTACCGTCAGCCATCAAAGAACCGTCCATCATCACAGATGACATACCTAATTGGATTGAGCGCTGACAAATATCAGGATCAGTACCATGGTCTTGGTGAATACATACAGGAATATCTGGATACTGCTCAAGTGCTGCAGCCATCAAATACTTAAGGAACTGTGGACGAGCATATTTACGCGCACCCGCTGATGCTTGCACGATAACAGGGCTGTCAGTCGCTTCAGCTGCTTGCATAATTGCACGCATTTGCTCTAAGTTGTTCACGTTAAATGCTGGAACACCATAACCGTGTTCTGCAGCATGATCTAACATTTGTCGTAGAGATATTAAGGCCATTTTTTACTCCAAAAATAGGGTGATTACTCACCTAGGTCGCTATCGCTTGGATTGATTTTTATACCCTTACATCTTGCTAATATTCGATGTAAAAGTGCTTGTTAACTTAAGTTGCAAGCACTCAACACTGTGAAACTAGCAAGTGTAAGAGCGGTTTTTTTCTAATTATTATCGGTTTCGTACTACAATTTTTACTCGTTAATCGCGATAAACCACGACTCATCTTGACTCAGTAGTGGCGAGATAACTCTGATTATCGCGATTAAATTCACAGCTTAAGCTATTAGTGCTTATTATTTGCCGCGTTGTTCGAGCATTGCAACAGCTGGTAACTCTTTGCCTTCAAGAAACTCCAAGAACGCGCCGCCACCTGTTGAGATATAAGAGACTTTGTCTGCGATATCGTATTTATCCACTGCCGCTAATGTGTCACCACCACCCGCAATTGAAAATGCACTTGAATCGGCAATCGCTTGAGCAATACGCTTAGTCCCTGCGCCAAACTGATCAAACTCAAATACGCCCACTGGGCCATTCCATACTACCGTACCCGCAGCTTCGATGATTTTAGCTAATGCTTCAGCGCTATCGGGACCGATATCAAATATCATGTCAGTATCTGATACATCAGCAACAGACTTTAAGGTTGCCGCTGCAGTCGGGCTAAACTCACTGGCAACAACAACATCTGTAGGGACAGGGATATCGCCGCCACGGCTTTGTGCATTGGCCACTAAACGCTTAGCTTCATCAACTAAGTCAGCTTCAAAGAGTGATTTACCCACTTGATGGCCTGCTGCTGCAACAAAAGTATTAGCAATACCACCGCCTACAACTAACTGATCAACTTTAGTTGATAAGCTTTCAAGTACCGTCAGCTTAGTTGATACTTTTGAGCCACCCACAATCGCCACCATTGGACGAGCTGGATTATCAAGTGCTTTACCTAACGCTGCTAGTTCACCTGCAAGTAGCGGGCCAGCACAAGCGATAGGCGCATGTAAACCAACACCATGGGTTGATGCTTGCGCGCGATGAGCGGTGCCGAAAGCGTCCATTACGTACACATCACATAATGCAGCCAATTTTTTAGCTAATGCTTCATCGTTTTTCTTTTCGCCAATATTAAAACGCACATTTTCAAATACAACCACTTCACCCACTGACCCAGTAACGCCATCAAGGTAATCACTGGCAAGTGAAACTGGGCAATCTAATGCCTTTTGTAAGTAGTTAACCACTGGCTGCATTGAAAATTCAGCATTAAATTCGCCTTCAGTTGGGCGACCAAGGTGAGACATCACCATTACTGCAGCGCCTTTTTCAAGGGCCAGCTTAATTGTCGGTAAAGCAGCGCGTAAACGTGCATCACTGGTAACAACACCGTCACTGACTGGCACGTTAAGATCTTCACGAATAAGCACACGCTTATTGGTTAAATCTAACTCACTCATATTGATAATAGCCATGGAGATATTTCCTTTTAATTTAAAAACAAAGCTGTTGTTACAATTGAGCGCTTTACCTCATAAGATAAAGCGCTCAACTGACATAAATTAATTACCGTTATTTTTAGCGTTAATCATCGCTAAACTGGTATCAAGCATTCGATTAGCAAAGCCCCATTCGTTATCACACCACAGTAATAGCTTTACTAAATGCCCTGCACTCACCCGAGTTTGAGTGCCATCAACAATACTGGAACGAGGATCGTGGTTAAAATCACACGATACTAGTGGTTCATCAGTATAACCCAAAATAGCATTAAAACGACCGCTGGCGGCATGTTCTAGCACATGATTTACACTGGTAATATCAACCAGTTTATCAACGGTGACTGATAAGTCGATTGCGGTCACATTGATGGTTGGAACGCGCACTGAGATCGCTTCAAACTTGTCTTTCATGTGCGGTAAAATCCGCTCGATGCCACGGGCAAGTTTAGTATCAACTGGGATAATTGACTGACCTGCTGCGCGGGTTCTACGTAAATCATCATGGTAGGCATCAATCACTTGCTGATCGTTCATCGCTGAATGAATTGTTGTAATTGCGCCGCTTTTTACTTCAAAGTGCTTATCCAGTACATCGATGATTGGCACGATGCAATTGGTGGTGCAAGATGCATTTGACACCACAGTATGATGCGGCTGAAGTAAGTGATCATTAACCCCGAATACGATAGTGCCATCAACATCGGCAGAAGATGGATGACTTATTAGCACTTGTTTGGCCCCTGCATGAATGTGGGCTTCACAGGCTTGCCTTTCAATTAAGCTGCCGCTGCACTCATAGACAATATCGATGTCTAACTCTTCCCAAGGTAATTTACTGGCGTCAGCTTGATGAAATAGTTGGATGACATCATCACCGATATGTAATTGGTCTTCATGCAATTTAACGCTGTTTTGAAAGCGGCCATGGGTGGTGTCATATTGGGTTAAATGACTAATAGCGGCAGGTTTAGCAAGCTCGTTAATGGCAACAATTTGGATCTGTTGACGTTTACCCGATTCGTATAAGGCACGTAAGATTGAACGGCCTATTCGGCCATAACCATTGATAGCAACTCGGATCATTGAGGGTTAAGCTTCCTCTTAACAGTACTCAGCAGAATTCAGATAAAAAAACGGCCTGCAAGTGATTGCAGGCCGCCATTATACAGATTAAAAGGCTAAAAGTTTACCCTTTAATTGAGTCGCTTAGGGATTAACCTAATGAGTTAACCGTATTAACGACATTCTCAACAGTAAAGCCGAAGTGTTTAAGTAAGTCGCCACCTGGCGCTGATTCACCAAAGGTCGACATACCAACCACTGCGCCATTGAAACCAACATACTTATGCCAGAAATCAACGTGAGCTGCTTCAATCGCAACACGCTTAAGTACTGATGAAGGTAAGACAGACTCTTTATACGCAGCATCTTGCTTATCAAATACGTTCGTTGAAGGCATAGAAACAACGCGAACCTTTTGACCTTTTTCAGTCAATGCTGCTGCCGACTCTAATGCAAGTTGTACTTCACTACCTGTGGCAATCAAGATAACGTCTGCAGTGCCTTCACAATCAGCAAGTACGTAACCACCTTTAGCAACATTGGCTAACTGCTCGGCTGTGCGCGCTTGTGCTTTTAGGCCTTGGCGGCTAAAGATTAATGAGGTTGGCGACTTGCGCGTTTCAATTGCTGACTTCCAAGATACTGCGGTTTCAGCAGCATCACATGGACGCCAAACCGTCATGTTTGGTGTCATGCGTAAGTTAGCTAATTGCTCAACCGGTTGGTGAGTTGGACCATCTTCACCTTGGCCAATTGAATCATGGGTATAAACAAAGATATTTTGAATGCCCATAAGTGCTGACATACGTACTGCATTACGTGCATATTCCATGAACATCATGAAAGTTGCACCATAATTGATAAAGCCGCCATGTAATGATGCACCATTCATGATCCCGCTCATACCAAATTCACGTACGCCGTAGTAGATGTAGTTACCAGCTGGATCGTCTTGAATACCTTTTGAACCAGACCAAAGGGTTAAGTTTGAACCGGCTAAATCAGCACTACCGCCTAATAACTCAGGTAGCATTTCACCGAAGAAACCAATGGCATTTTGTGATGCTTTACGACTGGCAATGCCTTCAGCTTTATCTTGGCACTCTTGAATAAATGCTTGTGCTTTAGCTTCGAAATCTGCTGGTAAGTCACCGTTTAATACACGACGTTCAAATTCAGCAGCAAGCGTTGGCTCTGCCGCTTTATACGCTGCAAATTTTTCATCCCATGCTTTTTCGTTAGCCACGCCAACTTCTTTAGCATCCCAACCTTGGTAAACATCAGCAGGAATTTCAAATGGCGCATGTGGCCAGCCAAGGAATTCACGTGCTGCAGCGATCTCAGCATCACCCAGTGGTGCGCCGTGACAATCATGGCTACCAGACTTGTTTGGCGAACCAAAACCAATGACAGTTTTACAACAAATCATTGTTGGTTTGTCTGTTACTGATTTAGCTTCTGCGATTGCAGCGCGAATAGCATCACTGTCGTGACCATCAACACCCGCAATAACATGCCAGCCGTATGACTCAAAACGCTTAGGGGTATCGTCAGTGAACCAGCCTTCGACGTGACCATCGATAGAAATACCATTGTCATCCCAGAATGCAACTAGCTTACCAAGACCTAAAGTACCCGCTAATGAACATGCTTCATGGGAGATACCTTCCATTAAACAGCCATCACCTAAGAAACAATAAGTGTTGTGATCAACAATCTCGTGACCTGGACGGTTAAATTGTGCTGCTAAGGTTTTTTCAGCAATCGCCATACCGACAGCGTTACTGATACCAGCGCCTAAAGGGCCAGTAGTGGTTTCAACACCCGGTGTGTAACCAAACTCTGGATGACCCGGTGTTTTAGAATGCAGCTGACGGAACTGTTTTAGTTCTTCAATCGGAAGTTCGTAACCCGATAAATGCAGTAAAGAGTAGATAAGCATTGAACCATGACCATTTGATAAGATGAAACGGTCGCGATCGGCCCAGTTAGGATTGGTTGGGTTATGCTTTAAAAAATCATTCCATAACACTTCAGCAATATCTGCCATACCCATTGGTGCGCCTGGGTGTCCAGAATTTGCTTTTTGAACGGCATCCATACTTAACGCACGGATTGCGTTGGCGAGTTCTTTACGAGATGACATGCTCTCTCCTGCTTGTTGATGATGAGGTCTAGCGGGCAATTGTGGGGACATATTTTCCCCTACTCAGCGATGGGACGCAAATTATAATTAAATATAAGTAGCAATTTTTTATCCCAAGCAATACTGCTTACACCTGACGATATTATTAATGGCTCGATTTATACCATGTTATCGGTAACATTTAAATCACATTTACACCAATAATTAACATTTTGTAAAAGTTGAACTTTGGATGCGTTGGGGAGCCAATAGCTGAAATGATAACGGGAAGGAAAAAAAGGCCAACATCCTTGTTGGCCTTATAAAGGTCATTAAACAATAAGAAGTACTGCCACCAACCCGATTAATTATATGACTTGGTAATTAAAGGGGCTGATATTAACAACGAGTTTACAGTTAGTTTTTTAAACTATTTCTGAACACGTTTACGTTGGCGAATACAAGCCATGATAAGTAACATCATCCAACCCATACCCATAGCGCCACCGCTACTGCTTTTAGTTGGTTCTTCGATTACTGGAGGTATAACCTCTGGCGCTGCGGCAACCGTTAGTGTGAACATACTAAATGCTGATAACTCACCATCTGTTGCAGTCACTTTAATTTCAAATGTCCCCGCTTCAGTCAAGCTGCCAGATAACGTCATGCCATTGATACTTAATGAATCAAGACCTGTGACGCTGTAGGTCAGTTCTTCGCTTTCTGCATCAGCAAATACATCTGTTAAATCAACAGTAAAGGCAACACTGCCTGAGTCAGTAAGCTCAGTTTCAATATTGCTAAGTGGATTAACTACCGTTGGCGCCGTATTAACTGGCACTTCAACAGGAGCCAAACCTTCAACTTTAACCAGCGTAGCACCAATATTGCGTTTAAGGTTTGCCTTAGTCCCAAGCTCTACTAAGCCGTAATAGACTTCATTTTCAGCCAATGGTTCTAATGATTCAGAATCATCAAGGTAGCCATTCACTGTTAACGTCACATCAAACTCTTCATCTTGAGCTACTGCGACTGGCGCATCAACATCAAACGAAGCTTCATTGGTATAACCAACATGAGTTAATCGAATAGTGACATCATCAGCTTCATCTTCAACTGTGCCACGATAATTATGAGCAAATATCCAATAGTTACCTGTAGGTGGCGTTTCAATCAAACAACGCTCATTTGAGTCTTCATTACCACTGATACAGGCCAGAGAATAAAACACCTCTAAGGCACTAGGAATACCATTACCATCCTCATCAACACCAACAAATAAATCCATATCAGGTGAGCTTGAGTCAATAATTTCAACCACTAAGCGCTTAGTATAAGGTTTAACGGTTGTCGCGATAGTATGGATAGTATGCTGATGCATCCAAGGGGCATTTCGTTCAGCATCATTTGATGAACCAATTGCAGAGCCTTCAAACAGTTGTGACTTATAAAGACCAAACCCTTTAACCTGCAGCTCGGTACTCCCTGAACTGGTGATATCTTCAATGACGACTTGGTTTTCAACATTGTTGATTTTAGCTGAGACTTCCGCTATCACTTCACCAGCTTTAAAGCCAATAGTTGCCTGCAGATGAGTATCACTCATGCTGGCATCACTGTTGATTAAGTTTACATAACCATGAACCCATTCATCGGCAAGATTTTCATTTGCTCGAGCAGTGATGGTTATCTCTTGAGAGCCACCTGCTTGTAAGCTAAACGTTGCTGGCGAGACTTCTAAGCTAAAGCCATCATTTAAGTATTCAGGCGCTGCAGTCCAACTGCTGGCTTGGGTCGCCGTTACAGTTCGAGTCCAACTACAAAATGAAATACATAAATTTTGCACCATAGATGTTGAGTTAAGGGTACTTGGGTCGCCATCTTCAGTCGGTGAAGCATCTAAATAATCTTGCTTAGTAATATCAAGTAACAGGCCTGCATTAACGGCATCATTAATGCGTAAACTACCGGCGCCTTGATCAAAGAAATCAGAGCGTTCAGTAACCCCATCAAAATCATCATCTTTATAGGTCACCTGATGGGCAGTTGACATCATTGCTGACTGAGCCTGTGCTGGTGTCCAGTCAGGATGAGTCGCTTTTAGTAGCGCTAATGCACCAGCAACATGGGGACTAGACATTGAAGTTCCCGACATGGTGGTGTAAGGAATATGTCCGCCTTCTTCAGCATATGGCATATCTTCAGCATTAGCGGCATAAATATCTACACCAGGGGCTGCAATATCAGGGGCAAAGATATTGGGATATGGCAAGTTAGGCCCACGAGAAGTAAAGCTACCAGCAATATCACCCGCAGCAGGATCTTGAACCATTGATGACGCGGTAATCGTCACTTGATGATCGCTACCTGTTGCTAACCAATCAACGAGAGTTTGACCGTTATCCATATCCAAATGTATGGCAGGGATAAGATGGTTATCAGCATTGGTAGAGTTGGCATCAACGTCGGTATTAATCAAAATCAAACCACCAGCGCCGCCTAACTGAACGTTAAGCCCTTTACGCACTCGCGCAATATCACCACGTTCACAGATAACAATTTCACCATCAAAGGTACCCGCTTCAAATGGCTCTAAACATAATGCATCGCCAAAATCTTCTGCTAACACTACCTCACCAGTGTATTCCTGTGTAGCACCTTTACCGGTTAACGCAGCAGGAGTTGACTCGCCACCAATAAAACCTGTTAATTCTTTAGCTGTAAAACTTCTGTCGTGCGTATAAGCCGCAACTGTGGTTATCCAAGGTGAGTTACCAGGTGAGCCCACAGTTTGTGCATCTGGGCCACTATTACCGGCAGATGTTGCCACATGGATACCTGCATCACGGGCATTTAAAAATGCCAGAGAATCTTCAGATGTCCATGGATCACGAGCTGAACCGCCCACAGAGTAATTAATCACGTTAACGCCATTGGCAATTGCATGTTCAAGTGCCAAAACTGTTAATTCTGGGTAGCAACCATAATCATCACATACTTGGTATGAAACAATATTCGCATGGGGCGCGACACCACTAATATCATCGAAAACATAACCGCTTTGACCAGTTATCACGCCTTGTTCATCTGTCACACTTAGGTAATAATTTACATCATGTAAAATATTACCTGCTGCAGTTGAAGCAACATGGGAGCCATGACCATTAAAGTCATAACCTACTTTAACTTTATCTTCGATATCATCATAATTGTCATCAATGATGGCTGAACGAGAATCGACAATTTCAGGGTAACTAACAATACCGATGAGCTTATCATTACAGTATTTAGGGTAATCTTGACAATCACCCAAATAATTATTTTCACCTAATGGATTGATATGTTGATAACCATCAACACCTTGGGCTGCAAATGACGGGTGAGTCGCATTAATACCAGTATCAATAATACCGACAACAACCCCTTCACCTTGCGTGCCAACACCCGAGGCTGAGCCATCCCAGATTTGTTTCGCACCAATAAATGCAGGGCCTGATGAAGTATGTAATTGGTGCAAACCAATTTTTTCAACATTTTCAACATCGTTATCTTGTGCAATAACGGCTGCTTCAGCAGCTGTCAGCTCGACAGCAATTGCATTCAATAATACTTGGTACTGATGTTTTGGCGTTAAAGTACGTCTGACTTTAGCGCTTAAATTTTGGGTAATTGTAGCTTGCTGTTGTTCAAGGTATTGGCCGTAATTAATACTGACTCTAGAGTTTAAATCCAACACACCTTTGGCTGTTTTATTTTTTTGGTTAGATGCCTGAATGTTGGTAGCACTATAGCCCATAATATCGCCTTGATAACTGGCGACAGGACTATCTTTAAAACGTACAAAGTAAAGTTGATCTGAACGAGTTTTATCACCGCGGACTTGTTGTAATTTTTCTTGACCCGGAATGACAGAATTGATCTGTTTTACATCATCACTAGCAGCAAAACCTGAGTTGACCATGGTCGCTGCGGTGAAACCGAGAACCAAACTGATACGACTTAATTTCATTTGATTTTCCTATTTATATAAAAAAGGGAAAACCCAGTAAGGGTTTTCCCATTAACACTTATGGACGACGACGAATCGCAACCAAACCACCTAACAACAGTGATAACCAACCTAAGCTGCCGCCTGAACTTTTAGCTTCAAACTCAGATTCAACCGTCATACTATGACTTTCTTCATGGATACCATCTGAAGCAATCACGGTTAATTGATAAGAACCTTCCTCTTCAAGTTCACCTGTAACACTCATGCCATCGATAGAAAGTGATTTAAAGCCGCTACCTTCTACAGAGTAGCTCAATACATCCCCTTCAGGCTCAATAAATAAACCTGAAATATCAATACCAAACGTACCAGCCTCACCTTTTTTGAATACCATAGTAGGTACAGATAGTTGCGCAGCTACCGCCTGGTCCAACATTGGTGCCATATCATTAATGTTATTAACGCTAACGTTAATCACCGTTGTTTCACCAACTGATTGACCTTTTTGAGTCACAACTTTAACGTCGTAGCTAGTGGTGTTTTCAAAATCTAAAGCTTCAGGGTTAGCCACATAAAGCTCATGGGTTTGTTGATTTATCGCAAAAGGGCTACCCGGTAATGAGTTAACGATATGTAATTCAAACGCTTCAAAGTCTGTAGGGCCGTATGCAAAGAAACCCGCCGTATCAAGTTCGATGGTACCGACGATGCTGTTCACCTCTGCAGTCTCATCAATTGCGAACGATTGATTTTCTTTAACTTTAGCGACAATGGCACCATCACCATCAGCATATGAGTTGTAACCAATTTCAAAGTAATCATCATTAGTACTCATAACCAAGAAGCCTTTAGGTGCTTCAGGGCCACCGACACCAGCCATTTCACTTCTACCAGCTGAGGCAATATAGACTTCTTGTCCAGGCTCAACCGTCAAGGTTTGAGCAAAATCCATCGTCGTTAAATCATCTTCTTCACCTTTAACAGCAAAACCGACTTTAACTGAGCGATCAAAGACAGTGTCAGAACACACCTCTTGGCCTGCCCACTCATCAAAATAACAAGATGAATCAACACTATAAGTGCCGCCTCTTACAGGGTTAAACTGGGCAATCGGTGCTGCATAGTCATTACCTGAGTCACGGTCAGTTTCAATATGAAAACCTAGGTTTTGATCGAAATCTTCAACACTATCTAACTCATGATGAAATAAATCTTCTACACAGATTTGTGACACGACATTACGACCATTATTGGTGAAATAAGTCGGTAAACTAGATTCAGTTAGTCGAGCTGCAGGGTTTTGCCAGTCATACGCTTGGTTATAATCAATAAAATATGTTGTTGGTTGGCCTGCATCATTTAAGCTCACAAATGGCTGGTTAATCATCTCAGCTTCATCCCAGATATTGGCACCTGTGAATGATTCATTCCAACCGTTATCTAACACCGCTTGTTCATGAAATAAGTCATAAAAGAATAATCTATCACCCACTTTATCGATATAATTTGCTAAGCTCATTTGTGCAGGTTGGAAAAAATTAACTGCAATGCTTAACTTTTTACCTGTAACGCTACACATCGCATCATCAAAAAAAGCCCCACCAACAGCACGAATTTTATGACCCTTTAACTCTGCTTGTTCTTCTGTCTCTGTCGGGTTATCAATCAACAATGGGAATGCTTGAAGTGTCGTTGGGGTATTGGAATGATTGACAAATGAAGCGACAAAACTCTGATAATCAGAGTAACCGTTTAGATCTGGGTAATGATTTAGGGCCCACTCAAGATGGTTATATTCAGTTTCATACGTGTCAGGGTTCCAGCCTAAATACTCAGGAAACTCAGTCGCATTTGGTCTTTTAGTTACAGTGGTATTATTGCGGGCTTTAACCATCCAGCCTAAATTAAGCTCAGGTTTACCTTCTGATGCCAGCGTGATAAAGCCATTTAATTCAGTCAGAGTTAAATTCGCATCGGTATGATCTGCCGTCATCATTAATGGCCATTGTGGCAATTTTGTGCCATCAATGAATAAAGTTACTGGCACAACAATACTTGAGTTTGCAGGAATACTAACTGACTCAGGTAGAGTAACCATTAGTGCATCATGAGCCGGTTTTTCACCTGTAGGTTGGTAGCTGACTGAGTAAGTTTGTGCACTATCTGATACGTTTTTAATGACGAGGTTTTTATGGATAGTTTTACTGTCAGCAACTTCGTGCATGCCAAATTGAATATAGGGTTGGCTACTATCCGCTTCCCACATAACCAATGGTGATGCGACTGCATCTTCGACACTTTCAACGCCGTGACCTACCGATAAAATCTCAGCAGCTGTCATTCCATCTGTACGTAAAATGCCATTATTTACTGCTGTATTAGCTAATATCGCTTTAATCTCTACAGGGCCAAATGACGAGTGATGACTTTTTACAACAGCTGCTGCTGCAGCAATACGTGCAGCGCCTGCAAGTGCACCAGAACGAGACCCAACTCTAGCGGCGTCAGCATCCTCATTTGAAATCAATACCACTGGCTGATTGTCAGTATAAGTCACTAACTCAGGTTTAAGTGCTTGTGAGCCGCGAACGGGCCCCATTGGCGCCCATGATGGTACAACTAATGTATCGTCATCACCACGTTCCACAGCACCAACTGTAATCACAGCTGTAGGGCTACTATCGTAAGCTAACCAGCTGCGGTGTTTGGTTTCTGCCATACCATTTAACGAGTATTCAGCTAAATTACCAGAGTGTGAAACAACCGTTAAGCCTTGAGCTGCTGCGCGAGTTATCATTAACTGCATTAAGCCGACACTGGCATTACCGTCAATATCATAAAAAGCCGCAGCTCCACCTGCATCCATTAATGCGATATCTAAATGATCAGACATATCGCCATCTTGGTTAGGATCAAGAATATGCTCTAGCGCCTGGATGACCGTAGCTGCGGTAGGGCCTCGACCAGAAATATAGCTCGGGTCCCAAGTGGCACCAGAAACGTTATAAACTTTATAGGCATGTAATTTTGCAGCAGGGGCTAATTGATGAACAATACTGGCAAGCTCAGTTCCCATACCCGTTGGATAAACCCAGCCATTCCAGCTTTCATAAGATAAATTTTGATCGATAGGGTTGGCATCTATACCAAAGTTTTCGCTGGCTAAATCCCAACCACCGGCAACCACTTCAGTTGGAAAACCGGCATATTCAATTGCGCCATATGACATTGCTTCTAGGTAACTGCCCGCTTCTGGCGGTACTTCAGCATCGCTAGCATCACCATAAACACCTGAACCACCGAACTCAGCTAAAGTATAATCGATACCTGTTGAAATAATGGCCACGCTTACACCCGTACCGGCAGTCTCACTGCCTGTATATGGCGTTAGCATTGTTATTTCTTCTTCTGCATCCGCCGCGACTGTTGCTGTATTCAATTGAGCGTTGTTTACTGCAAAGTTATGCTCTGCCGCAACAGGGCTAAGACGCTCTTCTTTAAATACGTTAGTGACATTAGCTAAAGCACGCATTGATGGTAAATATTGCGGATCAATTTCAACAGTAACCAAGTTAGCCAACAGGCTAGAATTAAAAATCACTTTGGCTGAACTGTCGATTTGATTAAGGCTTTGAATAAAGGAATCTTGAGACTGCTTTATTTGCTGTTGAATTTGCTTACTAGAACCAGTCGCTACTGTGGTTGGATGTTCTAAATAAAATGTGTAAGCAGCGCGCTCAACATTTTGACTATATGATGATTTTGCATCATTTTGAACAGCGGCCTGAGCGGCTCCTGACAAAATAGCTGCAGAGACGCACACGGCGACTACACATTTATTAAATTTCATTTCCATTCCTTCACGTTAATTTGTGTTATTTGGCCTTTTATAAGGCTCTAACTAATTAGTAACGTGTAAAGAGCATAGTCACAACAAACGCTAGCTCACTTAATACTCCATTTTATCTCTCAGCATCTCTTCTGGATATCTTTTAAATATCTTATTTTTTAAAAACAAGATCTTACATGCAATTTTAGAATTGGTAACTTGCAACATCTGCCTCGTTAGCGACTTTAAGCGTTAACAATAAAGACTGCTCATCGGCACTGGATAAGCCAAAAAATTTACGAATTGTATTAGCGGGAAATGACATCACAGTTTCAACGTCGCCCGTGGTATTGATACGCTGAACTTTATCTTGTTGGTTTGTTCGCTCAACAAAATAAACAAAGCCATTTTCATAGAAAAATGAGCCGAAATCATACTTAGCTAAACGACTGGTAATTTGGGTACTTTGATTATTCTTAGCGTCAAAGCGCCAAATACCATTTAGATTAAAGCGTGACATATACAGCACATCGGGTGATTCACCTTCTACCGCGTAATTACCTTGGCCTATTTTAATCGGCTCTAGTTTCCCCCCTAAGGAATAACGGTATATACCACTTCGGTCGTCTTTCGTTCCTTTGAAATAGATGGCTTTACCGTCTTTTGACCAACTTAAATTATCAGCAGCAAGCTCGCCAATATCGACACTTTCAAATAACTCTGACTGAATATTACCTAAATAGAGTGTTTGCTGTTGATCTCGGTTAATGTTGACAGCAAACATTTCACTAATTGGTGAAACACTAGCAATACCGGCATTACCCATATTCCTCGTCAGATTTTTGCTGTTAACCTGATTGTTTTTCCAAATCGACCACAGTTTGGAACGATTAGATAAAAATAAAATATCCCCAGTCGTTTTTGAATAACGGGCATACATGTCTCGTGAAGATGAAGAGATTTTTCGCAGTACTTTTTGATTTTGATAACTCAGTTGAGCAATATACTCTTTTGAAATATGCTCGCTAATAAATAGCGTCTGGGTTACATCGGAATAAGTGACGCTACTGATTAAACCAGTAAATGGAATGGTATGCTGAACATTACCTAACAGATCAATTTTAGATATCACTAAATTTGACCCTTCGATATGATTCACATAAAAGCTATCATTTTGATAACTAAAGTCATAGTCAATAATACTGACACTATTTGCTATTAAATCAATAGTTTCGTTGTCAGCACGTTTTAAAATTAAGCTCATTTGAAGCGATGAGCTTTTCTCTCGAATAAACGCAAACTCATCCTTATTGCTTAATTGATGCGGCGAAAAGTCCACCTCATTTTTACCAGGAAGAGTTAATTGTGTGCTTTGCTTTGTCGCCATAGAATATGAAAATAGTGCAACTCTATCAGTAAGTTGCTTGGCAAATATCAGCGTATCTTCATCAGTGCTTGACCAAGTTAGCACCCGCTTAAATGGCAGATAAAAACACCCTTCTGTCACGAGTTCATCAGTATTATTTTGTAAGTGCCTTACTCTTACTTGGCAAACACCACTGGCTAAAACTCGCACGTAAGCCAGTTTTTGATCGGACGGGGACCAGGCAGGAGAAGCCTCTTCACTATCGACAAACGAAATTAATTTCAGTGGTGAGTCATTGTTATTAAGCTCTTTAATATAAATTTTGCCCGGCTGCAGACCATTACGCCATTGCATCGCAAGGTATTTGCCGTCATTGGATACGGCAATATGCTCTTCAACCCCTTCAAAATTGGTCACTTTACTTTTTATTGGTGACACTAAAGCAGCTGCGGCTTCAGGCTGGGTAAAGGATTTGATAAATTGATAAGCGGAATAACCGAGTAGTATCACAAATACGAGCACAAACACAGCCAACACAGTATGTGTACGGCCAGCCTTTTCGTTCGAGATATCAGAAAGACTAACCCCCTGCTCAACTGGCGCTAAAATAAGCTTAATCGGCAACACCAGTTGGTAACCAAGCTTTGGTAATGTCAGCAGTAAATCATCTTCAATATGTAAATCTTTAAAGGATTTTCGTATTAACCATACTGAATTAGTGAAACCTTTTTCACCAACAGCCTGATTACCATCCCAGATGGTATCAATTGCAGTTTGGCGAGAGACAATATGATCTGGACTATCAATAAACAGTTTCAGCAACTCAAACACTTTAGCCGACAACTTAATTGTCTTATCACCACAGCTTAAGGTCATTATGCTGCAATCTAACGTACACGGCCCTATTTGATACTGAAGTAATGCCATCAAGTCTCACCTAGTAATTTGTTATTATTATTATTTTCACTAGTCATCATAAATATAAATCAAATAAAAACCATTCTACATACAAGCCGTTTGATACAAAATTAATTAAGCAACTGTTAAGAAAGGAATTAACCAGCGTTACAACTTGTATCAAAACGTAAACAGTCACTTTATATACATAAATATTGTTAGTTATACCTTGGTAGTATACAAAATAGCGTACCAGCTAACAATTGCGTTTACATTTATTTAACAAGCGATTTGTGTTGATATTAGTGCTTTTTCCAGTGAGAAACGCTAAAGGCACAGCAGCATTATTTAAAACACAGCTTACTTGTCCGATTTTATTCAATAAATGCATAGGGTTAACCAGACTATTTTTTATTCAGAGCTTACCTTCACTCAATGCAAGTCAAACTCTGTATAAATAGCATAAAGTGGAACATGGCTGGTTTATACAAGGCTTAATGACCATAGTTCTAGTAAGTCATTAGGAAATTCTTTATTGATAAGCCCACATCCACTGGCTAAATAAATTGTTTAATTTAGCATACAGCCTTCAAAAATATCACCACAAAAAACAACATAAAATCAATACAATCATAACGATAATAACTATTGATTTCTGAACAAGCTTTTTGGTTAAATTTAATTATTTGCGGCATTGCACAATTTTTGACTTATTATCGTATTGGGGGGTGTTATCATTTTTAAATTCGACTAAAATAGACGTCTAGATGTAGATACCTCTACACGTTCAAATTCAAAAAGACGAGATTTCCCATTATGGCAAACCACTTGTTCACCTCTGAGTCGGTCTCAGAAGGTCATCCAGATAAAATCGCTGATCAGATTTCTGATGCAGTATTAGACGCAATTTTAGAGCAAGACCCTAAAGCGCGTGTTGCTTGTGAAACTTACGTAAAAACAGGCATGGTATTAGTCGGTGGTGAAGTCACAACTTCTGCATGGGTTGATATCGAAGAAATCACTCGTAAAACCGTACGTGAGATTGGTTACACCCATTCTGATATGGGTTTTGATGCTGATTCTTGTGCCATTTTAAATGCTATTGGTAAGCAGTCTCCTGATATCAACCAAGGTGTTGACCGCAGCGATCCTGCAGAGCAAGGCGCTGGCGACCAAGGTTTAATGTTTGGTTATGCAAGCAACGAAACTGACGTATTAATGCCTGCTCCTATTACTTACGCTCACAAACTTGTGAAGCGTCAGTCTGAAGTACGTAAAGATGGCACCTTACCTTGGCTTCGCCCTGATGCTAAAAGCCAAGTAACCTTTGCTTATGATGAAGGTAAAATTGTTGGTATCGATGCAATCGTATTATCAACTCAACATCGTGAAGATGTTAGTCAGGAAGACTTAATCGAAGGCGTAATGGAAACCATCATTAAGCCAGTTTTACCATCACAATGGTTAAACAAAGATACTAAGTACTTCATCAACCCAACTGGCCGTTTTGTTATTGGTGGCCCTGTGGGTGACTGTGGTTTAACCGGACGTAAAATTATCGTTGATACCTATGGCGGCATGGCGCGTCATGGTGGTGGTGCTTTCTCAGGTAAAGATCCATCAAAAGTTGACCGCAGTGCAGCATACGCAGCACGTTATGTAGCGAAGAACATCGTTGCAGCAGGTCTTGCAGATCGTTGTGAAATCCAAGTTTCTTATGCAATCGGTGTGGCAGAGCCTACCTCAATTAGCATCGAAACATTTGGTACCGGTAAAGTATCAGAAGACGTATTAATTAAGTTAGTTCGTCAACACTTCGAACTACGCCCTTACGGCTTAACAGCGATGTTGGATTTGGCTCGCCCAATTTACCAACAAACTGCTGCATATGGTCACTTCGGCCGTAACGAATTCCCATGGGAAGCGACTGATAAAGCTGAAATATTACGAGCAGACTCAGGTCTGTAATTCGTTCAAGTAAATTCAGCACAAAAAACCGTCATTTGACGGTTTTTTTATGGCTGCGATTCAATCATCGAATTAACGTGTGAGGTTAACTTTCTCTCTCGTTAAGCAGTAATCGCTACCGGCCATTCTTCCGATAACATCTAATTTGTCACTGTCGATTCTAAAATCATCAATAATGTCATCTCTGACATGGATCGCGACGACATCACCTAACACCAAATGGCCCGACTGCGGCCCATGGCCTAGATCGATAATCTGATTGAGTTTACATTCAAAGCTAATTAGGGCTTGTTTTACTAAACTAGGGGCAACGTTTGTGGCGGCGACTTTTTCAATACTGGCATAGTCAAATTCATCAACATCTGCCGCGACTTGATGACAGGTTTGATTCATGGCAGCCAAGTCTTGATAGCTCACAGTGTTGATCACAAACTCTTGCTGCTGGCGAATATTAACTAAGGTATCTTTCTCTTTACCTTCATCCGCCCCCATAGGATTAAAGCACAGCACCGGTGGATTGGCGCTTGCCACTGTGAAAAACGAAAAAGGCGCAAGATTAGCAACCCCTTCAAGCGATACAGTAGAAACCCAAGCAATGGGTCTAGGACTGACACCGCCAATCAATAATTTATACATTTGCTGATTGCTCAGCTGTTGTGGCGACAATATCATGAGTTTTCCAACCGTATCTCGACTAATCAAATAAGTGTAGCTTGCGTATAAACACAAAAAATAGTGATGCATTAAAAGCAAACAAAAACAGCATGTTGAAATAATAACCCAGTAAACTAGCATTCAGCTATTATTCAAACAAGCCCATTTCAACCACCATAGCAACAAACATTCCATTAACATATCAAATCAGCCATTAGACTGACTCAGTAAACCTCGTCACCATCTTAATCTGTCATTAAATTTGCTAATATGCTTCTGCCAAGCACTTAAAGGGGGAGTTATAGGACTTAAATGCCCTATGTTTAAGGCTCAATGACTTTTTATGAATGAAGAATACAACAGCAAACTGAAAAGGCGTGACATGCAACAAACTCAATGGATCGTTACTGAACCATCAGATCCGGCAATGCAAATGATCCGTCTTCAACAGCTACAGTGGTCGGCATTAAAACAGCTGTACCGCCAACAAATGCCGTACTCGAAACCCACATTAAAAGACAAAATTGCAATTATTAGCAGTGACAATCAGGTTAGCGCTGAAATGCATCACAGCGGTGACACTAACGCTAGCACTGACGTAAATCGCCCAAGGGCAAATAACATTATCGCCGCCATCAGAATTAAACCGGTGGGACAATGGCAATTAATTACCGGTCTTGTGGTGTCCAGTGAGCATCGCGGCCAAGGCTTGGCCCACAAGTTACTTGAATTCATTACTCCAGAACTACAAGCAAATGATTGCTACGTTTTCGCTTTGCCTCACCTAAGTCATTTTTATCAACAACATGGCTTTGTAAAAGTACAACTGGCGGTTAATGACATTCAGCAACTTTATCTAAAGCACCATTTAGCGCAAAAACCATTAGTGTTAATGAGGCGACAAACGCTTTAGTTATCTGAGCCAGTTATTTACTCGAGTCATTTGCGAGAGTCATTTGCGCTAACTAGATAATGTAATCAACGGATAAGCTTGCCACAAAGAACAAACTAGCAATGGTCAAAATGTGCGGTTTCCACGCACATGAATGAAATTTGTTGCAATGACAAAATAGGTACCGTGATCTTAACGGCAGTTGCTAACTCTATTAGGGCGGCATCCTCAATAAGCAAAATCGGCTGTTGATAACCATTAGTGCGTCCACAGCTAATCCACTGTTGCAGCCACTTTACCCCATAGATTAATTGCGCTGCTTGAGTATCGCTATTTGACTCAAGCTGAGCCTTGATTTCATAAGCCTCAAATTCACACCCATTTGCCGCCAATACCCCGGCTACTATTTTGAGGTTTTCAAATGCCGATAACCTTAAAGGTAAGTAGGCGGCAAATAAATCATCAAATTGCGCGGCTGTTATTTGTTCCATTTAAACCTCATTAATAATGTATTAAGTTTAAGTACATATAAACTCAAACAGGCCTGCTACTTAAACTAGCAGTGCTTTATGTCATCAAGCACTGCTAATAGCTGGCACTCACAGCAAGTACTAACAAATAGTAATCACGCTGCTGAAAGCCAAAATAATCGACTACTTCCATCGATGCCTTACGGGTATGCGCGGCAAATGATAATGCATTATCTTCAGCAATGAAGGTGACCATATAAGATAACTTTTTGCCTACATGCCTTGCTAACTGACTAACCAGTTGTTCAAAAATGCCTTGGCCGCGATGATTGCGATGGATCCAAATAGGACCATATTGGCAACTGTTACTCTCAGACAAACGGCTATAACCCATTTCGATACTGGGTATGCGCTTTAATATCGCTTGATAGATAGGCCAAGACTTAAAAATAGACCACGGGCCGGCAATCACATAGCCAATGATATTACCTTCTATCACAGCCAACATAATCCACCCCTGATTTATCAGGGTTAATATTTGTTGCTGTGAGAAGCTTTGACCAGTCATCGCTTGAGTCTCTGCGCCTAATTCATCATGCAGATGCGTCAGTTCAAGTTGGGCGATTTCTGCCGCATCTTTTATTTGCGCTAATCGATAACTAACGGTCATTTATTCTGCTCATCATCAACTGAATTAGGTTGCTGTTTCTGTGCCCAGCCAAAAACTAACGCTATCGGGTAAGGGGCCATAATCACAAAACCAATCCCAATTAAGCTGGCAATCAATAACATCCCAGAGACTTGGTTTGCCATTTCAGTAAATAAATACAGGCCCGCACCTGCAGCAACAGCTAACAAACCTAGCGAATGCAATATCTTAAAAATTTTATTCATTTAAATAACTCTTACTGGCTGATCTCGTGAGTATATCGTCAGATACCGATATGATACTGCATGTCATTGCAGCCACCTTACTCTTTAATGCTACATTCAATATTTTCATTAATTATTATTCAAGATAAAAATATTACTTAAACTCAGTATATACTAAGGATATTGATGACCCTATTTGGAAATGCCTCTCATGTTCAAACCCCTCTTTGGTGCTTGTTTCGTTATATTTGGACTTAGTGCTTGTCAAAGTACCCCGCCACAAGTGGAAGCTGTGAACTTACTTGGCAGTTGGCATATTGAAACCGCCTTGTCTAATCCGGTGATTGATAATAGTCCAGCCCAAATCACCTTTGCTGAAGAAGGTAAATTATCCGGCAACAACAGTTGTAACCGCTTCTTTGGTGACTATAGCCAACAGCAAGATCTACTGTCATTAACGCCTGCCGGCACCACTAGAATGGCTTGTGTTGAAGTATTGATGCAGCAAGAACAAGATATTATGAAAGCAATGCCACTAGTCAGTAACATTAAGCAATCGGCATCGGGTAAGTTATTACTGAAGTCTGAAGATGGCGCCACATTGCTAGTCTTAGTCAAACAAGACTAGATTTTAATTGGCTTTAATATATAAAAAAGAGTGAAGCCATGGCTTCACTCTTTTTGTATCAATCGTTAACTCAATGGCTTAGCTAGGTGTTTTTACCTGAGCCGCCTCACTTTGTTGTAACTCAGTTTCCGCCTGCTGCACAATAACTGCAGACTGCTCCATATCCGCATTGTAATGCTCAACATCCAGCTCATCTTCAGAACGGGCAATAATGGTGGTTGCCACTAGATCACCAGATACGTTAACCACCGTTCGCGCCATATCTAAAATTCTGTCGATACCGGCAATAATAGCCACGCCTTCAAGAGGTAAGCCTACCGTTGTCAGCACCAAGGTTAACATCACCAGACCCGCACCAGGCACGCCCGCTGTACCGATAGATGCCAATGTCGCAGTCAAAATGATAGTAATATAATCGACCCAAGTTAAATCAATACCAAAGGCTTGGGCTACAAATAATGCGGTTACGCCCTGATAAAGTGCAGTACCATCCATATTAATGGTGGTTCCAAGCGGCAGCACAAAGCTTGAAATCTTCTTATTTATGCCTAAATTTTCACTGGCGCACTTCATACTTGCAGGTAAGGTTCCTGCTGAACTTGAGGTAGTAAATGCCACCGCAATGGCATTAGCAATACCTTTAAAGAACTGTAATGGGTTTAGCTTGCCAAACACAGTTAACACTACACTGTAAAAACCTAATACATGTAATGCACAGCCCAAGTATACCGCGACGATAACCTTAATTAATGGCATCAACATATCTAAGCCATACTCACCAGCAACCCATGCCATTAAACCAAACACACCATATGGCGCTAACTTCATTACCATGTCAGTTAGTTTGTACATAGCTTCTGCTAAGCTTTCAAATAGACGAATAGCAGGCTTACCACGCTCACCAATCAGAACTAACGAAACACCTAAAGCCACAGCAAAAACAATTACCTGTAAAATTTGGCCACTGGCTAAAGCTGCTACTGGGTTAGTCGGCACAATATTAATTAAGGTCTCCATTAGCGTTGGCGCAGCTGTTAAATCGGCAGCAACTTCAGCACTTTCAAGGCTAAGCCCTGCACCTGGTTGCATGATATAACCCACAAGCAGGCCAATACTGATAGCAATCGAAGTGGTGCCTAAATAAAAGGCAAAAGACTTAAAGCCAATTCGGCCCATTTTCGCCGTGTCCTGCATAGAGGTCACACCAACAATGAGCGAGCAAAATACCAAAGGAATAATTAACATTTTGATGGTATTTACAAACAAAGTACCAATGGGTTTTAAATAGTTGGCATCTTCACCTAGGCTTATCCCGGCTATGATACCTAGCACCATACCAATGAGGATTTGTAACCACAAAGGAACTGACATCCAGCGAGACCAACCTCGACCGAGAAGAGAAGGAGCATGTTTTGACATTTAAGAAACCTTTTGAATTATTTTGTAGGGTTGAGTAATGACATTCGCTGTAGTTATTCATATCCGAAACTATTTTCAATATTCCACCAGGGAAAGTGTAAAAAATCCGCATAAAAATCAGCGAAGCATACTAGCATGACTAATATGTGGAATGAGGTAATCTAGCTCATTTAAAACAAGTCTCTTTGCTATAAGATATCCAGTGTTATTAAAGCTGACTTTTTGTTATTATTTCGCAACCTCATTTAACCTAGCAGTAAGCCCAATTAACACCTAAGCTTCAAAAACACTCTCATTATTAACGTCGCCAATCTTCAAGGAATAGAGTGCCGCCGGCGGGCGTTCTCTTTCGATTAAATAACTCCAATAGTCATCATCAAAACCTGCAAGAAAGTTATCCTGTTTACCACGAGATTTTAAGATTAACCACCACCAGACAATACCCCAACTACCAAAGGTGGCTATGGTGAGGATAAAGTGAAACAAATGGTTAATCGAAGGCTGTGAAAGCGATTTTACTGTAGTAGCATGAGCTAGATGCTGCCGATTAGGATGCGACATATAGCGTATGACACGAAATTTATAATATCGATATGGCGGTGTATCCATGACCACATCGACCTTATTTATTGACTTGTTTTTTGATTTTGACTTGCTCATAACCGCCTCCTAAAACAAAACAAGTATGATTATTAAGCATAGCAGCTTAGACTTTAGTCGAACAAAAATTAGCACTATTTTTACATCAAGGACCCACAATGAAAATTAGAAAAGGCCAAGATACTGACTTAGCAGCATTAGTTGCATTTAACCAAGCGATGGCAATGGAAACAGAGCAACTACACTTGGATAATGAGCAACTCACCAAAGGGGTGAGCACTATGCTAAACAGCCCCGAAAAAGGCTTTTATTTAGTGGCTGAAATTGATGGAGACATCGTGGGGTCATTAATGGTCACCCTTGAGTGGAGTGATTGGCGCGCAACTAACTATTGCTGGATCCAAAGCGTGTATATCCGTCCGCAAAATCGTCGCCAAGGGATTTATGGCAAGCTTTACCAGCAAGTAAAAGCAATGGCTGAGGACATGGGCGGCGCGGCTAGTTTCAGATTATATGTAGAGCATGATAATCATGCCGCCCAGCAAACCTATAAGGCACTCGGCATGGAGCAAAGCCATTATTTGATGTTTGAACAGCTTCCAGAAGCTAACTAATCAGCGCTAAATATCAAAAAATCTCAATAAAAAAGGCTTTCAAATGAAAGCCTTTTTATCATGACATCAGTTCAATAAATTAATTAATGACGCTTCAAGTTGTGATTTCAAGCTGTGATTTCAAGCTAAAAATCAAGCACAAAGGTTTGTCACTTTAATGGCTAAGCCGCCTTGACTGGTTTCACGGTATTTAGAGTGCATGTCTTTGCCAGTCTCATACATAGTCGCAATCACTTTGTCTAAGCTCACTCGAGGCTCTGAATTACGACGAAGCGCCATACGCGATGCATTAATCGCTTTAACAGATGCTATGGCATTACGCTCAATACAAGGCACTTGCACTTGACCTGCCACTGGATCGCAAGTTAACCCAAGGTTATGCTCCATGCCGATTTCTGCCGCCATACACACTTGTGAAGGTGAGCCGCCCATTAACTCCGCCAAGCCCGCCGCCGCCATAGAACACGCCACACCGACTTCACCTTGACAGCCCACTTCAGCACCAGAGATTGACGCATTACGTTTATAAAGCGAGCCGACTGCCGCTGCTGCTAAAAAGTAGCGACTGCATTCTTTAGGACCCACCTTTTGAATAAACTTATTATAGTAAGCTAATACCGCAGGAATAATCCCAGCAGCGCCATTGGTTGGCGACGTCACCACGCGGCCACCAGCGGCATTTTCTTCGCTAACGGCTAAGGCAAATAAGTTAACCCAATCAATGATTTCCATTGGATCATTACTTAACAGTTCACTGCGCAATAGTTCACGATGTAAAGCTGGCGCTCGGCGTGACACTTTTAGCGGCCCCGCTAACACCCCTTCAGTATGACAGCCCTTTTCAATGGCGTTTTGCATGGTTTTCCACACTAAACTAAAGCCTGCGTACATATCTTCTTCAGTACGAAAACACAGCTCGTTTTGCTTCATCAAACCACTGATACTTAAACCTGACTCTTTGCAGTGCGCCATGAGTTCATCGGCAAAATTAAAGTGATAAGGTACTTTTACCCCATTCGTGTGAGTTTGATTAAACTCAGCTTCATCAACAATAAAGCCGCCACCAATGGAGTAGTAGGTATTACTGTACACACAGTCATCACCAATCCAAGCATGCAACTTCATCGCATTTTCATGTAATGGCAGAGTTTCAGGATGAAACACTAATGCATCTGTAGGAAACGCCACATGATGAATCGCATCACCAATGATAATTTCTTGAGTTTTAGCCACTTGAGCAATGAAGGGTTCAATGGCTTCAATATCCACAGTTTCAGGCTCATTACCGGCTAAGCCCATAATAATAGCAATATCGGTATGATGACCCTTTCCCGTTAGTGACAAAGAACCGTAAACATCCACGGTAAACTTAGTAATTTGTGTCAGTTGCCCTTTATTGATTAAATCATCAATAAATCGATTAGCCGCTTTCATTGGGCCTACGGTATGAGAGCTTGATGGACCAATACCAATCTTAAAGATTTCAAATGCACTAAACATAGATGTACCTCATCACTTTTGTATCTAAGGGCGCGGCATTGGCTATCATGTCAAATCAACATCGATTTCACTTAATTAGCTTATTTAACTTAATTAAGTTGCACCAAAACAACACACTAAAACAGGAAAGATAAAACGGGAAAGAGGAGCATCAAAGATACTCCTCTACTACAGCAAAACTTGAAGTAATTTAGCTCATTAAGCCAAATAGAATCGCTGTCATAGCAAGTAAACCAGCAATAACCACAAACACATTACTAATGCGGCCGCGGTAAGCTTTTAGCGCAGGTACTTTATGTACAGCATACATAGGCATTAGATAAAGGATTGCCGCAATAATCGGGCCGCCTAACGCTTCAATCATGCCTAAGATACTTGGGTTAATAACTGCAACAGCCCAAATACTTAAGAACATAAATACCAGAATGCCTTTGTTGATTTTGGTATCTGAAATATCTTTTTTACTGCTACTTAATTGCTTAGTAATAATCCCTTTTAAGCCTTCAGTTGCCCCTAAATAGTGACCAAAGAAAGACGAAATAATCGCAATAAACGCAATAATAGGACCAAAGTAGCTCACAAAACCACTTGAATGCACATTAGCTAAGTAAGACAGAATGGCTAAGTTTTCACTCTTAGCTTCAGCAAGTTGCGCTGGGCTTAATGATAAAACACATGAGAATACGAACAGCATCACGAAGCCCACAAGCATCATTGAAGTATTACGTAAAATTACATCTGCTTTTTTAGCCGCATTGTTGCCATGCTCACGCTTAAGTGACACTGAGAATTGTGAAATAGCAGGAGAATGGTTAAAAGCAAATATCAATACCGGAATGGTTAACCAAACAGTACCAAAAAACTCACCTGCTGAAGGCACGACTTGTAGCGCATCCATTTTCCAATCGGGAATTAAATAAAATGACATAAATGCCAGAATAGCGACCAATGGGTAGACTAAAAACTGCGTCACTTTCAACATGAACTTTTCACCCGCAACCATCACTGACATCATGCCAATGATCAATAAAGCAGATAAAAGAACACGTGGAGGAGAAGCAAAACCTAGCTGATGGACAATGAAACTATCAACTGTGTTAGTAATACCAACACCGTAAATAAGCACAATAGGGAAAATAGCAAAGAAGTATAAAACAGTAATCGCTTTACCTGCGTTTACGCCAAAATGCTCTTCAACCACTTGAGTAATATCACTACCTGGTTTTTTAGAAGAACACACAAAGCGAGATAAACCGCGATGAGCAAGGTAAGTCATAGGACCAATAATAACGGCCATCATGACTAAAGGCCAAAAACCGCCCATACCCGCATTAATAGGTAAAAATAAAATGCCTGCACCAACTGCAGTGCCAAATAAACTTAGCATCCACGTAGTATCTTGACGACTCCAGCCTTTAACTTGAGTTTGCTCACCTTGGGTTGCCACAGCAACATCCTGCGCACTGATTGTATCTCTTTGCATGAAATAACCTTTAGAGGTAACTGATTTTGACGCGGAGAATACAGTGTTCTTAATTAAGAATAGTGATCTAGCTCATTTTTTTGATCTCACACAGCAATAAGAAGGGCGTAATGTGCGCATGATCAAGTATTAACTTGGTTACTAATACAGCTTCATTAACAACAATTAATTTATTGCCAACATTAGATTCAAATGACCAACAGCGAATGTACTGCAAAGTCACAAGCCAAAGGGGTTTAAACACTAATAATCTAGTGAATACTTGAGTATTTCAATCAAGTAATTCAAGATTTTTTGATGATAAAATCGCCTTGTCACTGTCGAAGGGGAAACGAGAAGGTTAGCTTGAAACAGAAGGTTAGCTTGAAACAGAAAGTTATCTTGAAACAGAAAGTTAGCTTGAAACAGAAGGTTCGCTTGAAACAGAAAGTTCGCTTGGAACAGAAAGTTAGCTTGAAATACCAAGTCGACTAACAGCTGAGTTAATACCCACTCAGCAAAACGTCGAATTTAGCTATTCACAGCGCTAAACTCGACTTCACTCCAGTGACATAGCCTATAAGGAGATCACTAGCCCGTTCTTAAACTTAAAATGGCGGCTATATCCAGCGGCTTGTCATATTTGACAAACTCAGTCAGTTTTTGATCAATGGCGTAAATCGACATGCGATCGGCCAATTCATTGCCTTCAATCCCCACGTGGGCGGCAACGTGCTCAATCTCCATATCATCTTTAATGGCATCATAAAGTTCATGTGCTTGTTTAATCACTTCAAGGTTAGCAATATCACCAGCAGTCTTGCGCTTCCAGCCTTTTGACTTCCAGCCATAAGCCCAATTGGTGATGCAATTAATCGAATATTGAGAGTCACTAAGAATTTTAACGCTTTGATTAGCCTTAATGGCCTTTTGTGCCACTAATAACGCCTGATATAGGGCATTTAATTCAGCACTATTATTGGTGCCATTGGGATTATATAAACCAAACCACAGCTCAGCGACTGCACCATCACGGTAAATCGCCATGCCTGATCCCGCTTTACCTGGGTTAGGCTCGCAGCCGCCATCAGTAAAAACCATCACCTCATGACTGGATAAATCCATTTTAGCTTTGCTGCTCGATGTTGTTTTAGTGGCAGCGCCAGCTTTACTTTTAGCGCTAAAAGCCGCTTTAGCCTCAGCCTCAGTCGGGAAAGATTTGTATTTTGCTTGGGGAAATTTATCCACCTGCTTCTTGGTATAATCCCAACTGGTAAAAATGCCGGTTTCACGCCCAGCCCAAACCACATAAAACTTCTTCGCCATAATGACTTCTCTATAAAATCGCTTAAGATACTCAATGCGCATCAGTTTAGCGTATGACGCAGCAAAATCACCAACAGATCAGTAAAACTTGGATACTTAATTTATGTCTCAAGCACCACTCACCATTATTGTCGGCTCAAATAACCCGGTAAAAATCAATGCTGCCAAACTGGCCATCAGTCAGTATTTTCCTGATCGCAAAATTAATTGCAGCGGCATGCATGCGCCCTCGTTAGTGGCCGATCAACCGATGACAGATGCAGAAACCAAACAAGGGGCCATTAATCGCGCCCAGTTTTGCCAGTCGCAATATCAATCAAATGCCCAAGAGGCTGACTTTTTTATCGCCATGGAAGGTGGCGTTGATAATTTTGACCATGGCCCAGCAACATTTGCTTATATGGCGATTATTCATAACCAACAACTATCAGTTGGTCGCAGTGCGCTACTGCCATTACCCGCTCAAGTTTACCAAGCACTAGAGCAAGGTGAAGAGCTCGGCCATGTTATGGATAAACTATTTAATACCCACAACATTAAGCAAAAAGGCGGCGCAATTGGGTTACTGACTCACGGCTTAGCAACCCGCGAAAGCATTTATACCCAAGCGATTATTCTGGCGATGGCGCCGTTTATGAATGCTGAATTTTTCAACAAATAAATTCACCATGGTGATAAGTTACTTTGTTTTCTCAGCAAAGGTTGTTAACTTCAAAGTAACTCGTTTCCATAGGAGAATTAAATGGAATATCAACGCATAGCGCATTCTAGCCTTGATGTTAGCAAGATTTGTCTTGGTACCATGACATGGGGCGAACAAAATACCCAAGCCCAAGCTTTTGCACAAATGGATTACGCCATTGGCCGCGGAATTAACTTTATTGATACCGCTGAAATGTATCCTGTGCCACCCAGTGCTGACACCCAAGGTGAAACCGAGCGCATTATTGGTCACTACCTTAAACAAAGAGGCAATCGCGATAATTTAATCATTGCATCAAAAGTGTCAGCTGCAGGCCCTAAAAGTGATTTTGTTAGACCAAACATGGCCTTAGATTGGGTTAACATCCACCAAGCGGTTGATGCATCATTAGAGCGACTGCAAGTTGACACCATTGATTTATATCAGCTGCACTGGCCTGATAGACACTGTAATTACTTCGGTGAGCTACTTTATGATCAACTGGATGATGAGCACCAAACACCGATATTAGAAACCTTAGAAGCATTAGCCGAAGTCATTCGCCAAGGTAAAGTGCGCTATATCGGCGTGTCCAATGAAACGCCTTGGGGCTTAATGCAGTACCTTCGATTAGCCGAAAAACATGGCTTACCGCGTATTATCAGTGTGCAAAACCCTTACAACTTACTTAACCGCAGTTTTGAAGTGGGCATGTCTGAAATCAGCCACCGTGAAGAATTGCCCTTGCTGGCCTACTCACCTTTAGCTTTTGGCGCATTAACAGGTAAGTATGAAAAGAATCAGTGGCCAGAAAACGCCAGATTAACGCTATTTAAGCGCTTTGCTCGCTATAACAGCACCGCAATGGCCATTGAAGCCACCCAAGCTTATGTGGATTTAGCCCGTGAGTTTGGTTTGTCGCCAACCCAAATGGCGCTCGCCTTTGTTAATTCAAGACGCTTTGTCGCTTCAAACATTATTGGCGCTACCAATCTTGAACAGTTAAAAGAAAATATCGATAGCCTTGATGTTAGTTTATCCGCTGAGCTTATTGGCCGCATCAACGAGCTGTCTAACCTTTATCGCTTACCTTGCCCATAACAAGTGTGAATAACAGGGTTTAATAACACCTTTTGCCAATCAGCATATTGATGCTTGCAATAAGCGCTACAATCTATGAAGATCGTAGCGCTTTTCTTATGCTGAAGCGATAACTTCAGCAGCCCATCATTAACTTAACGAGCTTTCAATGACAGTGCCTGTGGATACCGTTTTAATTAATAACGCCTTTGATCACCAAGCGATTCGATCTCAGTTTCCAATATTGGATCAACAGCTAGATGATAATCCATTGTGTTATTTAGACACGGCAGCCACCAGCCAAAAGCCTGTTTGTGTCATTGAGGCAATGACGGACTATTATCAGCATGATAATGCCAATGTGCATCGCGCCGCCCATCAGTTATCAGCCAGAGCCACTGCCAGCTATGAACACGTTCGTAATCAAGTTAAGCAATTTATTAATGCAAGCCGAACTGAAGAAGTTATCTTCACTCACGGCACCACTGAATCTATCAACATGGTCGCCGCAGGCTTAAGCAAACAGCTTAAAGCTAACGATATTATTTTAGTTGATAGCGCCGCCCATCACGCCAACTTAGTGCCATGGCAGCAATTGGCCAAAAATACCGGCGCTGTGATTAAACCCATTCCACTGAATGAGCATTTATCCATTGATATCAACGCTTATTCAGCACTGCTAAGTTTAAAGCCTAAGCTCGTGGCCATAAGCCATGTAACCAATGCGCTGGGCTCGGTAAATGATGTCAGCCAATTAGTTGAGCTTGCCCAGCAAGTAGGCGCACTAACCCTTGTTGATGGCGCTCAGGCCATCGCCCATATCGATGTCGATGTACAACAAATTAACTGCGACTTTTACGTGTTTTCAGGCCATAAAATGTATGGTCCCACTGGCGTTGGGATCTTATATGGTCGTTATGCTGAGCTCGATAAGCTTGAACCGCTGCTCACCGGCGGCGAAATGATAAAGTCGGTGAGTTTTGACGCTACCACCTTTGGGGAGCTGCCCAATAAATTAGAAGCCGGCACCCCAGCGATTTCAGCGGTTATCGGTTTAGGCGCCGCCATTAGTTTTATCAATGGACTGCCAAAAGCTGAGTTACTGGCCCATGAGCAAAGCTTACTGAGCTATTTGCAAGATGAACTCAGAAACTTAGGCGATATAACCCTTATTGGGGCAACGGCGCATAATATTGGCGTGGTTGCGTTTAACTTGGCACAAGAGCATCATCAAGATGTTGGGATACTACTTGATCAACAAGGCATTGCCGTTCGCTGTGGTCACCACTGCGCCATGCCATTAATGCAGCAGCTAAACATTAAAGGTTGTTGCCGAGCATCCATTGGCCTCTATACTAATAAGCAAGACATTGACCTGTTTATCACGGCGCTTGGCAATGTCAAAGAGCTACTGTTATAGCTTTAAGTTTTAGCTTTAAGTAATAGCCGGATGTTTTAGTCTGATCTTTTAGGCTGGCTTTTTAACCTTAGCTTTATAGCTGCATATACTCTCCACCACCTGATAGTAAATTGAGAAAATGACTAACCAATTACCACAACCCCAAGAGCACTGTTTTAAACCGCTAGATAATAAGGTCGCTCAAGCTGTCAGCGCGATTGAGTCAGCAAGCAACTGGCAAGATAAATACCGTCAAATTATGCTGGTTGGTAAAGCCCTACCGCCACTTGATGATGCCTTTAAGCTAGAGTCAGCCCAAGTCAAAGGCTGCGAAAGCCAAGCATGGCTTTACCATAAAGCGATTGATGGCAAACATTTTTTTTGTGCCGACAGTGATTCACGTATAGTTAAGGGTCTAATTGCTATACTGTTATATGCCACTCATACAAAAACCAGTGCCGCCATTAACGCATTTGACTTAACTGAGTATTTTGAACAATTAGGACTCAGTGGCCAATTAAGCCCATCACGTACCAATGGGCTTACCGCACTCGCCAATGCTATTAAGCAATACGCCGCAAATTAATCAATCATGATTACGAGCGTCAAAAGGAATAACTATGTCTGAAAGCGCTTGTAACCAAAACAGAAGAACCCTACTAAAAGCAATTGCTGCAACCAGCTTACTTTGCCCGCTGTATAGCTCTTCTGTGTTTGCCGCTCCCAAAAAGCGCCTCTATATTGATGGTTTATCATTTCTACCGGAAAACCTAGCAGATGTACGCGCATCAAAACTTGATGCTTACATCTGCGATATCTCCGCCATTGAACCCATTACACAGCCTGATGGCACCACCAATTACAAACGCAGCTACAAAGCCTGTATCGAAAGCATTAAGCAGGCTGAAAAAGTGGTCGATGATAACCCATCAGTGTTATTGCAAGGGCTAACAGGTACCGACATTGCCAAAGCCCGAAATGAACAGCGCACCGCAGTTTACTTTCAAATCCAAGGCGCTGACTGTGTTGAAGCCGATGCCGATATCGCTAACAGCAGCGACAAGCCTTGGCCACAATTAAATGAATTTCACCAACACGGGTTACGGGTGCTGCAGCTAACCCACCACTACGGAAACCGCTTTGCCGGTGGCGCATTAGACAATGATGGCTTTCAAAGCCTCAATAAGCCACTAACCGCTGATGGTCAGGCATTAATCGCCGAGCTTAACCGTCGTAATATTCTTATTGATGTTAGTCACTCAAGTCCGCAAACCGCACTGGATACCGCTAAAGCCTCCACTAAACCCATAGTGCAAAGCCATGGCGCTGTGCGCTCCATCGTCAATAATGCTCGCTGCTCACCCGATGAAGTGATCCGCGCCATTGCCGATACAGGTGGCGTGTTTGGTATTTTCATGATGAGCTTTTGGCTCACCAATAAGCCAGTGCCGAGTATTGATGATTATATTCGCCAACTTGATAGAGTCGCTAGACTGGGCGGTATGGATGCGGTGGCCATTGCCAATGACTTTCCGCTGCGGGGCCAAGAAAACTTACTGGCGTTAAATAACAATAACGCTGAAGGGGTAAAACAATACCTGGGTTGGTGGCAAAGTCTTGCGGATAAAAATGTCTTAGGCTTTGACCATACCCCAGAGCATGTGGTTATCCCAGAATTTAACCATATCGACAGAATGAGCCGCATCGATGATGCACTAGCTAAAGCACGCTATAAGTCCAGCGATAGAGACCGCTTTTTAGGTGGTAACTGGCAAAGAGTGCTTAAACAAGTGTTGGTTTAGACCTACATCCTTTATTTCCAAACTCCGTTTGGATTAACATCGTGGCGCTTCGCCCACACCAGAGTCAAGGGGGAAAGCGCTTGTCCCCCTTAACAAACCCTCAGCGCCCCGCCGAAAAATGCTGAAAAGCGCATAGTTTTCGATGGGGATCGATCCAGCTTCTGACTTCGTTTGTTGACTGCTTCAGACTTATTCGAAAATGCTAACGCTTCCGATGGTGCATCCATGCACCTCGAAAGCTATGCTCACATCCATGTGAGCATCACGCTATTTTCTTCAACGTCCTCAATTCAAATTGAGTCTTTTGGATTTTTATCTTTATATCTTTTTAATCTTTTATTTGGCACGAATACAGTCTAATCGAAGAAGCAATAATCCCAGTGTAGATGCAGCAGCGAGCTTCCAAAACATGGCAAAGTTTTACAGAGTGAAACGCTCTGAGCGAGAGGCATGGATGCCGAACTGGCCTTTTAACATGGATGTTATTTGTTTTGGCAGAGTCTACATGGACCTTTTGATTTATATAAAGAATGCGGCGTCTCGCAGCTGTATCTGCACATAAGGTCGCTCTTTCACATCCATGTGATCGCGACATTCGTATGTCCTATACAGCACCTGCGGCAGGCAATTGGTTATATTGAAGTAATGAACTTAGATAAGCTAGCCAACAACAACTAAGTAAAACATTGAACTAAGAGCATAAGTTATATTAAAGTATAACCACTTAAGGACAAAGTTAGGTAGCCTCGAACACAATCATCGAGCACGCCATTTAGGGAAGAAGAAGCCATTTCATAATGATTCGTCAATCAACTTCCACTTTAAAGTTTACTCTGACCCAACTACTTTGACCCAACTAATTTTATTATAAATTAAATAAAGGCAGGGATTTATCCGAGGCGCTGGATAGTAAGCTGTTATGCGCATGTCGAATGCATTATTAAGGAATAAAAATGACAAAAATAATTACTTTGTATAATCACAAAGGTGGCGTATCCAAAACAACTACGTGTTTTAATCTTGCTAAGTTACTTTCAACCAATGGTAAAAAAATACTTGCTGTTGATGCTGACCCTCAATGTAATCTAACGGAATTAATGCTTTCTCCGCAGATAGCACGCTTAGATGAATTGGAATTAGAGACTCATCAAGAAAAAGAGATTCAAGGTACGAGCTTACTAGAATTACTAAAACCAAGAATTGAAGGTGAAGTAGCTGAAATACCTCTAGAATCAGTTGAAACTATAGATATCGATGAAAACCTTATCTTAATGAAAGGTGATGTTAACTTAAGTTCTATAGAGGACTCTTTAGCAGAGTCGCATATTCAGCGCTTTTCAAATAAAACGCATGAAAAGAGAACTTATGTCGCTATAGCGGATCTATTAAGAAGGTTTGGGGATGCAAATGATATTGATTATATTCTAATTGATGTAGGTCCTAGCTCTGGAGCATTAACTCGAGCATGTTTCTTAGCTTGTGATGCTTACTTTGTACCAACGTGCCCTGATCGATTTAATGTTCAAGCGATTGGGACTTTATCTACGATAATAGGTAAGTGGATTAAAGATCACCAACAAATAAGAGATGATTTCCAAGAAATTGGGCTGCCAGTCCAACATGGATTACCTAAGTTTTTGGGCGTGATATTACAAAGCTTCAAAATAAGGGGGGGGCAACCCAAGCCTACATATCTTATGTGGATGGAGCGAATTCCCCGAAAAGTAGAGCACTCTCTGTACCCTGTAATTTCCAAGTTTAACAGTGAAGATTATGATCTTACATCCGGTTTAACAGGAGACAATATTGTAGTATCAAAAATTAGAGACTTTGAAGGTCTTGCTCCAATAATGCAAGAGCATGGTAAACCTATGTTTGATCTAAGTCAGGATGACACCAGGGTTATGGATCCAAACAATAGAGCGTGGACTGGTGCCGCTTGGACTGGTGCCGTTGCACGTATGGCTGATTATAAAGAGTGTATTTCTCAATTAGAAACTCGTCTTTTGGAATTAGATTAATGAGCTTAGATTTAAAAACACACATAGTTGCTTTTATTGATTTACTCGGTTTTAGCTCAATGGTTTCACATGACTGTGAAAAGCCAGAAGGCGAGCAAAAATATATTTCTAAGCTTTATGATATTCATAAAAAAACAAAAGAAATATCTGCTCGTTTACCAGGTATGACTTTAACTCAATTTTCTGATTCTGTAGTTCTTTCTGTACCATATAGCGTCGATAATTTTAGTTCGATATGCCAGATTATTTCTAGTTATCAATATGATTTATTGTGTTCAGGCATACTTTGTCGTGGAGGTGTTTCTTATGGTAAACACTTCTCTACTGAAGATTTTTTATTTAGCCACGGCTTGATTGATGCTTATAATATTGAATCTAAACTGGCTTTAAATCCAAGAGTTGTAATCTCGAAAGCTCTTATTGAACTGGTTTTTGGAAGTACAGCTAATGTGAATGACCAATTACTTTTGGAAGAAAGTGATGGCTTATTTTTTCTTGGTTATCTAAATGGGGAAACAGCCGCTGATAACCAAAAAGTTTTAGAGAAGATTTTACCAGAGAAACTTAGTGAAAATCCTTCTATTCGTGCAAAGCAAATATGGATAATTGATTATTTTAATAGTAAATACCCAGAAAATAAAATACGAGAGGCCCATAGATTCAGTGTCTGTTGCACATAACTATTCGCTTAGCAAAGCTTTACAAACTCGTCTCTGTCCAAAAATAAGCTAGATAAGCTCTAATGTAGTGGCCAGTTTTAGTTAGCCACTTCAAATATCTTTGCTCGCCAACAGAGAGTTTCAGTCGAAAAGACGCATAATTGATAATTCCTTTGAGCTTCGCTTGCAAGGTAAACATCAAGATTTTAAGCTCGACAAACTCTAGGCTCGACAAATTTTAGACAAAAAAAGCTGAAACCTAGGTTTCAGCTTTTTTGTTTGGAAATGCTAACTGTTAGCTAGCTTTAGAAGCTAGGTAACTAAACATTAGCCACCAAAGTCATCTAACAGTATGTTCTCTTCTTCAACACCTAAACTTTCTAGCATGGTGATCACTGAAGAGTTCATGATTGGAGGGCCACACATGTAGAACTCACAATCTTCTGGCGCTTTATGATTCTTAAGATAGTTTTCTAATAATACCGTATGAATAAAGCCGGTATAACCGGTCCAGTTATCTTCAGCTAAAGGCTCTGACAAGGCCACATGCCATTCAAAGTTGTCATTTTCAGCGGCTAAGGTATCAAAATCATCTTGGTAAAAAATCTCTCGCGCTGAACGCGCCCCATACCAAAATGACATTTTACGTTTCGTTTGCTTACTCTTAAGTTGATCAAAAATATGCGAACGCATCGGCGCCATACCTGCGCCACCGCCAACAAACACCATTTCAGCGTCTGTTTCTTTGACAAAAAACTCACCGAAGGGCCCAGAAATAGTTACCTTGTCGCCAGCCTTTAAATTAAAGATATACGACGACATTTTCCCTGGGGCTAAATCGTTGCTTGGCGGCGTAGCAATACGCACATTCAGCATGATGGTGCCTTTTTCATCAGGGTAGTTCGCCATTGAATAAGCACGTAATACTTCTTCATCCACGGTTGAAACTAGGCTAAATAAGTCGTACTTATCCCAGTCATCACGATACTGTTCTGGAATATCAAAGTCAGCGTATTTCACCTCATGGGCCGGGGCTTCAATTTGAATATAACCACCGGCTTTGAAATGAACATCTTCCCCTTCAGGGACTTTCAGTAGCAGCTCTTTAATAAAGGTCGCTTGGTTGTCATTAGAAACTACCTCACATTGCCACTTTTTAACCCCAAAGATCTCTTCATCCACTTCCAGTTCCATGTCGGTGCGCACCGCAACCTGACACGCTAACCGGCAGCCTTCTTTGGCTTCTTTTTTGGTGATGTGGTCAAGCTCTGTGGCTAAGATATCACCGCCACCAGATTTCACTGTGACCCGACATTGGCCACAGGTGCCGCCACCGCCACAGGCCGATGGAATAAAAATACTGTTGCTCGCCAGTGCGCCAAGCAGTTTATCACCAGCAGGTGTGCACACACTTTTGTCTGCATCACCATTAATGCCGATGGTGACATCACCCGTACCCACCAATTTGCTTTTGGCGAATAAAATTATCATTACCAGCAAACTTACCACTATGGTAAACATGCCTATGCCAATTGCCATTTCCATTAAATGCACCTTCTCAACAGTTGCTGATAACAAGCAGTCTCATGGCTCAGTTTTACTAAAACCCGTGATTCAAGCATGAGTGAGTCATCTATAAGCGAATTCAAATTTGTTTGCATTTTCACGCCTTACAAAGTGATGCCAGCAAATGACATAAAACCTAATGCCATTAAACCTGTAGTAATAAAGGTAATGCCAATTCCTTGCAGCCCTAGTGGGATAGCATGAAATTTCATCCGTTCACGCAGCCCTGCGAGTAAGACAATGGCCATCGCCCAGCCCACTGCACTACCTGCTGCAAACACCACAGATTCGCCTAAGTTATAGTCACGGTTAGCCATGAAAATAACTCCAGCAAAAATGGCGCAGTTCACCGTTAATAGCGGTAAGAAAATACCTAAAGATTGATACAAAGTTGGAATGTATCTTTCTAAAAACATCTCCAAAATCTGCACTAATGCGGCAATCACCCCAATAAAGGTAATTAACTGTAAGTAGCTTAAGTTAAGCTCAGGGAAGCCCGCCCATGCCAGTGCACCAGGCGCAAGGATATTCACGTAAATCAGCTGGTTTACCGGTACAGCTAATACCATCACCACAATCACCGCAATACCTAGCCCAAAGGAGGTTGAGACCTTTTTAGATACCGCAAGGAAGGTACACATGCCTAAGAAAAAAGACAGTGCCATATTGTCGATAAAGGCCGCTTGAATAAATAAATTAATATAGTGTTCCATTGCCATTATCCTCTCTTACGCTGCACAACATTGATCGCCCAAATCATCACGCCGATCAAAAAGAATGCGCTTGGTGGCAAGGTGAACATTTCATTGGCAAGATACCAACCACCGTTTTCGATAGTCGTAAATATCTCTTTGCCAAATAAGGTTCCGCGTCCTAGTAGCTCACGCACAAAGGCGACACTTAATAAAATCACCCCGTAGCCCATGGCATTACCTAACGCATCAACAAATGCCAAATGCGGCGGGTATTTCATCGCAAATGCTTCTGCGCGACCCATGATGATACAGTTGGTAATAATCAAACTGACAAATACAGATAACTGCTTTGAAAGCTCATAAGCCACATCCTGCAACACCATATCAACGATAATTACCAAGGAGGCAATGACCGTCATTTGCGCAATAATACGCACGCTGCTAGGGATAAAATTACGAATGCTCGAAATGATCACATTGGAACACACTAAAACAAAGGTCACCGCCAGTGTCATCACCAATGCGGTTTGCATTGAATTACTGACAGCCAATGCAGAACAGACCCCTAGCACTTGCATCGCCACTGGGTTATTGGCAAAAATCGGTGAGGTCAGAATTTGTTTAGTTGAGATAGTCGTACTCATTATTTCGCCTCCGTAGTGGCAAACTGGTTAAGAAAGGTTTGATAACCTTCTACACCAAACCAAAATTCAACCGCACGTTGAATGCCCATACCCGTTCGGGTTGCGCCACTAACGCCATCAACACCGTGAATATCACCTGCTTTAGCGCCGCCTTTGATAACCTTGATTGAAATTTTGCCTTTATCATCAAATAGCTGTTTGCCTTTCCATAAGTCAGTCCACTGGGGATCTGTTACAAAATCAGCAATACCTGGGGTTTCGCCATGTTCGTAGAAAATAATATTCTCAACGGTATTTAAATCTGGCTTAACGGCCAAATAACCATAAATCATCGACCACAGCCCTTTACCATAAATGGGCATCACCACGCTGGATAATTTGCCATTAGTATCAAAGACTTCAAATACGCGGATATTATCTGCACGGCTTTTAATTTTGGCGGTATCTTTTTTAGGTTTTGATGATGTATCAGGGTTTATCGCTGCCATACGCTCATCAAAATCAAGTAGATTGGCATGTTCAACAAACTCACCCGAGTCTAGATTTACCATTTTAGGGCTTACTCTTTGTTCAAATAATTCCCTAAAGTCGCCGCCGCTGATATCAATATTAGCGGCCCGTAATACAAACTGCTGCACTTCATCACGCTTTTTAACCAGCTTACGTTCTTTGAGAATTTCAGCGGTACCGGTGATCATAAACGAACAGACTAAACTGAGGCTGATGATAAAAATCATCGTGCCTGCTATGCTATCTTTCTTATAGGCCATGACGTTTTAGTCTCCGTTTAATGTTGGCGCGAGCCACCAGATAATCGAATAATGGCGCCCATAAATTAGCGAATAAAATCGCCAACATGATCCCTTCGGGTAACTTCACATTCAGCACTCGAATGAGTATGGTCATAAAACCAATTAATGCACCGTAGGCATACTTAGCATTGCGGGTATAAGAGGCGGTTACCGGATCGGTTGCCATAAACATCATCCCCAGAGCAAAACCACCGGTGACTAAATGCCATGTCCACGGCATAGCAGCCATAGAGCTTTTTTCCAGACCAACCAGATTAAACAAGATAGCGGTAGCCACCATACCAAGCATGACACCGGCAACCACTCGCCAATCTGCCACTCTGGTGAGCAACATAACGCCGCCACCAATCAAAATAGCTAATGTGCTGGTTTCACCAATAGAGCCTGGAGTGAAGCCTAAAAATGCATCCATCCAAGCTGGATCTGATAAGGCGCTAATCCAGCTGACATCGGCAAACATATTCGCGCGACTGGCAGCGGCTTGGGTTAAGATGGTAGCACCTGAGAAACCATCAGCAGCCACAAACTGGCTAAGAGCCGCTACTTCGGTCGGATAGGCAAAATAGATAAAGGCGTAACCCGCTAACGCTGGGTTTAAAAAGTTATAACCCATGCCGCCAAACATTTCTTTGGCAACAATAACCCCAAAACTCACGCCTACAGCAATAATCCATAAGGGTGTCGATACTGGCACTATGATAGAAAACAGCAATGCGGTAATGAAGAAGCCTTCATGTAACTCTTGGCGCCGCACTTTGGCAAAAACCACTTCCCAAACTAAACAGACAAACAAGGTCATCAGGTAGATTGGCACATAATAACTGGCGCCATAAGCCATTAAGCTGACAAAACTTGATTGCTCAGTTAATTGGCCAAATAACATTGAAAACAAGCCTGACTGCCAGCTCTCAGGTTGAGTTGCCCCAGCCATGATGGCAATTTGGGCTTGCAAGCCTAAGTTATACATCCCAAAAAAGATGGCGGGTAATAAGCACATACCCACAATATGCATGGTACGTTTTACATCAATCGCATCACGGACATGGACTTTACCTTTGGTACTACGACCACGGGCTATCCATAATGACCGCAAGTAACTTTTCATCGAGTCGCCATGAGCGTAATAACGATCCTGATGACCCGGTTTCTTTTGTTGCTGACTCATTAACCTTCCCTCTCGATGATATCTAGGCAAGCACGTAACTCTTTACCAAAGTCATACTTTCCGGGACAAACAAAGGTACAAAGTGCTAGATCTTCTTCGTCTAATTCTAAAGCGCCTAATAGCTGCGCTTCATCGGTATCTCGCACCACCAGATCTCTCACCAACAAGGTCGGTAAAATATCCAAAGGCATCACCCGAGCAAGCTGGCCAAAGGCCATCATCGCACGAGGAGAGCCACCAGCATGGGTGGTAAAATCAAACAGTTTTTTGGTACGGCTAAAGCCTGACATCATGATGCCAGTGAGTGAGAACTTTTCTTTATTGCGGCGCACCCAAGGTAATAACTCGTGACGGGCGTTTTCTGTCAGTACACAAACTTGATTATGATAACGACCTAAGTAGTTATAAACCCCAACTGCGGTATGGCCACAAAGCACTGAGCCCGATACTACCCGAGAGTGAATATCTTCAATTTCATTTTCAACTAGCTCACCCAAGTCGGCCCCTAATTGGGTGCGCAGTAACCTTGGCTTTAACACATTGGGCCCTGCAAATGACACCACTCGTTCACTAAATAGCTCACCGGTTTGAAACAGCTTGCCAAAGGCAATCACATCTTGATAGCCAATATGCCAAACTACCCGCTCAACACTCACTGGATGCAGCAGGTGAATATGAGTACCTACCAGCCCAGCTGGATGAACACCGCCAAATTGATATGACTCAACTTGAGCTAAATCATGGCCAGGTAACGCCTCACCTTGATCATGACACAGCATCACTTTGCCATCGGTTAAACGGGTTAATGCCTGCATCCCCACTGTAAATGCTTGTGGCTGCTCAGCGATAATAACTCGCGGATCTGCAGCTAACGGATTACTGTCCATGGCGGTAACAAAGATTGCCGATGGCCTAGTATCTAACGCAGGAATTTTTGAGAAAGGACGGGTTCTTAACGCGGTCCATAAACCACTGTTAACCAGATTGGTTTGCACCGCTTCGCGGGATAATGCCAAGACATCATCACTGGTTGCAAAACTTATTGCATCATCGCCTTTACAACGGATAACTACCGATAATAGCACCCGTTTTTCACCGCGATTAATGGCAATAACTTCGCCACTCGCTGGTGCAGTAAAGGTCACTCCGGCAATCTTTTTATCTTGAAAAAGCGCTTGGCCTTTTTTAACGATATCGCCTTCTTCAACCAACATAGTCGGCTTTAAACCAACATACTCTTCGCCTAATATGGCAACTCTGGTTGGCTTTGCTGTGACGTCGATTATTTGTTGCGGCTCACCCGCTATAGGCACATCGAGGCCCCGTTTAATTGTTATAACCTGATTTGAGGATCCAGCCATTACTTGTAACCTTTAAAATTCAGATACCACATAATAAATAGATTTGTGACCTAAATCCGCTATTGAGGTCACACCTTTTGAATAAATTGTGAAACAAATATACTAACAACGACTAAATTCGGCCAAAAGTTTGAACTGAGACCGATATTCAATTTCAAAACAGGAAGTAAAGCACAAAAATCAGTATCAAAAACGCTACCTAATGCGTAACTAACCCATGTATCACAGTTTAACATAGACACAGTTCACACTAATCTCAATAAAAGCTGTATGAGAATTACAAAAATCAAAATTTGTAAGCTGAGCACTGAGATAAGAATTAGCTTGAAGCGATAAAAATGTAAATATGAGGGCAAGTATGAAGGGAAAATATTAATAGCAGGCCTGAATAGCTCAACATTAAAAATGGCCAAGACTGTCGTCTTGACCACTTAAGTTCATGCGATCAAAAAGTATCGGTAAATATAGCTTAAGATAAAATCCGTTACACACTCACTTGAGACTGAATTTGTGCAGCTGAGTACTCTTCAGGATTAAACCAGTTGAGGCTGTCAGCTAATGACACCACCTCACCGATAATCATCAATGCCGGCATTTGCAAAGCAGGATCTGCAGCCAGCTGCGATAACTCACTTAACTTACCGATAAAACGTTGTTGTGATGAGGTCGTCGCCTTAGAAACAATAGCCACAGGCGTATCACCATCACGGCCACTACTCATAAGTCCATCACGGATAATCTCTGCGTTCAAAATGCCCATATAAACCACTAGGGTATTATTGGGATTTGCATAACCTTGCCAGTCCATCGGCCGACTTTGTAATTGGCAATGACCCGTAATAAACGTGACCCCTTGAGAAAAATCTCGGTGGGTTAATGGAATGCCAGCATAAGCAGCGGTGCCACTGGCAGCAGTAATACCTGGGACAACCTCAAAAGCAACCCCTGTTTCGGCTAAGGTTTGCAGCTCTTCGCCACCACGGCCAAATATAAACGGGTCACCACCTTTAAGGCGGACGACGTTTTTGCGGGTATAAGCTTTAGTCACCAGTAACTGATTAATTTCATCTTGGCCGGCGCTATGCTTGCCAGCACGTTTACCAACAGCAATTTTTTCTGCACTTTGTGGGATTAAATCTAAGATGTCTTGGCTAACAAGGGCATCGTACAGGACGGCATCAGCTTGCTTTAACACGCGATAAGCTTTGAGAGTGAGAAGCTCAACATCCCCAGGCCCTGCACCGACTATCCATACTTTACCTTTGGCCTCTTGACCCGGTATTGAAACCAATTCCATTTCCCAAAACCCCACAGTGTTTACTTAGCATCAAATATAGCCCTTTATATATTCCATATATAATAGATATTACTTAGCTTTTATTCCATTTGGTTATATGAAGCCTATTAAATGTCATCAAATAGCCTTCGAAAAATAAAGATCAAGCGACTGCTGTAAAGCTCAAGCTAAAAATGATCAGCGCTTTTCATTTGTAACCATAGTGTTAGTCTAGAAAAATATAATAAAGGGAGCTTTTAATGATACCAACATGGATCAGATTATGGTTTAGCGCAGCCATGTGCATAACGCTAAGTCCACTTGCTTTAGCCGAGGACTCGCTCGTTGACAAAAGGGTAAAAAATGAGCTTAAAACCTCAGAAGAGCGCTTTGTCATCACCCCCCATAAAGTCAATTATATATTGCCATACACTTATAACGACAACCCAAATGTTGACCCTTATATAACGCTTTCTAAAGATGAAAATACTGAAGAAGTCATTGATAACGCTGAAGCAAAATTTCAGATAAGTTTTAAATTTCCGCTGTGGTATAACGTTTTTGGCGACAATGGACACCTCTATTTTGCTTATACCAATCAATCTTACTGGCAAGTCTACAATAAAGAGATTTCCTCACCTTTTAGAGAAACTAACCATGAACCGGAAATGTTCATGCTGTTTAATAATGATTGGCAAGTGGCTGGGTTAACAAATTCGTTTTGGGGTGTGGGGGCTGTGCATCAATCTAACGGCAAGTCAGGTTCACTTTCACGCAGTTGGAATCGGATCTACGGCACCATGGTATTTGATAGAGGCCCTTTTGCATAAGGCATTAAAGCGTGGTGGCGTATTCCTGAAGATGAAAAAGTAACCCCAAACTCACCTGAAGGCGATGATAATCCTGATATTGAAGACTATATGGGCAACTTTGAGTTAACAGCCGTCTATGGCCTTGATGAGCATATGTTTACCTTAATGGGTCGTAATAATTTACAAAACCCAAATAAAGGCTCAATAGAGTTTACTTGGAACTATCCGATATTAGGCAATTTACGCTTATATACTCAGTACTTTAATGGCTATGGTGAAAGTATGATTGATTATAATCATCATAATCAGCGTATTGGGATCGGGGTTTCAATTGGTGATATTCTGTAAAAACAAGCCATTATAAATAATAAAAAAAACAATAAAAACAACAATAAAAAAGGTGAAGCTGCAGTTATATACAGTTCACCTTTTTTTTTCAATACCCGACTAGCTTGTTAGCAACTTAGTAAGCTTTGCTATCTCCACGTGTTGAGATAACAATGCCTTTATCGGTAATATCAAAGTTTACCTGCATTCGCATATCGTAATCTTTGAGCATTTCTAGCTCTTCAGGCACTTGCTCACCGTTTTCTTCAATAAGTGAGAATACCGGCGTCAGCACTTTTTGATAATCAATCGACATATTCGCTAAGCCATTAGCGACCAGCGGTTCTTTAGCCAGCTTATTAGCTAAATCCTCACCTTTATCACCACTATAAATCACAATGTGCTGATCTTTAATGGCCATTTGAGCGCTTACCCCCATTGAAGGTGGCAGCATTAGCAATGAAGACACATCAACAGGATCACCATTGGTCTCCAGTTGAACTTGGGCTAACTGAGGCACAAATGGCTTAATCATGTTTAATAGCATTTCTGGGTTTTCAGCCGATAAGCTAATCAGTGCATCTAGGTGCTTAAAGCCTGGCTCACCATTTTCGTCAGTTAAAGAGAAATCAACAATCGTTGCACTCATGCCTTTAACCCCATTGGCCATGCCCGTCATCATCCCTAGCATTGCCGGATTTTGACCGCTAATTTCATATTGAATTTGCGCTAGTGCTTCACACTGATAGCTCGGCGTTTGTAAATCTTGCCAAATTTCAGTTAATGCAGGTGCTAATTGCGCCGCATCAAGCCCCAGTGCTATCGACATAGCATTGTCAGTTAGGCTATTAGTGAAACTAGGAATAAAACCGCGCATTTTATTAAATGCACCTAAAATCACTTGGTTGTTAGACTCAACTACCATTTCAGCATCAAACTGGGCTTCTTTACGGCTGACATTAAATGCTTTTAAGCCCATAACCGTGCGCGGCCAATTTGCAGCGATAGCATCAAGCTCTGTTTGACACTCAGCCGTTTTAAACTCTGCAAAAGGATCACTGCCAGTGCCATCTAACTCGCCCAACTTAGTTAACTGTTTAGCCAGCATATTGCCATTAGATGAGGTTAATCCTTTCACTAATTCCACATGGTTTATAAAGCTTATACTGTCGTTCAAAAAACCATGAGTCTTAATAATATCTTCAATAATGCCACTGTCACTAATTGGATTATCAACTTTAGTTAACCCCAGCGCTGTTGCTAATAATTCTGGCTTATTGAATGAGGTATTTAAGGTTACTGTTAACCAGCCATCTTGCTGGGCAACAACTAAATCAATCGATTCATCGTCATCAACCAGTGAATAAGCGCGGTATTCTAAGCCTTCAATGGTTTCAGTTTTATGGGCTAAACCGCTTTCTTCAGACGCTTTATCCAATACTTTCCAAATAGCTTGTTCATCAGTGACTTGCACTTTAAAGACTGGCAATGCCCCTAGAGTGTAGGTATATGACTCAATCTTAGCTGGTAAACCAAAGGTTGCTAAAAACAGTTCAGGGTTTTCAAGGCTAGTTAAATAGCTTTTATATAAACTGACAAAAAATCCCTCTTGGGCACTTGAATATGGACCGGCTTGCTCAATCTGCTCTAGCTGGGCAATACTATTTTGCCCCATAGGCATTGAATACAAATAGTCTTCTAAAGGAAACGGGGTAAGTTGCCCTGAAAAAAATAAAGTATCAGCGGGAATATACGCTAGCATGTCGTTATCTGTAGTGGTTGCACCATCGTTATTCGATAGCATGTATGCGCCTGCACCAGCAGCGGCAATTGCAACAGCGATAGCCAGTTTTTTCATTATTTTGTGCTCCATAATTCACATGTAAGTAATAACAAGTCACTCTTCCTTGAGAGTAAATGCTTAGTTAATGCCAATAACTCAAATAGGTTAAGCATGGCAATAATTTAGCACACTTTTTATCTTCAAATCATATCGATGAATGACAAAGCACTGGAACTAAACAAATATTAATCATCAAGGGCTGTATTAAAAAAACGGTTATGAGGATATAAAAGCAGATGATGTATTACAGGGGAAGGTTGCTCGGTTGGCCACAATTAAGACCAACCGAGACAACCAAAAGATTATGCTTACGCTAGCAAGCCAATCACTACACACTCGTTTTACGAGCGAGGCTTTGGAGGTACGTGGCGTGCAAAAACATGCCTAAAGTGTCGACAAAACCATCTACGGGAACTTCTTAATCTAGACTATAGAATTAACAAATGCCTAATTGTTTTTGGCTAAATATCACGATATAAAGCAACAGAGGTAAATATCAGTCATTGGTTTTAATACTTTGGTCGAAAGCAATGCTAGCGATTAATAATAAGCGCTCGCATTAGCAGTAAATATTAACCTTAGCGACCCATATGTTGCGTTCAACATCCCTATTGACTCTTTTATTGAGTCCCAAAAAATATTAAACTCAAAAAAATATCAGCCTCATTGGACTGATATTTTTATAACCAAATGACTAACCTGCAATTGGCTAAATTTCGTAATGTAATCCACATTCACGCTTCAAACCATTGAATCGGGTTTCTTCTTCGCTCATCCCTAATTCAAGCGGCTTACTTGAATGAGTGTCACCAACTGAAACATATCCCTTTTCCCACAGCGGGTGGTAAGGGAGTTCATGTTCAGTTAAATACTCATGCACATCTTTGTTGCTCCATTCAATAATGGGCAGCAACTTATATTTATCACCATGTATTGCAAGAATCGGCAGTGCTTCACGGCTACTGGCTTGTGAGCGACGCAGCCCGGCAAACCAAGTGCCGACATTCAGCTCAGCCAAAGCACGTTGCATAGGTTCCACTTTATTAATGCGATTATACTTTTCTAACCCTTCAAGATCTTGTTCCCAAAGCTTACCGTAACGCGCCTCTTGCCATGCTGATGACTGCTGTGCGCGAAATACCTGTAGGTTTAAATCCAGTCTTTGGGTTAGCTCATCAATAAATTGATAGGTTTCTGCAAACAAGTATCCGGTGTCAGTTAAAATGACCGGAATATCTGTCTGCGCTTGGCTTACCATATGCAACATAACGGCAGCTTGAATACCAAAACTTGACGATAAAGCATGTTCGCCAGGCAAAAAAGCTAATCCCCAAGTGACTCGCTCTTGCGCGGTTAAATCGGCTAAAAAGCGATTCACTTTTTCTAGCACTATTTTTTGCTCTGACTTCGGAGCAGTTAATAGTGCTTGCAACTCATTGTGATTAATCATCGTGTTAACCTCTGTAGCTAACGCATTAGCCATGAAAATCTACAGCTGCATCGTTCACTGCTTTGATAATGCCAAAACGAACTGTAAAGTTACCGAAGGTTTCACCCGCATCACGTTCTAGTACATACAATCCGAATATTCTGTCTAACTCAGCTAAAATTTCAGCTTCTTGAATATTCTCTTTGTACATCTTATTAAGTCGTGTGCCTTCAAAGCTTGCACCTAAATACAAGTTATAACGGCCTGGCGCTTTACCTACTAAGCCAATTTCGGCCGCAAACGGTCTCGCACAGCCATTAGGGCAACCTGTCATTCTCACCACAATAGCTTGCTCACTAATACCGTGCTTAGCTTGCAGCGCATCAATATGGTCAATAAACTCGGGGAAATATCTTTCTGCTTCGGCCATGGCTAATGGACAGGTAGGCAGCGCCACGCAGGCAATTGAATGACCACGGGTTTGACTGATAACCTTGCCAAAAAATCCATGTTTGCGGGCTAAATCTTCTATTGCCGCTTTATCTTGCTCAGCAACCCCAGCAATAATCATGTTCTGATTAGAGGTCATTCTAAAATCACCTTTATGGATTTTAGCGATTTCTCTTAAACCTGTTTGCAGCGTTTGACCGGGTTCATCTTTAATGCGGCCACTTTCAATAAATAAGGTTAGATGCCAGTTGTTATCTAAGCCTTTTACCCAGCCATAACGGTCGCCACGATCGCCAATTACCACCTCACGTTTAGGCTCAAAACTCACCCCGGCACGCTTTTCAACTTCCGCTTTAAACTCTGCAACCCCATGATCAACAATGGTGTACTTTAAGCGTGAACGCTTACGATTAACGCGGTTACCCCAGTCACGCTGTACTGTCATGACCGCTTCAGCGAATTTAATCACATCGTCAGTTTTAATAAAGCCAAAATCATCCGCTAGACGCGGGAAAGTCTCCACCTCACCATGGGTTGAGCCCATACCGCCACCAGCAACTAAGTTGAAGCCAACTAATTCACCGGCCTCTGCCACTGCAATAAAGCCTAAATCATTGGTGTATACATCCACATCATTGTCAGGTGGCACAGCTACGGCCATTTTAAACTTACGTGGCAAGTAGGTTTTACCGTACACAGGCTCGTTAGTTTCGGTATCAAGCAGCTTTTCTTTATCTAACCAAATTTCAGCATAGGCATGGGTATGAGGCAGCAAATGATCTGATAACTCTTTGGCCACCGCGTAAGCCTGTTGATGTAACTTCGACTCGATTGGGTTTGGGTTACACATTACGTTGCGGTTAACGTCTCCACAGGCCGCAATAGAATCTAACGCCGCTCGATCAAGGCCTTGGATCAGCGTTTTTAAATTACGCTTTGGAATACCGTGGTATTGAAAGGTTTGACGGGTGGTCAAACGAATACTGTTTGATGTGGTTAGCGTTGATGAGATTTTATCCACATCTAACCATTGCTCAGGACTACAAATGCCACCAGGCACACGGGCACGCAACATGAAGCTGTATAGCGGCTCAAGTTTTTGCTCTTTGCGCTCGATACGCAAATCACGATCGTCTTGTTGATAAAAGCCGTGGAATTTGATCAACTGCTGATCACCATCGCTAAACGAACCGGTAACTTGGGTATCTAAGCCTTCTTTAATGGTGCCGCGCAGGTAATCACTGTCGGTTTTTAAATATTCATTTACTGCTAACTTTTGCTCACTCATCCTGTGGCCTCTATCAATGCTTTTATGACGCTGGGGATATCACATCACCAGCGTGAATATTATTTTCGTTATGCTTATTTCGAACTCATTCAGTCTGTATTTAGTAAACGTCTTTTTGATAACGTTTCGCACTGCGCAGCTCTTCAAGGTACTCCTCAGCGCCTTGTGCATCTAAACCGCCATACTTAACCGCTACATCTAATAAGGCTTGATGGACATCTTTTGCCATACGCTCTGCATCGCCACAGATATAGAAATGCGCGCCATTTTGTAGCCATGCCCAAATCGCTTCACCTTGCTCAGCAATACGATGCTGCACATAAATTTTATGTTGTTGATCACGTGAGAAAGCCACATCTAAGTGCGATAAATCGCCCGCTTTTAGGTACTGTTGCCACTCAACTTGGTATAAGAAGTCTTGCTCGAAATGCGGATTACCGAAAAATAACCAGCTATCGCTGTTAACGCCGTCGGCAGCGCGTTGTTGCATAAAGGCTCTAAATGGCGCTACACCCGTGCCTGGGCCAACCATGATCACTGGAGTATCGCTATTTTCTGGCAAACGGAAATGCTTATTGGGTTCAACGTACACCTTAACTTGCTGACCTTCTTCGGCTGAAGCTAAGAAGTGCGAAGCGCCGCCAAAACGCGCTTGACCTGCACGTTCATCTTCAACCAGTGCCACGGTTAAATGCACTTCGTTTTCAACTTCTGCTTGGCTAGAAGCAATGGAATACAAACGCGGTGTTAATGGGCGTAATAAACTCACTAAGGTTGCAGCATCGATTTTTACTGGATACAAACTGATTAAGTCCGCTAATTGATGACCTAATACAAACTGGCGAGTTTGCTCTTTATCTGCAGCAATCGCGCTAAGCTCTGCATTCCCCGCAAGCTCTGCCCATGCCGTCACAAGACCTGGGTAAAGTTGGGTTAGCTCTTTTTTATCTGTTAGTGCCTGTTGTAGTGATAAGGTATTTTTACTCACAACAACTTCAGCTGCGCCGTCTAATGCTAGACCGCTTATCACTTCAGTGACTAAAGCCTCGTTATTGGTAAACCAAATACCTAAGGCATCACCCACTTGATAATTAATACCTGATTCGCCTAAATCGATTTCTACATGGCGAACATCACGATCTGAATCACGACCGGTGAGCTTTTGACTTAATAACACTTCTGCTTCATAAGAATTTTGCTTGGTAAATTCGCTTTCACCCGCAGACTTGGCTGTATCAATTGACACCACACTAGCACTGCTAGTTTCAACTAATGGCTCAACCGCTGTTATTACCGACTCAAGCCATTGCTCTGAAGCTTCTTCGTAATCAACATCACACTCAACAAGAGGCAATAATTCTTTTGCCCCTAAAGCAGATAAGCGTTCGCTAAAGTCTTTGCCTGTTTGGCAATAAAACTCATAGCTTGAATCACCTAAGGCCAAAATTGAAAAGTTAAGTTGATCTAACTTAGGCACTCTTTTTGAAGCAAGGAACTTATGTAATTCAATAGCATCATCTGGCGCTTCACCCTCGCCATGGGTACTGACCACCGCAATCAAAATGGTTTCTTGCTTTAGCTGACGCACATTGTAATCAGCCATTGAGCTTAAATTAACCGCAAAACCTTTAGCGGATGCCTTAGCAGCTAACTCTTTAGCGATACCTTGACCGTTACCGGTTTGACTACCAAATAAAATGGTCACGGTTTGCGCAGCACTGGCCTCAGGTTCTGCCGATACCAGCCCTTGGTTTGAAGATGCTGCCAAATAGCCACTTACCCAAGCTAATTGCACCGCAGATAATTCAGAAGTGAGCTGTTTTAGCTTGTCGACTTGTCCTTGAGACAATGGCGATGCGAATGAAGAAAGTTCTTTTAACAACATTGGAGAGCCCTATAACAGTTTAATATCATCAGATTACTCCGATTCTTTAAAACCAAAAAAGACTAAAAGTTGATTCTTTATTCCATTAAGGAATATGCAAAGCTGCATTTTTAAGCTACAAAAGTGTGGTCTAGTGCAAACTTTTAGGTCAGACCTCGGTAAAAATGTGATTTAGCGCATTAATTACTTGTTTCAAACCTAATAATTGCCAGAATGAGGCACTTAAAAAAATTGTGCTTCATAAAAGGCACTTTAAAAAATGAGTATTTAAAACAGTTATGTAATAAGTACTCAAACGACCCGACCCTTCCCTATCAAAATAACTAAGAGGTTGTCCTTTTGAAATTAGGTCTACCGAAAGAGAGTCACCCAGGTGAGTTACGTGTTGCGTTAATCCCTGCCAATGTGACCGCATTATTGAAAAAACAGCTACAAGTGATCGTAGAATCAGGCGCTGGACAAAACGCAGGCTTTACCGACGACGATTATGTCAAGGTTGGAGCCACGATTGCTTCTTCAAGAGAAGCATTACTCGCAGATGCCGATATCCTGACCGTGGTTAACTGTAAGGGTGATCAATTTGATGAAATTAAAGCTGTAATCAAGCCTCATCAATTGGTTATTGGCATGATGGACCCACTGATTAATCCTCAGAATGCACAAGCTATTGCAGACACGGGTGGCAGCGCGATTGCCTTAGAATTAATTCCGCGTATTACTCGCGCTCAAAGCATGGATATCTTGTCATCAATGGCAACGATTTCAGGCTATAAAGCTGTGTTACTCGCCGCTCATAAAGCGCCGCGTTTATTTCCAATGATGATGACAGCGGCTGGGACATTAAAACCCACTCGCGCCTTTATCATGGGTGTGGGTGTTGCAGGTCTTCAGGCCTGTGCAACCGCTAAGCGTCTCGGTGCAGTTGTCGAAGCCTATGATATTCGCCCTGCAGCGCGCGAGCAGATTATTTCTGTTGGCGCAAAACCAGTTGAGCTTGATATCGAAGCAGAAAACACCGAAACCAAAGGTGGCTATGCTACCGAGCAAAGTGATGACTTTTTAAAGCGTCAACAACAAGCGATGGCGAATGTGTTAGCACAACAAGATATTGTGATTACCACAGCAGCCATTCCTGGCCGTAAAGCGCCGGTGCTTATCACCAAAGAAATGCTTGATGGCATGAAAAATGGCACCATCATTGTTGATTTAGCCGCAGAATCAGGTGGCAACTGTGAATTAACCCGCGTTGATGAAGTTGTGATGCATAATGGCGTGATGATCTTAGGGCCATCTAACGTACCTAGCACTGCTGCGAATCATGCCAGCCAAATGTATGGTAAAAATGTCGAGAACTTACTGAACTTAATCGTCAGTAAAGAAGGTGAACTGGTTCTTGATTTTGAAGACGAAATTGTTAGAGACACTGTTGTTGCCCATGGCAAAGAAGTCACCAGTGCTCGCCTAAGAGATTTATTGGGTCTTGCGCCTTTAGCAACGCCTGAAGCTGACACCAGTGTAGAGGAAAAAGCATAATGGATATGACCTTACTATTATTACTGACGCTTTTTGTCGTCGCAGTATTTTTAGGTGTTGAGCTGATCACGAAAGTACCACCGACACTGCACACGCCATTAATGTCTGGTTCGAATGCTATTTCAGGTATTTCACTGGTGGGCGCCCTACTGTCAGCAGGTTCTGGCGGTGGCATTATGGTGAATGTACTTGGCTTTATCGCCGTAGTGCTGGCTACCATCAATGTGGTCGGTGGTTACATGGTCACCAACCGTATGCTCGCTATGTTCAAGAGGAAATAGACTCAATGACAACAATTATTTATTTGGCTTACCTTGTTGCCGCAGTCCTGTTTATTCTTGGTATTAAAGGACTGACAAAACCTAAAACTGCGGTTCGTGGCAACCAATTATCAGCCATGGGTATGTTTATTGCTGTGGTGGTAACCCTATTTGACCAAAGCATTCTTAGCTATGAGTGGATCATTGCCGGCGTGCTATTAGGTGGCACTATTGGCGCGGTGATGGCGACTAAAATTAAAGTCACCGACATGCCACAAATGGTTGCCCTACTAAACGGTTTTGGTGGTGGCGCCTCACTCGCGATTGCAGCGGCAAGTTTCCTTGACCCTACTGCAGCCACTAGCATGGTCGCGTTAATTTCTATCGGCGCGACGATTATTATTGGTGCTGTTACCCTTTCAGGTTCATTTGTGGCTTTTGCTAAGCTGCAAGAGCTTATTTCAGGTAATCCAATCAAAGTTCCTGGTAATAAAATCCTTAACGCGCTGCTGCTTATCACTGCGTTTGGCTTAGCCATTGCGCTAGTCATTAACCCTGCTAACGTCAGCTTAATGTATGCTTTAGTGGCTGTGGCTGTGGTATTGGGTGTGTTATTAGTGGTACCAATTGGCGGCGCAGATATGCCGGTTGTTATTGCACTATTGAACTCCTATTCTGGTATCGCCGCTGCAACAACTGGTTTCATTACCGGTAATACGGTATTGATTATCTCTGGTTCACTGGTTGGTGCATCAGGGATTATCCTCACCCAAATCATGTGTAAAGCGATGAACCGTTCATTATTTAATGTCTTATTCGGTGTGATGGCTGAAGGCGGCGAGAAAGTCGATGCTGATGAAATTTACGCCGGTAAAGTGAAATCAACTTCGCCAGATGAAATTGCCATGATGCTAGAAACCGCTGAACGTGTGGTTATTGTCCCAGGTTACGGTTTAGCCATGGCGCAAGCACAGCATGCAGTTCGAGAGCTTGCTAACGTTTTACAAGAGCGTGGAGTAGATGTGAAGTACGCTATTCACCCTGTTGCTGGCCGTATGCCTGGTCATATGAACGTGCTACTTGCAGAGGCTGAAGTGCCTTATGAACAGTTAGTTGAAATGGATGAGATTAATCCACAATTTGCGCAAACGGATGTGGCGATTGTTATTGGTGCCAATGATGTTACCAACCCAATGGCACGTGAAGATAAAGGTAGCCCCATCTATGGCATGCCAATTCTAAACGTCGATAAAGCCCGCACCGTGGTGGTAATTAAGCGTTCATTAAGCCCAGGGTTTGCAGGGTTGCCTAACCCATTATTTGCCATGGATAATGCGCTGATGTTATTCGGTGATGGTAAAAAAGGCATTGTTGAGCTCACCCAGAGCTTAAAAGAAGCTGATTAATTTTGAACATGTTAGATAAACACTCTAAAAAGGCCGCTTAGCGGCCTTTTTATTAAAAAGCGTTTCATTACTATCACTGGCAGAATAAACTATCACTGGCAGAATAAGCTATCAATAATCATGCATTGTCATTATTGACGAATTTATGAGTAAAATGTACAAAGGATACACGGATTGGTTTTCAAGCTTTAGTTCGTTTTAACACAAGGATGATTTTCTCAGATGGACCCATTGGCTTCACAAATTCAACAGCTCACAGCTCAGTTAAATCAACTCACCCAAGAGAATGATTCACTTAAGCAGAAACTAAAGCTGTGTGAAGAGAAGCTGTCAGCAACACTCGATGGCACAGGCTTATGTCTGTGGGAGCAACATATTCCCTCTGGCGATCTGACCATTTTTAATCAAGAATGGGGCGCGTTACTGGGCTATACCCTTGAAGAGCGCGCGGCCAATATTTCTAGCTGGAAAAGCCATTTACATCCTGAAGATAAAGACTGGGTCATTAAAGCTTTTGAAGATCACCTCACAGGTAAAGAAGAGGTTTATCGCGCCGTTCATCGAATGATCCATAAAAATGGCACCACCAGCTGGGTTTCAGACAGGGGCCGTATCGTGGAATACACCTCAGATGGACAACCCTTAAGGATCATGGGCACCCATATCGATATTACCCAAGAAAAACGCTACGAACTCGACTTAGCCCGCCTTGCCCACCAAGACCCTCTTACTGACTTACTAAACCGCGCAGCTATTGAAAAAGCTTACCTGCAGATGCAGCAACAGAAAGGCTTTAACTCAGGTAGTTTATTATTTATCGATGTTGATAATTTTAAAGGCGTTAACGACAAATATGGACATCATTTTGGTGATTTAGTCCTAGTCGAAATCAGTAATACTCTTAATCATTATTGCCAAACCTTAATCTCAAATAATAACGTCAGCATCGCTCGGCTCGGTGGTGATGAATTTGTGATTATTACCGCAATTGATGATTTTGCAACTATCAGCCTGCTGGCGCAACGATTAATCAAGCACTTTACCCGATTACACACAATAGAAGATAAATCAGTATCACTAGGGTTAAGCATTGGTATTAGCAGCTTTGATCAGACAGACTCATTCACCCAAGTTTGTGAGCAAGCTGATAATGCCATGTATGGCATAAAACAATCGGGTAAACATAACTATTCATTTTCCCAGCCAACGTTAGCACCAAAAGTTCAGCACACTGGCTAGGAGTTGTTGATGTTTCGAGATGAATGTTGACTACCAAAGTTCAGCTGCAGCTCAAGTTAAAAAATGGCTACAACAGCGACGTTGTTCATTTTCGACAATATCTACATGCTATAATCCTGAAATAAACCTTAGCGCTTACTTAGTTTTTTATAACCTCTTATTCAGCTAGGTATGAACAATTATTCTAATAATGATGAACGGTAAGCCCCTCTATGCCTAAAACAAGCTCTTTATTTACCGCGTTTATTTGTTTCAGCACATGTAGTTTTTCGGTCATAGCTAACAATGACCAACACCAAAGTGCTAATCCACCAAGCAAAGCAGATACTCACACTGCACCAGAGGTTGAATATTTCCCATCAACTTGGGGAGTTGGCATTGGCGTGCGTAAAGCTGATATTCCTTATGCCACTGACGATGATGATGTCTATGACGTCATGCCATTAATTGAATTTGAAAATGACTACTTTTACCTAAATGGCTTAGAAGGCGGGGTTCATTTATGGAAAAATGCAGAGCATCAAGTCAATATATACAGTCGTTTTCGGTTCGTTGACATCCCTAAAGAATATCAAAATCAAACCCAATCAGACGCCTTTGATTTTGGTTTTCAATACCGCTTTCAAAAAGATGGCCTAGAAGCTGACGCCGCAATTATGAGTGATGGTAACAAGCGCTTGTATGGTTATACTCGTACACAATACCACTGGCATAGTGGTGATTGGCAATTAAATCCTTATGCCGAGTTTCAATGGAAGAGCAATGATTTTAATGAGTATTACTATGGCTTAGAGCTAGCCGACCCCGGTGCTGGATTGGCTTTTTCAGCAGGAGTTAATGCTCGCTATCACCTTGCCAGTAATTTATACCTATTGGGTAACTTTGGGGTAACCCGCCTTGAAGATGATATTTATCATTTACCCACCATTGAAAATCAATATCAATTCGAGTCCTTCTTGGGCTTTGGCTTTTTCCCCGACAGTAAAAAGCCCAATACCAATCCAGTGCCTAAAGAAAGCGGCGAATTTTTAAGAGTGGCCCATGGCTGGGCAACGCCTTCAAATTTGAATGATATTTTAACTGGCAATGCCAAAGGCGATCGTTACAACAATCAAATGACCTCGGTTTTTTATGGCATCCCATTAAGTGATAGTTTATTTACCTTACCTATTGATTTGTACTTAACCACTGGCGCTGTGTGGCATCATGACTCAGAGGTGCAAGACAACTTAGCTGAAGGTGTACTTGCAGTTAAAGCCTTTTACACCATAGATTTAGGCTGGCGTTTTCGTATCGGGGTTGCTGAAGGGTTATCTTATGTCTCTGATGTCACCTACATTGAAGCCAGCGAACTTGACGAAAAAGATTATCGCCCCTCAAAACTACTTAATTACTTAGACTTTTCATTTGATGTTAACTTGGGAGATGTGTTCAACCACGCCCCAATGAAAAACGCATGGCTGGGTTATAGTATCCATCACAGATCGGGGATTTTTGAAACTAGCTCGGCTTTTGGCCGCGTCAAAGGTGGCAGTAATTACAACTCGGTTTATCTGCAGTGGCACTTTTAATTTAAAAACCACCATAAAAAAACAGATCATAAGCACATTTAAAAGCGACTTAATTAGTCGCTTTTTTTATAACATTGAAGCGCGAGGTTACAGTACTCATCAGAGTTATAACTTATTGTCCTCAGCCTCTTTATTGACTAATTGCGCCGCCTCAGAGAATTGCTCAACCAACCACTTATGGGCCTTATTCTCGCCCATTAACATGACTAATGTCGGGGAAATAACCTCAATAAGTCGTTGTTGCCGCCAAAATATATATTTGGGTAACGCCAGTGTTGCACCTCGGCCAAATGTGCGTTGCACTAGGCTAGAGATTTCAGCAATTTCAGTATCATCAAATAGCGCTAATTGCGGATATATTGTGGTAATAAACTCGCTGTAGCGGTCAAATCCTTGTATGTCTTTAAGTTGATATTGGCTCAATAACCAGTATAACTGCGGTGAACTCCAATGGCTGATATTATGTCGATTGTTAATCAAATCCATATTACGGCGATGAAACTGCTGCCAAGCTAAATTCAAATCGGGGCGGGTTTGTGCAATACGCCACACTAAATACATGTCCGCCAACCATTCATGTTGATAGGCAGACAGCTTACTAGGAAGTATATCGCCGATTAAGGCAATATTTTCTAAATGCCCGACCTCATGCCATAGGGTTAATTTAACTTGTTCTAACAGCGCTAACTGATAGGTCTGCCCATTGATTGCGGTTATCGTTTGGGTAAGAGGCTGCTTAGCGCTGACGATAATAATGCCGGCGATATCATGGTGATTAACCGCTAACACCATTGCGGTTTTACCCCCTAAATGAGAGCTGATTTGCGCGTCTTTCGGTAATTGGCTCACGACCTCAATAGGTAAGGCGTTCAAGCAACTGAGGTAACGACTTTCATCGCACACAATTGCCTGCTTGTTACTAATAGGGATCCAACTAAATGAACTTGAATTATAGGGGGAGATGGTGGGGGCGAGTGCGGTTTTTATCTGAAAAGGCAAGTGAGTATCAGCCAGCAATGGCTGGCTGAGCACTAGGGTACTGATTAAAACGGCACTCTTTATAATGGCATTTTTTAAAACGGCGCTCTTTAAAACAGCACTCTTTAAAACGGCACTGGCCATTAAGTACAGTGCCCGCCTATTCACTACTTGTTAGCCATGATATTTTCAATAATTGCCGTAGTAGAGACGCCGTCTTCAAACCCAAGAATTTCGACACTACCACCAGCAGCTATCACTTCCTTACCTCCGGCCACTTGTTCGACTTTATAGTCTCCACCTTTGACCAACAAATCTGGTAATAAGCGGCTAATGACGCGCTGCGGAGTATCTTCACTGAAAGGAATAACCCAATCAACTGACGCTAAGCCCGCTAAAACAGCCATACGGCGATCAATTTGATTCACTGGGCGACCATCACCCTTTAAACGCTTCACCGATGCATCATCATTAACGGCAACAATTAAACGATGGCCCAATTCTTTTGCTTGCTGAAGGTAGCTTACGTGGCCCGCATGTAAAATATCAAAACAGCCATTGGTCATGACTACCTTTTCGCCGCGAAGACGCGCTTGCTCAATGGCATAAGCTAACTGATCTTCAGTCACTACGCCAAAGCCTGACTCGCCTTGATTTAAAGCTAAGGCTTCAATGAGCTCAATTCGGGTGACAGTTGCGGTGCCTAACTTAGCCACCACCACACCTGCAGCAATATTAGCGATAGAACAAGCCTGTGCTAACGAGCTACCCGCCGCCAGCGAACTTGCTAATGCTGAAATAACCGTATCGCCAGCCCCTGTCACGTCATAGACTTCACGGGCAACTGTTGGGATATGTAGCTCAGCATCATCATGGCTAATCAGCGTCATGCCTTTTTCAGAGCGGGTCACCAAAATGGCAGTGAAATCGTTATCTTTAATCAGCTTTTTGGCTTTTGCGATTAAATCAGCTTCACTGGTTACTGGGCCCACAACCGCTTCAAACTCGCTCATATTAGGGGTGATTAACGTCGCGCCGCGATAGCGTGAAAAATCACTGCCTTTAGGGTCTACCAGCACCTTTACGCCTTTAGCGCGGGCTTTAGCAATAAAGTCGATTGGCGAGTCAATCGCACCTTTGGCATAGTCAGATAACACTAATACATCGACGTTATCTAACAGCGCTTCACTGCTATTTAATAAACTTTCGCTGTCAGCTTTAGGGTATTTCTCTTCAAAATCTAAGCGGATAAGTTGTTGATTGCGAGAAAACACTCTTAATTTGGTAATCGTGGGTTTATCAGCAACGGTTAACCAGCGAGGTTCAACCCCTTGGGCTTGAACACCAAGGGTTAACGCTTTAGCATTTTCGTCATTACCGACAATACCAGCAAGCTCAACTTGACCGCCAAGAGCTGCAATATTTAATGCCACGTTAGCAGCGCCGCCGGGTCTATCTTCAATTTGATTGATGTTAACTACAGGTACTGGCGCTTCTGGTGAGATTCGACCAGTAGGACCAACCCAATTACGGTCAAGCATGACATCGCCGACCACTAAAACACGGGCTTTTTCGAATGCAGGAAGAGATACCTTCATAGTAAACTTATTCTTTTGCTGATATTAAACCGTGATTGTACCTAATTTTGCTCTAAAATTAAGTTAGAATAGCAACTAATTTTGATTTTTGGATGAGTTCCTCGTGGTAGATAAAGCACAATTTTCCTCGCATTTATTGCACCCAAAGCATTGGCCATTATGGTTTGGCGTTGCTCTTATGAAGCTGACTCAGCTATTACCGCTTCGCTGGCAAATGACACTTGGCAAGGGTTTAGGCCGTTTGGTTTTAAAACTTGCTGCGAGTCGCAGACATACTGCAGAGCGCAATTTTCAGCTGTGTTTTCCTGATATGCCAGCCGCAGAACGCGAGGCACTGCTTAAGAGAAACTTCGAAGAAACCGGAAAAGCCCTATTCGATACCATCAACGCTTGGTGGTGGTCTGATGAAAAAGTGCAGCAGCATATGACCATTAAAGGCGATGAGCATGTGCGAAACACCTTAGATAACGGTCAAGGCGTCATACTGTTTGCTGTGCATTGTTTACCGTTAGAAATGGGCGCGAGAATGTTTGGCCAATTCCAACCGGGGATCGGCGTTTACCGCCCTCACAACAATCCTGTGATGGAATACTTACAAGTCAAAGGCCGCCTGCGCTCGAATAAAGGTTTAGTGCCAAAACGTGATTTACGTAAGATGGTAAAAAGTCTAAGAAACCCAGATGTGATCTGGTATACCGCCGACCAAGACTTTGGCCGCTCAAGTGCGGTATTTATCCCGCTATATGCCGTACCCGATGCAGCAACCATTACTGGCGCGACCACCTTGGCGAAGTTAGGCCGCGCCAAAGTCTTACCCTTTTTTGTCGAACGTAATGATGATGACACGGGCTACAATATGGAAATTTTAGCGCCGCTTGATAACTTCCCCGGTGAAAATGAGCTCGAAGATGCGATTCGTGGTAATAAGATCATTGAACAATTAATTGATCGTAATCGTAATCAATATATGTGGCTACATCGCCGCTTTAAAACCCGGCCAACCAAAGAAACCCCCTCTTTATACAAATAGCCAGCAGGGGTAATATTGACGGTAAAATATCACTGGATCACGACCATAGCTTGAAATAAGCGCAAAAATGAGCAAGTATCCAGTGATTAAATAGCAAAACTTTAGTTTAAGTTTTCATCAGATGTTGAGATTTATCCAGCAGGAGCACTCGTAACTCTCACAAAGCCATTGTGAACATCACTCACATAGGAAAACATCCACCTTATGATTAAGTCTTTTTGCGCCAGATTGATTGTTGTTTCTACCATGCTGTTTAGCGTTCAAGTGGTGGCGGTAGAATATGCTTTACCCGCTAAAGACAGTCGTTTAATTGGTGAAAATCAATATTATGTTGTACCTGAAGGTAAATTAACCCTAGAAGCCATTGCAGATCAGTTCCAACTCGGACTGAGTAATATGCTTGAAGCCAACCCAGGGGTTGACCCTTATTTACCTAAACCCGGTAGCACTTTAGTGATTCCCCATCAGTTGATCCTACCGGATGCACCGCGCAAAGGTATTGTGATTAACAGCGCTGAGATGCGCCTATATCACTATAAAAAAGGCACCAATATTGTTGAAGTACTGCCCATTGGTATTGGTCAAGTAGGCCGTGACACCCCTGAAAATTGGGTAACTCAGGTTTACCGTAAACGCGCGAATCCAACCTGGACACCCACCAAGCGTACCCGCGAAATTTATGCTGCCAGAGGTGAAACGCTTCCCGATGTGTGGCCAGCAGGTCCAGATAATCCTATGGGGCTGTTTGCTTTATATGTGGGTAATTTATTTGCGATACATGGCACTAACGCCTCTTTCGGTATTGGCCTGCGCGTCAGCCAAGGCTGCGTCAGATTACGTGAAAATGATATTGAGCATCTATTTAACACAGTGCCGGTTGGTACCCGAGTGCAATTTGTCAATCAACCGATTAAAGCCACCATTGAGCCCGATGGTAATCGGTATTTAGAAGTGCACCAGCCATTGTCTGAAACCCAAGAGCAATTTGATTCATCTGAGCCACTACCACTGACCTTAGATAAAAAAATTACTGCTGTTGTAGCTAATGCAGACACTGACTCATTTGTACTAAAACGCTTATTAGAGCAGCGCACTGGCATACCAACTCGAATTAACAGCATGCAACAGGCAAAAAACCAAGACATGGTTAACCCTGTCGATTCAGAATAGCCTCTTAATAACCAGCGGCGAATCAGCATAAGTCATTTTGTTAACCACGTTTATTCAAGCACTTATCTTATGAATATTTCATTGATAAGTGCTTGAGCTCTTTATCAATACTCAGTAACCTAAATCAAGGGTTCACTTTATACACTGGGTAATAGATTGAAAGCCATCACTGCCATTTCTGCTTTACTATCAGTAACCTTACTATCAGTAACCCTGAATGGTTTCATCAGCCCAGCGATTGCCAGCTCCCCCAAATCATTATCTACAGCAGCGTCATTTACCGAATCAAGATCAGTAGCCCAGCAGTGTGACCTCACAGATGGCATAACTAAGCTTCAATTACTTGAGCAGCAGATTGCCCTCAGTGAGCTTGATAATGGTTTGATTATTCGCCAAGTGAATTTGCCCAGTCTTAATACTGTGGCGATTGCCTCGCAATTTAATGTGGGTTCCCGCAATGAGCAAGCTGGGCAAACTGGCTATGGGCATTTATTTGAGCATTTATTATTTAAAGGCAGTAAAAATGCCCCCGATGATAGCTACCCACAGCAAATGAGCGCCCTTGGGGCACGTTTTAACGCCAGTACCCACTTCGACTACACCAATTATTATGTGACGATTCCAGCCCAAGCCCTAGAGCTTAGCCTGTTTTTAGAGTCAGACAGGTTTATGCAACCGCTACTGTCAGAAACCACAGTCAAAAATCAGCAAGGCGCGGTGCTTGAGGAAATGGCCACCAGCATTGATAACCAACCCTACATTCGAAAGGCGATGGAGTTTTTATTATCCCAAGTTAAGGGCAGCCAATATGGTCATGCCATCATTGGCAGTAAGCAAGATGTTCAAAGCGCTAGCGCCGCTGAAATCATGGCATTTCATCAACGCTATTATCGCCCTGATGCCATGCAAATATCCTTGGTTGGCCAACTCAACGACCAAAGCACTGACTGGCTAGCAAAGTACTTTGGCCACTGGCAAGCTCCCGCTCATCCGCAAGATGAATTTAGCAAAATCGATTTAGGTGAAAATACGAACGCTATCCACGCTGAAATAATCGATAGTCGCGGCCCATGGCCGGCATTATTGCTGGCTTGGCATACGGTAGGAAGACAAGATAGCGACTTTGAGGCTATTTCATTACTGCAAAGCTACCTGTTTCAAAATATCGCCAATGCATTAACCAAAGCAAGCCTTGCAAATCCGCCCCATATGCTCAGTTACTCAGTGCCATTAACCATGGAAAATCACGGCGTCACCAATCTGGTATTAGTGCCCAGAGCCAACACCTCATTAGATGAACTTAATCAACGAGTCAGTAATATCCTTAATCAAGTCGCCAGCCAAGGTATTGAGCCCAATGTATTGTGTCAGCTTAAAAGTATTGCCCTTAATGACGCGCTAATTAACTTTACTGATAGCCAACAATTGGCCATTCATTTATCAAATACCGCCAGCCGCGATAAATACTTACCGCTCACTCAGCCATGGCAGCGCATAAACCAAGTCACTAACGATGATATTAAAACGGTCACCCAGCAATACTTTATCGGTAAACAAGTTCGCCTTGATTTACTGCCGCCTTGGTACATTCGCTGGGGTAAAACCTTACTTGAATGGTTACCCCAAGGGATGGCTGAATCTCTAGAAGAGTGGGCATTATGAAAAAGTTGTATTCAATTGGCTGGGCAAAATTAATCGGCTTAGTTGTCTTTATCTGCTCACAACAGGCTTGCCAGCATGCACCGATTAGCTTCACCGCTGCACAGCCGCCCAATTTAGCCAATTATAACGATTTGCCGGTATTTGGTAGTGAAAAAGTACAACTGCCATTAAGCGCTATAGCCTCGCCGCAAACCATGTCATTGACTGCAAATAGCTATTTACATCAATGGCCATTAACCAATGACTCCTTTACCCAGCAAGGCAATCAGCTTTATTTGGTCGGCATATCAAAAGAGGCAGCCATTGCTAACCCCGATATTATTATCGCCGCCTTCAAACAACGACAAAAACACATAGCTAATACCCAAGTGCTAACCGCAGTGCAAGCAGCCTGTTATGACAGTATGCGCTTTAGGGCCAGCCTGCACAGTATCGGCATCAGTATTAATTGTGTGGCAACCACAAAGCTTAAATCGGCATTACTGTGGCAGTTTTGGGATCACCAAGCGGTGAATGAGCTCAATATTGCCACCATTAAACGCAGCCTTAAATTGAATAAGCACATAGGCGCTTTTACTGGCGGTGAAATAGATCTCGCCTTTAGAAAGCAATTACTGGGCAGCCAACACCCTTATAACCAAAACATCAATAATGACACTGTGATTGATGAGTTAACCCATGCCAGCTTATCTGCATTGCACACTGAGCTGCGCCAACAACTGCAGTGGCATTTGTTTGCGCCACAATTGGGGCCGCAATTAACCAATGCAAAAGCGCAGACTTTAAATACAAAAAAACTAAAAACCAATAACTTAAGTATTAAAGCGGCCCAACAAGACACATCACTGCCAAGTTGGCTATTAGCAGAAAAGCCAGATACAAGTCATTCTGCTTTCGATTCAAGTGTTCAAAAAAGCGCTAAAACCAGCACCGTTGAAACAAGCACTGCAAAGGATAAAATCCTTTATATCATTGATGCGCCAGACACAGTGCAGACCCAAGTCAGAATGGGCTTTGTCACTGCTAGCGCTGATACGCCAGTGCAAAATGCCAATACTTGTCAGATGATTGCCGCGCTATTAGGTAGAGGTTATTCAGGGCGGTTATTTTATGATTTACGTGAAGTACGCGGCTTAAGTTATGGGGTTTATGGCCGCTGCGTCAACGCGCCGTTGAGTCAATATATGTATTTTTATGGCAGCACCGCGTTAGAAAACTCAGGCGCTTTTATAAAAGGGATGTTAGATCATTTAAGCCTTATCACTGAGCAAGCGGCCTCACAAAATGAAATCAATGCCACTGTGACCTACTTGCAGGGTAAGCAGCAACTGAGCCTTGATAGCCCCTTTGGTAAAGAAAGCCTCTACATCCGTCAATTATTAAGCGGCCAAACCATCGCGGAATTTAGCCAAGGGATGAAACAACTGCAGCAACTGACTCCGATGCAATTATTGCAACAGGCCAACGGCTTGAGCCTAAGCACGCCTATTGTAGTGCTGCGCGGTGACGCTGACAAAATCAGCGCCGACCTACAGCAAAAATTGCCCACATGGCAGCTTAGGCAATTAGAGCCTGATTAACTGTATTTGAAGCGAAAATTAGCTGTATTTGAAGCAACAATGAGCAGCAGCTGAAGTCGAGCAAAATCAACTGCTTCTTTGATACTGATAACGCTGACAATCGTCGACAATATTAAGCCAGCTAACCTGATTTTGAGTATAAATGTGGTAATTGGGTTTCACTGAACTTGGCTTATCAAGGGATGCGATGGTTAAAGTGTAATAATCAGGATAGCGGCGGTCTCGATAACTCATAGTGCAGCCACACTGAGCGCAAAAGCCCCTTAGTACATGTTCAGAAGAGGCATATTCAGTCACCGCGCCTGCAAGCCAGCTTATCTGCTCAAGCTTAAAGTCCATCCAAGCTTGAAACACCGCCCCAGATGATTTTTGACACTGCACACAATGGCAATAATCTGCATCAAACGGCGCGGCACTGACTTGATAGCGAATTGCGCCGCACAAACAGCCACCCGTGAGCACTACAGCCTGTTCAGTTGATTTATTATCCATATAAACCTTCAATCGCTCATTATTTAAAACTTAATTAAAGCATAAATTTATGCCAATAAAAAAGCCCTCAAAAGAGGGCTTTGGCCGGCAATACAACATAAGTTCTATTGCTAATTTCTAATGCTAGAGAACTATTGCGAATTAGTAAGTTGCTTCACGCTTTTCAGCTTCTGCATCCCACTGTGGCACAAGATCTTGTAAGAACTTTTGCTTATCCGCATTCATCTTATCCATATCCATACCTAATGCTTGTTGTGCTTTGGCTTTAGTAGAGATATCAGGGATAGCGATTGGCATTTTAACGCCTTTAGCGGCAAGTAGTTGAGCCAGCTTAATACGTGCATCAGCTGCTTTATCAACAGCGCCACCTAAAATACGTAACGCTTCAGCTGGCGCATGCGCTGCAACACCATGAGATGCTGTAGCAAAATCCCAGCGCCACTGACTATGACGAATATCGGTTAAGATAGGCTTCATTTCAGTTTCAGTTGCGCCCGCATCCCATGCTGCACCCGCCTCAAAGTGAGCGTGTACCAGCTGAGTTTCAGCTCTTAGCTTGATTTCTGTAACACTTTTTTGATTAGCATGTGTTACTTCCATCATGAACTCTTTAGTCTTGCCTTTATGACAAGTCGCACAAGTATCGTCGAAGCGATCAAATGGGTTACCCACTTTATGATCGGTGAACTTACCCTTACCGTTTGCTTTAGCTACGCGCGGCATATGACAGTCTGTACAACTTACGTTGTTTTTACCATGCATGCCTAACTGCCAAGTTTCATAACCTGGATGCTGCGCTTTCAGCATTGGGGTTTTAGATACGGCATGAGTCCAATCAGAGAAGTTGATGGCATCGTAGTACACTTCCATCTCTTCAACTGTGGTGCCATTATCCCAAGGGAATTTTACAAAACCTTTACGGTCTGCTGTTTTCTCGAAATAGTACTCAACGTGACATTGACCACACACCATAGATTGCTTGTCTTTACGTGACGCTTTAGCAAAATCCATGTCGATGGCTTTCATCGCGCGATCAACATACGGGCGAGAAATACGTAATTTTGGTGAGCCTTTTTCATGACAGTCGCCACAGCCAATGGTATTGACGATTTCAGGGCCGCCTTTAGCCCACTTACCTTTAAAGTAGCCGTCTTCACCTTGCTCTTCAATCATACGAGGAACGTCAGGGCTTTTACAGCTCCAACATGCCATTGGCATTGGGCCATCATCAGGTCCTGTTGGTGCGCCAGTACGTAAAGTGTTACGCACATCGGTCACCGCGTAATGGTGACCACGGGCTTTATTGTAATCTTTAGCAAAGCCGTAACCTGCCCATAACACGACAAGGTTTGGATCTTCTTCTAATACATCAATAATTTCATCACTTTCTGATGTCGCATGCCAAGATTCAAATTGGGCTTTATATTTATCTTTATATACTTCATTTCGAGGTTCTGTTTTATCACTAGCCATTGCGCTAGTCATCATAAAACTACTTGCTAATAGTGCACTTAGTGCAATAATCTTTCCTTTCATCTTCATCACCGTTCATCTCCGTGTTACATTTTATATATTAAATAATCACGACATCTTCATAAGCAAACTTATAGATTTAAGGTTCAATTAAGAATACCCCTTAGTGAGTATTAAGCAATAAGCTTGCGCTAGATCAAAATGTTAATACGTTGTACGTCACATATTTACTAATCTGTTAACAAATAATGATAATCGAACAGTAAAATAGTGCGCACTTTATGTTCAAAATATGACTTAAGTTGGATATTTCATGGTCAAGCGTGGCAGTCTCACATCAACAATATTAAGACTAATGCTAGTATTAATCTTTATTTCGTCCAGTCTAGCGGTGTACTCCATCATTAATCTGTCTTTTAGTCTTGGTGATGCTAGAGCCATTAATGCCTCTGGTTCATTAAGAATGCAGAGTTACCGGTTAAAGTTATTTTTAGAACGTGAACCACATTTATTGAATGAAAAAATAAATCAATTTGAAGAAACCTTAGACTCAGAAGCACTTCAACGCTCCAGTGCTTGGTATAGCCCTAAAGAACTTTCAGACCAATATTTATTGGTAATAGTGAAATGGAAACAAATGCGTTATTTCATTGAAAACAATGAAAAACCGCTCTATACCGCAGCCCTAAAAGACTTTGTTGATACTATTGATTTACTGGTGCTAGAAATGGAGCGATTTGCGGCATTTAAGCTCAGAGCATTAGTCATAAGCCAAATTATCGGTTTATTTTTAATGCTAATAGTGGCAAGTTTTGCGACCCGTTATACCCGCAAAAAGATGGTGCAACCGATACTGCAATTAATGGATGTGGCTAATTCAATATCTAAAGGTAAGTTTAAAGTTGAGGTGCCGGCAACAGAGTATATAGAGCTGCACTCATTAGGGGATGCTTTCAAAAAGACCGCCGCCGAGCTTGATAGGCTATATCAAGACTTAGAAGGCCAAGTGAATGAAAAAACCACCGCCTTAACTCGCGCCAATAATGAGTTAAGTTTTTTATATGACAACTTAATCATGCTCCATGCTGACAGACTCGATTACAAGGCACTGGGCTTAGCATTAAACCAACTGCAGCAATTTGAAAGTCTCGATTTTTTACGCCTTGTTATCGAACATGATGACCATTCTATTGACACCATTGAAGCCGATACCGGCTGGCCTACCCCTGAAAAATATCCTGATGCGCCAATTAACCTCACCCCTGTTAAATTTAATCTGCAATTAGAAAATAAAAATTTAGGCTACCTTGAGGTTATTTCTCTAAAACCGATTAACAACGTGTTATTTGTCAATTTCGCTATGATGCTAACCCGCTCTATTGTGATCCATAATGCCACCGAAGAGCGCCAGCAATTAGCCTTAATGGAGGAGCGCGCCGTGATTGCCAGAGAGCTGCACGACTCTCTAGGTCAGCTATTATCTTATTTAAAAATTCAGGTGAGTTTATTAGGAAAACAAATACAACCAGAACATAAAACCGAAAAGGTAACATCACAATTATTTGATATTAATGAAGGCGTTAGCGTGGCATACGGTCAATTACGAGAACTGTTATCTACCTTCCGTTTAACCATTAAAGAGCCTAATTTAAACCAAGCCATTGAAGTCATGATTAGTGAGCTACGTAAACAGTCAGGCATTGACATTGAGCTTAAATATAGCCTTTCACAACACCTATTTGCCTCAAGCCAGCATATTCATGTGCTACATTTAATGCGTGAAGCAACCATTAACGCCATCAAACATGCCAAGCCAACTAAAATAGAAATTGATTGTTTTTTAGCAGACTCTGGTATGATACAAATCAACATAAAAGATGACGGTATTGGTGTCTCTCACTTAAAAGCGCGAGATCAACATTTCGGCATCGGCATCATGCATGAGCGTGCAACTAAATTGCACGGTACGGTAAAGTTTGACAATAATCCGCAGGGCGGCACAACTGTTTCCCTCGTATTTCCACCCCAGCAGGAGCCTTTAAATGGGTAAACCTTATTCTGTACTCGTAGTTGATGACCACCCTCTACTTCGGCGTGGCATCTGTCAGTTAATAACCTCAGATAGTGATTTCAAACTATTTGGTGAAGCCGGAACGGGGTTAGATGCATTAACCGCAATCGGTGAAGACGAACCTGATATTATTTTGCTCGATCTTAATATGAAAGGCATGTCAGGCTTAGATACCTTAAATGCCATGCGCCAAGAAGGCGTAACAGCTCGTATTGTTATTCTTACCGTTTCTGATGCAAAGCAAGATGTGGTGCGCTTATTACGCGCTGGCGCGGATGGTTATTTACTTAAAGACACTGAGCCTGATTTATTATTAGAACAACTTAAAAAAGCCATGCTTGGCCATCGAGTAATTAGTGATGAAGTCGAAGACTATATTTATGAGCTTAAAAATGCTGATAATGATGAGACTTGGATAGCTTCGTTAACCCCACGTGAATTGCAGATTCTTAAAGAGCTTGCTGAAGGTAAAAGTAACCGCGTTGTCGCTGAAGACTTACACATCAGTGAAGGCACGGTAAAAGTTCACGTAAAAAACTTATTACGTAAAGCCAATGCCAAATCAAGAACCGAAATGGCGGTAAGGTACTTAAACCACTAGTCATTGAACCAATCAATGGCTGGCGTTTAAGGCAAAAAAATGGATGACAGCCACTGGCTATCATCCATTTTTATTTCTAAAGCATCAATAAACAGCGATAAGGTCAAAATGCCTAACGACAGCTCAACTAGGCTCTGGCGATAAATTCAATCCAACTCTTTAAGGCACTTTCAAAGTCTTCTAAACCACAAAAGGCTTCTGACTCTGCGTCATACATATTCATTGACTCTTCCAAGTCAAAGTCTTCATCAAAATCAATGGCATTGGTATAAATCCGCACCTGCTCGCTGTCAATCGCGATAGACAAATCGTTACTTTGCCACGACCAGTCTGCTTTTTTGCTGGCCCTAATTTGTTCAATTTGCTGCAAAATATCGTTGCATTGGGATTTATCCGTACCAAGCTGCTCAGCAAAAAACCGTCCGAGTATTGCATGCTCCATACTGAATTCTGCAAACAGGGTGCCGTCTAGACTATTACGGCGAAATTCATATTCCATGGTAAAGCTCAATTAAATAAGGCATTAAGTCTATTTTAACTGATGTTGACGCAAACTGCTTAATTACAGCCAGTAAATAATTAAAAATGCCACTAAATAGTATTTAAACTTACAGCATCTAAAATACCTTAATAAGGCATAAGTATCTCGGTTAAATAGTTAGCGGTATTTTTAATGCTCAGTGATAGGATAGCCATTACCAACAAAATAAATCCGCTTTTAAACCATGCGCCATACCGCCTAGGTATAAGGAATCATATGGAAACAGGTTTTATATATTGCTTATTATTATCAGGCCCTAATGCTGGCCAAAGTTTAACACCTGAGCAAGTTAACCAATGGCAGCCTGCAGATGGTTTATTGTGGCTACATCTGCGTTATAGCGCAGCCGATGTCATAGAGTGGATTAACAACGCCCAATTACCCGCCACTGAAACAGACACCCTACTGGCAGAGCACACTCGCCCAAGGGCTCTTAGCACTGCAGATGGCATATTAATGGCTTTACGCGGAGTGAACCTTAACCCCAATTCAGCGCCAGAAGACATGGTGTCGATGCGAGTATTCGCCCAGCCACAGCGGATAATCTCTACCTGTGAACGGCCACTACAATCGGTAAAAGATATCGCTCAACAGATAATAAGCTCACCTGGCTCTATTGATTCTAGTGCTGATTTCCTTATCTCTTTATGTGAACGTTTAACCCACAGAAAAGTAGAACTCATCCATAATCTTGAAGATGAACTAGATAATCTTGATGAGCAGGTGTCTGAGCATAGCAGCCAAACTTTACGCTCAGATATTGCTGAGCTGCGTAAGCAAACGGTTATTTTACGGCGATACTTTTCGCCCCAACGGGATGCTTTTTCGCGGCTACTTAATGACAGCCACTTACTCTTTAATACTGAGCATAAGCTTCGCATTAGAGAAATTAATGAAGTGCTCATTCGGGTCATTGAGGATTTAGATGCGGTGCGTGATAGAGCCAGTGTCACTCAAGAGCAACTGCAATCAGTGCAATCTGAGCAGCTTAATAAACGGCTTTATTTTCTGTCACTGATCTCAGCAATATTTTTACCATTGGGCTTTTTAACGGGCTTGCTTGGGGTCAATATTGGCGGCATACCAGGTACTGATAGTCATTTAGCCTTTAGCTTATTTTGCGCTGGACTGTTTGCCATTATTGCGCTGCAAATGTGGCTGTTTTATCGCTTTAAATGGCTGTAGTGATTTTCAGGCAATAAAAAAGGACGCCAAGCGTCCTTTTTTATTATTCGAAAAATTACTGCGCAGCTGGTGCCGCTTGTGCTTTTTCGATAGACAGCAATTCAACTTCAAATACTAAGGTTGAATTAGCTGGGATAGTACCAGTATCACGTTCGCCGTAAGCAAGTTCTGATGGGATAACGAACTTGTACTTAGCACCAACAGGCATTAATTGAACACCTTCAGTCCAACCAGGAATAACGCGGTTTAGTGGGAACTTAGCTGGCTCACCACGGCTGTATGAGCTATCAAACTCAGTACCGTCAACCAAAGTACCTTTATAGTGTACTTCAACCGTGTCTTCAGCAACTGGAGTATCACCTGCACCCGCTTCAAGTACTTCGTACTGTAAGCCAGATTCTGTGGTTACTACGCCTTCTTTAGCTTTGTTGGTTTCAAGGAACTTTTTACCTTCTTCAACCGCTTTGCTGGCTAATAATGCCGCTTGCTCAGTACGCTTTTCGTTTAATTTAGTGTCTAAGCCTTGAAGAACCACTTGCATCTCTTCTTCAGTTAGCTCTAACGTATCAGCTAAACCATCGCTAAAACCTTGGATAACTAAAGTTCTATCAACTGCAAAACCTAACTCTTCTTGTTCAGTAATATGACCCGCCATGTAACGGCCAATAGAACCACCAACACTGTAAGCTTCTTTTTGTGCATCCGTTGTTAATTCAACTTTTTTAGCAACAACTTCTTGCTCTTGATTACACGCAGTTAGACCAACTACAGCCAATGCAACTAACGATAATTTGTAAATAGATTTCATTAAAGCTTCCTCAGCACTCTTAAGCGGTTACAATAACCTTTAGATGTAAAATTTGTATATATTTGGCCACTTTATACTAATTAAAGTGTTTTTAGCAATGGCCGTAAGTGATATCAACGCCATTGAGACAACATTTACAGGAGCAAGTTCATGATTCGGATCATTATGCTGATATTTTGCATTTGCTTACTCATTGGTTGTCATCCCTCTGCCACACACGTCTTTAGGGTCACTGATGATGCCAGTTACAGCGCCAGCTTATCTGAAGATGGCCAATATGCACTTGTCAGTACAGCAAGTAATGGGGTTTTATTGTGGGATCTCAAGGCTAGCCAGCTAAAATACCATTGGCAACATGGTAATAGTGCTAGCGAAAGTGATAACAGTGTCTTTGCTACCGCGATCTCTGCCAATGCGCATTATGCTGCGACATTATCTAATAGCTCATTAGTGATTTGGAATATCCACAGCGGTGGAGCTGTTGGTTGGTGGTCATTGCCCGTATCGGCACAATCGGTGGCCATTGCCAATAATGCCCAAACACTAGTAGGACTTATTGATGGTTCAGTGATGTCGCTCGCCCCAGAACAAAGTCTGATTAAATTTCTTGGTCATCAAGAACGGGTATCCAGCGTATCAATTTCCGCAGATGGCCAGCGAGCGCTAACGGGCTCCAATGATGGCACTGCTATCTTGTGGCAAGCACAAACAGGCCAACCTATTCAGCAATGGCAACTTGAGTCACGCCTTAGTAAAGTACAGTTGAATCAGCGCGGCAGCTTGAGTTTTGTCAGTGATATTAAAGGTCATGGCTATATCTATCACAATGACACTGGTACACAACAAGCGCAATTGGCCATAAACCGCCGCCAAATGACCTTTAGTAGTGCCAGGTTTATTCAGCAAGATAAACAGCTAATAACAGGCTCACCTTCCAAAGAAATAATATTATGGGATACAAAAACTGGTAAAAAACAAACAACAAGGCAAATTCAGCTGACGAAAAACAGCCAAAATAGAGGTGCCGTTGTATACTCTATTGCAAGTGATGAAAATCAAAACATCATCAGTATCAGTAATCAAGGTTTAGTAGAAACATGGGGCGTCTTAGAATAGCGCTATGTTTGGAGAAGGTTAATGCAAGATGTACATCAAAAAATTGATGATTTAGAAATGAAAGTGGCTTTTCAAGAAGCAACCATTGAAGATCTCAATCAAGAAGTGATTAAATTAAATGACCTTGTTGCGTTTCAGCAGCATCAATTGTCATTAATCGTCAATAAACTACAAGCGATTGAACCCAGTAATATGGCTTCTCAAGCAGATGAAACACCACCGCCACATTATTAATCTATGCTATATAAGCCATGATGAGCTAAGCCGCTATGAGCTAGCTTTTAGATAACGTGGTCGCTTTATTATTAACATTAAAGAGTCAAGAATTCGCTTGATGCTATCAAGCTGAATTTTCAGTAAGGGATTATATGCTAGAAAGTAACATTCTCACGATTGCTAAAACCGGTGCCGCTATATTAACTCACCAAACTCAGCCCGTTGTTACTTTTGATCAAGCTCTGATTCAGCTAACCGACGATATGATGGCCACCATGTTGGCAGCCAATGGTGTCGGGATCGCTGCGCCACAAGTGTTTAGTAATAAAGCGGTATTTATTATGCATTCAAGGCCCAATGCGCGTTACCCCTCAATACCCACAAGCCAAGCAATCATAGTTATCAACCCGAAAATTATCAGCGGTTCATTAGCGATGGAAGCGGCGACTGAAGGATGTTTATCAATCGATAACCAGCGCGTTAGCGTCTATCGTCATAAACACATTAACGTTGAATATCAAAACTTACGCGGTGAGCGGGTGCAGCAGCAATTGAGCGGCTTTGATGCCCGCATTTTTCAACATGAATTTGATCATTTACAAGGTATTACTTTGCTAGAAAGGATAAATATGCCAGATCAGCAACAGGCCTTCGACCAAGAAAAATCACGGTTGCAGGACGTATGCTAATGAAAGCACTGATCAGTATTTTCCTATTGCCAATCCTGTTATCAGGCTGCGCTTATAATAGCGTGCTGATCAACTACCCTTCGCAAATTGCACCGATTAAACAGCAACTCAGTGGCCCAACACCTAGCGCTAAACTCAATGAGTTGGCCGGTGAAATTGATACCAATGATGGCCTACTTTACGCCCAAGAAGCTGGCCGAGTCGCGCAAATATCGGGTGATTTTGATGCCAGTAAAAACTATTACCAACAAGCGATTAAAGCCTATCAAGCCTTTGATGACAGAGCCGTTATTAGCGCCTCAGACTTAACCGCCACCGCCAGTAGCCTAGTATTAAACGACAATGCCATTCCATATCGCGGCCCAGGCTATGAGCGCATTATGCTGCACCAATACCAAGCCTTTAACTATTTATTTGCCGGTGATGCCCAAGGGGCGTTAATTGAAGTGCGCCGCAGTAATGAGCTGCAAAGCAGTGAGCAGGCGCGTTACCAGAAATCGCAAAAATCAGTGCAAGCCATGGCCAATGGCACCATTGATGCCGAGTTAAATAAATTAGGCTCGGCTGCTGGCACAGTCACCAGCTCCTTTTTAAATGCCTACAGCTATTACACCACCGGCTTACTACATGAGTTATTGGGCGAGCCCAATGATGCCTATATTGATTACCGTAAAGCGGCTCAAATAAGCCCAAATAATAAATACCTACAACAAGATTTAGTCAGGTTAGCCAAGCAACTTTCAATGCCGCAATACGATGAGTTTAAACGCCGTTGGGGAGACGCCATTTTACCCAAACAAGGCCAAGGTCAGGTGGTGATGGTGGTTGAACGTGGCTTTGTGCCCGAAAAGCAAAGCCTCACAGTGCCGTTTACGATTAATGGCAACTGGCAAACGGTGTCATTAGCCACTTACCAGCCCTATAACCAAGTTATCCCGCCCTCAATCATTCAAGGATTTGGCACTGTGCTAAAAGCACAGCCCATTGCCAATATTGATGCCTTAGCCATTAATGCCTTAAAAGAAGATTTACCCGGCTCATTGGTTCGACAAGCTGCGCGGGTCTATACTAAATCAGAGTTTACTCGTAGCGTCGAAAGTGGCAGTAAGCGCCGTAATAATGAAGCCGATGCCGCCGCCATATTAATGCAAATATTCAATGTGGTGACCGAGCAGGCCGACCGAAGAAGTTGGCTAACGCTGCCAAGGCAAGCGCAAATAGCGCGCCAATATATTGAGCCCGGCGCCTATCAAGTCAGCCTAGGTAACAGCCCAGCTGCAACCATTAATGTTCAAGCTAATCGGGCCACCTTAATTTGGGTAATAGAAACTGGTAATCAAACCCGTTTTTATTCAATAATAATTTAATACGACTCATATTTAACGCGACTTTTTAAAAACAACAACTTTACCTTTTATCTAACATGGAACTTACTATGAAACATTTTAAACTGATTTTTGTTTTAGCTGCGGTTATTGGGCTATCAGCGTGTCAATCTAAGGTTGAGTATGGCGACGCCACAGAAGTAGAAACCGTGAATGAAAACTTTGGTTCAACGGATCTACAAGTCATTGCCGCTAAAATGGTCGACAGCATGTTAACCTTCCCACCAGTGATCGTGATGACCCAAAACGATCGCCCAATTATTTTCGTTGATAAAATTAAAAATAAAACCTCAGAGCACATCGATACTGAGTCAGTGACTGACACCATCAGTAACAAGCTATTACGCTCAGGTAAGTTCCGCTTTATTGATATGACCAAAGTCGATTCAGTACGTAAGCAGCTTGATTACCAAAACAATGCTGGCATGGTTGACCCATCAACTGCGATTAAGTTTGGCCGCCAAGTGGGCGCGCAATACATGCTATACGGCAATCTTTCTAGCATCGTAAAACAAGATGGCAGCACTAAAGATGTTTACTATAAAATGACCATGCGTCTTATGGATCTTGAAACTGGCTTAATTGAATGGTCTGATGAAAAAGAAATCCGTAAAGTAAAATCGAAGTCTTTCTTAGGCATGTAAGCCTATTCGATTTACAATCATAAGCCGACGTCACGTCGGCTTTTTTATAGCAAAAATAACAATAATAAAAACATCAAATTAGGTTAGGGAAGAATTTGTGAACTCGTTTAAGTCTGCGCTTATTGCACTGGTCTGCACCAGTTTATTTGCCTGTAATGCCACCGCGCCCAATATCAAACCCCGAGATGGCAGCGCGAACATCACTCAGGGCCAAGCCCAAGCTCGCTCAAATCTGGTGTCAGAGGTAGATTACCAACTCAGTTTTACCCTCACGGGTGAAACCCGCTTTGAGGCCATTAGCAAAATAGATTTTAGCCTTGCAAGCACAGCAGAAGCCTTAACCATCGACTTAAACCAAGCCAATATCAGCAAATTATTGATTAATGGCAAAAGCCTTTACCCTAACTACAATGGCGCATACCTCACCATTAACCCGCAGCTATTATCAAGCGGCAAAAACACCATTGAGATAAGCTACAGCCGCGAGCACAGTACCAATGGTGAAGGCTTACATCGCTTTGTCGACCCCGTTGATGGCAAAGTATATTTGTATTCCCATTTTGAACCCGCTGCAGCCCAGCAAATGTTTGCCGTGTTTGACCAACCCGATTTAAAAGCCAGCTTTCAAATTACTGTTGAAGCGCCGCCAAGCTGGCAGGTGATCAGCACTATGGCTGAAACCCATGTTGAAGATCTTGGCGACAGCAAAATTTGGACTTTCCCAGCGACGCCAAAACTAAGCCCTTATAACTTCTCTATGCACGCAGGGCCGTATCATGTGTGGCAAGATAACTCCGGCAAATACCCCATGCGTTTATTTGCTCGCCAATCGGTGGCAGAGCAAGTTAACTATCAAGATTGGTTTACCTTCACCAAGCAAGGCCTGGGCTTCTTCGATGATTACTTTGGTATTGACTACCCTTTTAAAAAGTACGACCAATTATTAGTGCCGGACTTTCTCTATGGCGCAATGGAAAATGCTGGCGCCATTACCTACTCAGAAAGCCGCTTTATGGTAAAAGACACCATGACCGCTGCCCAAAGGCAGCGGTTAGCTGGGGTGATCATGCATGAAATGGCGCACCAGTGGTTTGGCAATTTAGTGACCATGAAATGGTGGAATGGCTTATGGCTCAACGAAAGTTTTGCCTCCTTTATGGGCACCTTGGCCACCAGCGAAGCCACCGAATTTAACCACGCTTGGCGCAGCTTTTACGCCAGCGGCAAGCTAAAGGCGTATCAGCAAGATAGCCTAGTGACCACTCACCCCATCGAAGTTCCTGTGGCCAGTAGCAATAATGCCTTTGATAATATTGACGCCATTACCTATTCAAAAGGGGCGTCGGTGTTAATGCAATTACGCCATTTACTGGGCGCAGAGACATTCCAACAAGGGGTGCAGCAATACCTTAAAACATACAGCTATCAAAATGCCCAGTTAGCGGATTTTATTAATAGCCTTGCCAAAGCCAGTAATCGCGACTTAAGCCAGTGGACACAGGAGTGGCTTTACCAAGCTGGGGTTAACACCTTAACAGCCCAATACCAATGTGAAGACCATCGCATCAGCCAGTTCTCATTGCTGCAAAGCGCTCCAAGTGAAGATTTAGCCACCCTGCGAGAACAAAAAGTACAAGTGGCATTATTTAGAGCAGCGCGGCATTTTATCCACCATAGCACCACGGTAGCGGTCACTTATAAAGGCGCAGTTACCGAGGTCCCTGAGCTTGTAGGCGAGTATTGCCCCGATTTGGTTTACCCAAATTTTGATGATTGGGGCTTTGTAAAAGTTGAGTTAGATCAGCGCTCATTTAACACGGTAAAGCAGCAGTTAGCTAAGGTCAGTGACCCATTACTACGGTCAATGTTATGGCAAAGCATGTGGGACAGTGTTAGCGATGGCAACAGCTCATTAAAGCAGTTTATTAATGTCGCCTTAGTTAATGCCCCCTTAGAAAAAGACTACACCATTTTAGGCCAAGTCATTGGCTACTTAACTGAGGTGCAAAAAAACCTTCATAGCATGGCGCCAAACCATAAATCTTATGCCACTAAAGTCAGCAAAGCGCTAACACAAATGAGCCTGCGCATGACCATGGAGCACCAAGACCATGCTGATTTTCAGCGCCGCTGGTTTGATGCTTATATTAGCTTAGCCAGCGACAATGCCGCCCTTGGGCATTTAGCCGATATTTTGGAGGGCATTGCGCCGATTAAAGGCTTAAGTATCAGTCAGGATTTACGCTGGAAAATAATCATTCAATTAAACCGCTATGATTACCCTAATAGCGCGGCATTGCTGGCCAAAGAAAAACAACAAGATAACAGCGACAGTGGCCAAAAATCTGCCATTGCCGCAGAAGTGTCTCGCCCCCAAGCTAGCCTTAAACGTCAATGGCTACACAAGATACAAGATGACAGCCGATTGCCCTTTGCCAAAGCCCGTATCGCCATGGATCACCTTTATCCCAGCGAACAAAAGCTATTGAGCGCCGCCACTGCGGAGCAGCGTTTAGATACGCTAAGTGAGATTGATAAAAAAGGCCCAGTATTTATGCGCGCTTATAACCGGGCATTAATCCCCATGGACTGCACCAATGCCAATATTGAAGCTTTATCTGAAGTGTTAAATACCCAAACGGGATTATCGAAAATGACTCGGCGGGCACTGCTAGAAGCCCGCCAACAGGAACAAACCTGTGTCAGCATGAGTGAGGCCTTAGCAAGATAACAATAAGCGAGCGCTAGCTTTTTTAACTCGCGCTAGCTTTTGAACTTGCGCTAGCCTAGCGCCTAACGCTAAAGGTCATCATTATAGGCGCGTGATCAGTACTATCACTGTCACGCTCATAGTCTGGCCTAACTAAGTGCCTATCGTAAGTTTGATAACCACTCACTTCCGCCAAATTGCGTGGGTGAGCGGCATCAAACTCACAACTTGCCAAAATATAATCTAATACCGAGCCAGTATTGCCATAATAATGGGTGGCTGCCCTTTGAAGCTTATGCAAGTTAACCCCTGGCAACACATCATCCACATCAGTGCCGCTATCATCGTCATGCACAGCAGATTCATATTCATCTTGAGCTAAGCTGGCATTAAGCTTTTGCCCTGCTTGGAACAACTCATAACTATCAAATAAACTAAAGCGTTCAAACTCAGCTTTAAGATTAACGTCATTCAATACTTTAAGGTTTGGATCGATAATATCGCTTCTAAACACTCGTTTGCTATTAGCCCTAAAAGCCTCCAGCGCAGTGCTGTGCAATGCATCATTAAAATCACCCATTAATAACACCGGCAACTGATTCGCTTGGCGGCGTTTGGCAATTTCATAAAATAATAATGCCGCTTCGCTGCCCCTTTGCATGTTCGATGCCCATGTACCAAGAGCTTGTCTGGCCATAATATCAGCGCCGCCGGTCATGCCGGTATCGGCTAAAGTGTCGATACCCATGCCACTGCGTTTAGATTTTAAATGCACCACGTAACACTCGCATTCGCCAAAATTGGGAATGTTAACCCTTGCCAGTAACGGTTGACGACTAAAGCTAAAATCGCTGGCAATGCCCATCAGTGGCAATAGTGATTCATCAACGCTAATTAACGCGGTTTCGGTGATCGGAAACTTAGAGGCCAGCGCCACCACAGGGCTTTGATAAACATAGTCACTGACTAAGGTTGGCTCATCTAATACCGCAAAATAGTCATAGCCTAAAGGGAGCAATAACGCTTTTAAGGCATCGGGGCTAAAGACTTCTTGAAAGCCAATAATGTCAGGTTGTTGCTCGGTGACATATTCAGTTAACCAGCGGCATTTTTTTTGCCACTGCTGATGGGAATAGATGTTTTCAAAATCATAATAAGCCGCAGGTGGCTCGATAAAATTGAATAAATTAAACGAGGCAATGCGAAACTGATGCTCGGTTTTTTGTTCAACGTTAACGGCATCGCTAGAAGCTAATTCAGCTTCGATTTTTGACTCGACTTTTGACTCGATTTGAACAGCGACTTCTGCCGCCACTGGTCGTGATAGATCGTTTTTTTGATCTTTTTGCAGATCTTTTTCTATATTTTTTTTAAGATCTTTATTGAGGCTATTTTGACGGCTTTTTGAACTCACACGCGACACCTTACAACACCGATTAAGGCTACAGATTATCCGCTATTCACCCCCATGTCGATGTTTGTCATAGCGACTAAAAATCACCCTATTAAAATCTCTAAAACCAACATTTGTGCTTAAAGATTAAACAAAAATATGATCCTAAATTAGCAAGTGCCGTATTACCCCTCGACATGACAACATGAATTCGAGGATTTACAGATGAAACGGAAATACTCTCTAGGCCTATGCTTTTCACTGATCGCCTTAACAGCTTGTTCAGATGATGACGATAATAACGTTACCATCACAGAAACCCCCAAAATTGATTATGCTCAAGTGCGAGTAATACACGCATCAAGCGATGCGCCTATGGTAAACGTCACTGCCGATGGCGCTCAGCTATTAGCAGATGTCGATTACGCCGTTTCAAGTGGGCTATTAGAAGTTGAAGCCTCAACCTATGCGATTACCGTTGATGCAAAGCTTGCTGATGGCACCACCACAACCGTATTGTCAGTTGACTTAGCCGCCGCTGCAGATATGGAATACACCGCCGTTGCTTTAGGTAACGTCAGCGATGAAAACCTGATGCTTAAAGTGGTTGCTAATGAAAAAGCCGACATCACCGCAGACAACGCCCGAGTGCAAGTATTACATGCCGCACCTGATGTGGGTTTAGTGGATATTTATGTTACCGAGCCAATGGCTGACATCGCCATGATGGAGCCAACCCTATCGGCTAATTACATGGATAACAGTGATCAGCTTGAAGTGCCGACCGCTGATTACCAAATTCGAATTACCCCAAATGGTGACAAAACCGTGGTGTTTGATTCAGGCACAGTCAATTTAGCCGCAGGTAATGATTACTTCATTTCAGCAATTCCAAATGAGTGGTCAGGTGACTCACCTGTAGCACTGCTAGTGGCATTACCCGATGCACAAGTGCTTTTAAATGATGTGAGCAGTGGTAGCGAGATCCGTGTAGTCCATGCCGTCGCCGACGCACCCGCTGTTGATGTGTTTCTTGATGGCAGCATGACTCCCGCTATCGACATGCTATCGTTTGGCCAATTTGCAGGTTACGTCAACATTCCTGAAGGCATGCACACAGTCACTGTGGCAGCAGATGCTGATAACTCAGTTGAAGTGATCACTGATGCCGAAGTCGATTTAATGCTAGGTGCCAGCTACTCAGTGCTCGCGGTCGGCTCTTTATCTGACAACGATATTAGCCCTTGGGCCTTTGCCGAACACACACGCCGCATTGCAACTGAAGCTAGATTAAACGTCATCCACGCTTCGTACTCTGCTGGTAATGTCGATGTTTATTTAACCCCAACAGCCGACATCAGTGCATCAGAGCCTGCGCTAACAGATGTGCCATTTAAAGCTGCGTCAGGTAGCTTAAGTGTTGCTCCGGGTGATTACACCGTAAGCGTCACAGTAACAGGCACTAAAACAGTCGCTATCGGCCCATTAGCAGTAACTTTTGCAGCCAATGGCTTATACAGCGTAGCCGCAGTGGATGCTGAAAATGACACTTCTATGTTCTCGGTTATTTTAATGGATGACTTTGTTGCAGAAGAAGAGTAACAACCAATTGAATACTGATATCTAGTCAGTATGAGTATTGATTAAACACGATTTACCCATCCCCGTGTTGCCTTTTGCGACTTATCCCTCACCCAGATAAGTCGCTTTTTTTCACTAAAATCATCAATCAAAACCATCACTCAACTTAAATGCCAGCTAAACAACCTTGAGGCACAGCATTATGCTAAAGTTATTTCCGCTTTATATTGTCACTTTGGTGCTATTTCATTTACTCAGCATAAAGGCTTTCGCCATGGAAATTCAGTTTGATAACCCCAACCATGTCACAGAGGGCAGAATCAGTAATGACACGGTAATGGGCGGATTATCGGCAAGTCAGCTTGACTCTCAACAAGGCCAAAATGCCGTATTTAGCGGTAATGTCTCACTAGATAATAATGGCGGCTTTGCCTCGATAGAGTTTCAATTACGTCAAGCAACCCCTTATAGTGACCGTATAACCCTTAAGGTATTTGGTGACGGTAAACGCTATCAATTACGCCTAAAAACCGCCAAACTCAGCTTTGGTGAAGCTTATGCCGCCGACTTTGATACGCAAGCAGGCCAATGGAGTGAACACACATTTACCAGCACAGATTTTCAGCCACGTTTTCGGGGTAGAAATATCAGCGCGCCAGCGTTAAAATTTGCTGATATCAGCCGTATTGGCTTACTGATCGCCGCCAAGCAACAAGGTCCATTTAGTATTACCTTAGATACGCTGGTATTTGATAGCCATATATAGACATAAGCTAAGCACAAGCTGAGTAGAATCAGAACACAAGCACGAAAGGCTATCGCCCATCAACACCCTATTTTTGACTGCAAGGATTAGCAATGAAAAGTTTGGCCGGCATTAAAGGCGTCATTTTTGATTTAGATGGCACCTTGGTTGAATCAGCACTGGATTTTAGCCAAATAAAACAAGAGTTAGGTTGCCCTTTTGATGTTGACCTACTGGATTTTGTTGCCGATATTACCCACCCGCCTTTGCGAGATAGAGCCAACCAAATTATCTTGGCCCATGAAACGCAAGACGCCACTAACGCCAAAGCCTTGCCGCATATGCATGAATTGCTCAGCAGCATTGAACGATTAAGTTTGCCCAGCGCCATTGTTACCCGCAACAGTAAAGCGGCCACGGCCACTAAGCTTAGGCAAAATAATATAAGCCTTGAACTGGTATTAACCCGCGAGTGTTACCCCGCCAAACCCGCCCCAGATGCACTGCTGGCCATCGCCACCACTTGGGATATCGCCCCTGCGTCACTGATTTATGTAGGGGATTATTTATATGATATTCAAGCGGCGAAAAATGCAGGAATGAAGTCGGTGTTTATCAACCACAATAAGCAGCCTGATTATCAATCTCAAGCTGATTTTATTGTGAATGATTTACGACAATTACAACAAGCTATTTTAGCGCAAAGTAGCTAGCTACTTTAGCGGCATAATTGGGATTGGTTTGTAACTTGTTTTTGGACAAAAAGTGGGTTAGTAACGCCAGCTTAAGCGGACTAAAATTGTGGGTTACAATGTGAAGTGAATCGAAACTAACCCACTGCTTTAGTTACATTTAAGTACCTTGTTAAATTGCTAGCCAGCAAGTGCTGTCAATAGAAAGGAGCCTATAGACGCAATACTACCCGCATGAGGTAAAGCAGAGATCAAAGTGTTTAAAACCGCTTTACTTGGTTTCTCAGAGTTCATCTGACATTCAATTGCATCTACTATATCTAACGCATCTCTTTTTTCTTCTGTGCTTTTTATAAGGCGACTAACTTCAGTTCTTAATAACTCAATATGTTCAGCTATGTCAGAATTTGAATTCACAATATTTGTAGAATTATCAACTGAGTTATTATTTACACGTGCATTTTCACCATGAAAATTATAAGTGATATTTTTGATTGCAGTCTCAGCCTCAGGAATTCCAAGCTTTTTATACGTCGCTTTATATCCAGAAGGCAATTGCCCCATTCCAGAATAAAAGCCAGGATCTATTACTTCAAACGTATCCTCCAATCCATTAGGGAGTTTTCTTATGAGCAAATCACCTGTCTCTATTTGTAGATCATCACGTTCAGTCATTATAAATTTAGGGACTACAAGTGAGTTAATATTCTCAAATACGTTGCCATTTTGTTTTTGTAGAATTAATTTATCTTTCATCATATTCGATAGTGACATGAAAACTCCATTTGCAATTTAACAGCTTATTATCCAGCGTCTCGGATAAATCCCTGCTTATAATTAATTTTTAATTTAACTTATCACGTAAACTACTGATGTAAAATGGCTAACACCTACGTTGTTGGCCACATTAAGATTAATCACTCCGCAAAGTTGAGCCTGAACATTTATCGGGTCCATTGCCACTCAACGTGAATAACGTAAACCCTTGAAATATATAAGTTAATTTCAACCTCAAATTTATCGATGCCAATTGACCTGATTTGGACTTAGATAATAATGAAAATTCTTAGAGGAGGATTATAACTGCGTTAATACGCAGTGATATTAAAGCTTTAAACTTCATTTATATTGGCTCAGTTACAGCAGGTCATGACTTCAATCTAATCCATTGCCTGCCGCAGGCTTATGTGCAAGCACGACTGTGACACGCTGCAAGTTCGTCCCTGAAAGCTCGGCCATGACGTCCATGTCATGGACGGTCACAGCCGCGCTTACACTGGGATTTTCATATCTTCGATTTAACTTCATTTGTGGCAATTAAAAAAAGCTAAAAAGACTGAGAATCTAATCAGCTAAAAGACTCAATTTGAATTGAGGACGTTGAAGAAAATAGCGTGATGCTCACATGGATGTGAGCATAGCTTTCGAGGTGCATGGATGCACCATCGGAAGCTTTAGCATTTTCGAATAAGGCCGAAGTTAGCGACAAACGAAGTTAAAAGCTGGATCAATCCCCATCGAAAATTATGCGCTTTTCAGCATTTTTCGTCGGGGCGCTGGGGGATATCCAAAAGGGGAACAAGCGCTTTTCCCCTTTTGGTCTGGTGTGGGCGAAGCGCCACGACGTTAATCCAAACGAAGTTTGGAAATATAGAAAGGAAACCAACAGTCTAAATCTGATGTAGGTGGAAAACCTGCGATGTTAATCCAAACGGAGTTTGGAAATACTGAAAGTAAACCAACAGTCTACATCTAGAGAATGTGAAAAAACCACAATGTTAATCCAAACAGAGTTTGGAAATAGAACCCTTCTATAGCTGAACCTTTTAACTCACTTCAACGTAATGAAGTAAATAAACAATCATATGAGATATAGACCCAGAGCATATGAAATATAGACCGCCAACTAGGAAAAATGAATGAACCCATTACACCCAAAAAAGTTACTTCATAGTAAATGGACTAAGGTCAATGTGACCGAAAAACTAAAACACTTTTCGGTCACAAAAGTCAGTTTTGATGAACAACAAAATGTGATTGAATGCTTAATTAGAGCTGAGCTAAACGGTCAAGAATTTGCTATCAATTGGCGTGAGTTAAAACAAACCAGCCTGTGGTTACAAGGCTGGAAGTAATCATAAAAAATCACATATTTCAGTTAACGATTTCTTGTGTAAAGCATGCTCTGGCACTGTGGCATTCTCATCAGGATACCCCACCACAATCAGCATATAAGGTCGCTCATTGTCATTATCGCGGCCGCACACCTTACTTAAAAACGACATAGGTTTTGGGGTGTGGGTTAACGTGCCAAGGCCTGCATGATGCAGCGCTTGAATTAAAAAGCCTGTGGCGATGCCTACCGACTCATGCACGTAATAATTCTGCTTTTGCTCACCATTATCTTCACTGCGTTTTTTCGAAAACACCGCTATTAACCAAGGCGCGGTTTCTAGATAAGGTTTACTCGCATTAGTGCCTAATGGCTTTAAATTATCGAGCCACTCTTCACCGCCGCGACCGGCATAAAACGCTTGTTCGATGGCTTCAGCTTGCTGGCGAATTTGCGCTTTAATCTCAGGGTTGCTGATGGCGACAAAGTGCCACGGCTGATGATTTGCGCCATTTGGCGCGGTTCCTGCGGCTAAAATACATTGCTCAATAATGTCTTGAGGAACTGCCCTATCAGAAAACTTACGAATAGAATGGCGGCGCTTGACCTCTTGGTAATTTTGCTGCGCCCGCTTAATCATATCTGCTTGGGAATATTCAATGAAATCAGTAAGTGGTAAATGAGCTTCAGCCATGTGTGTTCCTTATTATTTTAGTTCGAGCTATTGAGCAGCGCCAAAGCCATTACACAGGCTAAGTTACACGCCCTGTTGCTGCTTTGTTTTGAAATCAGCTAAGGTGATTTCTAATGCCTCAATAGCCGTTGCGGTATCTATTTTGTTTTCTTCGAGTAACTGAATTAAATCGACCGCAAGTTGAATGGATTTAGGGGCATCATTCAAAGGAGATGGTTGCGGGTTGTTAGTGGTCATTTGCGTTATCCAATATGTAAAGTAGGCCTAACCATACGCAGCTAATGATTGCGTTATGGCTCAGCCGATATGTTAACTCAGTATTCGTTTTTAGCCAGCGGTTTATGGTAAGGCTTTAGCTGGCTGCTTTGTTATAAAACACATTAACTCGCGATTAAAGTGAAAAGTTAGCAATGGCTTTTTGAATGCCCACCACATCAGTGCCTTTTTTTAGCTCTTTAACTATGGGTTGCTCAGTGCCTGAAATATAAATTTTCAGCTCTGCATCCATATCAAAGGTGCCTGCAGTTTCCACAATAAAGTGGGTCATCGATTTATAGGCGATTGAGTGATAGCTGACTTTCTTACCTGTCATGCCTTGCTTATCGATTAAAATAAGCCGTTTGTCGGTAAACACAAACATATCGCGGATCAATTTATAGCCCAAATGCACTGACTCATTGTCAGCTAAAATTGGCGCTAACTCTTGCTCTAGCTCGGCTAAATCAACTTCTGACGAGTTGCCTAATATCGCATCAAAGAATCCCATAACGTCTCCCTGTTTTTATGTTTTCAAACTGAATGGTCAGCTTATTCATTATATTTATGCCACAAAATACTGCGCTATCTTGATGATATTAACAAGCTTATTCCATGCTAAAACCAACACTTATTAGCTATTCAATGACAGCAGCTATGCATTGAGAAGCCTGCAATTACCTATGCAATCACCTGTTCAATTACCTATGCAGCAGCGCTTTTGTGCGTACTTATTTTGAGCCGTATTAACAAGCTTATTTCATGCTAAAATCGACACTTATTAGCTGTTAAATGGCAGCAGGCTTGGAACTTTAGGAAACAATATGAATGCTGCAATAATTGGTGCCACAGGGCTTATTGGTACAAATGTCTTGGCTGGGTTGCTGGCTGATGAGCGCTACCACAAGGTAGTGGTTTTAGGTCGACGCCTGCCACAACTGGCTGAAGGTACCCACGGCAGCGATAAACTTAGCTTTATTCAGTGTCAGCTGGAAGATATCCCAACGCTATCGATACCTATGGATATCGATCATGCATTTTGTTGTTTAGGCACCACCATTAAGCAAGCTGGTAGCCAAGATAATTTTAAAAAAGTCGATGTGACTGCCGTTATTGATTTCGCTAAGTTAATCCAACAACATCAGCTCCGCAGCAACCGTTCAAAGCCATGGTCTTTTTTGCTGGTCACCGCATTAGATGCTAATGCAGATTCAAGCATTTTTTATAATCGCGTTAAGGGCGAAGTGCAACAAGCTTTAGTCGCGCTTAACTTGCCCAAGTTAATGATATTTCAGCCAAGTTTATTATTAGGTCAGCGCCAAAGTCAGCGAGCGCTTGAGGATGTAGGCCAAAGGTTATTTAAACTCACTTCAGGCTTGTTTATCGGCCCACTTGTGAAATATAAGCCCATAAGCGGCGAGCGAGTGGCAAAAGTGATGTTGCAGACAGCGATGCAAAATGAGCTGCAGACAGCCGCAAATAACCACACCCCAGCAGTGCAAATTATAGATAACAAAGCCATGCATTTAAGCACTAAATAACTTATTCATTTCCATAAAAAAGGCGCTTATTATAAGCGCCTTGATTAATTAGCCTTGTTATTTAGAAGCTTATTTGATGAAAGCTTATTCATTAAAAGCTTATTCATTAAAAGCTTATTCATTAGAAGCTTAGCCGATGAAGGCTAGTGGATAAATTAACACTAGCCTTAAAAATTAGCCGATTAGTCTCTGGCTAAATGGCGGTATAGGCCTTGGTATTCAGCACAATCCTTCATTAACGCTTCATGGGTGCCACTGGCAGCAATCAGTCCATTATCCAGCATATGAATTTGATCCATCTCAGCCATGGCGGTGAGTCTGTGGCTTATCATCAGTAAGGTTTTACCTTCAGCAAACTTAAACAGTAAACGTAAAATTTCCCGTTCGGTGCGCTTATCAAGCCCTTCGGTTGGCTCATCAAGCAATAAAATAGGCGCATCACGCAGTAATGCACGAGCCACCCCAATTCGGCGCTGCTCGCCACCTGATAACTGACGCCCGCCTTCACCAATCCAACTGTCTAAACCAATTTCTTCACCGCGATCTGTCGCCGTGACTGACTCAAGTAACGTGCCTAAGCCCACTTGCTTTAATACTGCAATTAAGCGCTGATCATTGGCTTTTTTCTTTTGCCCCTCAACATGAGGTAAGGCAATGCTCAAGTTATCGCGCACAGTACCTGCAAATAAATGAACCCGCTGACTTACCACAGTCATTGCGTTGCGTAATGCCGCTTCATCATAGTCAGCAATATCATGGCCTGATAATCTAATTTGACCTTGTTGCGGCATCCACTCACGGGTGATCAGTGCAAGCAAGCTTGATTTACCACAGCCCGTTGGCCCAAGTAAGGCCACTTTTTGGCCTTGGCTTATGTGTAAATTAACCCCGGTTAAAATTGACCGCTCAGCTTGATAGCCAAAGTGAATATCGTTTAATTCAAGTTCCGCACCGCCCAATTCAACCCCTTGATATTGGCGCTCACCGTACTGAATATCCCCTTGCTGATCGGTAATTTCAGTAATACGTTTAGCCGATAACACACAGCTAGATAAATGCTGAAACGCCCCTGAAATTGGCATCATCATTTCAATTGACGCCATAGTGGCAAATACCATGGTCGCCATTAAGGGGCCGGGCGGCACCTGCTCGCCAACGCCTTGTCCGGCAAGATATAACATCATGACTACCGCAAAACCGTTCACCGCAATCAATAGCCCTTGGCTAAAACCAGTAATATTGGCCATGGCGGTTTGGCTGTTAAATAAGGCGGTTTCAGCATCACGTAATTTTTGTCTATAACGATCATTAGCTGCAAAAATGCTTAATTCAGCTTGTCCCTGAATCACATCAAGGATTAACACTCTAAAGTGGCGCTTAGCATCTACCACAGCCTCACCAGGCTTTCTGCCTAAGCGATAGAATATCAATGGCAGCACAATCCATACACTCAGCAACAAACCACACAGGCTTAACGCTAAGGTTAAATCAAACCATGATAAAAATGCATACAAGGCAATGATGGTCAAAAGCGACGCGGTCATTGGCACCAGTAAGCGTAAATACAAATGATCTAAGGTATCAATATCGGCCACTAGGCGGTTCAGCATGTCGCCTTGTCGTAACCCTTGCAGATTACTGGCACTAAGCGGAAACAGCTTTTTCCAAGACCAAACTCGTAAATCCGTGAGTAATTTAAAGGTCGCTTCATGGGTGGCTAAGCGCTCACCATAACGACTTGCGGTGCGGGCAATGGAGAAAAATCGCACTCCACCAGCAGGGGTAAAAAAGTTAAAGGCTAATGCCGTGGCTGCAGTTAAACCCGCGATGGCGGTTGCGGATAAAAACCAGCCCGATAACGACAATAAACCAATACCCGTGAGGATAGTGCTACAGGTAAGAAACAAGCCAATGGCCATCATCAGCCATTGGCGCTTAAACAATTTAAGGAACGGATATAAAACTTGCATTATTTATCCTCCTTAGTGCCAATACTCTCGCCTGTTTCAGCGTGATTCTCTAAGTGCGCCGCGTCAGTATCAGCTGCCAAATCAGCAGCAATAAACAGTGATAAACCATCATCTTGTTGCTGCATTGATTTAAATAAACCCGGTTGCTGGCTGAGGGTTTTATAGTCGCCTTGCTGCACAAGCTTGCCGTTATCAATCACTAATATATTGTCCATATCTTGAAGCTGGTCTAATCGATGGGTGATCATCAAACTGGTTTGCTGCTGTTTGGCTTGATTCAGCGCCGCGCTAACCAACTGCTCACTTTGGTTATCAAGGCTGGCCGTAGGTTCATCCAATAAGAACAAACTCGCAGGTTGCGATAACGCCCGCGCAAGGGCAATACGCTGGGCCTGACCCACTGAAATACCCGCTGATTGATCACTAATAATGGCATCAAGCCCCTGAGGGTGCGCCTGAACAAAATCGGCAATATTGGCTTGTTGCAGTAACGCCATAATCTCAGCATCGCTGAGCTGTGCATTACCTAGGCTGACATTGTCGCGAATGGTGCCATGGAACAACTGTGGGTCTTGACCTAACCATGCAAGCCTTGAGCGCCAATAATCTTTATCAAGCAAACTCAGCTCAGCGGCATTAATTTGCAGCGAACCTCTATAGGGTAAAAAGCCCAGCAAGGCATTTAATAAACTGGTTTTACCGGCGCCACTTGGGCCAACAATAGCAATATGCTCGCCGGCTTTAATGCTAAATGAAATCGGCCCTAATAAGGGTTTGCCCTCTAGGGTGAGCACTTCAAGGTTTGATGCGGTAATCACAATTTTACTGAGGTCGGTATTGCGCAGCTGGCCTGTTTGCTCGCTAAAGTTTTCGTCAACTTGCTTTAATGGATTAGGATGCTCAAGAAGTTCTACCAAGGCTTCTGCTGCGCCAATGGCTTGCGCTTTAGCATGGTAATGGGTACCTAAATCACGTAATGGCTGAAAAAATTCAGGTGCTAAAATCAACACAAACATGCCGGTAAATAAGCTGATTTTAACCCCGTAATGACCAAAGTTAAGATGCTCGAGATAACTAAAGCCAAAATACACCGCCAGCACGGCGATAGACAGCGCAGCAAAAAACTCCAGTACCGCTGAACTTAAAAATGCCATTCTCAGCACTGACATAGTGCGTTGTCTAAAGTCTTCTGAGGCGGTTTCGATTTGCTTTACTTCGGTTTCACCACGGTGAAACAGCTTAAGAGTACTTAAGCCTTTTAAGCGATCCATAAAGTGGCCGCTTAAACGCGACAGCGCGCTGAAGTTTTTACGGTTAGCATCGGCGGCGCCCATGCCCACTAAAATCATAAACATAGGGATTAACGGCGCGGTGGCCAGTAAAATGACTCCAGAGGCCCAGTTAAGCGGAAATACCGCCACTAGAATAATCAGCGGAATAAACGCGGCTAGCATCATTTGTGGTAAATATTTAGCATAAAAGTCGTGTAAGTCTTCAACTTGCTCAAGGACCACACTGGCCCATGCCCCTGCGGGTTTACCTTGAATAAAAGCGGGACCTAAGTCGGTAAGTTTATTGAGCACAGCTTCACGAATGTCACCACGAAGGCGTTTACCCGCTTCAAAGCTCAAGCGTTCTCTGGCGTATGCCAGCACTGCTCTGACTAAAATCAAACTGATTAAAGCGCCAAATTGCAGCTTAAAACTGCCCATGGGTAATTCCAGCATGATCACCCCATGCAGAATGGTCGCCAGTAAATAAGCTTGGGCAACAATTGCCACACCATTAGCGGCCCCGGTAAAGATGGCTAATTTAAGGAAAATACCACAAGATGATTTCTGCGATTTAAGCCAGTGAGTGAGGGACTTTTCTAAAGTTTTATCCATTAGATTCCTGAAGATAAATAGGCCAAGACTGGCGCGGTAAAGTGTGGAAAATTGCCGCAGTATCGCAAGCTAAAGCCCTAGATTACAGCCGCCACCTTAGAAGTGTTAACTGACTCACACATTACTAATAAAAATTATAGTAGGTAAAGCTTATTAACCTGGTTTACAGGGTTAAAAAATCAGCTTAAAAACCACAGCGGCTTTGATGACCTGTGCCAGCAAAAATCTCCATGACTAAAACCATAAATATTGCTATGTTCAAATATTACCCATTGACAAATACTCGGGTTCTACCCACATTGAGTTAGTCCCTTTTTATGACAAAAAATTCACCTTGGAGATGCAATTAAATGCAATTTGATCTTCCTGCACTTCGGGCGCAAGCATTTGATTATTTATTCGATGCCGTTGTGGTTACCGACGCTAAAGGGGTTGTGATTGATTGGAACGCGGGCTCTGAATCTTTATATGGCTATAGTAAAGCCGAGATACTGGGTCAGCACGTCAGTATTTTGCATGCGCCGGAGGATACTGAATCTATCACCGAGCAAGTGATGTCTGCAGTGGCCACGCATGGCAAGTGGAGCGGTGAAATTCGCTTTAAACATCAAGATGGCACCATCGGCTGGATTGAGTCTATGTGCATCCCGCTGTTTGATGAACAACAGCAGTTTATCGGCGCACTCGGCATCAACCGCGATATCACCAAGCGCATTGAAGATGCCCAGCGGTTATTAAACCTTGCCTATTACGATCAACTCACCCAAATGCCCAACCGTCACTTACTCACAGACAGAGTCGGACAATATATCGAAAGAGCCAAACGCAACAACAGTCGTTTTTGTCTGTTTTATATTGATTTAGATGACTTTAAAAAGGTCAATGACAGCCTAGGTCATAACGAAGGTGATCAAGTGCTAATAGAAGTGGGACGCAGGTTAAATGCCCAAATCAGAGATGCTGACACCATTGCTAGAATGGGTGGCGATGAGTTTGTGTTAATGATTGAAGGCATTCACGATAACAACGACATTGCCGCTGTGGCAGATACCTTAATTGCATGTTTATATAAGCCCTTTCAATTAAGTGGACAGTCGGTAAACGTTAATTGCAGTATTGGCATCGCCACTTACCCTGATTCGGGTGAATGCTTTGATAGTTTGATTAAATCAGCTGACTTTGCCATGTACAAATCCAAACGCCAAGGCGGAGCAACCTATCGTTTTAGCTAACCTTATCAGGCTGCTGGTTTAGCTACTGGCTTTAGCAACAGGCTTTAGCTACTGGCTTTAGCAAGTCGCTTAAACCGTTGGATCCGTTGGCGCAATCGCACCAAATTTCACTAACACATGCCAGATTAACTTCAGCTGCTGTAACTGCTGCGCTTGTTTACCGCGTTCACTCCATGACATTGGCTTTAAGCTGAGATCCATTGCCGCTTTGCCAATTAATTGCGCGCTGATTAAGCCGTCTTTCGCAATTGCTTGAGCAAGCGCAGGCATATCAGGACCACGAAAGTCTTTTGGCACATTATCAAGGGTTAATTGATAACCCTGATGCCACAGCAGTGTGATGTCATATTCCTCACAGAGGGCTTGCATGCAATCCCCCACTTCTGTTTGTTTAAAGCTAGGGTCAGCCACCAAGTAGGCAATATCATCATCCAGTGATACATCTCCGTGGATCTGCGCTTCGATATAATGATCAAGATTACATAAGGGCTGGCGAGTAAAGCGTGCATTAACTCCCACAGGTAGCTGCTGTAAATGGGTAATAATCTGCGCCGGTTTGATATTCGCCAGCCCCAGCGCATAGTGGCGCTCAAAACTTTCACTCAGTAACGCCGCTAAAATCACTTCAAAACACTGCAGCGTGCCCTTTTCTTTTGGCAAGCGATATGAATCCATATAACTAAAACTGCAGCGAGATAACACCTGGGGCTGGGTAATGAAGTAACAACTACCAAAACGAGGCGCTGGGCCTAGTGGGCACAAGCCTAAATCTAAGGCGCCATATTTGGGCCGATGTTTTACCCCAGAGTAGCATTGGCCAAATAGTTGGTTCTCCCAATGATCTCGAGGGCCACCTAATTCAGGTGATAACTGGCCATTGGAGATATGAGTCTCAAACTGGGTTTTATAATAGCCATCTTTTAATAGCCCCGCTGCCACACTGAGCCCGCGACTATCAATGCGATCGGGATGAAAATGCAGTGCCACTTGGCCGTGACCATGTAACTTTTTCATCCCCTGCTGCAGATCTTGGCTGGAAACATTAGACATGAGCAAAATATTTTTAATCACCGAACTGGCTTGTTCACGAAGGCAAGCCAGCGTTTTTTCAATATGAACTTGCGCGGCAAACTGCGGTTTCATTTATCGCGACTCCATTCGGTAAGTGATTGTATTTCATTGTATGTTAAATAGCCGACTTTGCCATCAAAGATTAATCCTTATTCATCGTTTTCGGCCATTGTGCTGAGTGGAAATACCGCTAGCACCAGCGTTAGCCGCGGTTATCAAAGCCTAAGGCCAAGGGTTAAATTGGCGATTTATTAGCACTTATGCACCTATTCAGGTAAGCTTCACGCCCGCCACATTCTGGCTCCCATTTATTGTAAACAACGTTAGCGTTGACCAAAGAGATCATTCTATGAGTTTTGCCTCCCTTGGCTTAAGTGCAGCAATTTTAAAAGCTGTTGAAAAACAAGGCTATGACACGCCTTCCGCTATTCAAGCACAAGCGATCCCTGCTGTACTTGAAGGCAAAGATGTTATGGCTGCAGCACAAACCGGTACCGGCAAGACAGCAGGTTTTACCCTGCCACTACTAGAACTACTTTCAAAAGGTCAACGTGCACAGCGCGGACAAGTTAGAGCTTTGGTGTTAACTCCAACACGTGAATTAGCCGCTCAAGTTGCCGAAAGCGTGTCAACGTACGGTGCTAATTTACCGCTTAAATCTGCAGTTGTATTTGGCGGCGTATCAATCAACCCGCAAATTGCAGCATTAAGAAATGGCGTTGATGTCTTGGTGGCAACACCGGGTCGATTATTAGATTTATGCCAACAAAAAGTATTGAGCTTTAGTCAGCTTGAAGTACTTATTTTGGATGAAGCCGACAGAATGCTGGATATGGGCTTTATTCGTGACATTAAGAAAATCTTAGCCATGTTGCCAAAGCAACGTCAGAACTTAATGTTCTCAGCCACCTTCTCAGATGAAATTCGCGAGCTGGCTAAAGGCTTAGTCAATAACCCAGTTGAAATTTCAGTAACGCCACGTAACGCAACAGCGAACACGGTTGATCAAGCGGTATACGCCATTGATAAAAGCCGTAAAGCTAAAATTCTAACCAAGCTAATTAAAGAAAATGATTGGCATCAAGTGTTAGTTTTTTCACGCACCAAACATGGCGCCAACCGCTTAGCAAAAAACCTAGAAGCTGATGGTATTAAAGCGGTTGCTATTCATGGCAACAAGAGTCAAAGCGCTCGTACTAAAGCTTTAGCTGACTTTAAAGCGGGTACTGCACAAGTGATGGTGGCAACCGATATCGCTGCCCGTGGTATCGATATTGACCAACTGCCATTTGTGGTTAACTTTGACTTACCGAATGTGCCTGAAGATTATGTGCATCGTATTGGCCGTACTGGCCGTGCGGGTGCTTCTGGTCAAGCGGTATCATTAGTAAGTGATGAAGAAGTCAAATTACTGCATGATATTGAGCGTCTTATTAAGCGCGTAATTGAACGTAAACAAATTGCCGGTTATGAAGCATGTCATACTTTACCTGAGCCGAATTTAAATCGCGCTGGTGGCCACAACAGCAACCATAAAAAGCCGAATCCAAATCGCCGTAAGCATGCTAGCCAAAACAATAATGATAACTCAGCCAGACCTGAATCTAGACATAGTGCGCGCCAGAATTCGCGCGCTGATGCCTCGGCAAATTCAACTGCGGCTAAAAAGCCACAACGTCGCCGTCAAGGTAACAATAGCGCCAATAGCGCAGCTTCTGGCAGTGTGAATCCTTACGCTAATGCAAGACCTAAGTCCCGTGACTAGCTAGTCGCAGTGGCTTAATCAGCACAATAAAAAGGTATGAAGACAATGGTTTTCATACCTTTTTTTGGGGCTTTTTTAGTTGAGTGCTACGGTACTAAGGCAAGGTCGACACTGATTAATATGCTATTCAAAGTCGATAACAGTCAAGCGACTGCTGCAGAGACTCAACAAAATAAATAGCACTGAGCCATAAATAGATACAAAAAAGCGAGTTTAGTTTTCACTAAGCTCGCTTTTTTATGAGCAACTCATTTTACAAGAATCGACCTCTAAGAATTCATTCTACAAAAACGAATGCGACAAGATTTTATTCTACAAGAACCAAGCGCGGTAGGTTTTACCTTTTAAGCGGCCTTTAGTGATCTTGTTCAGGGCTTTTTTAGACGCAGTGCGTTTAACCGCCACAAATGAGCGAATATCAGTAACTTTAATTTTACCAATGTCAGCACCATCAATGCCATTCTCGCCAGTTAAACCACCAACGATATCGCCAGGGCGAACCTTATGCTTCTTACCAGCATCGATTTGAATGGTAACCATCTCAGCTTCAAGTGGCGTTTTCGTTAACGCGCTCATTGGTGGTAATGCTTCACCGTCAATTTCACGGCCAATAAGCTCACCGATTTCAACCATACGATGACCATCTTCATGGCTGTAGAAAGTATAAGCTGCGCCAGTACTACCTGCGCGGCCTGTTCGGCCAATACGGTGAATGTGTACTTCGGTATCGTAGGCAATGTGATAGTTAAATACCGCGTCTAAGTCTTCGATATCTAAACCACGAGAAGCCACATCGGTTGCCACTAATACGCGGGCACTTTTGTTGGCAAAACGCAGTAACATTTGATCGCGCTCGCGCTGCTCTAAGTCGCCATGTAAGGCTAGTACGCTAAAACCTTGCTCAGCTAACGTATCCGCCACTTTTTGAGTTTCACGGCGGGTGTTACAAAACACCACTGCACTTTCAGGCTGCTTATCCAGTAGTAATAACTGTAAAGCCTCCATACGGGCATGATTATCTTCGGTTAGATAAAAATGCTGATCGATAGTGAGGTTGTCGTGCGTCGCTTCAACCTTAACCATTAATGGCTTATACATGATTTGATCAGCAACCTGCTTAATTTGCTCAGGGAAGGTCGCGCTAAATAGCAAGGTTTGACGCTCACGCGGCGTGTCTTCAATAATTTGATCTAATTGCTGCTGAAAGCCCATTTCTAACATGCGATCAGCTTCATCTAAAATCAGCATGTTAACGTTGCTCAAATCTAAGCGATTGCGATCAAGATGATCAACAATACGTCCTGGGGTGCCAACAATAATGTGCGCGCCATGTTCCAAAGAACCAATTTGTGGTCCCATTGGTACGCCGCCACACAATGTCAGCACTTTCACGTTATGAATGCCGCGAGCTAGCGTACGGATCTCTTTTGCCACTTGGTCGGCAAGTTCACGTGTTGGGCACAACACCATGGTTTGAATGCGAAAACGTTTCACATCTAACTTGTTAAGTAAGCCCAAACCAAATGCTGCAGTTTTACCTGAGCCGGTTTTTCCTTGGCCAATCACGTCATCACCTGCAAGGATTGCAGGTAAGCTCTCAGCTTGAATTTGAGTCATAGACTCGAATCCCATGGTTTTGAGATTTTCAAGCAAATCAGGTTTAAGATTTAGTGATGCGAAAGCCGTATTAGCGGCTTGTTGAGTAGACTGACTCAAGGCGAATATCCTCTGATATAAAACGGGTACTGAAACAAAACGAGTACAAACAACATGGCCAAGATATTAATACCTTGGCCAAATCATAATTGCGTATTGTAGCAATTTTATCCGCAGATCGCAGATATATCTTTACTAAATAACCGTCCTGAATAGCCCTTGGTGGTAATAAGCTGTAGCTGGTTCTATTTTCGCTTGGGTTTTAACCTCAAATAGACTTTTGCTTATTTAACGATCTTCCAATGAGCAAATTTAGAAAATAACAAGCTAAACCAACACGATATCAGAGCGCATGCTGTACAAAATATACAGCGCTTGTTCTTGATCCCGCTGGCTGATGTTATTCATCTCAAATGCCTGCAATGCATCATCCAGTACCGCCATAAATTCAGCCGCCGATATGTTCATGCCTTTATGTACCGAGAGCATATCTTTGCCTTTATACACACTTGGGCCGCCAGTTCCTGCAATGAAAAATGTTGCCGCGGCATTTTTTAGCGCTACGGGATCTGATTTGGCAAATCTTGGGGCTATTGTCGGGTTGGCCATATGCAAATCGACCAAGTCATTTGCAATACTCTCAATGCCAGCACTGCCGCCAAGTCGTTCATACAGTGAATTACTCATAAACTATATCCTTGCTTTGATTCATGTGAATCACATTGGCGCTTAATATTTAACAGCGAGTTTATTATCGAAGAAATATCACGCCACTCGCCCTAAAGGGCACTGATAAATTGTAGGCTAAAATGACGATATTAGAGGGCTTAGACTCAATAAATAGGACTATTGATTGAGCAAGGTTATAGCTTGGCAAAGCTCAATTAGCTTTACTTCCAGCTTTGAGAATGAGTTTTGAGAATGACTTTTGAGAGCACACGTTGAGAGAGCGCGTTGAGACTTTATATTAGCACTAAGGTTTAGTGCTAATGTTTAGTGCTAAGGTTTAGTGCTAGTTTTCAGCCTAGGTGTTGGTGCTAGTTTTAGCCTAAAGCGCCGACGTTAGCTGCTGGTAAAAATGGCGTATTGCATACACTTTAAGAGATCAATCCAATCTGCCAAAGAAATTAATTAACCCCCTTACTCGAGTATATTTTCGTTCATTTTCAATAAACAGCATTTAAAAAAATAGCCAAGCCAACTAACAATACCAATCAGCTTAAAGCCATCCTCAAACAAAATACGTGAGTCACCAATAAATGCCTCAATTGGAGTTTGAAATTGATCTACCAACACTGACAAGCCCAAAAAAACAAAGGCGAGCAGCAGAATAAGATACTCGGTATTAAGGATGCACTTTCTGAAAACCACCACCCAGCACAACATTAAACTCAAGTAAGCCAGTAGAAAAAACTTCTCTTTGATATCTAAATAACGCGGAAAAATATAATCATGCAGCATAAAAAAGTCGTCACATAATAGCAGCGAGGTTAATAGGCCTGAACACAACATAAATGCAGCAAACCACTTTTCTTTAGGCTGATGACGAAAAACCTCCCAAGCTAAAAAGCATATGGTTGCAGCAGCTGCCCACAATAAAGCGCCAACATTTGATGTCACCCCAGTTAAAGGATTCACTTCTGCCGTCGCGGCGAGATCACGGGTAAAAATGCCAAAAGGTAAATCCATAGTTGTACTGGCGAGGATAACAAATAGCAATAAAGCAATAAAGCAAGGGGTAAAAAATAGAGAATAAAGAAGAAACCGGTGAGACTTTTAGCCTGAGAAAATATCTGCATTTTCATGTTTAAACTTCCCTAAACGTTATTGGCAGGCTCACCCATTAGAGTCGACTAGTTAAGTTATAGTCGTAACTTGGGTGATAGTAAAATTTAGCGCTTGGGGTTTAGCAGTACGCTCTTGTGACTTGAATGAAGGGAAAATCTTATAGCGAACAATCAGCTTTCACCGTTCTCTTACTATAATCCGGTAAAGTCTGTGCAACTCTGCGGCGAAGTTTATAGCTTATGATTCTAAGCGATGAATCACCAAACAAAGTTTTCTATTAAGCATCTCACGATATAACGCACAGTTTAATATTGCGATGCCATACATTTCAAACGCCTCTTCAAATACACGCCGCAGTTTGTACAATAAGTCAGCCTTTGAATCGACTAATCCGTGCTCTAACATCACAGCGCCTAAATATTCAAAACCAACAGCCCCGGTAAGAAAAATCCCCCCTGAAGTACAAAATAAAAAGCGCTTTGCTTTGATAATGATCTTAAAAATGGCACTAGCGAGACGCCTACAACTAACACAAACAACACTCCAAAGGGTAACCATGTGTGTGAGCTGATCAAGGGCGGAATGATGTCGTTAGCAGCAAGGTAATCATGAATATTTGAAAACTTTTCGTGTCCCCCTACGCTCTCATCACAGGATAATAATAAAAATAGTACACCCAAATATAACCAATAATTAAAGCCTTTTTGATTATTGTTTTTTTCATATAGATATAAAACAAAAAACAACATGGAAGCTAATAATAAATTTAATACCGAGAAATACGTCGGAAAGCTTTGCTCATTACCAACATCAAATAACGGTAAGAAACCCAATACATATTCATGCCCAGTGATATGAGCATAAATATAGGCAGCTCCGCCTAAAAGAACCAACAGGGTGACTAATGAGAATTGAGTTACACAGAATGTAGATAGTTTGATATTCAATTTTATGTCCACAACCACCCCTTCATCGTGTCAGCAGAATTAAACCCAAGGCCTAAACTGTTTAATTTTCAAGCAAACCTTAACATCAACATACATTTGCTATACCACTAATGTAAAGCAGTAGCTTTACTGAAAACCAACAACAATAAAGTACTACCCAAGTAAATCCCTGCTGAATAAAGACCTGCTTTTATTGGCTATTTATAGATCATTGAATTGCTGTAACCACTGACTGAACGAATTAGATACCTTTTCAACCGTCCCTAAGCCTTGGTTATAAAACCACACCGCTACATCTTGCTGCTGAGTTTGACACTCGCTTTGCTTAAAGCAAAACATGTTGCCCTTACAATCAGAGGCAAACAAAATATGCCCTTTGGGCATGCCGCTCATTTCATATAAGTTGGACAGTAATGCCACATCGTCAAGGCTTAAAAAGTCCTGTACTTCTGAAATATCGACACCTAAATCGCAAATTTTAGTCAATACATTAGGGGTGTGCACCAAACCATAGGTTGAGATTAAATACTTATATGAGTCAGGCAGCACTGCCGTCAGTTTTGCCTCAAGTTCAGCGATAAACTGACTCTTTATTGGCACCATGGCATTTTTACTGCCCCAGTTTTTTACAAATAGATCGATGCTATTCATGTCTGCATATTCCCAAAACAGCTAAAGCCAGAATACTGGCCAAAAAATTGTGACTAAAATACCAGAGAAACCCAAAAACTCCGCGGTTTAACTGCAATTAATATTGGTTTTTCGTGCTCTTTAGCAATCTGTATCACGCTATGTGCTTCCCCTAAAACGGCAAGGTTTTTCATTATATTCAAGCCTTACCCATGTCAGCCTGAAACAATGCAGCTATGAGTAAGATAAACCTGCTGCAATTTATTTTTATTGTGACTGATAAGCTTATCTTATGGCTTGATTTCATCAGTGTTTTATTTATATTTTTCTGTGTGTTTTCTACAATTTATATGGTTTACAACTATAGTTATTAGATGGGATTGGCAATGATAATGGACTACTAAAGGTTTATGGATATGAAAACTTTTGCACGACTTAATCTTAAGCAGTTAATGGCTGCTGGTGCGGTTTCAATATTTATTATTCTGATACTTTTTTTAATCGCCAATCAAAAAACTATTCAACAGCGACACCAGCTCGGAGTGTTTCAAAATCAGATATCGCTTGCCTCCAATACCCTTTTACAACTTCGGCGATTAGAAAAAGATTTTATCCTAAGACGTGAAGAGCAATACATCAACCAACTTAATAGCAGCGAAAGATTATTAGAACAACAACTGCTAGATATCAATAGCATATTGATATCCCATGACTTACAAATCGACTTTAACGGCCTTGACAGTATCAAGAGTGTCGCCCGCTATACCAACACCTTTAACGAACTGAGTAAGCAAACCTTTTTGATTTACGGAGATGGTCTTGAAGCTGGTGATCAAAGCAGATTAAGGCTTGCGGAGCTGGCTTTTGAGCAACATGCTTTGCAGCTGCATGATGCTGAATTAAACCAGATACTGCTTGATATTCAGCAGCAGACTTTCGAGTTTTTCACTCACTTTGACCCAAAGCAGCTTGAGCAAATTACGCAGCAATTTGACGTGCTTGGCTCACTTCTGGGCCGAGATAATATTGATAAATCCGTTACCCGCCATTTAACAGCCTATAAAAACACATTTTTTTCGCTACAGACGGCACATCAAAAGCTTGGCTACGACTATAAATCCGGGCTACAAGGTGAGCTTCGCGCCTCGATTATACAGGTTGAAAAGGAGCTTGATGCGTTATTTAATCAACTTCCAAGCATGATAGATGAGAAAATTAAAAATTACTTATTGTATGACTATCTGCTGGCCTTATTATTATGCTTACTTATCTTTATCACCTTATTTACGGTCAACATTGCCAGCCATAAACTTGAAGAAGAGCTGATTGACGCTAAGCAAGATGAAATAAAGGCCAATAGGGCTAAAAGCTCTTTTCTCGCGAATATGTCCCACGAAATACGTACTCCGTTAAATGGCATTATTGGCATGACAGAGATCCTCACAGACTCTAATTTAAACGCCATGCAAAAAGACTATTTAGCGACGATTAATGCATCCTCTCAAACGCTATTAATGCTTATCAATGATATTTTAGACCTCTCCAAAATTGAATCGGGCAAGTTTGATATTAATGTTCACACCTGCGCCATAAAAGAAGTTATCTACGATACAGCAGCCCTTATCGCCCCTAAAGCACAGCAAAAAGATATCGAATTACGTATCGATATGGATGCACAAATACCGACGCTTATCCGCGCCGATGAGCAAAAGCTAAGACAAATTTTGATGAATTTGGCATCAAATGCGATTAAGTTTACCAACTCTGGCTCAGTGCAATTTACCTTGCGACAACTGCCGTTAAAAAGCGCCCAAGAGCATAAGGTTAATTTATATTTCTCAGTAAGAGATACAGGTATTGGAATAGATGAAGACAAACAAAGTCAGGTATTTGAAGAATTTAAACAAGAAAGCAATAGCACCTCTACTGAGTTTGGTGGCACAGGCTTAGGGCTGGCTATTTCAGCCAAAATGGTTCAAATGATGGGCAGTAAAATAGAAATCAACTCAACTAAAGGAGTCGGCTCAGAGTTTTATTTCAATTTAATTTTAGACAAGCAGGCCCATACCGCCCCAGCTAAGCCAGCTCAAACCATTTATTATTGTGCTAACGAGCATGAAACCCTGTTACTGCAAAATTTGGATGAATTTAACTACCCTGTCATCTTAGTTAAGGCCTTAGATGAGCTGCCTGAATCAATATCAGACAGTGCAGTATTACTGATCAAGCAAACTCCCACAACTAAAGCCTCTGATATCATTAACATAACTAAAGCTTACCCCAACTTGCCAGTGGTGCTATCTCGTCATAACAGTGATAGCAAGGATGACTTTGGCGAGGCTGTTTCAGGCTACATCACAATCCCACTACTGGGGCTTAGGTTAGACACATTACTGAAAACCGTCACAAGATTAGCTGATCCAGATATTGAAACAACTCCAGCGTCGATGACGAGTGACAAGCTTATTTTGTTGGTGGAAGATAATAAAATTAATCAAAAGGTCGTTGAAATTAACTTAAAAAAATTAGGGATTAATTACAAAATTGCCAACCATGGTGGCGAAGCCCTAGAAATATACAAACGTCACCATAAAAACATCGAATTGATACTGATGGATTGTATGATGCCGGTTATGACAGGCTTTGAAGCCACTGAGGCCATACGCGCTTTTGAAAAGGTAGAAGGCTCAGAGCCTGTGGTGATCATAGCCTTAACCGCTTCGATTTTAGATGATGATATTCAAAAATGTTACGATGTGGGCATGAACGATTATTTACCTAAGCCCTTTAGACGCGAAATTCTGGTAGAAAAACTCACTAAATTTATTTGATGACGACTATTTGTGTTTTGGCTGCGCTTTATTTATAGCGACGCTCAAAGTACAGAGGCTAAAAGTACGGATAATAAAATCGTAAATACTAAAAGTACAGATACAACTCCAGCCAGCAAAAGTGGATCCCATCAATAACGGATTACTGCCTTTAATATAATATTTTAGAAGCCGCTGATAAGACCTTATCAGGTGTACCAAAAAACTTCTGCGCTCCCTCTTCATCCAGCAGTAAACACAGATCTGATGTTGCCACCATGGCCTTTTCATTGCTGGTATAGATCACTGTGCATTTCTTTAAATAGCTAGAAAAAAGCGAAGTTAAATAATGGCTATTTTCTTTTTCTGAGCCGACAAACGGCTCATCAATAATAAGAAATTTTTGCTGACAACTACCAATACCAATCATGAGCTTTATTTTTCTTAAAATACCATCTGGTAAGCTTTTGATTAATCCGCTGGTGATCAGTGTTGCCTTACCTTCTGGCAAGTATTTTTCTAAATGAAAAAAGCTGATCATTTTATCGATATGGTCTTCATCAACATAGCCATTATAAAGCCGATAATTAGCCAGAATTGACCCTTGGTATAAATGAAAATCAAAGGGGATATAGCAGATGCTATTTCTATATTTGAAGCTATTAAACTGGGTAATATTATAATTATCTAACGTGATTTGACCTTGAAAACGGGTTTCAATCCCCCCTAAAAGGTTCATTAAAGTGGTTTTACCTACCCCAGAAGGCGCACAAACTGACACTTTCTGACCTTTGCCAACACGAAAAGATAAGTTAGTTAACCCTTTTGAAAGCCCCGCATAACGATGGGTTAGCCCGGTAACTTCTAACTGTCCCTGAAATTGATTTAATGGCGAGCTTTTCTCCATTTTATTCCGATCGTCATCCAGTGACATTAGCGCATTAATTTGCCCCGTTGAAGCCTTAATAGTATCGATTTTGGCTAAGGAATTATAAATGCCCATAATTGGCGTTAAGGCCTTCCACACTAAGATAATAATGGCCAACATAGCCCCTGCATCTGTCGTGCCTTCCATCACCCCTGACACTGCGGTGACAATACTGGTTATGCCGATAATTTGAATTAAGCTGCCACCCATACTCTGCACTTTGTTGTTAGTGGTACTCACTTGGTGTGAATCGCTTAATCTTTGTATTAACGCTGAATTAAAACGTGATTTTAATACCGAGATTAGGGGTAACCCTTGAATTGATGAGGTATTGGATAATATTTCATTCCACTGATAAGAAACCATCGCATTGGCTCTGGAGCTTTGGGAAGCCGATTTGGCATAGATGTAGCGGCCATACACACAAAAGCCCACCATGACTAAAATACCGGATATTACGGTTATTGCCGCGGTGCCAGACATGATGACAATGGCAATGATAAAAATAAAAATAAAAGGTAAGTCAAAGTAGCTTAAGCTTGATTCTGCTGTCACTAACTGCCTAAATTGGTCGATATCTTTGAGTCTGGCTAACTGTGAAGAGGTACCGGCACTTGATGTCATCGCATAGGGCAGCCACAGCAGTTTAGACAACACACTGTAAGAAATATAACAAGAGAGCTCCTTGCCTGAGGTTGCTAGAATTTCCATACGCTGCTTTTTCAAAATATATTCGAAAAAAGCGACCATCACAGCCCCTGCTGAAAGCCACAATAAAGTAGAAATCGAGCCTGCACTTAAAGCAAAATTGTATACACTCATAATAAAAAAAGGCTGCAGGGCGCCCAATAAGTTGATCCCTAAACTCTGTTTAATGAGATCTTTAAATTCTGCGTTATATCGATAAAACGAATATTTAATCCAATTCTTTTTATCTTGAGACTCTGGCGGCGGCTCTCGAAATAACCGAGAGTAACTTGATATGTAACAAATCGATGCGACAAACTCGCCGCTGGGATCAAACACATACTCGAAAATATTGTCATTTTCATAATCATATAAGAAGCAGGTTTTATCGTTATAACTGAGTAAAATGTAATTTTGATGTTTTAGCGAAATAAAGGCCGGACATGTGACCTGGTGTAATTGATCTTTTCTTTTTATATCAATGCTTAGACACTCATAGCCAACTCTGGTTAATGTAGCTTTAAATGCGCTAAGGTGGTTGTCATGATGAATAAAGACATCGGATAAAATACTGGGGGTCCCTTCCCACTCTAATGCAATCAACGCATAGGCTATGCCATTTAATAATGGCGTTTGTTCAAAGCGCTGCTGATACTCACCATGTTTAAAGTGCTCTAGTCTTTCGTTAAGCTCATCAAATGCTATTAAAGTATCCATTTTTTAACCCAATGTAATCGTTTCAACCATGGTGTCAGTATTGGTGATTTTATTACTCACTATGACAAAGGAGTATTTTCCGGTGCGGGGCCTCAAACAAGAGAGCAAATTAATCGCCACTTCTTGATCGTAAACAAGATCAAAGTCATCAATAATAATCACCAACTTGTTATTTAATAGTGCTCTTACAATAAGTAATAAAAAAGAAACCTGACGAGAAAAGACTTTACTATCACCGCTACTGAGCTCAGTAAAAAAACCGAGTTTGAGTTGGTCGATATCTTCTTTTATTGATAACGCTTCACAAAGAGAATATGCCGCCTTATGTAATTGCGGCCTAAAACAAGTGATATTATCTATGATAGTCCCTTCAATAAAACTGCTGTTTTTATCTATAGTTACAACAAGGTTAGCATCGATATTGTCTTCTTGAGATTTTTGTACAATGCGCTCAATTAACCGGGTTTTACCACTACCCGACTTGCCTTTTAGTAGGGTTATTTTTCCCTTAGTAAAAGAGATTTCTCGATTATTAAAAATTATCTTGGGGATCCTACCGTTGTAGGCTAATAACGCTTCGTTAGCTTTATCACTGGCCAACACACTTGAATCAGAACGGGCGCTAGGCTCTGGCTCGGCAGCAGACTCAGACGAGGTGCAAGCCGCTTTATTGGTATTTTCCATCAGCAACATTTCATTCAAGCGATCAATGTAAATTTTATTGATTTTCCATTGCCCCATGGTTCTCATCGCTTGCTGATACGGGCCAAAATAGCGGTTAGTTAATAAAATAATAGCCGCCATTACCCCTTGGCTCATTTCTGTTGCGATCACGCTAAGGGCACCATTAATTACCACTACCGCCACTGAAAGCTGCTGTACCAAAGAAAGAATTAAGGCAAAATTTGATTCCTGTCTTTCAAATTTTGTACTGAAATGCTCTCGTTGTTCGATCATGTTATTCATCAAGTTTTCAACTCGGTATTCCATGGTGCGACTTTTAATATCCAGTGGGTACGACACAATTTCGATTATTTTAGAGTTTGTAATGCCCTCAATAGTCGACTTAGTTTCTAATAGCTGCACTTTTTTACTTGTTGAAAAATTAGCAATAATAAATAGAAACAATGACGCCACACTGATGATAATACCGGTATTTAGATTAATGACCGCCAGTACGACTATGGTCACAATACAAGTAAATATATTGATAAAAGATGACACTAAGTCACCACTAAAATAGGACTTTAAGCTGGGGATTGTATTGAGTCGTTCTAAGTATTCACCGACTTCAAGCTTTTTAAAACGGGTGATATTGGCATGACATACCGCCTGAAACAGTTGATTGGTGATTTTTCTTTCAAACTTATTACCAATATCAGCAATAAGGGTTTCTTCTAATGCTTTCACTTTGTAATCTAAAATTATCGCAATTAAAATAATTGAATAGATAAAGTACAAGGTGGAAGTTGCTTGATTTGGCAGTACCCGGTCAAAGATAATCAAAATTGCAAATGGTAGCACCAACCCAAGTAAGGTCGTCAGAATACTTGAAGTGAATAGAAAAACTAAGTCGATTATCGACAGCTTAGGAATATAGGATAATTTATTCATCAGCTTCCTTTTTTAACTTTTCAAGCACTTCCAGATCAAAATTATTCTGTATCGGCACCATACTATTTGATAATGCGCTAAGAATATTAAGGTCAACTGGGCCGAGTAAGGCGTCAAACTTAGTCATATTGATGATGTAATCATATTGATTAGAATAAAAATCACGAATACTGTTGTATAAATTTGACTCTGAAGAAAGTAAATCCGTTAATGTTTTAGTACCGATTTTATAAGCTTTTTGCGTTCCTTTATAAACTGAGTAGTTCGATATAATAATTTTACGCAACAAATTAATTGATGTGACATTGTCATTAATTTGATAAATCAACTCATCAAATTCAACTCCCGCGTCATCAATTGATTGTCTATGGTTAGCGATACTCTGGAATATTTTATTCTTATTTTTTTGATATTCATAATAAGTGGAACCACCACTCATAATGGGAACATTTATATTTAAAGAGTAGCTGATATCATCGCTATAGGTTTCAACATTATTATTGCTATCATTGACATTATAATTAGCCGACGCTGAAATGGTGGGGTAAAAGCCTGATTTGGTTTTATCCAATGTGGTTTCTGATTTTTTGATATTGTATTGTGAAATAATAATGTCGTAGTTTTTATGGGCTAAGTTTTTTTTAAGCTTACTTTTTCTTCTTGATGGGATCTGTTGATAATGCTGATTTAATTGGATATCAAATTTAGGTTCGAGCTTTGTTTGGGTTGTAGAATTGAGCTTGATTAGGGAAATTCGGATGTCTTTTTCAATGCTAGCCAAGCTTTTTGCATTTTGCTCCTTCTTCGCATAGGCCTCATAAACATCTGTTTTGGCCACATTACCCAGCTCATTGTTTCGACTAATTTGCTCTAGACGTGCTTGAGATGACTTTAGCTCAGCTTTGGTGGCTTTATGTTGCGCTTTGAATTTTAAATAAGAGAAATAATTTTCAACCACCTTGATGATAATATCATTGAGAATTTTATTATGTTTTATTTCATTTATTTGTAAGTCTAACTTGCTCAAGTCGTAGTCATATACGATAGAGTAATCCAGTAATACCTGTGACAAGGATAAGCTGTAACCATTACTGTTATAGTCATTATCGGTACGACTACCGTCATCAGGGTTAGGATAGGTGGTTTTAGATTCATTCCAGGTGGAATTTGCCTGAATATTCACGGTTGGTAAAAAAGGCGAAGTCCCTTTTTGTAGATCATATTCTGAAGACACTAATTCAAATTCAGAACTGATAATCTGATAATTATTCCTCAATGCCTGATCAATTAACAAAGATAGCTCTGATGCCCTTGTAGGAGCAGCATTAACAATAAACAACAGTATTAAAGCAAATTTAATAATCTTCATTTATTCGCCTTATTAATTGCTAGATACTTTCTTAATACATTAAAAATCTCATCTTTTTTATAGGGCTTATGGATGACATAATCCATGCCCGCACTGATACATTTTTGATGTTCATCGTTACTGGTTAAAGCGGTCGCGCCGATGATGACCCTGTCAGGAAGATTATTTTCATTGTCACTCTGTCTGATCCTTGATGTCGCCTCTAAACCATCAAGATTAGGCATAATACAATCCATAAACACCGTTTTATAATCGCCCACTTTGACGGACTCAATGGCTTCTTTACCATCATTAGCCGTATCACAATCAAAACCTAAATCGGTGAGTATTTTCTTCAAGATAAATTGCTGCAACCTATCATCTTCAACGATTAATATTTTTTCTGATTTTTCATCTACCGCTGCGTCTTCGTCTTTATTTATATGCTCAACAATATGGGCGATAAAATCACTGGGTGGACAAGGGTGATAAAAGACATGATCAACATGTTCGTAGAGCTTCTCGTCGATATTTGAGGATGATAACGACAAGAATATTTTGATCACTTTCTTATTCAGCCTCGCCTTTAATATTTTACAAAATGACTGTAAATTTACCCCCTGAATAGTATTGGTTAAGATGATGCCATCTTGGGGTGAAAGCTCTTTTATAGATTGAAACAACTCATTGCCGGTGCGGGCAATAATCACTTTAGCCCCTTGATCTGTTAGCATTTGTTCAATCACATCAACTTGCATATAGGATGCACCACAAATCAGCAGCGTTCTGCCGTAGAGCTGATTATTTTCAGTCTGATAATCAACTGGGGTAACATCAAAGGAGATCCGCACTCTTGATATGTCATCAATATTTTTTTGAATGACATGATATTTTTTTATTTGATTGAGTAATGTTTTAACCAAGGCCTTGTTGGTTATGTCTTTTTTAGGTACGACACCCCAAGCTAAATTTTCGATATGCTCCATGGAGGGTATGTCTTGATCATAGAGGTATAGATCAATATTAATCTGTAACTTCTCAACCCTTGTTGCCGAGCTGCAACTTAAAGAAAACAGTACGTTACGACAGTTAGAACTGGAAATTGTTTCGGAAATTTGCATCAGCAAAAGCCAAAATAACCCCGTATGATGACCGTAAAAGGATAAGGGAATAGTATTTGCGACGTAACATTCTATAAGTTTATTTTGTTGCTTAGACTTTGTTGACAGTAGTACTACTAATTCACTGATTAAATTGTAAAAATCTACCAGCTTAGTGCTAGAGGATGACTCTACTGTTGAAAGTAAATTAAAATTTTCAGCAAGGTTTTCTAATGTTCTGGTCGCGGTGGTGATCTCTTTGGCCTGTAAAACCTCTTGAACATTCTCTTTATTGACCAGTAGATCAATGCCCCCGTGGATGGTGTTCGTTATGCCTCTAATTTCATAACCTAATAAGTTATACAGCCTTTGGTATAAGTCAGTTTTACTCATTTGCTGCTCTAACTTTTCAAAACTAAACAGCAGCATGGAGTAGATTTTTTTTTCATCTGAGCTTGAGTCAATATCTGATAAGCGATGCTTGAGAGAGCTATGATTGAGGGTTTTAACGTCATCTAAAATATGATGAAACGACTGCGATAATCTGCTCTTTTCTTTTACTGTGTATCGAATTTGCTTTCTTATCAGGTACCAGCCAAACACAAAAAAACCGAGGGTGACGATATTGATGGCAAAAAATATCGCCATTTGAGATTGTGAATTTTGCTTTATATCAGCGGCTAATTTTTTATTTAGGTTAGCTGAAATATCACTTACTTCTGCTAAACTGCCTGCGATATCAAGTTTTAATGTATTGATATCTTTATGATCATTATACTTTTTTACATATAAGTTAACGTAGTCAAACTTTAACAGACCAGCAAGGGATATAAGTTTTTTTTCAGTAGATGCCATAGAAATGAAAGACTGTACGTCTTTAGCAATTTGCTGCGTCAAAACAGAAATTTGAGCCTTATTACATGGTGAGCGCCCTACTTCGCATAAAGAGAGGGTGGCATTTAATATTTCCAGTTGATCGACGATATTGTTTGAGGTATTAATGAGTGCATCTTGATTAGCCGTGACGGCAGGTTTCTGACCAGAAACGGTATTTTTTAGTGAATAAACCACCTGGCCGAGAGTTAATATCAGCACAATAGCAAAAGCAATTTTAATTTTTAGCGCATTATTATTATATTTTACATTCATGTTTAACGCTCATTAAACGACTCTTCTAACGCAGCCATTATAGGTTTAAGAGCATAATCAATAATTTTTCTACTGCCTGTTTTTACATCTGCAGTAAATTCCATATATGGTGCTAAGTGGTACTTAACCCCTTTATTTTCTAGATAATTTTTATTGATTGTGAGTTCGGCTAGAAAAAATTCTTCTTCTTTTTCTTCGTATGATCCTCTCGAAATAGATGAAATCACCGCATCGATAACACCGTATTTAGCAAAATTATAGGCATCAAGCTTTAGTTTTACTTTTTGGCCTTTAACGATAAAACCTATGTCTTTGCGGGCTATTTTTATCTCAGCTCGCAAAGCATTATTTAACGGCGTGATATCAGCAATGCTATCCCCTGGCGATATAATGGCGGAGATATAATTATAATTAAGCTTATCTACTGTACCGTCTACCGGTGAATAAACAAACAAACGATCCACTTTATCTGAAATCGATGGCAGCATTTTTGATTTTATTGATAGCTCTTTGTCTAGCGCAACGACCTTGATTCGATATTCGCTATCCCTAATAAATTTGGTGTTTTCCTGTTGCTTGGTGAGACGAGTTAATAAAAAACCTTCATTAACTACTGACTCCTCTAAATTTTCAATTTCACGCAGCATATTCATTTCTTGCACTTGCATATTAAGCACGTCGGTATATGACGCCATTTCTTCTTTATACAATTGCTCTTTTATGGCGAGTTGCTTTTTAATTATGTTTAACTGGGCTGTAGAAGAAAGTATTCGCTGTTTCATGGAGTCGATGATCACCGTTTTATGGGCAATATCATGTTCCATTAAATCATCACTGGTTACATTTTTGCTATTTTCTTCTCGCCATTGCTCTTGCTGTATTTTGAGAGTTTGTGGATAGTCTTTAAAGGCTGAAAAGTCGGGTTCTTGTTGGGATATTAAAGATTCGTATTTTATCAGCTCAATCCTAAGCTGATTGATTTCAAAAAGATTAACAGCAAGATCACCAACCTTATCTTTAGATCTTAATTGTGCAATTTTTTGGCCTTTGTAAACAATATCGCCAGGGACGACATAGAGTTTTTCAAGGATCCCTCCTTCTAAGTGTTGCACTTTTTCGATATCAGAGTTTAGAAGTATTTCCCCTCTTGTGGCCACAGTAATTTCAAGCTCTGCTTGTGAGCCCCATATCAGTAAAATAAAGAAAAAGACAAATGCAACCGAGGAAACTTTTTGTGAACTATTACTGCTATTTTTAGCAATTAATACGCTAGAGCTATCAGAATGAACACTGTTAATAGACTCCTCGATGATGTCTTCAAAATTTTGCTCAAGATTATCTTTACCTTTCATTTATCTCCATCACTACCATGTTATGTCAATGAAATAAATTTTTTAAACGGAAAGGCTAACCTGCTCAGCTATTTTTGATAGGTGTTGCTGTATTACATCTATTTGCTGCCTGCTTGGCATTTCGCCCCTTTTACTTATCCCCTCGGCCTCCCTAATCAATGGAACAGCATCTTCTTCGCACAAGTTAGACAAAGAACCTGATAAGGTATGAAAAACATGAAAAAGCGCCTCTGTATCTTGAGTACTATAATGCGCCTCAATGGTTGTTGCTGCATCGGCATTGCACTCTAAATACAAGCCTAATAGCTCTTTTACGCACTCTATATCACCATCAAACATGTCACTTAACGCAGTTATATTTATCATAGTTAAAACTCATATTGACTTGGTTAACACCACCTAAATTGGCGACTTAGGTACTGTGTAATTACGATTTAATAATCCCTAATAATAACTTTAGTTTAAAATCCAGATATCTCTATAAAAAACATATATTTTATAAAGATACCTGCACTTTAACGTCTTATCACTGTAAATATTTAATCGTGGTTTATATTGAGTCAACCAATGTCGTTGTGTCATCCTCTGTTGTTGTATGAGCGCTATCATCAAAGCTGGCGCTGTCATCCATAACGTCAATACCGAGATCGGTGTTATCACCTGAAGTCCAATCTCCTGCATTACTATCATCAGAACCTGTGGTTAATTGTTGCGTATCAGCACTTGAGCCATCCATTTCATAAGAGGCATCAACGTCAATGCTAATAGACGTTGAAGCTCCATCAATTGGTTGATCCATGCTATTTACACCACTCATGTCCATATTAATATCACCGGTAAAGCTCTCTGGTATCTCGAGTTTGACAGGTTGACATAAGTCACCTGCGATGAGGTATTCACTGTCTCCTTGCTCTATACCTGACTGAGGTGAAACACCTTCTGGTAAACCAGAAATAATCACATGGTCAACTTCACTGTTTGAGCTGATATCTGTTGGTATGGACACATTTACACTGCCACCAGGTGCTGCTGTATAGTCATAATTTTCAGATTCATTTCCTGCTGCAGAGCCAAGGGTTATTGAGCTATCGACGGTATCCGTGCCATTACTGACACTGTAAGTTAAGTCTAATGCGCTCTCTAAATCAGTATCTTGCTCCACGCTATAACTACCATCAAGTAAGTCGGTAACCACGGCATTTTCTGCCTGCACGTTTGAAATAGTTAAATTATCTCCTTCAATGCCTTCTACATTTTCAAGTAACTCTTCAACCGTTACGATTGTTGCAGCTGGCGCTTCGATACTTGCCTCGGCAATATTATCTGCCGATGCCTCAGTGTTTATTGCCGATATTTCAAAATCAACAGTATGAGATGATCCGTCATCTACGGTAAAATCGACAGTTACCGGTCCTTGATAATCAGGATCTGACCAGAATGTCCATGTCTCATTATCGTTGTCTATCAATACCCCTTCTTCACCTGAATAACTCACACTTTCAACATTAACTGCCTCTGGATCTAAACCTTGAGATTCCAATAAATCGCTGGCCTCTAAAAGTACGTAACCATCATCATTCATGGCAAATGCTTCTTCTTGTGGCACATCGGTCAATAATGGACTGTCATCCTCTACTGAACTTTCATCGCCGACATCTAACGTAACTGAAGACACTGTGACAAAGAAATTACCGTTGTAGTCCTCTGGAGGCGTCATTGATAAATCATCAAGGTTCCATTGGGTTATATCAACAACCTGCCCCTCTTCAGTGATGGTGATGGTATTGGTGCCATCACTCACAACGAAGCCTACTGGGTAACCTGTCATCACAAGGCTTTCCATTGTTTCTGATGCATCAAGCATTTCAACATTGAGTGAAAAATGCCCCATGCTATCTTCAGCAAAAACAAGTGGCCCTTCATGAGCTGTGGTAATAACTGTACCGTCAGCTACAGGTCGAATATAAATAGGTAAGTCGACTGTTGCTTCAGTATTTCCATCTGTTGCGACGATCTGCAACCCTGCGGTACCAGCAAAATCATCTGTCGGGCTAAAGGTCCAGGTTCCATCGCCATTGTCAGTAATACTGCCGTCAGCCTCCTCGCCGTCTGCAGTAACCACTTTCGAAATGGTTAATGAGCTGTCAACATCACCGAATAACGCTAATAGATCAGCTTCGCTAAAGGTAATATCGCCATCTTCTTGAATAGTCAGATGCGCATTACCATTTTGGAATGGTGAATCATCAACTGGGATGATATCCATTGCCAATTCACCTTCAACTTCCTCTCCTGTTTCATCAGAAATGGTATAACTTAATTCTATTAAGCCATTGAAGTGCTCTGGAGTAATGAGGTTATAAGTACCGTCCTGATTTTGTGTTAGTGATGAGTTAGCAGGTTGACGAACCGATAGATTATCTAACGTCAGATTATCACCATCGATATCACTTGCCTGTGACAGGATATACTCAGGGTTAATGGTTATGCTGACGTCTTCTGTACCTTCTAGGTTAATAGTAGGTGCAGTCGGTAAATCGTTAATTGGATTTACTGTTAGATCCATTGCAGCAGAAACGGTTGCTTCACCATCTGAAACATCAAAGGTTAGCCCTAAATCGCCGTTGTAATCTGGATCTGGTGTAATAGAGAATGTGCCATTACCGTTATCAACCACACTACCATTACCATTAACAGCTAAATTGCTAGCAGTTAACTCATCACCATCGATGTCACTAGCATTCGCCAGTAACTGCTCTTGCGTGACCGTAATAACACCATCTTCATCCATAGTGTAAGCGACGTTACCATCAACTACAGGGGCGTCATTAACCGCCAGTGTGGTGATGCCTGCGGTGGTTTCAGCAGTAGCGCCATCATCATCGATAACCACCACATCTAAGCTGATGTCACCGTTGAAGTTCTCGTTTGGCGAGAAGGTCACAGAGCCATCTTGGTTTTGAATCAGGATACCGTCGGTGCCAGAATATGACACTGAGTCTAGGCTGACTGTGCCATCCACATCACTAGAGTTTGCAAGTAGCTGCTCAGCGCTGATGGTGATTTGGCCATCTTCGTTGACTGTGTAACTTGTACTGCCTGCAACCGGTGCATCATTAACATCAGCAACCGCGATATCAATGTTGGCTGGGGTCACTACTGTGCCATCGCTGACACCAAATTCAAGCGCTACATCGCCATTGAAGTTCTCATTTGGCGCAAAGCTATGGGTGCCGTCACCGTTGTCGGTCAGCACCCCGTCGGTGCCAGTGTAAGTGACCGTATCAATTGATAGGTCATCGCCATCGATATCGCTGGCGCCAGCCAGTAGCTGCTCATCGGTAATGATGATAACGCCGTCTTCATTCATCTCGAATGCGACGTCAGGTGCTACTGCGGCATCGTTGATTGGGTTAACGGTTAAGTCAACACCTGTTGCCACGGTAGTAGTGCCATCTGAGACATCAAAGCTTAAGTCTAAATCGCCATTAAAGTCCGCATCTGGGGTAATGGTGAAGCTGCCATCTGGGTTAGCTACGACTGTGGCATTATCGCCGACGCTGAGGTTTTCAGCGCTTAGGTTGTCACCATCGATGTCACTGGCATTAGCCAGTAATTGCTCTTGGCTTAAGGTAATAGAGCCGTCTTCATCCACTGAGTAAGCGACATTACCATCAACCACTGGCACGTCATTAACCGCCAGCGTGGTGATGCCAGCAGTGGTTTCAGCAGTAGCGCCATCATCATCGATAACCACTACATCAAGGCTAATGTCGCCATTGAAGTTCTCGTTTGGTGAGAAGGTCACTGAGCCATCGTCATTGGTAATTAATACACCGTCGGTGCCTGAGTAACTCACACTATCAAGTGAAACCGTGCCGTCCACATCGCTAGAGTTTGCAAGCAATTGCTCAGAGCTAATGGTGATTTGGCCATCTTCGTTAACTGTGTATGAGGTTGAGCCTGCAACCGGCGCATCGTTGACATCGGCAACGGCGGGCG
>NZ_MPHK01000002.1 GCF_001957135.1 Shewanella sp. UCD-KL21 | reverse complement strand
CGATTTAATCAAAATATTAAATCCGAAACTGAGAGGATGGGCGAACTATTATCGCCACAGTGTTGCAAAACAAGTTTTCGGTTATGTAGGGTATCAACTTTTCTGGTTGTTATGGCGTTGGGCCGTTAGGCGTCATCCAACGAAAAGTAAAGACTGGGTGAGGCGTAAATATTATTTGGATGGTAAGGGGCAATGGCAATTTCATGGTTGGCAGAAAATAGCGAACATGGATTGTCGATTTAACCTTGTCCAAATAGCTCAAACGCTCATAAAAAGACATGTAAAAATCAGGAGTGCAACGACACCTTACGACCCCGAACATGAAGCTTACTTAGGTAAGCGAAAACGGGCAAAGGAAGGTAGAAACTTATGGTTTGAGCCAGTCTTGGCTGCGATGTAGGGTGCTGGGTAACAGAACACGCCTTAGTGGAGGCTTGAGCCGTATGCAGTGAAAGTTGCACGTACGGTTCTTAAGAGGGCGGCACTTGGTAACAGGTGTCGCCTATCCGACAGAAACTGGTTAGTGGGCTGGCTCATTTATGCCCCATTCCTTGCCAGTGAAATTTTGAGTCGATAAATTCTGTCCTTCCCTTATAGGCACCATATCAATGTTTGGGAGCCAAAGAGCGGTGAAAGAAACCTCCAATTTTCAAGCAAAAACGGTTTCCAGCTAGTCGTTCTCGTTTGAATTGTTATGCTTTTTCATTGAAAGGCACTAGTTGCTTCTGGAGATAAGTTTTAGGGCTACCCTAATACAGTAAACTTTTAGTGTTGCGAATATTTCGAATGTTGACTTTTTTCGAATATTTCGAATGTTGACTTTTCGAATATTTCGGATAATGTTCTGATATACAGATTTGTATAGTCTAAATTTGAAACTAGAGAGAAATACGATGAATACTGCTACAAAATTGCCAAGCGCTGAAGAAATTGCACTGGCTAAGCTTGGTAGCCAAGAGTTGTCAGCCGTTATGGAAACCAATGGCGAAGCTCAAAGGATTAATGTTATCGATAAGTCTGGTAAGACTCACGAAGTCATGATTCCATCAAGTGCATTAAGCATGATGATTGAGGTGCTTACTCAATTAGGTCAGGGTAACTCTGTTAGCATTACACCTATTCATGCTGAACTCACAACGCAAGAAGGTGCTGACATGCTAAATATGTCTCGCCCTACATTTATTAAGCTCTTAGATTCTAATGAGATTATTTTTAGTCGCACTGGTAACCGTAGGAAGGTGGCCTATGCTGATCTTATGGAATACAAGAGCCGTTTAGAAGAGAACAGACTAGCTGCTCTAGCTGAACTATCCGCATTAGATCAAGAAATGGATATGGGATATTAATGACATCATACACGGTAATTTGAGACGCATGTGTTATGTATCCAGCTCCACTTCGCAGTTACCTAATGTATTTGTCTAACACTGGGCTATTCAGAGCACGATGGACAGAGCAAATACATGATGAATGGATTCGTAATCTTCTCAAGAACAACCCAGATGCCGATCCTGTGCGGCTAGAAAGAACCAAGCAGTTAATGAACGCTCATGTACCTGACTGCTTGGTTGAAGGTTATGAACCATTGATTAATGGTTTAACCTTGCCAGACGTTGATGATAGACACGTTGTTGCTGCTGCTATTAAAGGACAAGCGGAGTCTATCATTACCTTCAATCTAAAAGACTTCCCTACAAAGGAACTTGATCCGCTAGGTCTTTCTGCAATACATCCAGATGAGTTCTTATGTGATATGTTTGAGTTAGATAGCAGTGCTTGCGTCAAGGCTGCCCAGCAACAACGAGGTTCGTTGAAAAGGCCACCAATGAGTCAAGACGAGTTTTTAGCTTGCTTGCAAAAGCAGAAACTTCCAAGCTTTGTCTCAAAGTTAAAGAACTTTAAGCTTATGCTTTAAATAGAAATAGTTTTGTAATCAAGATCGCCAAGCGCGTTTTAATCCAACAAGTTCAGAATCGCTTAGTGATCACACAAAATGAAAAGTGGTTAAGACACACTTTTGTGTTTATCCATGTGTGCGTTATGCATGTTCAGCAAGAAATTTTGCATATAATGAATCTAACACTTCAGAGCAGAGGTGAATGATTTTGTCTAATTCCAGTCACTAGCGGCACCGCTTCATGAGGTGCCGTTTTGATATCTGGAAGTGGGAAATGTAGATGTCGCCCGAAGTTCGTAAAACGTTTCTGTCCAAAAGTGAGCTAGAAACTGATTAAACTTTAATATGGTCTTACAAGCGCCAAGGAACTGGCTGCTTTCGTCCAAGAGAATAGAATACCTATCTAGCTAACAAGTATCTGGTACTTCGCCCACCCGCCTCAGACTTCACTAGACACCCAGCATCGACCAGTGCCGATAAGTGTCTAGTGGCAGTTGCCTTACTTACCTTAGCAACTTTGTGATATTGACTAGTATTAATCCCATCTTCAAAATCTCCATCTAGCATTCGGTTAAGCACTTTGACTTGCTCAGATGTTAATTTAGTTTGGTCAATTCTAAGCCAATAATTGGTTTTGAATAATTTTTCATCTATTCCACAAAGAACATCTGCAAACGTTTCATTCAATATTTCAAGAAACCAAGACAACCAAGGGGTTATATCTAAACCTCCTTTTTGAGTTGTTTCTAGTATCTCGTAATAACGTTTACGGTTAGCTAATATACCCACTGACATAGCATAAAAACGGACAGATTGTTGTTCAGCCTGCGCCAATGCTAAGTCTGTTAATAAGCGTGTAATTCGACCGTTCCCATCATCTAAAGGGTGCAAGGTGACAAACCAAAGATGGCATATTGCCGCTCTAATTAACGGGTCAAGTGCCGTATCTTCTTTAGAGTCATTAAACCAAGTTATAAATGCGTCTAATTCTACATCGAGTATCTCCCTTCCTGGGGCTTCAAAGTGAATTACTGGCCTATCTATTCGCCCCGAAACCACTTGCATTGGATGACTCCCCCTAAGTTGCCCTCCAATAATTGGATTTAATAAAGTATAACCATCAGGAAATAAGCAAGAATGCCAATGAAGTATCCGCTTTTGACTTAAGGGCTCTTTAAGGTTTTCAATCGCATCTAGCATTATTTCAGCAAGGCCGTCAGTTTGTATGGTGGTGGGAAACGGCTTATCTTCTGACAACCCCAATTTATTAGCTAAAGATGAACGAACCGAAAAAGCATTTAACTTCTCGCCTTCAATGGCACTTGAATGAACGATATTGGAAATCAGGGTATCTAGTAGACTTTGATTTTGGTCATTACATTGACTAGCCATTTTACCTAACAAAATACCTTGGTTTAGCCGAGTTTGCCTTACTAAAGGTGCTATTATTTTTTGGTTCCATGTAAAAACAGGCCAACTGTCCTGTTGCCATATCCACATAATTAGCCCCTTTGATTAGTTTATTTATTCATCTAATCAGATTATGATTTATTTAGCGCCTTTATTCAACTCAATCCATGATGTGAATAAGGTTGTATTCACATCAAAGCATTGTTTGAAACAATATCTGGTTCACAATTTTAAGCATAGTAGTAACTGCATAGGCAACTAAACGTTGAGTGGCCTTAGCATCCGTATTGATTGAGTCAAAACGCCAAGAAATAGACTGTTCTCACCAAGCCTTACGGCGATGCAAAAAATCATGAAGCATTTTCACATTACGTACATCAAGTACTCCTTCAACAATGGGACCCTATATTTGTTTATTCTGCTGATCCTTTAGATGAAGAACTATCAAATGAATATGTAGATGATGAGACTGAAGTGATACGTTTAGCCCAAGCGTATAAAGTTGATGAACTGACGACGTATTTGGTGTTAATAGAGCAACATTGGATTGGTGTTGAACGTGAAAACTCTGAGCGTGTATGTGCAAGTGTTGCGCATCAAATCGTGACAGCGTGGAGTGAAATCGATACTCAGCCAAATGACAAATAGGCTTTAAACGCATTTTAAAGTCATCAACAATGCCGCTTTAGCGGCATTTTTGTGCGCAAAATTCACGTTTAAAACTCAGGGAAGGATGGGGGTAAACTGTCTCAAATGGCCATTTTCAGACAAATAAACGTCTCATGGTTAATGTGATTTAACTGTAAGTTTCTGAATTTTATTCATAAAATCACTAATTGTAAAAACACCTAATAGGCCTAACTATTTTCTTGCAGCGCGCATTTTCCTTAGCGCATTTTCTGGAGACATTTTTTGACCGTGTTTGATGTCCTGTTTGGCCATTTTTACCCGCTTAAACAGCGCGATGGTTTGGCGCTCCACACGACGCTCATTTATTGCCATTTCTCTTTCCTTGGCAGTTTACATAAGCAGTTTACATAAACAGTTCAACAACACCGTTTTTTAGTGACATAAACACCATCATTTAAAATGACTTGTTGTACTCAATCCATCTCTAGCAGATCTCTGTGATAGGGTTGAAATAGCCAAATGTTGTTCTAAATTGTCATTGTTGTTTAGCCAAGATTTTATGCGTTAGGATGTGTGAGTAACACAATAACCGATTAATCGTTTTTATTTTCCTTTTTACTTTGTTGATAGAGAAAATAAGTGATCATCCCAAAACATACTATAGACGCAAAGCCTACAGCGACGAGTGGCATCCAATAATTAACCGTATCAGTAAACATTCCCGTACTCTCATTTATTATCCCATAATTAAATTATAGCACTATGGTAAGTCCTTACCACTCGCTAAATCGCTGTGATCCACGCATAAGGATCCGTAGAACCAAAGTTTCAAACTATAAACCTCATGTAAATGAGACGCTTAAATATACCGCTAGCTAAAGTAAGATGACTGGAAATTGAAGGAAGGTACTTATATCAATTAATTGAAATTATGCGCCCAATTTCGATGTCAGAACCGTAACTTGCCACGATTAATCTCGGTTTGATCATTACAATGGGGGCGCTAAATAGAGCATCGTTTGCTAAAGGTATTGTATGCTTGCAGATACACATGTTTTGAGAGTCTGTATGAGTGTCATGACCAAGTGATAATGTCAGGACAATTATAGTCCTTACAAGATTGGTGTTCACCTTTGAGACGTGTAATTGACTGTCTAAGCCGTTTGTAAATTAATTTAAATGGCATCTATATCCCTAGTGGTACTAAGTGTTTGAACGGGATTGTTATGTTTCACATAATCGCATTTACAGCCCCGTAATTTTGCGAGGTCACGGTCGTTATTATTAGTTTGTTCACCTTTGCACTTGAGCCCAATAGTAGAGATCAATTTAGCCTGATGCAATGAGGTGTTCAGGGAGGTAACGATTTTTTATCATCAAGTTTAAATACCAATTAACGCCTTCAGATAGCAGCACTACATAATCACCATTTTATATATTTGAATTGTTTAAATACCAGTAAGGCTGCAGCAAATCACTTTGCTGCTTTGCTTTAAGCCACAAAATTCAATTAAAGATTGCAGTGGCTTAAAAATGTCACAATTAGATGAGTAATTGCACTGCCTTTTCGTATATAATTTGCCTCCACTTAAAAAAGTGACCTTATTTAGTTTTATACCAATATGGAATGTTGGTTTTTGGAGTTGTTATGTCTCGTAAGTATTTTGGCACCGATGGTGTACGAGGAAAGGTGGGTGATTTTCCGATTAACCCGTCTTTTGCGATGAAGTTAGGTTGGGCTGCAGGGACGGTTTTAGCGTCAGCAGGCACCAAAGAAGTGATTATCGGTAAAGATACTCGTATTAGTGGTTACATGTTAGAAACTGCTATGCAAGCCGGCTTTTCTGCCGCGGGTATTAATTGCGCCTTAGTTGGCCCTATGCCAACGCCGGCGATTGCCTATTTAACATCGACCTTTAGAGCCGATGCTGGGGTGGTGATCAGTGCATCGCACAACCCTTATTATGATAACGGCATTAAGCTGTTCTCAAACTCGGGCACTAAGCTTAATGATGCGCAAGAATTAGAAATAGAACACCTACTCGATCAAGCCATTAATCATGGCGCTATGTCGTGTGTGGACTCGGCAAAACTAGGTAAAGTGCGCCGTATTGGTGATGCTGCTGGGCGTTACATTGAGTTTTGTAAAGGGACGTTTGATAAAAACAAATCCCTTGCGGGTTTGAAAATCGTCGTTGATTCAGCTAACGGCGCTGCGTATCACATCGCTAAAGAAGTGTATGCAGAGTTAGGTGCTGAAGTGATCAGCATTAATGATAAGCCTGATGGGTTAAACATTAATGAGCGCTGCGGCGCAACTCACCTTGATAGCCTGCAAACTGCAGTGATGATACATGAAGCTGACTTAGGTATTGCTTTAGATGGCGATGCTGACAGGGTATTATTTGTTGATCAAAACGGTCATGTGGTTGATGGCGATGAAATCATCTTTATTTTAGCGCAAGCGTTTCAACAAGCCGGTGAGCTAAACGGCGGCGTTGTCGGTACCTTGATGTCAAATCTTGGTTTAGAGCTGGCGCTTAAAGAAATGGATATTCCATTTATTCGCGCTAAAGTGGGCGATCGCTACGTGGTTGAGCAGCTTAAAGAAACTGGTTGGATGTTGGGCGGCGAAGGCTCTGGCCATATCTTAAGCCTTAAACACACCACAACAGGTGATGGTATTGTGGCATCGCTACAAGTGCTTGATGCTGTTATTGAGTCAGGTAAAAGCTTAGCCGAAGTTAAGTCTGGTATGACAAAACTGCCGCAAGTGCTGATTAATGTTCGCTTAAGTGCTAACAACGCTGATGAGATCATTGCCTCTGATGCCGTGCAGCAAGCTGTAACAGCCGCGGAGCAAGTGATGGGCGATAATGGTCGCGTGTTATTGCGTAAATCAGGCACAGAGCCATTAATTCGCGTGATGGTTGAATCAACTGATGCGGATATGACTCAAACCCAAGCCCAAGCAATTGCGGATGTGGTTAAAGCGGCAAGTTAATAATTTGTCTTATCAATTAGGGTAGATTTTATCTATGCTATTAAATGCCAGAGTATTGATACTCTGGCATTTTTGTTATGCGCTAGGCATCAATTTCTATTGATAATTGGCGTATAATACCCGTCAGGCACGTGGGTATTAGCACTTTGGTGTAAGCACTTTGATATAAGTGCTTTGATATAAGTGCTTTAAAGGTCATTTTAATGTTGAAGGTTTACTGAGTATGATTTTAATCACAGGTGGTGCAGGTTTTATTGGTAGCACTTTAATACGTTACTTGTTAGCTCATACTCAAGAATCTATCGTGAACCTTGATGCCTTAAGTTACTCAGGCAACCTTGATTCATTAAAAGATGTCGCGAACTCAGAACGGTATCACTTCGTTCATGCAGATATTTGTGATGCAAATAGTGTAAAACAGGTTTTTGACCAGTTTAAGCCTACCGCGGTAATGCACCTTGCTGCAGAAAGTCATGTGGATCGCTCTATTGATAATGCCAGTGCTTTTATGCAAACCAATATCATAGGGACATTCACATTGCTTGAAGTGTGCCGTGAGTATTGGAGCACGCTAACAACTGATGCTAAAGCGGCATTTCGATTTCATCATATTTCAACCGATGAGGTTTTTGGTGACTTAAGCTCTGATGAAGCGCCATTTTCAGAGCAAACTTCATATAAACCAAGCTCGCCTTACTCTGCCTCTAAAGCTTCTTCCGATCATTTAGTCAATGCCTGGCACCGTACCTATGGTTTGCCTGTGGTGGTTAGTCATTGCTCTAACAATTATGGCCCTTATCAGTTTCCTGAAAAGTTGATCCCCCACACCATTTTGAATGCCTTAGCAGGTAAACCGTTAACCGTTTACGGTAATGGCCTGCAAGTAAGGGACTGGTTACATGTAGAGGATCATGTCCGCGGCCTTTATCAAGTGCTGACACATGGCGAAGTAGGCCAAAGCTACAATATTGGTGGTCTCAATCAAGTAACCAATATTGATGTGGTTAACAGCATCTGCGAGTTATTAGAGCAATTGGCACCAGAGGCCAAGCAAGGCTGTCAATCTTATGCTGAGTTAATTACCTATGTTGACGATAGACCGGGTCATGATAGTCGCTACGCCATTGATGCATCGAAAATTCAAGCACAGTTAGGCTGGCAACCCGAACACGATTTTAAGTTGGGTTTAGCTGCAACGGTAAAATGGTACATCGATAATCCTTGCTGGTGGCAACAGATCTTAACTGGTGACTACCGTCTTAATCGGCTGGGTAAGGGTTAATGAAGCAATCTATGAGTCAACTCAGCACGCCTGTCTATAAAGGCATTATTTTAGCGGGTGGCACGGGCAGCCGCTTATTTCCGTTAACCCTTGGCACCTCAAAACAGTTATTACCTGTCTATGATAAGCCGATGATTTATTATCCCTTATCAGTATTAATGCTGGCGGGTATTAATGACATTTTACTGATCTCAACCCCTGAAGATTTACCGCGTTTTCAACGTCTATTAGGTAACGGTGAGCGCTTTGGTATTAAGCTCAGTTATGCAGAGCAAGCTGCGCCAGAGGGCTTAGCGCAGGCGTTTATCATCGGTGAGCCGTTTATTGGTGATAGTAATGTAGCGTTAGTTTTAGGGGATAATATTTTTTATGGTCAAAGTTTTAGTGAAAAATTAAAATCAGCCACAGCAAAGCGCAGCGGCGCAACGGTTTTTGGCTATCATGTTAGCGATCCCGCGCGATTTGGGGTTATTGATTTTGACGATAATGGCATGGCGCTTAGTATTGAAGAAAAGCCGCTAGCACCTAAAACCAACTTTGCCGTAACTGGGCTTTATTTTTACGATAATGAGGTCGTAAACATTGCTAAAAGCATTAGCCCATCAGGGCGAGGTGAGCTTGAAATTACCGATGTGAATATGGCTTATTTGGCTAAAAAATCCTTAACGGTGGATATTCTAGGGCGTGGGTTTGCATGGCTTGATACCGGAACCCATGACGCATTACTTGAAGCAAGTCATTTTGTGCAGACCATTGAAAAACGCCAAGGCTTAAAGGTGGCCTGTCTTGAAGAAATTGGCTTCATTAATGGTTGGTTATCTGTTGATGAGTTAGAGCAACAAGCGCAATTTCATCAAAAAACGGCATATGGCACTTACTTAAGCCAACTCGTTGAGGAGCATCGTTAATGAACGTTATTAATACCATCATTCCTGATGTCAAAATCATTGAACCTCAAGTGTTTGAAGATGAACGCGGCTTTTTTATGGAAACTTTTCAGCAGCAACGTTATCAGCAGTTACTGAACACCAACAAACCCTTTGTGCAGGATAACTACTCACGTTCAAGCTATGGTGTGCTTCGAGGTCTGCATTTTCAAACCCAGAAGCCGCAAGCTAAATTAGTGAGAGTAGTCAGAGGAAAAGTGTTCGATGTGGTTGTTGATATCCGCCCACATTCATCCTCTTATGGCGCTTGGGTTGGGGTTGAGTTATCTGAGACCAACCGACGACAATTATGGGTGCCAGAAGGCTTTGCCCATGGCTTTGTTGCCTTAGAAGCGGTATGTGATGTTGAATACAAGTGTAGCGATTATTATGACCCTAAAAATGAAGCTTGTCTTAGCTGGGATGATGCTGATTTAGCCATAGACTGGCCTATTAGGGAGGTCATTCAATCTGCTAAAGATCAACAAGGTTTGTCTTTTCAGGCGTTAAAAGCAATCCACAATGAGCAGCAGTTAACCCAAAAAGCGGTTGTCACAAAGTGAAGCTGTTATTAACAGGCGCTAACGGTCAATTAGGCTTGAGTATCAGAGGCTGCGTGGCGGATCATAACGCCTTTTTAGCCACGAATAATGATAATAATCATAGAAATATTAGCAGCTTTCTTAACACTGACTTGTCATCTCAATACATGCCAAATGAGCTACAACTTCTCACGGCAGATAAATCAGATTTAGAGATCAGTGATGCTAATGCGGTCATGGAAATGATTGATCGGCTAAAACCCGATTTAATCATCAATTGCGCTGCCTACACTCAAGTGGATCTGGCTGAAACGCATCAACAGCTCGCTGATGATGTTAATGCCACAGGGGCGAAGAATCTCGCCTTAGCGGCGCTAAAAGCATCTATTCCACTTATTCATATCTCAACGGATTATGTCTTTGATGGCAAAAGTGGCTGGCAGTCATCCTCTGCGGTGAATTCAACGCTGTCTATAGATGAGCCAAAGCTTGCTGGTGGCCTTGACTGTGCTTTTGAAAAGAGCCTTGAAGCTGCCCTTAAAACGAGTCCAAGCCCATATCCTGAAACCGCCGTACCCAATCCATTAAATCGTTACGGCGCATCTAAATGGCGCGGCGAGCAATGTATTACTGATATTTTGCCGCAACACATTATCATTCGAACGTCTTGGCTGATAAGTGAGTTTGGGCATAACTTTGCCAAAACGGTGATTCGATTAGCCAAAACTAAACCGACATTGACTATGGTGGCCGATCAAGCTGGTTGTCCCACTTATGCGGGCGATTTAGCAAAAGCGATACTAAACATCGCTGCGCAAATTCAGCAGGGTAAAACAGTTTGGGGCACTTTTCATTACTGCGGCGATACAGCGATCAGCTGGTATGGTTTAGCGAAAGCCATTGTCGATGAGGCAAGTATGCAAGGTAAGCTACTAACAGTTCCAACACTCAAGGGGATTGATACAGACGACTATCCTTTGCCTGCCAAGCGGCCATCCTACAGCGTGCTAGATTGCCAGCAGATAAAAATGGCTTGGGGTATCGACACTTGTGATTGGCAAGCATCAATTAAAACCTTGGTTAACAATCTCGATGTTGATGCTCTATAAGCAGTCTTAATGATTTGTATAACGCTTTACAGATGATGCTTAAGCTCGGTTTGAGTCATAAACGAGAAAAATATTATCTCGTTAACCTGCTTAATCCTTTCTAAGTTATTGGTTAGCCTCTAACCTTTCAAAGTTAACTTTTCAATTGTAATGATCACCACATAGATGAATGCATGGTTGAGTTAATACTTTTTAGATCATTTTTCCAAACAAACCTTTTCATCCTTTTTATTCCTTTTTGTTATAGTCAGCCACTCATTAATAACTTTTACTATCAGTTGATGCTGGTAATATGATTGCATGCAACTTTGGATTAACAATCATGGTTATGATACTGCTCAGCACATCATGTGAGTCTGTTTATAGCGTATGAATTATTAAAGGTTTATTGGAATAGATATGTCGACACAATTGACTCATTTAAAGCAACTTGAAGCAGAATCCATTCAAATTATGCGTGAAGTCGCCGCTGAATTTGATAACCCTGTCATGCTCTACTCGGTAGGTAAAGACTCCTCGGTTTTATTGCATCTTGCGCGTAAAGCTTTCTATCCCGGCAAAATTCCATTTCCTTTAATGCACGTTGATACCAACTGGAAATTTAAAGAGATGATTGCTTTTCGTGATCAAATGGCCGAAAAGTACGGCTTTGACCTAATCGTTCATAAAAACCCACGCGGTTTAGAAATGGGCTGTAGCCCGTTTGTTCATGGTAGTGCTAAGCACACCGACATCATGAAAACAGAGGGCTTAAAGCAAGCGTTAGATATGCATGGTTTTGATGCTGCTTTTGGCGGTGCACGTCGTGATGAAGAAAAGTCCCGCGCCAAAGAGCGTGTGTATTCTTTTCGCGATAACAAGCACAGATGGGACCCTAAAAACCAACGTCCTGAGTTATGGAATATCTATAACGGTAAAGTCGATAAAGGCGAGAGCATTCGCGTTTTCCCATTATCAAATTGGACTGAGTTAGATATCTGGCAATATATTTACCTTGAAGGTATTGAAATTCCATCACTTTATTTAGCTGCAGAAAGACCAGTGTTAGAACGTGATGGCACCTTAATCATGGTTGATGATGACAGAATGGAGCTTGAAGAAGGCGAAGTCATTGAGCATAAGATGGTGCGTTTTAGAACATTAGGTTGCTATCCACTCACCGGCGCAGTTGAATCGGTTGCACAAACATTACCTGAGATTATTCAAGAAATGTTGCTGTGTACAACATCTGAGCGTCAGGGACGAGTGATTGATAATGATTCATCCGGTTCAATGGAAAAGAAAAAAATGGAAGGGTATTTCTAGGCTTTTTTAAACCTCATTTTTATGAAGTGTTTGGCACTTCTGATTGTTTGAACCATTACATGACCAATGTGCTGCAGTTGAATATACGCTTAGGGCAGCACGTTAGCTTAAGGAATTTATGATGTCTAATACCGCTTTAATCGCTTCAGATATTGAAGCTTATTTAAACGTCCATGAAAATAAAGATATGCTGCGCATTTTAACCTGTGGCAGTGTTGATGATGGTAAATCGACCCTTATTGGCCGTTTACTGTATGACAGCAAAATGATTTTTGAAGATCAAATGGCGGCCATTGAAAAAGACTCTAAGCGCTTTAATACCACCGATGAGTCGTTCGATTTAGCCTTATTGGTTGATGGCTTACAGTCTGAGCGTGAGCAAGGTATTACCATTGATGTGGCTTATCGTTATTTTGCTACCGAGCAACGTAAATTTATTATCGCTGATACCCCAGGCCATGAGCAATACACCCGCAATATGGCAACTGGCGCTTCGACTGCTGATTTAGCGATTATTTTGATCGATGCAAGGCATGGGGTGCAAGTGCAAACTCGCCGTCACAGCTTTATTTGCTCTCAGCTAGGCATTAAGCACGTGATCATCGCTATCAATAAAATGGATGCGGTGGATTACGACCAAAGCGTTTATCAAAATATTAAGAAAGACTATCGTGAGTTTGCTGAAAACCTGCAGTTTAACGATATTCGCTTTGTGCCGATTTCAGCATTAAAGGGCGACAATGTTGTCAACGAGAGTGCCAACATGACTTGGTACCCGGGTTCAACCATGATGAAACTGTTAAATACCGTGTCGGTTGCCAAAGATAAAACCCACCCATTTCGTATGCAAGTGCAATACGTTAATCGACCAAACCTCGATTTTCGCGGTTTTTGTGGCACGGTTGCATCGGGTGATATCCGCGTTGGCGATACCGTCAAAACCTTGCCTTCAGGTAAAGAAAGTAAAGTTAAATCCATTGTCACCTTTGATGGCGAGCTTGAAAAAGCCACTATCGGCATGGCAATCACTATCACTTTAGAAGATGAAATTGATATCAGCCGTGGTGACATGCTGGTTCGCCCTCACGAGCTGCCATCATCAAGTCGTCATTTCGAGGCCGATGTGGTGTGGATGACAGAAGAACCTCTGCATGTCGACCGTGAATATGCCATTAAAATGGGCAGCAAATCAGTTTATGGCTATGTCGAGAATGTGAATCACAAAGTCGATGTGAACACCCTAGAGACATTTGATGCCCATCAACTTGAGCTCAATGAAATGGGCAGCTGTAATTTTGCAGTCAATGAAGCGGTGCAGTTTGATGCTTATGATATAAACCGAACCACAGGTGCATTTATCATTATTGATCGTCTCACCAATGTCACCGTGGGTGCGGGGATGATAAGGCATTCATTAGAAGGCAAAGCTGCCACCGTTGACACTAAACCTTCAGCATTTGAAATCGAATTTAATGCACTGGTTAGAAAACACTACCCTCATTGGGGCGCAAAAGTCATAGGCTAAGCAGCTAGGCTTTATCAAAAAGCTGCAACGTGATTGGTAAGCTTGCAGCTTTTTTTGACTTTGTATCGTTGAGGTTAGTTTCTATTTATGTCTACAGATGCATACTTAACAATAAGTATTTTCATACTAACGATTTGTGGTTTATTAAAATTTCAAAGTCGACCTGCTGCTGTGTGCGGTGTGACCTTATTATCTTTAGTTGCACTTGGGCTAGTGTCTAAAACGCAATTATTATCAAGTATTGCCAATCCTGGTTTAATCACACTCATTCTATTAATCATTTGCTCTTTCGCGTTAGAGAAAACCCGATTGCTGAGAGTTATTGCGTCAAAAGTGATTGTTGTTGGCTATAAAGCCACATTTATACGGCTTTTTGGTGTTACCACGATTTGTTCTGCGCTACTTAATAATACCGCTGTGGTAGCAACGCTTTTATCGCCAATACGTAATAACCCGCATCATTTTGCCAGTAAATTATTATTGCCTTTATCCTACGCAGCAATTTTGGGTGGCACGCTGACATTAATTGGCACCTCAACTAATTTGATTGTAAATAGTCTGTATATTGATGTGGAGGGGCATTCATTAGCCTTTTTCTCTTTTACTGCCATCGGCCTAATACTGGTGACTTGTTGCGGGGCCGTTTTAGCGGTTTTTGTGAGGTTTTTACCTGAAAATGAACAGACACTTGATGGTAATAAGGGCTATTTTATTGATGCAAAAATCATCGAAAATTCAGAGCTGATTGGCCGTTCTGTCGAGGCCAATGGTTTACGTCATTTAGAGTCATTATTTTTGGTCGAGGTCGTTAGAGAAGGCAGGTTAATCACTCCGGTAGCGCCAACAGAAGTGTTACAACAAAATGACCGACTTATTTTTAGTGGTGATATCGCAAAACTAGGACAATTAGGCCAGTTTTCAGGGCTTGAAACATTTGCCCATAAAAATGATTTAAAAGGCTCAAACCTCACTGAAGTAGTGGTAAAGCAAGAAAGTATTTTAGTGAGAAAAACACTCAAGAAAGTCGGCTTTAGAGCACTATTTGATGCCGCCGTGGTGGCGATTCGCAGAGATGGCGAAAATGTCTCTGGCAAACTTGGTGAAGTCGAGTTACAAGCGGGTGACTTTTTAGTGTTATCTGTCGGTGAGGATTTTAAATCTCGTCGTAATTTAAGCAAAAACTTTATTGTGCTTAGCGGCGTAGAAACTGAAATACGCCTTAACGGCTGGCGGGCATGGTTATCGGTCGGTGGCTTTTTAACCTCAATAGCCCTTGCTGCATTTGGGGTGATTGATTTACTTGAAGGCTTAGTGATTTTATTAGGACTTCTGGTGTTTAGTCAGTCACTTAACGTTAATGAAGTGATGCGCCGATTACCCGTCAATATTTGGCTCATTGTGGCCTCAGCCATTTTACTTTCCCATGCATTGGTTAATGCAGGTGTTGTCGAATTGATTGGCGATGTGGTTAAGCAAAATGTCGGTCAGCAACATGCTTATATCGCGCTGATTTTAGTTTATGTACTGACTTGGCTTATGACTGAATTAGTGACTAATAATGCCGCTGCAGCGTTGATGTTTCCCATTGCTTATAGTTTAGCGCTCGGTTTTGGGGTGGATGTTTTACCCTTTGTGATGACAGTGGCATTTGCCGCCAGTGGCAGCTTTATTAGCCCTTACGGTTATCAGACCAATTTAATGGTCTTTAATGCAGGGCAATATAAGATAAAAGACTTTGTTAAAGTCGGTTTGCCCGTCAGTATTGTTTACGGCTTAATTGTGACCATCAGCGTGCCAATATTTTTCCCGTTTTAGTGGGCAGCTTTAAGCAATATAAACATATTAGTTGTCAGTATTAACAGAACGAAAAGAGTGAACAAGGAATTATCATGTCAAATACACCCTACCAAGACGTTGATGTGCTTGGTGACAAGTCAACCGATGTTGTTTGGCACTTGGCCAGTGTGTCTCGGGCTGAGCGTATTAAGCTAAATGGCCATAAGCCTGCCGTTTTATGGTTCACAGGTTTAAGTGGCTCTGGTAAATCTACAGTTGCCAACGCGGTTGATAAAATGCTTCATGATCTAAACTGTAAAACCTATGTACTCGATGGTGATAACGTTCGCCATGGCCTAAATGGCGACTTAAGCTTTACTGATACTGACAGAGTTGAAAATATTCGACGAGTTGGTGAAGTATCAAAGCTATTTGTCGATGCAGGGCTGATTGTGTCTACTGCTTTTATTTCGCCTTTTTTAGCGGATCGCGACATGGTGCGAAGCCTATTAGCAACAGATGAATTTATCGAAATATTTATTGATACTCCGCTAGCAATTTGCGAGCAACGCGACCCTAAAGGATTATATAAAAAAGCCAGAGCAGGTGAGATAAAGCACTTTACCGGCATTGACTCAGCCTATGATGCACCGACCCAGGCTGAAATCCATGTGAAGACCGAAGAGCAAGATATTGAGCAGTGCGCTTTACAAGTGATCCGCTATTTAACAGATAACGACTATTTAGCGTAAAGCTTGGTTTTTAAGCATGCTTAAAAGCACTGCTATCGAGTACTTGTGCGTTCATATTGAAGTTTGATATATACCCGAGCAACATTATTAAACCTTTGTGTGTATCCAATAGATATACTATGATGCGTGTATCTAATTAATATACGGGAGCTGACATGGCTACTAAAACTGCACCTATCAATATGCGAGTAGAGCCGTCTGTTCGTAATATCATTGATGCTGCGGCTAATTTACTAAAGGTTGACCGCTCTGTATTTATTCAGCAAGCAGCACTTCATGAAGCTCACAAAGTTATAGCTTCACAAAGAGATTTTGCTTTGGATGAACAAGCCTTAGCTGCATTTGAGCAAGCGTTAGACGCTGAAGCAGCAGTTGATAAAGGTATGGTAGAGTTGATGAATAGGAAATCACCTTGGGAGTAACTGCACCTGAATTGCTTACAGAAACTCACGATTTATCTGATTTTGATTGTGGTAGGCCGGAGCTAAATGACTGGCTAGTAAAAAAGGCACTAAAAAGCCAACAACGAAATAATGCAAAAGTTTATATTGTCACCGATTCTAACACTGCAAAGGTAATTGGCTATTACGCTATTGCTATGGGGTCTGTTCAGCGTGAAGGCGCGATAGCAGCCCTAAGAAGAAACAGCCCCAGCCCAATACCGATGATTGTTCTTGCAAGATTAGCCGTCAATGACTCGCACCACGGAAAAGGCATCGGTGTTGGCCTTCTGAAAGACTGTGTCAAAAGGTCTGTTTATGCTATGAACGTAGTCGGCGGAGCGGGTATTCTTGTTCACGCTATTGACGACTCAGCCAAAGATTTTTACACAAGATTTGGCTTCAAAGAATCCACATTTGATCCTATGTTGCTTATGGCTAGAGTAAAGGACATTGAAGCGGCTCAAAAAGTATTAATTTAAAGGATGCAAAGTGTGCCTAAAAATGATGCCTGCTATTGAGAGTTTGAACAAGTACGGCACGCTAAAGTAACAAACTTTATTATAAGAAAACGACATCCGTTCTCAGAGAAATTATCAAACTATTGAGTTGTAACCGTTCATGATAACCATATTTTTTATCAAACTTTAATACGGGCGTACAGTACTGCTATTGAGTGCAGCCATTGAATAAATAAAAAGGCCTTCACATATGTTTGTGAAGGCCTTTTTTGATAATAGTTTATTGTCATCCCTATTGATAAATAGGGACGTTACTTTCTTATCATTCTCGCCACGTACATGCCGTCACTATTGGCTTCATAAGGCCATACAGTAATATGTTCAAGCTTAGCTTGGGTAAATGGATGTACGCTGGTGATCAACTCAAAGTCACTATTGTGTTGTAAGAATTGCTGCACCACTTGTTCGTTTTCAAGCGGCGATAACGAGCAGGTGGCATAGACGAGTTTGCCGCCTTGTTTAACCGCTTGAGCGCTGCGGGTTAGGATATCTAGCTGCAGTGCTGGCTTATCTTCGATACAGCTTGGCTCATCAATCCAGCGCATATCTGGGTTTCTGCGCCAAGTGCCGGTGCAGCTACATGGGGCATCAACCAGTACGCCATCAAAATGGGCTTTAGCGACTGGTAATTCATCGGTTTTCCAGCGCGCGACGCTAATGCTGTCAAAGTTTGCCCGTTTGGCGCGTTTATTAAGCTCTTCTAGGGCTTTTGAGCGAATGTCTGATGAGGTAATGCTACCAGTTGCATTGTTGTTTGATGCGCCATGTTGCAGCATCAATGAGCGCAGCTGTAAGGTTTTGCCACCGGCGCCACTGCAGGTATCCCACCATTGGTCGTTTGCTTTAGGCTGACAAACATTACCGATAACTTGTGAGGCTAAATCTTGAATTTCAAGCTTGCCTTGTTTGTACAAGTCGACGTCATTGAGGTTAATGCTTTTGCTGCCAAGGCTTAATGCATCAGTAAAATATTCACTGGCCTGGGCGTCAATACCAGCTGCCTGTAATGTGCTGACTGCCGATGCTGTATTAATACGCTGCGCTCTTGCCCAAATCGGCGGGCGGCTGCTCATGGCTTCAATCAATTTTAGTTTGTTTTGCTGATCATCAATGGTGCATAGCGCCCAAAACCAATCGGGTAATAGTTGGGTTTCAGCAAATTCAATAGTCGTAAACAGCTTACCCATAAGGCTATTTTTGTGGCTAACATCAAAGCTTTCACTTGGTTGCGCATTAGATGAGTTAGCAACAGCATTAGCGTCAATGGTGTGATTTATCAAGCTGATTTGTTCAGGACTAAAGCCGCCAAATTGTTGCCACGCAGCAGCAAACTGACGCCATTGATGCTGCTCAAGTAAGGCACAAACGCTGAGCATTTGATACCAAGTTTGTTGCTCATGCTGAGAACCAAACTGTTTTAGCCAGCCCCACCAACGAAATAGCCCAAATAAGGTTTCACGAATCACACGGCGATCTTTTGAACCATGCTTTTTGTGCTCACGGAAGTAGTTTGCCACAATCCTATCAGCAGGCATTTTGGTGTCTAATACTTCATCGAATAACTTTTTGATGGTGGCAGAGTAGCTTAATGCTCTTTTTTCTGCAGGAGTATTAGCTTGAAGATGGGGTTGATTAACTGGTTCCATGACTCACTCAGGTTGGCTTTGCAGCGCAATGGGGATAATTGTGCTGCAGTTTACCATGACTGCTGCTGTTGTTAAATCCGTGCTTGTTTTATCGGCGGCGGTTAAAGCAAGGCTTGTGTCTAATTATCCTAGGCCTTAGCAGACAGCAATAGCCGTTAATGGGGAGGTTGTGTGCGTTTATATGTTAGTTTGGTAATTCTTAATAATGTTTGATCATTTATATAATAGTTTGATATTTTTTGGCGATTCGACCTAGGGGCGCTATCTTACAATATTTGGCGCTTGCTATTTGTTGTACAAACTCATACCATGTAATTACATTTGTAACTACAAGGTCTGATTATGGGAACCATTAATATTCGTGTCGATGACGAGCTAAAAACACGCTCTTATGCGGCCTTGGAAAAACTCGGTGTGACACCATCAGAGTTGCTACGCCAAACATTGGAATATGTAGCGCAAAGAGGGGTGCTGCCATTTAAGCCGGTACTGTTAACCGATGAGGACCAAGCCCTTTTAGAATTAGCAAAGGCTCGCTTGGCCGATCCACAACCTGGTGTGAAGGTTGCTTTGGATGACCTATGAGTTGGAGTTTGATCCCCGTGCTTTGAAGGAATGGCACAAGTTGGGTGATACCGTTCGCCAGCAGTTTAAAAAGAAGTTAGCTGAGGTGCAGGTTAACCCTCGTATCGAAGCTAATCGGTTACGAGAATTACCCGACTGTTACAAAATCAAGTTGCGTAGCGCGGGTTATCGATTGATATACCAAGTACAAGACGAGCGGATCACTGTTTTTGTTGTAGCTGTTGGAAAAAGAGAAGGCGCTGAAGCTTACAGGTATGCAGATAAGCGTTTGTAATTTAAGGATAAGACTATATGTCCACTTTTTATTTTTATCATTTATAGAAGATATGTTGTAATTCATCCGAAGGTGCATTACAACATTTTTGTCCAAAAGTGAGCTTGAAAATGATCAAACTTTAGTATGGTCGTACAGATTGTTATAACGCCGCTTACTATTGTTATAACCACACTTACTATTGTTAGCGCGGCACTTTTGTGGATTAAGGCCTAGTTAAAACGGATGATCTACCATCACCCAAGCATTGGTGGCTTCATCTGATTGGGCGACATCAAACCTTACAATGATCCCTGCGGTTAATGCTCTAAGAGAAACGCCGTAATCAAATTTTAAATCGGTTAATAATTCATTGGCGGTATAAGCCTCACCAACGCGGCCTGCTTCAACAAAGCCCACCAATTGAAACCAATCTAGGCGTAAAAATTTAAGCCAGTTTACATCTTCAATGGGGTTGTTTTTGAAGGTGTAGCGATATTCAGCTGTGCCATATATCGAGGCTTTATCGTGAAAACGGCTGCTGTCATAACCGCGCATTCGATAAAAGCCACCGAGTGTTGCCCCTTCGCTGTAGGGTGCATCATTGGTGATCCTTCTTCCTCCTTCATCATTATATTCAAGCTCCCATGAGGGCGAGTAACCGGTCCAAAAATTTAACGCTAATATGCGTTGCGATGCCCAGTCTGAGGCCCCAAAAGAGAAGTACTTGCTAGCTTCAAATTCGATAAATGTCCACTGATTATCAGAATCTAGCCAAGCCGCATCATGGGAAATGGCGACAAACTGCTTACTGCCGTAGCTGGGGTTTCGTGAAAAGTCGGTATTATCATAAAGCAGCCCTAAACTCATCGCATGAACGGCGCCATCTAATTCGCCGTCTTCAAATTCAAAGGTTTCAAAGCGGTTAAATTGTTTCAATATTGCCACTGTGGCACCAGACTCAAGCGGGTTCCAGCTGTCACCACCAGAGGGTTTTGAGGTCAATAAGCCGCGGGTCAGTTCATAGTTTACTTGGCCTTTATCACGTGTTGCACCAATGGGTAGGGTGTATTCAAGTTTGATATTCCACCAGTTTGACGAGCCATCAGCTTGTAAAAACTGTTCATTTGAGGAGTCATTACTACCAGGTATAGGCGTGCCTGCTGGGGTATAATTCAAGGTACCGCCGGCGTAGGCTTTTTTCTGTGGATAATAGCCGACAAAGCCAACGGCACTTAAAAAGAAGCGTTCGGTTCGTGGTATTTTAAAGTTCCATATCCCTGCGCCAACGCCGTAACTGACATCACCACCATAGACGGTACCACCGATAGTCATTTGTTCTTGCCCGTAACCACTGACCATAGTGCCAACACCTAAGTTTAAGCCCATTGAGTCGGTACTGAAGGCGTAGGGGAGTATCAGCTCTCTTGTGCCAACCCTTGGCGACTCGGCGCGATTAATGACGGATTTAATATTCTGTGGGGCGCTATGGGCAAAAGATTGCGTCAGTAATAGTGAACAGGCCGAAAGGGCGGTGAAATAGTATCGAGTCGAAGCTCGAGAAAAGCGCATTTTTATCATCCGTGAGCCTTTAACATTGTCGGTGAGTACGTAATTAACGGGCTGATAGTTAATCATTTTATTTATTAGATAAATATAGATGAAGTTGATTAAAAATCTAATTCGTCGGCTAATTTAGGCCATATTTATTGCGACTAGTTTGAGGGCGACGAGTGATAGCAGAGATAAATCGCTATCACTAAATGCTATTTTGTCCCCAAAAGCTCAGTTGTTTGCATGCAAGAATGGCTAAGATCAAGCGAAGTATCGAGTAAATGGGTATCGACGCCATACAAGCCGATAAGCGTATTAAACAAATTGTCATGGGAATGCGTCCCCTGACTCACTTGCGTGATGATACATTGACGGTCGAGTTGCTTTGACTGGGCGTAGCTTTCTGGTAACCATAAATACCAAGGTACAAGCGTTTGCTCTGCTGGTGCAAAAGCATAAGGGGTGCCATGAAGATACATACCGCTTTCACCCAGCGACTCACCATGATCAGAGATATACATCATTGCCACTTCATAATCGCTGGCGTATTGCTCTAATAGTTTAACGATTTCTGACAAAATATAATCGGTATAAACTAAGGTATTGTCATAGACATTGATGATTTCTTCATCGCTGCAATTTTCAAGATCGCTGCGCTCACAGGCGGGGCTAAAATGCTGCTTATCTTTAGGGTAACGTTTAAAATAGGTTGGTCCATGACTCCCAATTGTGTGCAATATCAATAATTGATTGGTTAACGTTTGCTGCTTAGTTTCTAATCGCTGTTCGATATGTGAAGCAAACTCGCGCACCAGGACTTGATCATAACAGCTATTACCGTCACACAAATCATCACTTGAGTCAGTCGGAATATTAAACTCAATAACGTGGTCTGCCAGATGCTTATCGCCGCCATCATTGTCAAGCCATACCACTTCTACGCCTGCTTGATGAATTATGTCTAGTAGGTTGTCAGTGGCCAGTGCTTTTTCACGGTTATAATTATCGTGAGTGAGATCAGAAAACATGCAAGGCAATGAATGCGCGGTCGCGGTGCCACATGAGCTGACATTATTAACAACAATAAAGTCTAAGTTTTCAGTGTAAGGATTGGTGTTACGACTATAGCCGTAATAAGCCATATTTTGAGCGCGGGCCGTTTCGCCGACGACCAGTACAAATAAAGTTGGCTTTGTTGGGTTAGTATCGATTAAGCGTGCATCTTGGCCTCTAACGGTATAAGGCAAGGGGGTGACAAAATTGTTTTTATAAATATATTTAACCGTATTAAAGGCGTGGGCAGGTATGACCATTTTCTTAAGGTAAACATTATTACGCCCCATCGACACATAGTCCTTATAAAAGCCTAGTAGCACGACTCCTATTAAACCTAAGCCTACAATCACTAATGTTGAACGTCTCATTAAGGATTTAACTAAGCTTTGTGATGGCGTTAGGCGCACTCGCCATAACCATATGGATGGAATTAGTCCAAACACCAAGATATATAAAATGGATGTAGTGCTGATATAGGATAGGGCTTCGCCAGTATTGGTTTCAAAGATATTCTCAATCATGGCGTAATCAAAATATACCTGGTATTTCATGGTGCCATACATGGCTGCCGCAGAGGTGAGCAGTAAGATTGTTAGTAAGGGCTTAAAGATAAATCGAGACGAAAATAAGCAAAAAACAATGATAAAAATGCTAAAGAGTACTAGCGCCGGTGTAATAGAGAATACGAAATGGCTATCAGTTGATAATTGAAAAATACGTTGGATAAGCGGAAAGTTAATCACTAGCGTAAAATACAGCGCCATCAGCACTATCATCGTTTCTTTGCTGAGTTCTTTTGGAGTAATAACAGAATATAGCCGTGAGAATGTTGTCAACTTAAATGCCTGCTGGTTATGTTAGCCTTTAAATAATAGTAGTTAAAATTTGGATAATTTTCGCTAATTCACCAGCACTGGTTCTCAGCGTCTTGGTTGGTCTCGTTTAGTGGCGAATGTTTATATCTTCAGAATAACCTCCATCTACGACCCTGTTGCAATGATGACAGTAGTCATTATTACTAAAAATCTAAGTCTAAGGCAAAGCATAAATAGCCCATTAAACCAATGGTATGCTTAAACTCTTTAGCGCAGAACTCCACAAAATCATCAGCGCAGACTTGCTCAATGGTGACAGGTTTGATGGCAATAAAATCTTTGCGCTTTAATTCTTCAATGAATGGATGATCTTTATCAAATCCACGGGGTGGTCTGATTAAGCTTTCCCCAGATAACTCAAACCCAGCTGCAGCTAATTGTGCCAAAGCCTTTTTATAACCATTAGGGTTTTCATCAATACAATGACGAATGGCATTGAGTGCTTTTGATTCTGGGTGCCAAATCCCTGCTGCTAAAAAACAGCCATCATTGGCAAGGTGCAAATATATGCCTGGAGCATGGACATCTTTACCTTGGAAATGTCGGAATTGAATGCCAACGTTAAGTTTATAAGGACTTTTATCTTTACTGAATCGGCTGTCTCTTTGGGGGCGCATCATACTGCCGCCGACTTTTTTAGGCACAGCTGTCAACCTTGGCGATAAGCTAAGGATAGGGCCTTGCATGGCTTCAATAAATTTAAGGGTTGGCGTACGCACTAAGTCTTCATAGGTTTGCTGGTTTTGCTTAAACCATTCTCGATCGTTGTTATCAGCTAGAAGAGTCAGAAAATCAAAGCTTTGTTGAGAAAACATAGGCTGCCTTATTCGTGTTAATCGTTAATTGCGCCTTAACGGCGTATGATCGCCATCAGCTCAAATGAGTGTTCATTTATATAGATTAAGTTTAAATTCAATCTATTAAAAGCTAGGTTTCAGTATTAGAAAGGCTTATATTAAAGTAGTACTTTGTACTATCAAAGGCTAGATTAAAGGCCATTATTGATAGCGTATTTTATACGCGCCCCTTGGGATAAAACAGAAATTTTTAAAGGTTTACCATGACGACATCGTTACAAGTGCTTGGCTGGTGTGAGTGGGCCACATTTCCCGAAATTGCCAATGAACGGGTCAATATGAAAATTGATACTGGCGCTAAAACCTCATGCTTACATGCTTTTAAAATTGAACCCTTTATAAAAAATAACCAAGAGTGGATTAAAGTGTGGTTTCACCCTGAGCAAAAATCCTCTCGTGAAGTTGTTTGTGACTTTGTGGTGTTTGATCGTCGTAATGTCAAAGATTCTGGCGGACACATAACCAGTCGTTATGTGATAAAAACGCCGATTATCATTGGTGAACATCATTTTGATATTGAGCTGACACTCACTGCCCGTGACAATATGCAATTTAGAATGTTGCTGGGCAGAAGAGCACTAGCAGGGCGGTTTTTAGTCGATTCTTCAGCATCTTATTTACTCGATTCATAATTTACATTTGTTTATACCTAGTCATCAAAAAAAGGACTCATCGTGGCTTTACATTCCGTATCAATCATCAACCCAACCGCGAACTCATCGGCTTCAAGCCGTGTAAAGATGACGCCTTCTAAAATCGTTTGTATCGGTCGCAACTATGTCGATCATATCCAAGAGCTGGGTAATGAGATGCCTGCAGATATGGTGGTATTTTTAAAACCCAATTCAGCTATGACAACAGAGCTTATTGCCTTTCAACAAGAGCCAATTCATTACGAAACTGAGTTATGTTTTATTATGGAAAACAATCAGTTTTCAGCAGTGGGTGTAGGGTTAGATTTAACCAAACGAGCGCTGCAATCGACACTTAAAGCTCAGCAATTACCTTGGGAGCGGGCAAAAGCCTTTAACGGCTCGGCGCTGTTCAGTGATTTTATTTCCCTTAAGGGATTAGACGCAACAGCCTGCAGTAAATGGGCTTTTCAATTATCTATCAATGAAAACATTGTCCAAGTGGGTCACAGTGACTTAATGATGTATAGCACAACTGCCATTAAGCAATCGTTAACTGAATTTATCAGTTTAGAAGACGGTGACATTGTGATGACCGGTACCCCTAAAGGTGTCGGCGTAGTTAATGTGGGCGACTGCTTTAGCGTAAAATTATGGCGCGCAATAGACTACAGTGATAGCCGCTCACTTGAAAACTACATGCTTAATAATGCTCCGCAGTTAACCCAGCAATGGTTGGCTAAATAGTTTTGTTCAAGATAGTAATCTGATGCTTAGCCGCGAAAGCTTAAACAGGAAATTTTGATTTTAAGGTCTATACTTTTAGCGAAAGACCTTTATCTTAAATCCTGCTAAAAGGAAAGTTAGTCTGTTATCAGGCTAATAAATTAGCTAAAAATGAGCGGCTAATTAAATATGACATTTCCTAATTCCTGTATAGAAAAGTATTACCAATTATATCAAAACTTGTTCAATTTCTCTGGTGTTTCATGGTGGTTAATCGATTTATCTGAAGACGCTAATACCTATTATTGCAACGATAGTATGTGTGACATGTTTGCTTTAGATAAACAATTAAGCCATCACAGTGTTAAAAAAACCTGCCCCATTGCTGGAGATTACAATAAAAATATTGCGATAAAAGACTCCCAAAAAGCCAACAAGATCCGAGATGACTACCTTAAATTAAAAAATGGCGTTATCGAAGAGTTCAATAATCGTTTCCCTTACTACGACAGTCGCGTTGATGAAGTACTTTATTTTACCAGTAAGGCAAGGGTGGTACTGCGTGATGATAAGGGCAACGCAATCATATTATTTGGAGTGATTGAATGTGAACGCACCAGTGCTGAGCTGTTTAAATTATTGAAAATTGATAGCTTAACTGGGCTTAATAACCGCCGTGAATTCGATTCTCAATTGGATTTCGTCATTAATTTAGCCAAAAGAGAACAGAAAAATGTCTCTTTAATCATGTGCGATATTGATTACTTTAAATCTTACAACGATAGTTTGGGGCATTATCAGGGCGATCAGTGTTTGATAAAAGTCGCTCAGTGTATTGCCCGAGTATGCAGTCGCTCTACTGATGTGGTGTGCCGCTATGGTGGTGAAGAGTTTGCCATTATTTGTTATGGCGAAAAATGTAGATACGGCCGCATTGGCTGAAGATATTCGCAAAAGTGTTTTTGAGTTAAGTATCCCTCATTTTCATGGCGCTGAGCCGGTAGTCACAATGAGTGTGGGTTTTGTTACCATGACGCCAGATGCTAATACAACAGCCAGAGAGTTTATTGAAAAAGCAGATAGTGCGCTTTATCGCGCTAAAGATCAGGGTAAAAATTGCTGTATTGAATTTACACTTGAAGTGGCTTAATCACGGCGTATTTATTACGTTGACGGGATACAGTTTGGGCGATGGTATTCTCATTGAACATTAAAGTTTTAAATTCGACAATAAAGATTAGAACTATGACAATAAAATCAAAACTTTTCGATTGTTTTATGTTGTAGTTTGTTTTTTGTTCTGACAAGGTTTTGCCCTTTATTCGATAGAGTAAATACTCATTCACATGCCGTTAATGTGCGTTTGCCATATTAAAAGTTATCTGAACTCTGCTCCCGACGAATTAATGCGTCTCAGTGTCACATCGAAATCATTATGCTTTTTTAAATCCGTAACCTTTCCGTACAAGTTGAATATGAGCAATGTTTGAACTATAATCTCTGACGTTACGGAATATTTCCGTACACTGGAGGAGTTATGGCAATAGCACGTTTAGATATCCGCCTTGATGAAGAGATAAAAGCGAAAGCTGAAAAGGCATCAGCATTGCTTGGGCTGAAAAGTTTAACTGAATATGTAGTTAGGCTTATGGACGAAGATGCAACACACGTAATTGAAGAGCACCAAAGTATCGTGGTTCAAGATAGTGTCTTTGACGCATTTATGGCTGCTTGTGATAAAGCAAAAGCGCCAAATCAAGCTTTGTTGGAAGCTGCAAAATTTACAGATGAAAGCGGTATCAAGTGAGTTGGGGCAAAGAGTTTGTAGAACTTAGTAAATCATACCACGACCGAAACTCATTCGACTGTGGTGAGCAAGAGCTAAATACATTTATCAAAACTCAAGCAGCAAAGCATATGGAAGCAGGTATTAGTCGAACTATGATTCTTCCTAGTGCTCAGCCATTGCTTAATCAGAAGTTTGCAATATGCGCATTTTACAGTGTTGCGCCTAGCTCAATCAGTCGAGAAACCTTACCAGCGCAACTAGCAAAGAAACTTCCTCGATACCCAATTCCAGTGTTTCTTTTAGCTCAGTTAGCTGTGCATAAGGAATTTCACGGCTCAGGGCTAGGTAAAGTCAGTTTAATCCGTGCACTGAAGTACCTTTGGGAAGTTAACCACCATATGAAGGCATACGCTATTGTCGTAGACTGTCTCACTGATTCAGCACAGGCATTCTATACAAAATTTGGCTTTGAGGTATTGTGTGAACATAATGGGCGCATTCGCATGTTTCTATCAATGAAAACGGTAGAAACACTTTTTAACCCATGAGCTAATGATATAGAAATAATAATTAGGCTGTGCTTAGTCCTGAAATCGTTGCAGATCAAGGCTGTATGACAGTAAGCTAGCGTCAAAATTTCGTTGGATAAGCACTTTGATTTGAGTCTAAGTATCAATCTTTATTGGCACTTCTTGGCTATAGTGTCACGTAGTAATCAGTCCTGTGTAAGAGAAAAATCTTGATCTTTAATGTTATGAATCCCCAAAAATGTAACGACTATTAACCTCCAAAAAGCTACGTTCAAAACGTTTGAACATTAAGCTTCACTATAAAAACGCCTCAGTAATCCTTACTATTTGACGTAGAGTAAAGACGTGCTATTCTTTACTTATATTGGTTTGGTAAAGAGGTTAACATGGCTAAAGTTAGCGCAAAAAGGCAAATAACACTACCTATTGAACAGTGTGCAATAGCTCACATTTATGCGGGTGATGATGTGGAAAGCTTTGTTGATAGGCAAGGTGTTATTTCAATAGTGAAAAAACAAGCAGGAGCAGCGAAAGGCTTGTTAAAAGATATTGTTACCAATGAACTCATTAGTGAGCAAAAGTCTTTAGAGAGTGCTTTAGAGAGATGATTGCAATTGATACAAATGTATTGCTTCGTTATTTGCTACAAGATGATGAAAAGCAAGCTAGTAAAGCGTCTAAATTGATTTTAGGAACTCAACCTGTTTTGGTTACTGATGTCGTGTTAACTGAAACAATTTGGACGCTCAAAGGTAAGCGTTACAACTTGAGTAAAGAGCAGATAATTGATGTGGTTCATGCGTTATTTGCAGAGCCTAAATTGACGTTTGAGGATGGACAGGCTGTGTGGGGAGCTTTAAAAGACTTCACTAACGCCAAGCCTATTAGGTCGGGCGGTAAAATTAAACAGGCTGATTTTCCAGATGCCTTAATTGTAAACAAAGCGAAGCGATATGGTCAGCTAAATAATGACGAAGTATCAGTGGTTTATACGTTTGATAAAGCAGCGTTAGAAATTGATAGCACTAAGCAACCTTAATTTTAATAAGAACTTTTAATCATAAAAAGTGCAACCAAGTAAAAAAGCATGTTAAATAGTGGCTTATCGGTAGTTACATGTAACATAGCATTTATAATTAATGTCCGCCGACAGGTATAAGTACAATGTTGGTTGATCTGAATATATGAATCTGAATGATAAATTTATAAGCCTTTGAAGTAAGGCTTATAGATAGAATTTGTATCATTCTCAGAGTTAATTTACTGCTGATTTCTCTAGCTGGCAGTGTTAAAAATCTGGCTAAATGAAGGACGTTGATGAATTTCAATTGGCACACTTAGTTTTCTTGCTAAGTCACTAGCTGCAATAATACCGCGAATATGATGCTGTTCGTGATCAATCACTAACATATGGTGCAAGCTATTTTCTTTTAAAATACGTACCACATCGCTGACCTTTGCTGTGGCAATTTGATCATAGTCAAACGCTTGAAGATCTTCTCTTTTTACCATGACATCAGTCACTAGGACTTCATCAATGTTGTGTTCTAGTTTTTTCGCTGTCATTAATAGATTATGATGTGACAGCTCTTGCATGGTAATCACACCAAGAAATTTATCATCTTTATCAACAACAAGACGCATGTAAGCATGGGTTTTTTCCATGATTTTACCTGTGCCGACAGCACTGGTCGACGCATCAACTACGATGGGACGGGCAACATCAAAGTCAGTAAAAATATCTAACGCAGGTGAATCCATATGTGCGGCTTGTACTTTGCTAGACCATAGTAAGTGATCGACAGATGCGGTGCTGAATAGTTGTAAATTTCTCATTGGCTAACTCCGTTACATTTAATTAAGTAGATCTGGTAACTGAATATAGCGTTGGCTAACTTTCAGGATTGGTGCGACGTGTAAAGTTGAGGGGCATCAATAAAACCATAACCTTGGGCAGTAAGAATAGCGCTGCTTAAACATGCAAAGCAAGTACATGAATGACATTTAATATTGGTTAAATCATTGTTATGTTTGTGGGTTTTTATGCTGAATGCGCGCCTGTTTGTGTTAACGTCGCTCTTTATATAACGGTAGAAAACAGCTTCAAAAGTATATAAATATGCCTCATTGCTTTCGCATCAGTAAATACATTGCCGCACTAAGCAGTAGCATGGCAATCGTTGTATAAATCCAGTTAACATCGATATTGCCACCTGTCATTAATACAAACACCGGGATCAGAAATACATAAGCTGAAACTTGTTGCGGTGCTAATTTTACGCTGGCTTTTTGAAACAGAAAAAAGCTAATGGCAGTGGCAAATACAGCAAGGTACAAGCAGGCAAACCAGCCATTGCGAGAGACCTGTTGCCAGTTAAAATCGATTATCTGTGGGGTTAAGCATACCGACAAAATAATCGAGGCGGTAATGAGGCTCCAGCCAGTGAATACCATAAAGTTCTCTTGTCGATAGCACGCTTTTATGACCAGAGGGTTAGCGGCCATAGCAATGCAGCCAAGCATAAACAGGCTATAGCCAGTGTTCCATTCAAATGCCAACTTCCCACTTGATTGCTGTATCACTAAAAACAGCGAAGCACCAAAGCCGACAATAAGTGCTAACCAATGGCTTAACTTACCCACTTTTCTATAGATTAACATGGCTAAAAATGCCGTAATCAAGGGGACCACAGTATACAAAGCGCTGGTGGCAAAGGCGGTAGTTTGAGTCAGGGCACTAAACATGGCAGTAAAGTAAGCCAGAGAGGGGAGGCACACCAAGGTATAACGTAAGAGGCTTTTTACACTGGGTAAGTTTAAACGGCGACTTAAGGCTAATAAAATGACAAACAGAAGCGCTGCGATAACGTATCTAAGCCAAGTGGCAATCATTGGTGGTACTTCAAGCATTAATTGCTTACCAATGGGAAATGTCATCGCAATGATAAAGGTAAAAAACAGCATTTGGATATGGGGTAGCGCAGACTTGAACATGAAAAAACCTTAAATAAAAAGGGACGAAAGCTCGCCCCTTTTAGTGTTAATTTATTACTTAGCAGAGAATTAGCTTGCTAGAGAAAAGAACAGTCCAGCAATGGTTGCACTCATTAGGTTTGAGCAAGTTGCAGCCACAACAGTGCGTAAACCATACTTAGCAATGAAGTCTTTTCTTGATGGACACAGTGTACCAAGGCCACCAATTAAAATCCCCATCGATGCGAGGTTAGCAAAGCCGCATAAGGCGAAACTGATAATCACTTTACTTTTATCTTGTAGCTCATGCAGCCCTGCTGCTGCCACATCTGCACTGTCTTTTAAGTAAGGCGCTAAATCACTGTATGCTACAAACTCATTTACAATCAGTTTTTTACCAATCATAGAACCTGCAATGGCAATATCTGCTGGCGGTACACCTAATAAAAAGGCCAGTGGAGCAAAAATCCAACCGAGAATGCCTTCAAGTGATAACTGCATTCCAACAGCATCACCAGCACTCCCTAAAAGCGTATTAACTAAAGTGACTAAGCCAATCATCGCAATCAGCATCGCACCAATCGCTGCGGCGAGCTTTATACCACTTGATGCGCCTTCACCGGCTGCTGCAAGCACGTTTACAGGCGGCTTTTCATCAAATTGAACGCTATTATCAACGGTGTAAGTTGGTGTTGCAGTTTCAGGTAGAATAATTTTTGCAAATAAAATACCGCCTGGTGCAGCCATAAACGAGGCTGCTAGCAAATATTCCATGTTGACGCCCATCATTGCATAACCGGCCAAAACCGTACCAGATACCGAAGCCATGCCGCCACACATTACCGCAAAGAATTCAGAATCACTCATTTTAGCCATGTAAGGCTTAATGACCAACGGTGCTTCACTTTGACCCACAAAAATATTAGACACTGCCGACATGGATTCAGTCTTTGATGTACCCAGTATTTTGGCCATACCACCGCCGATTAAGCGGATAATAAACTGCATAACCCCAAGGTAATAAAGTACAGCAATAAGTGAAGAGAAAAACACCACTAAAGGTAAAACGTTTAAGGCAAAGACAAAGCCTATACCTTCAACTGAGAAGTTAACCAAGTTACCAAATAAAAATTGAATACCGGCTTTACCGCTATCCAGTACCACGTGTACTCCGTGAGACATAGACTCTAATGCCTGTCGCCCTATGGGGACGTAGAGTACCAAGGCGCCAATGGCCACTTGTAGGCCTAATGCCGTTCCCACTGTGCGCAGGTTAATGGCACTTCGATTGACTGAGCAAGCATAGGCGATACCTAAAAGTGCCAGCATTCCGATAAATCCGATAAACATCATGGTATTACCCTCTATGCTTTATTGGCACTTACAAATGAGTTGATTAATTTTAAGAAGTCATCTTCCGCTAATTTGGCACACTTAAGCGTTTGTTCATGAGAGAGTTTTACATCACCAAGCCCTTCTGCCATGTTGGTGATTGCGCAGATAGCCAGTACTGGTAAACCACAATGAGCAGCAGAAATAACCTCAGGAACCACTGACATACCAACGACATCACCACCGATGATTTGCATCATGCGGATTTCGGCAGCAGTTTCAAAACAAGGACCTGGGTAAGACACAAACACGCCTTCGTTAAGGGTGATGTTTTCCTTGCTGGCGATAGATAGTGCTTGCTGGCGCAGGTCAAAGTCATAAGCATTGGCAAGGCTGAAAAAGCGCGGGCCATATTTATCATCATTTGGACCCGTTAATGGCGTACTTGGCATGGTATTGATGTGATCTGAAAATACCACCAGAGAACCCACATCAATGCGATCTGGACGTAAGGAACCTGCAGCGTTGGTGACCAGTAACATTTCACAACCAAGGGTTTTAAAGGTCCGTACTGGCGTGGTCATGACTTTCATGGTTTCGTGTTCATAGAAATGGCCACGGCCTTTCATACAGGCAACGGGGACACCGTTTAAAAAACCAAGTACTAATTCACCACTGTGACCTTCAACTGTGCTCACAGGGAAACCATCTAATTCTTGATAACCAATGCTGACTTTGTCTTCGAGTTTATCGGCAAGTACACCTAAACCAGAGCCTAAAATCATGGCTATTTGGGGTTTAAAGCCCGGTTTATAAGCTTCGATGGTCGCGACAGCATTTGGGACAGGATCGTATAGAGACATAATTAATTCCTAAGTGGTTTTGCTATTGGACTCACGGTAAACCCAAGCCACTTTGTTTAAAATCACTATATTCAGTGTCTATGTGCTCTTTTTCAGCACAGATTCCTCCATGAGCTAAATATGAAATAATTTTAGCCTTAACTATCTGAAAAATTGTATTTACTTAAATTCGGTTAAGGCTGTAAGGTGATTTGTATCAATAAAATGGAAAGCAAAGTTGTGAACTCAGACGCAAAAGTCATTCCTACGGCGCAAACGAGTTTAAAAAACTTGTTTTGGGCTGAACGCATCAGTATGAAAATGCTGCGATATTTTTATGTGGTGAGCCATAGCCAAAACTTGACCCAAGCCGCCGAGCGATTGCATATTTCTAAGTCGCCGTTAAGTGCGCAAATACGTGAATTAGAAGCGATTCTCGGGGTTGAATTGTTTAATCGAGAACATCGAAGTGTGCAGTTAACCTCTACGGGAATGTTACTGCGTCAAGAATGCCAAAGCATCTTTGAGGTGATGGATAGTTCAATTAATAAAGTGACCCAATATGCGCGAGAAAAACAAGGCCACTTGCGTTTAGGTATTGTTAGCTCAGTGTTTTTGGCTGGATTTGGTAATGCCTGCCAACAGTTGAAAAAGCAATATCCTTCGATTCAGTTTGAGTTTATTGAGCAATCACCTAAGCAGCAGAAGGTAGCATTGATCAATAACGAAATTGATATAGGACTGGTGCGCTATGCCGATACTGTGGATATTGAACCTTTAGAGTCGTGTAATCTATTCAGTGAACCTATGGCATTGGTGCTACCAGACAGCCATCCTTTTAGTCAGCGTGATCAATTGTGCTTATCTGAGTTGGCAGAAGAAGAATTTGTGATGATGAGTCAAACCAACTCGGCTTCAGCGCATTTAGTGATTAATCATTGTATTAAGGAGGGTTTCTTACCGAAAATCATTCAAGAGGTGATTGAGCCGATGACGCTAATGAATATGATAAACAGCCATCAAGGCATTTCTATTGTACCGCAAAGTTTTAGTCATCAGCCATGGCAACATGTGCGCTTTATTGAACTCAAACAGAATATTTGTGCCAATATCTGTGCTATTTATCATCCTCAAAAAATGACTCTTGAGCGGCAATCACTGATCCAGTTTTTGCATTTATCAATGAATTCTGATCAATTGATGCCAACTAAGCTGTCATAACCAAAACAAAAGCCCCTTAAACCTACCCAAAGGGGCTAAAAATCACAGTGTGATGTGCGAATTAATACTCCCTTTGAACACTTTGTTGCCAAAACTGTTTTGACAGCTGGGCGGTTTTATTAGATAAACGGGCCATTTGCTCACATTTAATTTTAGCTTGGTCTGTTTGCGCTAAGCTGGTATTAGACAGCTCATTAATAACCAAGATGGATTGATTAATCTCCTCGGCTACCGAGGCTTGTTGGCTCATCGCGGTGGCATTCATTTCTGCCATGGTGTGAATATTATCCAAGGATGCCAGCAGTTGATCAAAGGCGCTATCGGCATCTTCAGCTAATTGCACAGAAAGATCCGCTTGCGCTTGACCTGCATCCATGGCTTTAGCTGCACTTTGGGTGCTTTGCTGGAAGTTACTTACAATACTGCTGATTTGGGTGGTTGACTCAGTAGTTCGCATTGACAGTTGGCGCACCTCATCAGCAACGACGGCAAAACCACGGCCTGATTCTCCTGCTCGAGCTGCTTCAATAGCGGCATTAAGCGCCAATAAGTTAGTTTGTTCAGCAATACCTTTTATCTCGCCAAGTACTGTGGAAATGGCATGACTGTCATGTTCAATAGACTCAACAATGGTTGAGAAATGCACTACCTCTTGTCTTAGTTTCTCAATGGCTTCAACGACGTTGACCATCCGCTCATGACCTAATGTTGCAGCTTCATGGCTACGGGTAATTTCTTGGGCAGTGTTTTGGGTATTATCACTGACTTCAGTAAAGCTGGCGGTCATTTCTTCCATCGCCGTTGCCGCTTGATTGGTTTGCTGGCATTGGCTATCTGCTCGGTCACGTGTATCTATAATTGTTTGATTAAGTTGCTTACTTTGTTCACTAATTGATGTGGCAGAGTCTGCCATGCGACCGACCACGCCGCCCGTTTCAGTGATCAAGTAATGTAATGCTAAATCGATTTTACTTATGTCAGTTTGGCTACCTGTAAAAATGCCGCAGGCAATGGGGTCATCAATGATGTTAGTGGCTTTAGTGGTTAACGCTTTCAAGGGTTGGCAAAGATAATTGATCCCAAGGCCTACGGAAATAATGCCGACGATTGCCGTTACAATACTGAGGGCGGGAGTTGTTATCATGCTGGTGGCAATGATAGTAGCTAACGAGATAAACATTGCCCATAAACACAATTTACCAACAAAACTAATGAGGGGGCTAGCTAACTCTTTTGGCGCAACACCATCATTAAGCTGCTGATAAACTTTTTCAGCAGTTTCGATTTGTGCTTTAGTGGCTTTTCGACGAATAGATTGAAATTCGTGTATTTCACCATTTTCATACACAGGTGAGATATAGGCATTAACCCAATAATATTTACCACTTTTTGTACGGTTTTTGACTAAGCCATTCCAAGGTTTTCCGGCTTTAATGCACTGCCACATTGACTCAAATGCTTTTGGCGGCATATCAGGGTGGCGCACGATATTTTGTGGCTGACCATGTAATTCATCAGCACTAAATTCTGAAATATTAATAAACTCTTGGTTGGTGTATTTGATATTTCCTTTAAGGTCAGTTGTTGAGAGTAAAATGCAATCATCGCTGAGTGGTTGTTCGCTGTTTATTATTGGTTTATTTATACGCATACAAGCTAATTGGTTGCAAAAGTGTTGCTACATTTTGCCAGAGCACCATTTAGGATAAATTGATTGTGGTCAAATATTTACGAACTACTGTTAATTTTTTAATATCATAATTTCAATATGTTAGCTTGAAAATGAGCCATGGTTGGTCGCACTAATCCTTTGCAGGAATAGTCATGCCAGATCCTGGTTGGCGGGATGAAGGTAAGCATATATTTCGATGATTTGGACATTTTACGATGAAAAAACTGAGCACTTATTTCCGTTTAAATCGTTACAAGTAAATATGGTTGATTGGACAGCTTGCTTATTGGTGAATCTAGGTGGTTATTGATGGATAAAATGTCGTTGTTCTGGCTCGAAGTAAGCTGTTATTTTCTTGATTAACCAATATAACGTACCGGTATTATTTTTTTATTTAGAGTATCTTTTTTAGGCACTTTAGCTCCGTTAAAATCGTATTGATATCACATGATTTTAGATCATATAGAAACGCACCAAAAACTTGGCCATGTAGCGGAATACCTGCGTTTTCAAATGATTGAATGGCATTAAACTTGATAGATTGTTCACTTGTAAATACTTGGTATCTTTCGCTTGAAAAATAGGTGTTTTCACCCGTTTGGGGAGTTAGAAGTTTAGTTATTACATCAAATAAAGGTTTGCTGATGGGGAAGTAGACTTGCCTAAATAGCGAGTGGCTTAGCAAATCCCCACAGCCATATCTAAGCCTTCTTGAGGTATTAAGCCATCTAAAAATATAATCATCAGATTTAAAAGCAGCTTTTGATAAAGGTACAATTTTTTCTGGAATAGTTATTTGCTGACTTTTCCAAAGTTCTATGTGTTTACTAAGACCGAACTCAATGATGTCACCTTCTTTTATGTTAAGTGTATCAGTCACTTTAGCGGGGAATTCAGCATGGAGCTTTCCGTCAATTTGTTTTACTTTTGAAGATAATGGATTCTGCATAACGATAGATATTTAAGGGCTTTAAGTAAGCGTAGGTAAAGATTATAGTGCTGAAAACTCTATCGTTTATACATTAAAAGCTAATTAGTAGCTTCATTAAAAGCTAATTAGTAGCTTCATTAAAAGCTAATTTTGATTTACACTAAAAGCTAGTTGTTGAAATCATTAAAAGCTAACGGTGTTAACATGAGTCAAGTATCAGAGAAGCTTGCACATTCGCTAGAGCAATTAAAGCTATTACAAGATAGCGGGATTATTGCTGTGCAATCAAAAATGCTTGAACGCGCCGATAGAGAACGCTTAACTAAACATGGCTTCATCAAAGAAGTGATGCGAGGTTGGTATATTTCTTCAAGCCCAGATGAACAACAGGGGGATAGTACCGCTTGGTATACATTCTTTTGGGATTTTTGTGGGGCATATCTAGATGAGCGTCTTCAGCAAAACTGGTGTTTATCACCAGAGCAATCAATTCAAATTCATATTGGTGATAAAACGGTTCCTCTTCAGTTATTAGTTCGCTCCCCTAAAGGGCGAAATAAACCAACGGCTTTACTCCATAATACTTCGGTATTTGATATTCGCTCTGCGATGCCAGAGCAAGCACAGTTAACAGTCGTTGATGGTTTGAGAGTGTATAGCTTGGCCGCAACTTTAGTGCATTGTGCTAAAACTACCTTTGCACAAAAGCCCATTCAAATGAGAACACTACTTTCAATGGTCACAGATGCCTCAGAAGTCCTGAGTGTATTACTTGATGGTGGTCATGTTGCCAGTGCAGGACGATTGGCTGGGGCATTTCGTAATATTGGCAGAGGCTTGATTGCGGATAATATCATTAAAAGCATGGATGCAGCAGATTTTAAAGTTAAAGAAGTTGATCCATTTGAAGATGAAACAAACATCACCTTTGGTCGCCGTGAAGTTTCACCCTATGTAAATCGACTGCGTTTATTGTGGCAAAGCATGCGAACCGATGTGATTACCCATTTTCCAGATGTAGCTGACGCTAAAATAAATGTTCAAGGCTACTTAAATGAAGTAGAAGACAAGTTTGTTACTGATGCTTATCACTCACTATCGATTGAAGGCTACCGAGTAACACATGAGCTCATTGAACATGTACGCTCAGGTAATTGGAATCCTGAACAATCTGATGATAGTAGAAAGCATTTAGATGCAATGGCTGCGAAAGGTTATTGGGATGCCTTTCAACAAGTAAAGTTAGCCGTTGAACGTGTACTTAATGGTGAAAACCCAGGAGAAGTATTCGAAGCAGTTCATGCTGATTGGTACTTAGCTTTATTCGGCCCAAGTGTTGCCGCTGGAATTATTAAACAATCTGATTTAGCCGGTTATCGAACGGGGCCTGTTTATATTAGAAAGTCAAAACATACCCCACCAACCAAAGCAGCTGTTAGAGAGTTGATGCCTGCACTTTTCGATTTATTAATGGAAGAAGAGAACCCTGCGGTTAGCGTTGTATTAGGGCATTTTATTTTTGTTTATATTCACCCTTATTTTGATGGTAATGGTCGAATGGGACGATTTATTATGAACTTGATGATGGCAGCAGGTGGTTACTCGTGGACGATTGTACCCGTTGAGCGAAGAAGTGAGTACATGGAAGCATTAGAAGCGGCAAGCGTCGAGCAAAATATAGCTCCCTTTACAAAATTTTTAGCTTCGTTGTTATAGCTGTACCTATTTGAAAAAAATAACTTTTGTAAGAGAAAATACCCTACATCCTAAGCGCCCATATGAACGGCCGGATCTACGATCCAACGTTGGGTAGATTCCTGCAAGCTGATCCGCATATTCAGACCCCAACGAATAGCCAGAACTATAACCGTTATAGTTATGTGTTGAATAACCCGTTGAGTTATACGGATCGGAGCGGCTATTTCTTTAAGAAGTTTGGGAAGTTTGTTAAGAAATATTGGCGAGTTTTCGCAGCTTTAAATTACCTGCTTTGCTAAATGAGATAAACCGAATTCAGCAAGAGCTTTAGCCTGAGCGTAAAGTTGATATTTCATCATTCATCACCAAGGTATCCCATGCATTTCTAGCTAACACAGACCAAAGAACCATATTGTGCTGTCCAAGAAAAACGGAATTATTTGTCCAACAAGTCGGAGTTAACTGTTCAAATAGGCCGTAATTTATAGTAAGCAATGTTGGACATAAGACACAATTGCTGATGCTAGTTTTTGTAAATCCCCCCAGAATACAAGGTTGTTGTCAGGTTAAGCTCATCAATGAAAGTGCAGCACTGTTTTAATAATTTGTTCGCTAAGCGGCGTAGTGGATAGCAGCTATCACCTATCATCCATCACCTACCACCCATGGAATCAGAGGATATGAATGCTGCTACAAACGATGGGGCAGAATGACTAACCTTGCTTGAGTTAACTGCAGCTTAAAACTAAGCATGATCAGTAGATATTCTATCGACAATATCAGCAGTGGTGCCGGTTTCAGCAAGCTTAGGGAAAATAGAGTGAACGCTATTGTTATGAATATCCATATTAAAATCAGTAATGGCATCAGTGGCGATGGTGACGTTGTAGCCCAGCTCAAAGGCTTGTCTTGCGGTTGATTCCACCCCCATGCTGGTGGCGATACCACTAATGACCACTTGGGAGACTTTTAATGATGCTAAGTACTTGTGCAGCTCTGTTGAAGCAAAAGCGCCCCAAGTGTTTTTGGTTAACTGTAAATCGTCTTGCTGAGGTTGTAACTCATCAATCAATAGGCTCCAATTTTCTGGTTTTTGTTGCTGCACTCTGACTTGTTCTGTGCGCCCTGGCGCGATGCCATCCACATTAACCAGCACAATCGGTAAACTGGCATAGCGAAATAACGACACTAATTTACAACTATTATCGATAATATCTTTGATGGGATGACAAGTATCTAAGGTCACCAGCCCTTGCTGTAAATCGATAACAATTAAGGCTGTTTGGGCATCAATAGCGGTAATACTCATAACGATGGCTCCTAGTTATTTAGCAGGATGAATTGATGAGAATCAAATATAAAGACACCCTAGATATCATCATAGCTTAATAGCCGGAATTAGGCTTGTTAGATAGATGTTGATACTCGCTGAATGAAGGGAGTAAATAATCACTGCTTGAATTACCACCTCAAAGCACGTAATACTCTTGTTAGCATGTTTATTATTCAATCTGATATGGAGCATCGATTTTGGAGCATATAGTTTGGAATGTCGACCCTGTTATGTTGTCGTTTATGGGGCTAAAAATTCATTGGTATGGAGTGTTGTTTGCCACCGCCATTATCAGTGGTTTTTTAGTAATGAGGCGCATTTATGTGCTTGAAGCGCTTGATGTTGAGTCATTAGATGATTTAGTCATTTACTGTGTGGTCGGCATTGTTGTAGGTGCGCGATTAGGGCACGTGTTATTTTATGAGCCGGGCTATTACTTTGCCAACCCCTTAAAAATATTCGCTATTTGGAAAGGCGGGCTTGCCAGTCACGGGGGCACTGTTGGTGTGTTGTTAGCCATGTGTCTTTATAAACGCAAGGTGCAGTTACCGTTTTTATTCTTGATGGATCGCATTGCCATCGCCACTGGTATTTTCTGCTTTTTTGTCCGTATGGCCAATTTTACCAATTCAGAAATTGTCGGGGTGCCAACGGATAAACCTTGGGGCATTATTTTCCAGCGTATTGATATGCTGCCACGTCATCCTGCGCAATTATATGAAGCAATCACCTATTTAACGCTATTTATTCTAATGTGGCTGCTATATCGTTTTACTGACATGAAACAAAAACAAGGGGCATTATTAGGGCTATTTCTAGCGCTGGTTTATGGCTCACGTTATTTAATTGAATTTGTAAAAGTAAGACAGGCTGACTTTGCCCAAGATTGGAGTATGAGCGTAGGGCAAATGCTTAGCGTGCCGTTTGTGTTATTGGGGCTAGGGTTAGTGGTTATGGCTTATATGAAAAAGCAGCCTGATGCTTCAGTCAGTTAGCTAAAAGCGATAAAAAAATGCCAGCGATTATATCGCTGGCATTTTTAAAAAGGGATAGATATTTTAGTGCTGCAAAATGCTAAGCACTCACTTGAGCTTAACCGCGCAAGGTCCCACTGTGTTTCTTAAGGGGACTACCTTTTAATTGGCCAAGGGACATTTTTGCTCCCGTAGTAGCCAAGCAGCATACTTGCCATGAACCAGTAAATCGCCGACTCACCGCGTAACAAACTTGCTACCGCCGGACCCGGGCAAATGCCTACCATTCCCCAGCCAAGACCAAAAATAACTGAGCCAATAATTAACTTAGGCGTAAGCCCCTGTTGCAGCGTTGGCATTTCATCGCCATTAACGGCATGAGTACGGGGTTTGATTAAAAAATGGTAACTTGGCAAAAATACCAATAGCGCGCCACCAATAACAAAGGCTAAACTGCCATCCCAATTGCCGGTGACATCCAAAAAGTTAAGCACCTTGTAAGGGTTTACCATTTGCGAAATATTCATACCTAAGCCAAATAACAGCCCGGTGATTAAGCCTACTAAGACCTTAAACATGCACACCTCCAGACAACCACACCACTAACGCCGCACTTAACATAAATATCACAGTGGCAATCATTGAGCGCATTGATAGGCGACCTATGCCGCAAATACCATGGCCGCTAGTGCAGCCATTAGCGAGTTGGGTACCAATACCGACAGCTAACCCGCCAACCAATAACCAAGTTAATGAATAGTCCGGTAAAGCGGCGGTGTGAAGGCCCATTAAAGGGTCAAACAATAAACTGGCAGCCATGGCGATAACAAAAGCCACTCGCCATGCTCTGTCTTTGTTATTAGCGCCAAAAATGCCGCCTAAAATGCCACTGATCCCAGCTGTTTTTCCACTTAACAGCATGAGCATGGTTACCGAAAGGCCTAACAGCATTCCGCCAAATAAGGCACTCCAAGGGGTGAATTCTGTCATTCAACACTCCAAAATAATTTAACGGCTGTAACACTTAATTGTCAGTGCGGTAACAATTAACGCTATCGCGCAGCATTAATTTCACACAAGCCATTGTTAAAGCAAGGTTTTAGCGCAGTATACAAGAGCTGGTATATTAATAAAATCTAATCTTATGAAATTTTGTTTAACTGGTTGTGCATTAGAAAAAACTTATAGATAATATGTTTTATTCAATATGTGAACTATATAGAACGATGAATAAAAAGTATGGCAGACGACATCGTCGCAAAACACTAAGTTGCCATTACAGTTATTTCAGTTCAGCAATCGGTTGTAACGGGAGAGAGTCATGTCAAAAATTTTAATTATCGGTGGTGTAGCGGGTGGCGGCTCAGCTGCAGCACGTGCTCGTCGTCTCAGTGAAGATGCTGAGATCATCATGTTTGAACGTGGCGAGTTCGTGTCGTTCGCCAATTGTGGGCTGCCTTATCATATTGGTGGTGACATCAAAGATAGAAGCAAGCTATTGCTGCAAACGCCAGAAAGTTTCTTGGCACGCTTTAACGTTGATGTTCGCGTGATGAATGAAGTGACTGCAATCAATAGCGTCACTAAGTCGGTGACGGTAAAAAATTTAATCAGTGGCAATGAATACACTGAAATTTATGACAAGCTATTACTTAGCCCAGGCGCTGGCCCCATTGTTCCGCCTATTCCTGGCATTAATAATCCATTGACGCACTCGTTACGTAATATCCCAGATATGGATCGGATTCTGAATACCATCAAAACCAACAAACCCGAGCACGCAACAGTGGTTGGTGGTGGTTTTATTGGTTTAGAAATGATGGAAGCATTTCATCAACTAGGGATAAAAACCACTGTAATTGAAATGGCCGAGCAGGTAATGACTCCTGTTGATCGTGAAATGGCAGGATTTGCCCACGCAGAAATTCGCCAACAAGGTGTTGATTTACAACTGGGGGTAGCATTAGAAGCTGTTGAGTTTACTCCTTGCGATAATATCTTAAGTATCGAGTCTGGCGAAAATGAAGCCCACCAACACAAGCAAGGTAAGTTAAGCCTTACACTCAATAATGGTGAGTCCCTAGATACTGATATTCTTATTATGGCCATTGGCGTTCGACCTGAAACAAAACTTGCTAAAGAAGCGGGTTTAAAAATTGGCGATTTAGGCGGTATTTATACCAATGAAAACATGCAAACCAGTGATCCAGATATTTATGCCGTTGGTGATGCAGTAGAAGACAAAGACTTTGTGACCGGTAAACAAACCTTAGTGCCGCTAGCTGGGCCTGCCAACCGCCAAGGGCGTATGGCAGCAGATAATATGCTTGGCCGTAATGAAACCTATAAGGGCACGCAGGGCACCGCAATTTGTAAGATTTTTGACCTTGCCGTTGCTTCAACGGGTCAAAATGAAAAGCAATTAAAGCGTGATGGCGTTGAATACCAAAAAGTGTATGTGCATACCGCAAGCCATGCAAGCTACTACCCAGGCGCAGAAATTGTCTCGTTTAAAATGTTATTTGATCCTAAAACAGGAAAAATTTTTGGCGCTCAAGCGGTAGGCAAAGATGGCGTCGATAAACGTATTGACGTGATGGCCGTTGCCCAACGTGCCGGTATGACAGTTGAACAGCTACAAGACCTTGAACTGACCTATGCACCGCCTTATGGCAGCGCTAAAGATGTCATCAACCAAGCAGCATTTGTGGCCAATAACCTTATTAAAGGTGATTCAAGCGCGATACATTTTGATGAAATGGATAATTTATCAGCAGAACAATTGTTGCTAGATGTCCGTAACCCAGGTGAGCTTGAAGCGGGTGGTTGTATCGCTGGCGCGATTAATATTCCAGTAGATCAATTGCGTCAACGCATGAACGAGCTGCCAAAAGACAAAGAAATTGTCATTTACTGTCAAGTGGGTCTCCGTGGCAACGTAGCTTATCGCCAGCTGGTGAATAACGGCTTTAAAGCCCGAAACCTTCTCGGTGGTTACCGCACCTATAAGTTTGCTAAAGCATAGAAGTTTTTTTAATTTTTAGTTGTTATTAAAAAAGCCTGCAGTAATTTGCAGGCTTTTTTTTAAGTTAACTGTCCCGTCCTGAGATAAGTTGAATATGCTTTTATTTCTAATTAGTTATTGTGCTCAGTAATTCAATGGCTAAAACTTTAGTATTGAAATTCAACTTAATCATTTAAATTTACCACTTGTAAGCTGAAATTAGCTTATTTTTAAGTCTGTAGGTTACGGCTTATAGCTGTAGCAAGCTAAATAATGTATGTGAGCCTAGAAGATAATAACTGCGACCCCCCATGGTGAAAGTACTTTGAGAGCAAGGAGGTGGCTACATACTTTTAAACCTTAGGTAAACATGATGAATTACTCAAAGTTATGTCCATGCTGTAAAGAAGAAACCGTTTTTTATAAGATTCATCGTACTTTTTGGGAAAGAAACTTTAAGTATAAAGAGTGGGATAAGCTATGTTGTCACGCTTGCGAATCTATTTTCTTTATTAATAAAGTACACCAACAGCAACATAAAATAGTGTTGAATACTGTACTTAAATCACATTGAATTTTTAAAACATTAATTTAAACAACAAGTATAATTGTGCAGTTTGACAAGTCTCGGTTGCTTTAACTCATGATTTTAAAAGTTAATTTAAGAATTCAGATAATAACTGCTTTGAAAAGTGTTTCAGTTTATATGTCAATAGGACCCTGCTAATTAACTTTTATTTCAATTGCTTTAATACTAACGGATAAAGCCAGTAGTGATGCTTAAGCGTATAGGCAGTTAAAACGTGTTTTACCTCATATTGAATATAACTAACAACACTTCTTTCATTTTCTGTTTTAAATATCTGAGATAATTAGTCCTCAATTAGCTATGTGTTTAATTAATATTTTGATTTCGTGTGCTTTTATCATAGTTTTTATTGCTTTTATAAAAAGCTTGAGTAAATTTTGTTTAAGCAACTCCTTTAAAGGCTGCAATACGCTTTTCTTTGAGTTATTTACCATGTGAAAAGTAAACATAGTTATCAGTGATACACTCTTGTTATGTTTGTTTATCTTTGTTATTTTACTTTTTAGGGTGTGTTAAGTAATGGCGCTTATCACTTTTGGAGAGTTAACATAAGCTGAAATTAGATATTATCCAGTTTGTAATTTTGCAAAAATCATCATCAATGTATCTTAGTCAGCACTGATTGAAGGTGTTTGTGTATTGATAGAGTGAGCTAATGCTTAAATTGAATCAGCAAGTCAGAATTCAAGTTGATGATGTATTTATTCAATATCATATATTTGATGTTAACCAACCTATCATGGTGACCTTTTCACCGTACTCAGAACCAATAACAGATGAACAGATTACTTCGGGCAAGTCTGCTTGGGGATTCAATTTTTTTGCTAAACGACAATTGAATGTAGTCGCATTTAATCAAATTGGTAAAAACAACATATTTGAATCCCAAATCTTTGAGGTGTTTTTAGTTGATTTTGGAAAACAATTAACCCTGTTTCCTAGTCGAATTGGTTATGGTGCAAGCTTGGGCGGTTTTGCTCTAGCACTCTATGCAGAAGTATTAAGACTCGATAGAGCGCTCTTATTGATGCCTGTTAGCACCTTTAATCAGAGCATAGCTCCGTGGGAACCTAAAACTTTTCCTCATTCAAGGGGGATTGGGCTAGATGCAAGTGGATGTAAAATCCCGTTAACGATTATCTATGACCCATTATCTGTTCCAGATAAACTGCATAAAGAGCGTTTTGGTAGTTGTGTAAAGGTATTAACTATTACAGGTGTTGGTCATCGTATTCCAAGGGCTTTACTGAATTTAGGGATGCTGTCTTCTGTGGTATTGGAATATCGACAAGGTGATATCAACAGCGATGATTTCTATCAACGTACTCGTAAGAGGCGCAATTTATCTTATTACTTTAAGCATATTCGTATTGTAAATACTGGCAAGATGACCAATAAACGCTTAATGGTTATTTACCGTCACAAGTTAGTTTACCACTTGAAAAACATAGATATTAATCCTAAAAAGATTTCAACTAAGCTAAAAGTAAGCGTGTCTAAAAAAGTGATTAGACTATTGAAGATTTTTAGACTTCAGCCATAAGCATAAAAATAGCTAAGGTGTTTAAAATTATTTTGCTTACGAAGCAACCTAATTGTATCAGCATGACAGTGGCAGTAGGTTACTTCGTCGTACTAAAATTGAAATAAATTATGAATATCAAGCAACAAAAAAGGCATCTTTCGATGCCTTTTCTTTTTAGCTTTAAACTCGAAATAACTAAAGGTTATTTCAACAACGCCACAGCTTCCATATCCAGTTCAATATCAGTGCAACCTTTAGCACAATATATTCCTGGTGCTTTGTCTGTCGGCTTCGCCTTTTTAGTATTAGGCGGCAATTGCAGCGTGAGCGGTTTTTTACATTCACTGCATTCTGCGCTGTTGCCTTTCAGCATGCGCTTTATCAAGTTCTTTTGTTGGTTAAATGACTCTTGTGTCGTGCCATTTACCGCTGAAAAATCCAGTTTTTGTGTTTCGCTCATTACCGCTACCTATATGAAAATTGTCTTAGCTTGATTACAGCACTTAATCACTTAACCTGATCAAGCGGGCTCCAACGTTGTAATGCTACTGGTATTGCTACGCCTTGGGCGGTCAGTAGATTAATACGTGCTTGATAAGCTGCGCCGTGCATCAAGTGTTTTGCTAAGTCTACCGCATTTCGCTGGGTATAATCATCTAAATAGCTGCCTTTTGCCCATTCGTTGAACGCGCCAAGTGCAGGACCTGCCCAAATTTGGTAATCCATTTCACGGCCAACTTCACCTGAATTCGACCAGCGACTTGAAAGGCCAAGATACCAACGGAAAATAAGCGCCATTTTACGCTTAGGATTACCTTGTGCACGCTCGATTTGCTTAGGATCACGTTCGTTAAAGTGCGCCACTGTCCCTGCCCAAATCTCATCAAGGCTTGAACGGAACACTTGTTTTTCAAGTTTTTCACGTTCTTCAGCTGGAATCGCTTCGATTGATTCATAACGGGTATAAATCTCGTATAGCTTATTGGCGCGCATCGGGAATAGGGTGCCACGTTTAACCACTTGCAGTTTCACGCCCATTTCGAACATGTCAGCAGCAGGTGCCATGGTCACGTCAGCCATTTCTGTGGTGGCAAGCAGTTTACGAGTATGTTCACTGGCGCCAGCTTCAACACACGCTTGGTTGATAGAGCCGGTAACAATATAAGCTGCGCCCATATTAAATGTCGCCAGTGCGGCATCGGGTGTGCCCACACCGCCACCACAACCAACACGAATAGGTGGGTTGTAGTTATATTCAGCTTGTACCTTGTCTTTTAAGGCCAAGATAGTCGGCAGTAAAGTCACTAAAGGTCGGTTATCGGTATGACCGCCTGAGTCAGCTTCTGCAGTAATATCATCAGCCATAGGAACAAGCTGAGCTAGCTCCATTTGCTCTGCAGTGATTAAGTCTTCATCAACCAATTTTTGCAGTATTTTAACTGGCGCAGGTTGCATGAACTTAATCGCCACTTCGGTGCGGCTCACTTTGGCGATAACTTTGTTAGCAACAACTACATCGCCGCTAGCATCACGGCTTAAACCTGCCGCGCGGTAGTAAACAATTTGCGGTGTTAAACCTAGGAAAGCTGATGCTTCAACGGTGCGCACTTTATGCTTTAAGAATAACTCAACGCTACCACGTTCCAGTGCTGGCTCGCTTGGGCTGTGAATTAAGTTAAACATGTATGGGCCGTTTGGCAGCGCCGCTTGAATACGATTAATGGCTTGCTCTACCCGTGAAGGAATTAGGCCCGCAGCGCCAAACGAGCATAAGATGCCTGCTTGACCGAGTGCGATAACTAATTCTTCAGATGAAATACCGTTAGCCATTGCGCCAGCGTAGTAAGCGTATTTTACGCCATGTACACGGCGGAAATTACTATCTCCTAAGCTCTGAGTGCCAAGTGCTGGTGCAAATGCACTCACGGGTAAGTCTTGGCTACTGCTAATGCTTTCGGTGACGACTTGTGCGTTTTGAGAAACCCCTAAGCCTTTTTCTGCATGGCTCACCAAGTAACAGGCTTGAGAAAGCTCTTTTAATTTATTACCGATAGCGGCAGGGTCAAAGCTGGCATCACTTGGGGCAACTTGCCAAGGCCATGGAGATAGCTTTTCGTTTTGAGTGCTAATTGTCATTATTAATCCTTACGCCTCTTCGATACAGATTGCGATATCTTTTACTTCGTAAATTCTTAAGCCATCTTTGCTTAAGTTTGCGTCACCAATAATGATGCGCTTGCCGTTTTCATCTTTCACGGCGCTGATGTGTACGTCTAATGACATTTGCTTGTTCAGCGGGTTTATTTGACCGCGGTACTTCCACTTTATGTCAGATAAAATCTGGCCAAACTTAGGGTTAGTGAAACCTTTGCCTAAGTCTTTACTGATGGCGTAAGTTTGCATTAACTCGATAATGGCTTCAACGCCTAATGAGCCTGGCATGACCGGATCTTGATGGAAATGGAACTGGAAGAACCAATCACTTGGGTCAATGGTGCGAGAACCCGATAGGTAACCTAGACCATTCTTACCGCCTTTATCAACGATTTCAGCTTTGTCGATAAAGTTAAGTTGACCGCCTGCAAGGCAATAATGTGGCTGGTTAGCTGGCGCGTGGAATACGCGAGACTGCTTATCGAGCAAGTCTACAGTAATATCAGCGGCGACATTATTATCAATATGCCAAGGATGGGTAATACGGCCGTTATCAATACCTAATTGGTTTTTAAGGGCGTCGCCTTTAAAGTAACCAAATACCGCGCTGCCTTTATAAAACGGCTCGTTATCAACACTTAGTTCAAAGGTAAAACTTTGAATAATATTGCTACCTGCGATGACCGTTGACAGTAAGCGTGAGTCATTGACGATAGTTTTACCGCGCAAATCGACATCACGTAATAGCTCGCCGCTACCATCTAGGTTACGGAAAAATAATTCTTCACCTGGGAAACCTAATGTGGTGCCCATGTAGCCAGAGATAAAGCCGTTAGGTTGCAGAGAAATTTCCATTAATACCGAGTAAGGCATCACTGAAGCATGGCTGTTTTTAGTAAAGTACCATGCATCTGCTGGCACTTCGTATTCAGCGATACACGATGACGGTTTTTTCAATTCGCCACGTTTGCCTTCAATTTCAACAATACGGGTTGTTAGCTGTAAATCACCACAGGGAGTACGCGGTGGGATAAAGCCACGGTAAATACTGAAGTCTGGGCCGAAACAGTTTTCAATGTTGCCGGTGGCAAATTCGAACATGTGGTACGCCGTAAACGGTAGCGTATCAGGAGTACGATTTGGGTAATCAGGAATAAGCGGCGCTTCAACATGTTGTAGCGGAATAACGCCTTTATTGGTTGGGGCCGTTAAATCTGGAATTTGTGCCATTAGCGGTGCATTAATGCTGGCTTGGCCGGTTGGTTTATTCGCTGCAGGGCTCTTGTTTGCACCTGCGGTATTGGTGCTTAGCATTGCGGCGTCAGTATCTGCAATAAAGCGAGTACATTCGCTTTCTTCTTTGATCATCACCCCCAGATTTTGGAAATCAACCACCGCTTTGCCGTTAAGCAAAATATCAATGTTGGCTTTAGCATATGGGCGAGGGTGAATACCAATCTCAGTCACTTCCATGCGGTAAGTTAACTCACCGTGTTGTGGCAGAACTTGACCACGACAACGCACTTTTTGCGACGCATTTTCAAGTGGTTGGAAACGACCATTTTCAACCAAGGTGTGCATACCAATATGCAGCATGAAGAACTGCAGTAACTGGCCACAACCTTCCGCCATTAAGGATCCTGCCATCACTTGGTCGCCCTTAAAATGACAAGGGAAGTACCAGTGATCAGGCGCTAATGTTTTATGACCTTCGATGAAGCCTAAGCCCCATGCGCCGCCATGAACATCTAGATTGCCAACTTGCTCAATCATTAAGAATTTTTCAGAGGCGAAGCATAATGAATCTTGCTTACCTGAAGCCAGTTGATGATTTTGATGCTCACCAGCAAAACAAGCGCCGATATCGGCGTGCAGTAAGTGATGGATTTGACCATAATCAAACTGGGTTTGAGCGCAATGCAACAATGGCTCAAAACGTGGCTTATTTGGATTGTTAAACGCATCTTCACGCAGTTTTATCTCATCTTCGGTGCGAATAACGCCTTTACCATCATCCAATTCTTGATCAGTAAAGAAGCCTGCACAGCCGCCGTCCATTTTCAGGATCATCTTATCGCCAACAAAACACTCGTAAGAGAAGAAGAATAATAAGGTGTCGCCATTTTTAGCGAAGTTATTAATCTTGATGTCATAACGCAGGGTGTCGCCACCACGTGGTAAGTCGTCTAAAAAGGTCAGCGTACAATCAAGTAATCGATAAACGCGCTCACCTTTGTTTTCAAAATCAATGCCCAAGTAACTAATCAGCATTAAGTCACATTGACCTGATTCAACCGCCACAGCCCAAGGTATTTGGCCATCAACTAAATATGGCGCATCAACTGGGATGTCATATTCAGTGGTCATAGAGCATGGCTTATATTGATTCATGGTGGCATCTAATTTAGTCACCCGTGATACCAATAAGTAATCAGTGGTTGGCAGGCGTACGCGGCGAGAGTAGTTATCAATCACAGCGTAATCAGGGCCAAATACGTTGGCGATATCACCTTCAGCGTATTCAACTAAATCAGCATAATTCCAGATGCAGGGCTTATCAGCTGGAACTGGCGCTGTGTATGGTGGCACACTGGCGTGATTTGGACGCAGTATCGCTGCAACTGGCTGAGCTAGCACGTTTACTGCTTGAGTCGGGGCGCTTTGTACTGGTAAAGCGTACGACTGACCATTGGCCTGCGCAAGTTGCTGTTTTAGCAGTTCATCAGCCACTTTTAAACCTTCATTACGGCTTTTTAAGAATGCCAGTTGCGCTTGATGTGCTAACCACTGGTTTTGTTCAAAAGCAGTGAGATGTGCAGGCGGAACTTGTGCTTGAGTCTGAGCTTGTGCAAGCGAAGGTGTTTGCACTGGAGACGCAGATCCCTGTTTAGCTGGACTGAACTGGGTAGAACGATCTGAAAACGGCATAGGGGACTCTATTATTGTTGATGGTGAATTCACCATCGCTTGTTTAGTCGTTGAAGCATTTTGACGCTCACTCATTTGAGGTGCTTCAAAATGTCCTCGGCTCGCCATTGCTGTGATAGCAGTTGACGCTACGGGTGTTATTTGGGCTGTTTTAGCGCGGATGCTATTAATCTCAGCGAGTGGCGCATCGACAATATGTTGGTAGATATCGCGGCCACCAAGGCTAACTTGCTTAACTAAGCTGAGCTTCTTGGCGGTTTGCTGCTGAATATCAATATCTAATCGTTGCTGACTAGCACATTGTTGCTCTGATGATTGACTTAGCAAAAGCTGTGAACATTGGTTTTCACTCAATGTGGCTATGATGGCATGTTGAGGCGCAGCTGCATTATTTAGAGCAAAAGGCTTAGGTAGTGCTAATAAACCATGTAATAAACTGGCGATCCCTGATGCAGCAAAGGTATGGCCAATACAAGACTGAGCAGTAGTGTTTTGCGACTGGCTAAACAACTGCGATAAGGCTTGCGAAGCCTTGATGCTTGAAGCGTTTAAAAAATCAGGCGCTTGGTTTAATTCAAGCAATTGAATATCAGCACTAGTTAACCCTGTTTGAGTCAGCAAGGTATCAGCGATTGAGCCGACTTGTTCGCTGTAACCAAATTCAAGGCTTTCAATGGTGCCGTAACTGCCAGCAAAGCCAGATTCACTTGTACCTTCATCAGCCATATCTTGATCAGAAAGCGCGCCAAGGGCTTGATGAATCAAATCTACATTGGAAGCGTTTGCTGTAGCGGCTTGCAATACGATTGCGCCAGCACCTTCACCAATTGATAACGACTGACTTGACTGAGCACTTGAACTTAAGTGAGCACTGGCACCAGCTTGAGCAAGCGAGGCTGTTTTAAGGACGATATTCTCAATGCTACCTGATAAGTCTACTGCAGCAATAATCACTGCATCCAAAGGCTCTTGGCGAGACTCCATAGCCAGTAGATTTTGCGCCACATCAATACAGCGGTTAACTGACTGCTCACCTGCTGAAATAGTGAAAGCAGGGCCATTGAAGTCCCATAGTGATGAGATGCGCGATGCCATAATATTACCAATGAAACTGGTATATTGATTTAACTTCGCCGCATCTAACACGCTATCCATCGCAATAGTTTCAAGTGCTTGGTATTCAGACTCTGACAAGTTAACGCCATGCGCTTTAAGACTGGCTGCAATTTGGGTATGCAAGTTAACGCGGCCACGGAATTGATGTAATTCAAGCTCCGTTTCCATGGCGACTAGCACAGCAACCTTACTGCCAGATTCAAGCTTGGCGTCATGAATGGCTTCATCTGCGACTTTCATTAATAGCAGTTGTTGCGAGATTAAGCGGTCATCTTCATTTGGCGGTACTTTGAAGCGTAAGAAGTCAAAATCAAACTGATTGATGTAGGCACCTTTTGGGGCGGCTGAACCTTCAAGGTTAATACCAAACTGTGATAATAATTCTGGGTGTTTATCTAAGCCTTTCCAGCGTTTTTCAGGCAGGGCTGTAAATGCCGATTGTTTAGCGTCAATCGCTTTAGCAAAGGCATTAATGCTTGATAGTGGCCCAAAGTGAGCCGCCATACCGGTAATATGCATTGGCGCTTGGGCGTTGATTGTAGATGGGTGAGTTGCAGAAGACTGAGCTGTAGAAGCATGAGCCTTTGCAGTATTAGTTGTCGTACTAGCGGATTGAGTTTTACCTTGATAAGACTCAATTAACAAATGTGCATTACAACCACCAAAGCCAAATACCGAGACTCCCGCATGACGGGCATTATTTCCCGCTTTGTCTGGCCAAGGCAATACATCACTTGGCAAGTTAGTTTTACCAAAAGTACTGTTTGGTGAGTTGATTGGTGCGCTGACATTGATACTCGGTGGTAACACGCCTTGGCGCATGGCAAAAATCATTTTCATGATCCCAGGCATACCGGCAGCCGTTAATAAGTGACCTAGATTCGATTTAGCTGAGCCAATTAACGGCGTATTAGTACCGTTAAGCTTATCTTCAAAGAAGCGTTCCATTGAGGTCAGTTCAACTTTATCACCTAGTGGCGTTCCCGTTGCATGGCACTCAATCACTTCAATGTTGGCAGGGCCAAAGCTTTCATCATGCATCGCCGCATCGGCATAAGCACGTTCAAAGGCTTTTACTTGGCCGTCGCTATTTGGGCTTAATACAAATTGGCCTTTACCGTCATTAGATAGTCCAATACCGCTCACTAATGCGTATATATGGTCACCATCACGTTCAGCATCTTCAAGACGTTTTAGTACTAATACGCCAGCACCTTCACCAGCGAACAGGCCTTTAGAATTACTATCAAAAGGCGCTGAAATACCATGATCTGGGTAAGCGTGGAATATTGAAAAACCCATATTAATAAAGAATGGGTCAGCACCTGATACCGCGCCAGCTAACATCATGTCAGCTTTGCCAGTATGTAAGTAATCACAGGCAAGTTTTAATGAGTAAACTGAACTCGCACAGGCTGCATCAAGGCTTAATTGCGCGGCGCCTAAACCCAGTGCATCAGCAACCAGTTTTGAAGCGTTATGAGCAATGGCCCCGTTTGACAGTGATGCTGGGACTGATTGTTGGTTAAATCCATCATTATCAAATGATTGTAAGTTGAAGTTGGGTTGCTGCAATTTATGCTGCAAGGCTTTTTCAACTGCGCTGTGATATAGCGGTACAAATAATTCATTTGATTTTGCTGTAGGGAACGACAAAGTCCCCATGACAATACCAGTGCGATTAAGGGTTGGATTGTGCTCAGCGTTATTAATATCCACACCCGCATCAACAAGGGCTTTACGGGCAGTATCGGTCGCCCATAAAAAGCTGTCGTCTAAACCGTTAAATTGTTGCGCTGGAATGCGGTAACCTTCAGCATTAAAGCTGAAGTTTTGAATGTAGCCACCTTTGTCGCAATAAAAGCGGTCTGATTCACCTTGTACACCCTGATAATCGGCCGGGTTAGCATTCAGCTTTTGACTGCTAATGGTGCTGCGAGAATCTTTTTTATCCAGCAGGTTTTGCCAAAATTTAACGGGCGTGTCTGCGTCAGGGTATTGGGTGGCTAAACCGACAACTGCGATTTTTGGTACGCTGTTATTGCTTGTTTTCGATTGAGAACTCAAGATTGTTCTCCTTCTAATTGTGGGGCTAAAGTAGCATCCGCTTGATGATTGTTAGCTTCAAACTTAAGTGTGCTAGCCAACAAATTCGCTAACCCTTGTGTTAGGCAGGTAAATGAAACTGGTGCTTTGTGACTGATAAGCTGGGCAATACATTTAAGCAGCGCAGTTTGATCGTCTCCACCTTTGGCATTGACAGCAATGGCTTGGCAAGGCTCTGAAACTGTTGGACTTGTGCGAGCAATTTTATCAATCAAGGTGGTTGTTTGTCTGTCTGCACCGATTTCAACAAAAAGTCTCGCGCCTAATTTACGTGCGTTGTTAACCAACTCAGTAAAGTTAAGCGGCTGACAAAAGGTGTCAGCGATTGAGGTTGCAATATCAAGGCTGCTGAGTTTAATCGGTTGTGAACTTGCTGCGCTGATAAATTTTATCTGTGCAGTTTGTTCAAGCTGCTGACTTTCATGAAGTGCTTGTTGATAAAACTGGGCCACTTCGCGATGAATTAGCATGGCTGGCGCAGTATGCATTGCGGTAACGCGGTTTGCTGCGATGCCGCGTTTGCCTATTTGTTTTAGCAGCGCTTTACAGCTGGCTTCACATCCTGCCAGCACGCAAGTATCACCCTGAATGATAGCGAGGTAACAACGAGGGTATTGTGATAATACCGCTGCAATATCGACTGGTGTTGCTCTAACCACAAAACTATTCCACACAATATCTTCGGTTTGATTAAGTTGCCATGCCTTGCGCACACAATCTAAACGACCTGAAATATCAGTCGTAAAAATAGAACTGGTTTGAGTTGCCTCAATCATACTATGGGGTTGCTTCCACACGCCAAGGCTTGCCCACATAGACGCTTCGCCCATGGAGTAACCCATGGCAAAGTCAGGCTTAACGTTAAAATATTCGGTCAGCACTTTGGTTAAGATATAACTTGCACCGACACCCGCAATTGCCAGTTCACCCAAACTCATATCAGTGACTTTAGCGTTGTCAGCATAAATGCTATCAGCTTGAAGCATGGCTTTTACATCACCATCACGTTCTAGCTGAGCATATAAATCAGGGAAGAAGCGGGGCAGTTGGCTGAACATCTGTGGGTAAACTGTGCCAACACCAGGGTAGACGAAACAAAGACCATTCGCACCCAACGGCTCATTGGCCGTAAGCACCAAACAACTACCTGATGGGGTCTTGTATTCAACTTCCGATGAATAACTTTCTGAGGTTGTAGAGCTATTTGTTGATGAGCTAATTGTCGATGAGCTAAGCATCGCCAACATGGCTTCAATCTCGCTGCATGCAGTGTCAATTGAATTGGCCATGATCACCGCAGCTTTACCTGCTTGGTGATCAAATTCGTTTAGATTGTTCAACATCAGTGCTAACAGCGCACTGTGGTTCACATTGGTTGCTGCACTGGTATTGGCAGCTGGGTTCGTCATAACAGCAACAATAGCGTTTAGCTGGCTTTTTAACTGCGTCAATTGCAGCTGTATACCTGAGACTGTGCTGGCAGATATTGGGAAAAACAATCTAGTGTTATCCAGTAATGAGCTTGCCTCACCAAGTTCAGTTCCCTGAACGAATACCACCGCGTGTTGCAGCTCAGCTTCAATAAAATTGAAACTGGCCACACGGCTTTGGTGCATCTCACTAAACCAATACTGTTTATTCGTACTGTTATTCTCACTGTCATTCGTTGTTGGCAAGCTACGAGTCGCAAGGTGGCCAATCAACTGAATCAGTTCAAAAAACTTATCTTTATAGCTAGTGCAATGAGTCGCATCGATTTGAGTTGGACTAACATGAGCCCGTTTGGCTTGAGTTAGTGCTTGTTGCACTGCGTCTGATAACTCGTGGCCTTCACCCATACCGGTTAAATAGGCATGGGGATGACACCGATGTTTTGCTGCAACAATTACAGGCATCATTAACAAGCGGTATGGCAAAGCTGGATGGCTTAGCAATACCGTTTGTTGTTGCTCAATACGTTCAATCGCTTGAGCTAAATAGTCGCGAAAACTCATGTTTAAGTTTGTGGCGGTATTTGATGTGCCATCTAATGACGATACATCAATTTCAAGCGGGATGGCTGTAGCGCCTAATGTTTCAGCCAATGAACAAGGTTTGATAGCAGCAAATGCATTGTTATTTACATGCAAGGAACCATTAGCTCCATTAGCAGCTTGCGCCAATGATGCAGCATCATTGGCAATCAGTTTTAAGGCGATGCGCATGCTTTTTACTGATGCAACGTTTGTTGGCTCAGGCTTTGACATCACAGAAGTTGATTGATTGCTCACACCGACTCCTGCAAATCAGCAAGTGCTTTAGCTGGGGCTAAAAAAGCCTCATTCAAGCTTTTGCTAATGGTTGTTTTTGCCGCTGTCATGGTGCAACTTAAGCGACCATCTTCATGGTAAAGCGCAATGTTTGCAGTCAAAGAGCGACTAGTACTCTTAACGACATTAAGCACTAAATAACCTTGGTCATTTGATGCAAATGGCGCGTAAGTGGTGAGCTCACCAATGGTTGATGGCAAACTAGCTGCATCATGCTTTATTCGCGCCCACACTAGCATTGCTTGTAGCAGTAGATCTTCTGCAAATGCCTGACTACCACCGAGTTCAACTTGCGCTTCAAAACCTAAACAATCAGTTTGTTCAATTTCTGGTAAGGTCACTTTACAAATAAGCTGGCTATCATTAGCAACCAATACTTGCTTGATCCCTTGTAAACGAGGGCCATGAAATAAGCTGCCGTTTGAATAAAGTTCACTGTCAGTACTAATGGCCTTGTTGTTTTTAACGTTATCAATGATTGACGCTAAGTGAGCCATTTTATCGGTTGCTGTAGTGGCAACGTCATTAAGTAATGCACTGTTGACGATTAAGTTCGCTTGGTATTGCGGTCTTAATAACGCTGCCGTTTTTACTTCGCTATTTGCATCACTGTTACCGTCAAGTACTCGGCTAGAAATCAATGCTTTTAAGCCTTCAGCGGTTTCAGTTAACTGCAGGGTTAACTCTTGTGGCTGGGCCGACTCAAAAATAATGCCTTTAAGTAACTTATAATCTTTGGTGCTTACAGGTAAACCACATAGCTTTTGCGCTGTTTCACGCATCCATTGTATGGCGCACACTGTCGGCAGTACTGGATTACCCGCGATGCAATGATCTTCAATGAAGGGCATTGCAACCGGATTAAGTACTCTTACAACAGATAAGCTGCGAGGCTTATCTGCTGCAGTTGCACTGTTAGATACAGTATTTAAAAAAGATAATGTCAGCGAACTCTCAGCATTTAGCGCAGAGTCCGCATTAAGCTTTTTTACAGCTGAACCTGTTGCTTGTTCTGAAGAATCGGAACCTTGCATGCTCGAACCAATCAGTATTTGAACACCGGTTTCAGATAACAGACTGTGGGCAAATAAGTTTGCGCCTTTATCTAACGGAATAACGTAAACGCCACGTTCAACAAACATCTTCTTTAATGCTGAGCTGACCATTCCGCCATCCCAAGGCCCCCAGTTAAAGCTCATTACTTTGGCTTGCGGATAGTTATTGGCAAGTTGTAATGCGGTTTTATTGAGGATCTCATTTGACATTGAATAGTCACTTTGTCCCGTGTTGCCGTAGAAACCTGCAGCAGATGAGAACATAGCAACCAGCTTTAATTTACTCGCATCAATGGCATTAATGATACCTGCAAAGCCGGTGACTTTAGTGCCGTATACACGACCTAATTCAGCTAAGGTTTTGTCTTGAATATGCTTATCAGCCAATACACCTGCGCCATGAATGATGCCGGTAATTGATTTGAAAGCTGAAAGCGATTGCTTAATGGCATCATCTGAGCTGACATCCATACTGATATATTCAGCACTTGCGCCCACTTCAGTGAATGCTGCTAAGGCGCGGTCAATCTCTAAGCTACTGGTAATTGGCCATACTAACGCGTCAATTTGTTTTGGCGTTGGCTTGTTACCTTGAGATTGAATAAAGCCAATTGCAGCTGCTTTTAACTCTTTAGCTTGCTTGCCTTGAGCCCATGTCGGCAGGTCAGTTGCAAGGTGTTGACTACGACCTGCAAGGATAAAGTGAGACTTTGTCTGTTTAGCAAGTGTAAGAGCACATTCAAATGTGACGCCCTTAGCACCGCCTGTGACTAACACAGTATCATTGCTATCAAGGGTCGTGGTTTGATAGCGCGTTTTCGCAGTTGTGGTCGCTGTTAATGTATGACGACCTTCGCTGCTTATACCTACCTCAACAATCTCATTGACAGCATTAACATCAAATAACTCAGCAATAACGGCATCAGCAAGGTCCACAGCTTCAAAGCTTGGCGCGATATCTAATGCACGACAAAACACTGTTGGCCATTCATGGCTAAGGGTTTTGCTTAGACCTGAAAGTGCTGCTTGATTTAACTCAGCAGTGGCAAGTTCATTAGTGTTTAAGTAACCAAAACCACCATCAATACGACTTACCGTCATAAAGCTTACACGTTCAGTTTTTGCTAATTCACTAAAGCTTTTCTGTAGGTGCTTAGCCATTAAGAAAGCTTGTTCAACAGCCACAAAAGCTGCATCACTTAGCGGCAAAGCTTTGTTCGCAGTGGCAAGTTGTGGTTGTAGATGAACAAAGCCAGCCACTTTATGATCTTTACTGATTTGGGCAATGACATCACTAATCGCTTCATCATTTACAGCCGTTAGGTTGTAACTTTTGATATCACTGCTTAGCGGTGATTGTGCGCTAGTGACTGATTCTGGGCTACGAATAACGGCGACGGTTAGGCCTGTTGCGGTAAGTTTTTCTGCTAGAACGCCAGCGTTATGACCATCATCATTGATGACGATACACGCTTCTTTAGAAAAACAATCAACTAACTTATCCGCCGCTGGTAGCTTTTTTAGTGCGACTTCCTGATGGGGAGGTAAGTCTGTTGCTAAATCAGATACTGTTGTCGTTGTTGTGTCGGAAACTACATCAGCTGATAGCTTGCTGTTTATAGCGCCTGTGGCGAGTTTAGAGTTCATATAAGATACGATTTCACCAAGCGTGCGACACTCAGCTAAATCTTCTGGGTTAAGCTCTGGTAAACCAGGTAGCTCGTCTTGTACCGTACCAAGGATCTCTACGCGCTTGATAGAATCGATACCAAGGTCTGCTTCCATGTCCATGCTAAGTTCTAGCATTTCAGTTGGGTAACCGGTTTTTTCAGCAACCACTGACATCATGGTGCTATGAACTTGTTCGGCTGTTAGACCTGAAGTGACAGGTGAAGCAGAGGTAGAGCCTTCAGCGGGTAGCTTAGAGTTCATGTAGCTAACGATTTCACCAAGAGTACGACACTCTGCTAAATCTTCTGGGTTAAGCTCAGGTAAGCCTGGTAGTTCATCTTGTACCGTACCAAGAATTTCTACACGTTTGATTGAATCAATACCAAGGTCTGCTTCCATGTCCATGCTAAGTTCTAGCATTTCTGTTGGGTAACCGGTTTTATCTGCAACCACAGACATCATGGTATTCAATACTGTTTCAGCAGATAAACCAGATGCTACAGTTGAAGCAGAGGCAGAGCCTTCAGCGGCTTGTGTATGAGCTCCTGCTGCTGGCAACGTAGAGTTCATAGCGCCTGCGGCTGGCAGTTTACTGCCCATATAGTCAACGATTTCGCCAAGGGTACGACACTCAGCTAAATCTTCAGGGTTAAGCTCAGGTAAGCTTGGCAGCTCATCTTGTACTGTGCCTAAAATCTCAACACGCTTGATTGAATCGATACCAAGGTCTGCTTCCATATCCATGCTAAGTTCTAGCATTTCAGTAGGGTAACCAGTCTTTTCAGCAACCACAGACATCATGGTATTCAATACTGTTTCAGCAGATAAACCAGACGCTACAGTTGAAGCAGATGTAGAGCCTTCAGCGGCTTGCGTATGAGCGCCCGCGGCTGGTAGCTTGCTGTTCATATAAGCTACGATTTCGCCAAGGGTACAACACTCTGCTAAATCTTCAGGGCTAAGCTCAGGTAAGCTTGGTAGCTCATCTTGTACTGTGCCTAAAATCTCAACACGTTTTATAGAGTCGATGCCTAAGTCTGCTTCCATATCCATGCTAAGTTCTAGCATTTCAGTTGGGTAACCTGTTTTGTCTGCAACCACCGACATCATGGTATTCAAGACTGTTTCAGCTGATAAACCAGAAGCGACAGGTGCCGCTTGAGCTATCGGCGCTGAAGCAACCATAGGCGCAGCAGTTGCAGCGGGTAGCTTGCTGTTCATATAGTCAACGATTTCACCAAGGGTACGACACTCAGCTAAATCTTCAGGGTTAAGCTCAGGTAAGCTTGGCAGCTCATCTTGTACTGTGCCTAAAATCTCAACACGCTTGATTGAATCGATGCCTAAATCCGCTTCCATATCCATGCTAAGTTCTAGCATTTCAGTAGGGTAACCTGTTTTGTCAGCAACCACTTCGAGCATGGTATGCAATACTGTTTCAGCAGATAAACCTGACGCTACTGGTGCAGCACAAACTGCAGGTGATGCAGAGTTCATAGCGCCCGCGGCGGGCAGTTTACTGTTCATGTAAGCTACGATTTCGCCAAGGGTACGACACTCAGCTAAATCATCAGGGCTAAGCTCAGGTAAGCTTGGTAGCTCATCTTGTACCGTACCTAAAATCTCAACGCGCTTGATTGAATCGATACCTAAATCCGCTTCCATATCCATGCCAAGTTCTAGCATTTCAGTGGGGTAACCGGTTTTTTCAGCAACCACTTCGAGCATAGTGTTCAAGACAGTTTCTGCTGATAAACCAGCAGGCGAAGCTTGAACTGTTGCAGCAGGAGCAGCTGGCGCTGGCGCCGAGATAGGTTCTGCAATAACGGTTTTTGCTGGTGCTAATGGGGCTGTTACTTTTGTAGTAGGCACTTGTGCTACTGGAGCTTGTGCAACTGGCACTGCAACTGGCGCAGCTACTTGAGTTGGTGTTTGAACTGCTGTTGCTGCAACAGTCTGAGTCATTGCTGGCGCTGCTATTGTTGTTGCAGCGGTTTGCGGCTGAACTGGCAGCGAAGTGCCTGTTAGCATAGCAAGAGCAGACTGGCTTGATTGTGCTTGCTGCTCAAGGAACAAGGTATGGCTTTGCAAGGTTTGTGCTTGATGCTGGTGGAATAGCTCCATTGAGCGCTGTAAGCTCTCAGGAATAGCGAGTCCAGCGGCAGCCATTTTGCTTTGCTCTGTCATCAGGTGAGTAAAGGTATCACCGTATTGTTTAGGAATAGCCAAGAACTGCTGATGTAAGTTTGCAGCTTGTTGCTGGGCATTGAAAAATGCTTCTAAGCTAGCAGTTCCAGCGACTGCAGGTTGCGCTAGTGCATTGTCAGCTACTGGTGCAGTCGTTACTGTATTGCGAGCAGCTGGTGCGTTGGCATTGGCTGAGGCAACTTCAATATATTCAGTTTTTATCACTTCTTTTTCCACAATCTTTTCTACGATTTTCTCAACTGGCTTTTCAACAACCTTCTCAACGATGGTTTCAACCACTTGTGATGTTACTTGGCCCGTTGCTAATGATTTTTCCATTTTGGCAAGGGTTGGCGCGCTAATATGGTTCGATGCATTCAGTTTGACGTTCATGCCTTTAGGCTTAACAGGCGCTGCAATGTCAGCTTGGTATGGATCAATCTCAGTCAGCGGTGCGCCCAATACACAAAGTTGCATAGCAGCAATGCGAAGCTGGGTATCACTATTACCTTTAGGATTCGGGTTTATGCTGACAACAGATACTGACTCAGCTTTATCACCCAAGGTAGCTTGTACCAGTTTTTGAAGTATGTTCTTAGGACCGAACTCAACAAATACACGTGCACCGGCGTCATACATATTATTTAACTGATCAGTAAAGCGCACTGATTGCAGCATATGCTGCTTGAATGCCGCTTTAATTGATTTAGCATCCGTTGGATGTTGCTCACCGCTAGCATTTGAGAACAAGGCCACTTTACTGGCGCTAAATTTAGCTTTATCAATGGCTTTAGCAAATGGCTTTTGTGCATGACCCACAAGCGGAGTATGGAAGGCGCCAGAGACTGGCAGCGCAATCGCTTTAAAGCCTAATGCGCTAATGGCTTTAGCCGCAGCAGCGCAGCTTTCAGTAGGACCGGCGATAACAAGCTGAGTCGCTGAGTTGTAGTTAGCCACTTTTACGCCATCAAAATCACTGATACAGCTTTCTAATTTGGCGATATTCTCAGCATTGGCCGCGTCAGTATCATTGGCTGGCAAGATAATGGCGTACATGGTGCCTTTATCAAGTGCATTACCGTCTTTATCAACCGCAGATGCTGCCATTGACTCGCCGCGTGCAAATGATAATTGGTAGTAGTCATCATTAGAGATAACGCCTGCGGCGCATAATGCCGAAAGCTCACCAAAGCTGTGACCTGCAAACATGTCAGCGCTGAAACCTGCTTGAGTGAATAACTGGTATTGACTCATGCTGACAACACCAATGGCGCTTTGGGCGTTATCAGTGCTTGTCAGTAACGCTGCTTGAGCTTCTTTATCTGCTTTTTCAAATGCAGGAATTGGGAATAAGACTTGTGACAGCGGAGTTTTGTTAAAGCTAGCAAAGACTTTATCAGCCTTGTTAAGCTGCTGGCGCATCTCAGGGAAATGACAAGCGACTTCAATACCCATATTTAAGTATTGAGAACCTTGACCTGCAAATAACGCCGCGACTTTTGGACTATTAGCAGACTTGCTAGCTTTAGCAGCTGTTATCAATGCTGCTGAGCGGTAGCTAGTGCCAGACGGCAATTGCCACGCATCACTGTTTTGACTTTCAAGCTGTTTTAATGCCAATTGTAATTGCGCCGTTAGCTCAGCTAAATTCGCAGCAACTAAGCCTAAACGAGCAGCGTTTGTATCTAATGTTCTAACGGCATATTGCTTAGCAATGCGGGTAAGTTCAGCTTGAGCAATACTGGCGTTGTCAGTATCAGTTAGCTTAGCGATGCTTGCGATTAACGCGCTAACTTCAGTTTGAAGTGCAGCTTTACTCTCTGCGCTAATTAACACACTTTGAGGTACTTGGCGTTGACGGTATTTCGCATCACGAGCATGTTCTGCAGTGTATTCTTCAAGCACCATATGGAAGTTAGTACCACCAAAACCAAATGAGCTAATACCAGCACGACGTGGGGTGCCATCAGGGCGCGGCATCCAAGGACGGGTTTCGGTATTTAAGAAAAACGGCGAATCTTCAACATTCAGTTTCGGATTTGGCTTAGACACGTTTATGGTTGGTGGCAGCACTTTATGATGCAGTGCAAGGGCGGCTTTAATGACCCCAGCCGTTCCTGCAGTCGATTTTGTGTGACCCACTTGAGACTTAACAGAACCTAAAGCAATGTGTTGTTTGGTGTCATTAAACTCACCAAAAACAGACTTAAGACCGTTAAATTCAGCGACGTCACCTGCAGCAGTACCTGTACCATGAGCTTCAATTAAGCCAACGGTGTGAGGCTCAAAACCAGCATCATCATAAGCACGTTTTAATGCTTTTGCTTGGCCTTCTGGGCGCGGCGCATAAATCGATTTAAATTTACCATCTGATGAGGCGCCAACCCCTTTAATTACCGAGTAAATACGGTCGCCGTCACGCTCAGCATCTTCAAGGCGCTTAAGTGCAACCATGCCGATACCTTCACCAATCATCATGCCTTTTGAGTCGATATCAAATGGTTGAATGGTTTCGTTAGTGGTAAATGCAGGCGTTTTAGAAAAACTCATATACATAGAAGGTGAGTTATCAGTACACACACCACCGGTGATCATCATTTCACTGCGGCCTTCAACCAGCTCAGTTAATGCCATACGCATCGCGGCAAGTGAGCCTGCACATGCTGCATCAACCACACAGTTCATGCCACCTAAATCAAAGCGGTTAGCAATACGACCGGCGATAACATTACCTAAAGAGCCCGGGAATGAGTTTTCTTCCCAGTGAACATATTGGTCTTGGAATTTCTTGATCAGCATATCGCTGTCAGCATCACTTAAGCCGCTACTTTTAAATACCTTTTTAAGTACAGGATATTGCAGGCGTGCGGTTAGGCTCGCATTGATTTTTTGACCGCCGCCCACTCCGAGCGTAATACCGATTTTATCGGTGTCATATTCAGGTGTTACACCCGCGTCGGCAAGCACTTCTTTGGCGATAACCAATGACAGTAATTGTGAGGTGTCAGTGAGCTCTAGGATATTTGGCGGTAGGCCAAATTCCATAGGGTTAAAGTCAACGTCAGGGATAAAACCACCGCGCTTACAGTAGCTTTTATCAGGGGTTGTTTTGTCAGCGTCAAAGTAATCTTCAGGACGCCAGTGCGACTTAGGTACTTCAGTAATGGCATCAATTTTTTCACTGATTAAGTCCCAAAACTTATTCAAGTAACGCGAATTAGCAAAGATACTTGCCATGCCGACAATGGCGATTGGCATATCTTTAAGACGCTTATTGAGTCGTTTGTCTTCAACTAACTTTTGTTGGGTCGGTTCTTGGCTCATTTTGAGTCTCCGTTGTTCAGTCTATCCATAGCTGAATTATTTGTAGAGTGTGCTGCTTCCGAAGCATGTATGGTTTTAGCGCCCGGGAAGCGAGCTAAAAAGGTGTGGTAATTTTTTACGAGTAATTTTCTTAAGTGAAACGGGCCGTGCTTTAACACATAAGCAATATAGCGATTAGTCGCTTGGGTATGGCTGTCTTGATAGATGTCGAGATAAACCCAGTCAGTTGCGAAATCAACCCCCAGTAAAACCGAGTAACTTTCTTTATCCGTTAATTGCGGCGGAATCGTCAGTGATACCACTTGCACCACATTTTCTTGAGTGGCTTCAGGTAAGGATAAGGTTTTGGCTAAGGTTTCTGGGTTCAAGGTATAAGTGGCGACATCGGTGCCTTGAACAATGGGTAACTGGTTGAAATAGCGCTCGGGCACATAGGGGCTTTCGAAGTCATCAAGCTTTGATACCCCGTAGCGTTTTAAGCAGCGGGCAAGCCCTGAGCGAGAGACATCCTTATTAATAAACTGCTGGGTCACCTTAAGCAGCCTGTCCAGCGGCATTTTTAATTGGTAGCGCAAACCGACCACCACATACTCTTCCATTGGCGACAATGTGGTTTTGAGGTGATGTGGCGTGGTGGGGGTATCGCTGACAGAATCACGCTTACGCCACTTTCTCACGGTGGCCTCTGAAATATTGAGAATTTTAGCTAATTGGCTCACGCTAAAGTCAGACGTTTGAATGAACTGACGCATTTCAGGGGTGGTGGTGGCATTACGGTGACGCACCACTGGCGTGCTAGTGTCTGTGGTCACTGATTTTTTTATCGCAGCTTTTGCGCTTGGCTCTGCTGTCATTTATATAATGCTACTTTCATTAAGGCTTAACCTTTGTCTGTATTTTTTGCAATACAATCTGTTGGGACTAGTAAAGATGAACAATAGTTAATCTTCATAATCATCGTTTTAGCACAATCGAGCAAGCAGAGTACCTGAGGTTTCGGGTCGATACAATCACCCGAGACTGATTATTCACAGATCAGACCATAACTAGCGAACACTTGTAAGCTCAAATGAGTATTTGTTATGAAATTTAATTGGTGAGTTAAAGCCTGATCTAGGTCAACTTTTAATCATTGTTACAGTCCTATACTGAATTTAAATAGCGCTAGGCACTTGCTTTAAATGACATGATTTATCTCACTTGATTTGCAAGGCGGACAGGCTCTAAAAGGTGAGCTGCAAGGTTTCATTGACTAATCAGTTAATCTTGTCGTCATACATTTACTGAGATTGAGTTTTTACAGCTAAACATTTGAAGCTAATAGTGCTTAAAGCGAAATGGATTGATTAACTATGTGATAAAGGGAGGCCACAATGGCTGATTTCACCACTGAGCAAATCCGTAATTTGGCTGTAATGGGTCACACCAACGCAGGCAAATCCTCTTTACTCGAAGCATTACTGTTTAGCGCCAATGCAATAATCTTAAAAGGCAGGGTCGACAAGGGCACAAATCATGCTGATTTCACTGCCCAAGAAAAAGCCCATCACCACAGCCTAGAACCATCCTTTCTTAATTTTGACGTCCAAAACCACCATTTAAATTTTATTGATACCCCAGGTTTACCTGATTTTATTGGCAGAGCATTATTGCCTCTTTCTGCCGTTGAATCGGTATTACTGGTGGTCAATGCCAGCACTGGAATTGAATCGGTAACCAAAAGAGCCTTTGAAGCTGCCCGAGCGCAGGGCAAAGCGGTGATCATTGCCATTAATCACTTAGATGGTAATGAAGCTTTAGTTGCTGAAGTGCTGGCTGATATCCAGCTGCAATTTGGTCATCGCTGCTTACCCGTTAATCTCCCCAATGAAATGGCTAATGATGTAGTTGATTGTTATCTGCATTGCGATCTAAATGCGAAAACCCTATTCAGCGATGTTGAAACGGCCCGTGATGAACTCATTGATACTGTGCTTGAAGAAGATGATCGGTTAATGGAGTTGTATTTAGAACAGGGTGATTCATTAACACCAGCGCAATTACATGCGCCGCTAGAAGCCGCATTGCGCATGGGGCATTTAGTACCAGTATGTTTTACCAGTGCAGAACAAGACATTGGTATTGGCTCGTTACTGGAAATGCTGACTAAGTTAATGCCAAGCCCACTTGAAGCTAATCCGCCGCAATTTATCAAAGGCTTTACTGAAAATGCCACCCCCATTGATGTTAGCCAAAAAGCTGATGACCATGTATTAGCCCATATCTTTAGAGTTTCAATCGATCCATTTTTAGGCCGCATGGGCGTTTTTCGTTTATACCAAGGCACCATAGAAGTGGGCATGAAACTGTTTATTGGTCATAGTCGTAAACCCTTTAAAGTGACGAACATTCTTAAGTTACAAGGGGATCAGCATAGTAATGTGACTCAGGCTATCCCAGGTGATATTTGCGCCATTGCTAAAATTGATGAATTAGAAGTTGGCGCTGTGCTACATGACAGTCACGATGAAGATGAATTTCATTTACCTGAACTAGTATTGCCACAACCTATTTTTGGTTTAGCTGTGTCAGCAAAGCGCCGCGGTGATGAACAAAAAATATCGGAAGTGCTACATAAGTTAGTGGCTGAAGATCCCAGCCTGCAGATTGCCCGCAATGAAGCTGAAGGACAAACTGTGCTGCAAGGCCAAGGTGATTTACATCTGCAAATAGCATTAGAAAAAGCGCAAACGCTATTTAATGTTGATATGGACACAGATACCCCAGCCATTGCTTATCGTGAAACGGTATTGGGTGAGGCGAGCTTTAGATATCGTCATAAGAAGCAATCCGGTGGCTCCGGCCAATTTGGCGAAGTAGAACTTAAAGTTGAACCCCTTGAGCGTGGCCAAGGTTTTGAGTTTGTTAGCAAAGTGGTTGGCGGCTCGGTACCCACTCAATATATTCCCGCGGTTGAAAAGGGCATTAAAGAAGCCATGACAGCAGGTGAGCTTGGTGGGTTTCCGATGCAGGACATCAAAGTCACGGTAGTGGATGGCAAACATCACAGCGTGGACTCTAAAGAAATTGCCTTTGTGATGGCAGGTAAAAAAGCCTTTATGGAAGCGGTTAAACTTGCTCAACCTGTGATTCTAGAGCCTATCGTTGAAATGAATATTTGTGTTGCTCAGCAACATGTGGGCGATATCACCGCTGATATCAGTAGCGAGCGAGGTATGGTGTGCGGCACCCAAGCTGATAGCTCTGGCATGGTCACAGTTGAAGTCGAAGTGCCCTTGGCTAATGTCAGTAACTATTCAACCAGACTTAAATCGATGACAGGCGGTGACGGTCAGTTCTCGATGAACTTTAGTCGCTATGACGTACAACCAAAGCAAGCGGCAAAGACCGCCGCTATGGCTTAATCGCCAGTTAGCTGGGTTAACACGGCAGGGGCTGTAATGCTCCTGCCGTTTTTATTTATTTGGCGTTACTCAGACTATAAATTCGGTTAGAAACAAGCGACAATGGCTTTTTGTTTTACTATTGAGTTGATTTTGAAGTCTGACATCAAGATAAATCTATTTTTCTGTCCGCTTATCACGGCAGTATTGGATCAAGAAACCACTTCATTGGTGTCATCTTGGTTACCTGAAGATGAAACCCAAAAAGTGAATCGCTATATTCAACAATCTGCCCGTGAACAAGGCTTAATGGTCAGAGGTTACTTGCGGGCTTTGCTGTCGCGTTTTGCCGATATAAAGCCCAACGAATGGGTGTTTGAGTATGGCGAAAAAGGTAAACCGCGTTTAACTGAGCAGCAATTTCAGCAAACAGGTTTAGGTTTCAACATAAGTCACAGTGGTGACTGGTTGTTGGTGGCTATTTATCAAACTAACCCGCCAATACAAGCGTTTGAGCTGGGTGCGGATATTGAGCGTCGCCGTGACAGTACCAATATTCATTCGATATTAAATCATTACTTTTCTGAACCTGAAGCGGCAGATTTGTTAGCTTTACCAGAAGCGGAACATCGGGAACGTTTCTTTGATTTATGGACATTAAAAGAGTCCTACATTAAGGCCAAAGGTTTGGGCTTGGCATTATCGCTGAAATCCTTTGGGTTTGATTTTGAAATGGCTGAAAAAAGCGAGCTTAAGCTAAATAAAGGCGATGTAATTGCTTTGCAATCCAACGTCTCTTTGCGGCTGATAAATGATGACAAAGATCGCTTTGAGCTCGCTAGTCAATGGCATTGTAGTTTAGGTAAGCTTAATGAGACATATCGGTTTGCCATTAGCTTTTCTAGTGGATGTGTTGCGAACGTGCCCGAATATAACGCTGAAGTAATAGATTGGGCTGAACTTATTATTGATTTTCATTAAGTTGCCTTAAAGGCATACCTAAATTAATCGTTAGATAAGTGGGTTTAACCTGTAGATCAAAAAAGGCACTAAAAAGTGCCTTTTAAGTTGTAATATCATGTTGATATTACTGTCTCGCTAAACGATGTGTCTCAGGCGGCTGCTCAAAATCACTTCTAAATGGATTAATATCTAAACCACCACGACGAGTATAACGGGCATAAACCGTTAACTTAGTGCACTGACAATAGCGCTTTAAGTCAGTAAAAATACGCTCAACACATTGCTCGTGAAACTCATTGTGTTGACGGAATGAAATCAAATAACGCAGTAACTTCTCACGATCGATTTTAGGGCCTTGATAGCGGATCATCACGCTACCCCAATCAGGCTGAGAGGTAATTAAACAATTAGACTTGAGCAAGTTGGATGTAAGCGTCTCAGCAACATGCTTCTCTTCGGTACTGTCTTCAAGATACTCAGGTTTAAATTGATAATCATCAACTTCAATATCAAGTTCATCAATACAGTTACCCGGTAACTCGACAATGCGCTGGGTATTAAAATGTTTTGGTTCGATGATTTTTACCGTGACCTCGCCATTGGCGCAGCGGCTAAGATCTTGCTGTAAGGTTTGTTGTACTAGTTCAACACTGTCAAAGCGGGTTTGATTAAAGCTATTTAAGTAAAGCTTAAATGACTTTGATTCAATTAAGTTATCACTTTCGATGGCAAGGTAAACTTCAATAATGGCGACCATAGGCTTGCCTTTGGCATTAAGCCAAGACAGTTCGTAACCAGTCCAAATATCAGCACCTTGAAAAGGTAACTCAGCCGTTAATGCAATGGCATCTCGATTAAGCTTACGAGGAACCCCTTGCAGTAATGAAGCATCATATTCTGCTTGATATTGCGTCGCTTGACCTAAAGTTAACTCTTTAAGGGCTTCGGCATCGCTATAGGGATCGTGATTGTGTGTCATCTAGTGTGTTTCCGTGTCAAAATAGGCCTTTATTATAATACCAATTTATACAATTAGGTAATCACTGCACGTGACTAATACACGAATCTATTTGGTCACACACAATATTGGAGCATCTTAAGTGTCTTGTTCAACTTCATTGGATCAATTTTCTAACCGTTATATTCAAGCTTACCAAGATACCTTAGGGGAATTACCGCGATTTTACCCATTGGGTCAAGGGTCTAGTTGTATTGAGGGCCAGTATGATCTTGAATCTGATGAAGCGGTATTTTGGCAGACGGTTAAGCGTAAAAGCACCGCAGACTTTAGCAATGTCGAGCATGCTTTAGAGCTTAAGCTGCATGATGATATCAATGATTTTTACGGCCACTTCTTTTCAGCATCACTGTATTTTGATTCAAACTGGGGCGAAGGCGAATTACTGCAAGTTTGGAATCAGCAAGATTTTGAATCTTTGCAGCAAAATATCATCGGCCACTTGATGATGAAGAAAAAGCTTAAACAAGCACCAACCTGGTTTATCGGTGTATTGGGTGATGGCGATAATATGCTAACCGTAGATAATGAAGATGGCAGTGTGTGGATTGAAGTGCCAGGTAATAAGCCCCATGAAAAACTCGCTGACAGCCTCGCTGAGTTTATCGATAGCCTAACGCCAAGAGTCACACCTGCGATAGAACCAGTAGAAGAAGATCATGGCCATGTGCCACATCCGGGTATTTGGCAGCGGATGAAAATGATGTGGAATGATTTATTGAAACGTAAATAATAAAACGACGTCATTAAAATGATTTCATAATAGAAAGCCTGACTTATTGAGTAATAAAGTCAGGCTTTTTGTTTGGTACAAGTTTATTGATAGTCTCACTAAATCTGAATTTACTCTCATCATCAGCTTATTTATCTTGTTGGATAGATAAACGTTTTCTAAACATTAAGTAAAAGTTTTTCGAGCTAATTTGTGTATAGAAATAAGCTAGATAACGTCTAAATTTTGGCAGGCAGACCTCTTGATTCAGTGGCTATTGCTGGTTGAAGCGCTATTTATAGTTCATAACAGCCTTGTTACAGAGCTTACTTTCGACTTACTCAATTTAATTAATCAGCTTCAGTGTCAGTAGCTCAAATAAGGCTTGAGCAATCAGTTTAAGGCATAGTCTGATAAAGCCTGAGTCAAACAAGCAAGCTCAGTTACTGCGAGCTAACCATTAGAATCACCGCAACAGCTCAGTCACAACAAAAAGTGATTGCATATCAAACTATTTAAAGCAGCAACGACATTTTAATGCTATTAACCCTTGCCGTTGTTCATACATAAGTCCTACACTGGGTTTACATGTTTATTACAATAATAAGTGGTGTGTATTCAATTACATCGAATTGATTTTAAAAGCACCGTTTTGACATCGGTTATCAGCACATTTCCGGGACGAAAGTATGCCAAATTACCTCAATAACACAGCGTTTAAATTAGCAGTGCTTTTTTCATCTGTGACGATTATCTGTGGCTGCGAAAAAGAACCAATAAAAATCACCCCTAAATTAGTGGTTGTTGAGCAAGTGTCCACTGCAACTGTGCCGCTGTATGGCAATTATGTTGGCGTGACACAAGCTTCTTTAGACGTTGAAGTAAGGGCTCGGGTTGACGGATTTGTTGAAAACAAAAGTTTTATTGAAGGAAGTGCAGTTAAAGAGGGCGCAATACTTTATCAAATAGATAATCGCCCTTATGTAGCAGTGGTTAATCGCTTGAGTGCTAATGTTGCATCACAGCAATCTGCACTTGAAAAAGCCCAGCGCGATGTCGAACGTTTAAAGCCGCTATATGAGCAAGATGCAGCAAGCCAGTTGGATTTTGATAATGCCCTGTCGGTACAGTCTCAAGCAAAATCCAGTGTTGCGGCCAGTAAAGCCGAGCTTGAAGAGGCCAAGCTTGAGCTCAGTTATACAGAAATTAAATCGCCAATTTCTGGTCTTGTGAGCCGCTCTGAAGTGGATATTGGTGCGTTAGTGGGGAGTAGCGGTCAGTCGTTATTAACGCGGGTTAAGCAGGTCGACCCTATTTATGTGACGTTTAATATGTCAGCGTTAGATTATCTAAATGCCCGTCGCCGAATGACCAGTTACAAAGAGCAGCAAACTGCAGAATCAGAAGGTAAAGCGGTAGAAGGCTTTGTGACCATAACCCTGCCTGATAATAGTAAGTATGGTTACTTGGGGGATGTCGGCTTTACTGATCCTTCAGTAAACCCAGAAACCGGTACTTTTCAGGTTCGTGCTGAACTCCCTAATCCTGATAAAGAATTACTCCCAGGCCAATATACCAATGTGCGAATTAAACTCAGCGAAGCCAATGATGCGATTGTTATCCCCCAAAAAGCCACCCAAGTAGACCAAGGTGGTGTGTATGTGATGGTGGTATTACCCGATAACAAAGTTGAACGTCGGTTTATTGTGATTAAGCATCAAGGTGAAATGGGCGTGGTGGTTCAAAGTGGCCTTAAAGCAGGTGAGCTGGTGATTGTTGAAGGTATGCATCGTGTACGCCACGGACAACTTGCCGAACCATTAACCGCTGAAGAATATTATAAAAAAGAGGACGATAAGGAAAAAGAGCAAGCGTTGAAGCAGCAAGAACTTGAGCAGGAACAGGAGGGTAACTAAATGGCACAATATTTCGTTAACCGGCCTGTTTTTGCTAGTGTAATTTCGATTGTTATTGTGCTGCTGGGTTTAATTGCGATGTTTCAATTACCCATTGATCAATATCCTTACATTACACCGCCTCAGGTAAAAATATCAGCATCTTACCCCGGTGCGACGTCAACTACGGCTGCTGAATCAGTGGCCACGCCGTTAGAACAAGAGCTGAACGGCTTGCCAAACATGATTTACATGAGCTCTAAAAGCACCAATTCTGGTAGCTCCAATGTCACTATTACCTTTGATGTGGGTACCAACCCTGATCTGGCTGCGGTTGATGCGCAAAACTCAACCCAGCAAGCAACAGGCAGTTTACCCATTGATGTACAAACAGAAGGGGTGTCTGTTTCTAAAGAGGCCTCGGTTGAGCTGCTTAAGTTAGCATTAACCTCTGAAGATGAACGTTTTGATGAAATTTATCTGAGTAACTATGCCACCATTAATATTCAGTCAGCATTAAAACGTATTCCGGGTGTGGGACGAGTCAGAAACACAGGTTCTCGCAGTTATTCTATGAGGGTATGGTTAAACCCCGACACCATGGCGGGTTATGGACTGACTACCTCTGATGTGATTGATGCGATTAAAGCGCAAAATAAAGAATCACCAGCGGGCAGTATTGGCTCACAACCTAATGCTGACACCTTAAGTATGACGCTGCCTATCACAGCAGCCGGTCGCATGAGCAGTGTACCGCAATTTAACGAGATTATTGTACGTGCCAGTGCAGATGGCTCGATTATACGCTTACGTGATATTGCTAATATTGAGCTTGGTTCATCATCTTATACGCTGCAGTCTCAGCTAAATGGTAATAATGCCACTATTTTACAGGTCTACTTGTTGCCAGGTGCTAATGCATTAGAAGTGACCAAAAAAGTAAAAGCTGAAATGGCAAAACTTGCCCAGAAATTCCCTCAAGGGATGAATTGGGAAGTATTCTTTGATGCCTCTGTATTTATCGAAAACTCCATCGATGAAGTGGTCAAAACCCTAGTGGAAGCACTGATCTTAGTTATTCTTGTGGTGTTTTTATTTCTACAAAATATCCGCGCAACACTGATCCCCGCCATTGCTGTTCCCGTTTCATTAATTGGTACATTAGCTGCAATGCTGGCCTTTGGCTTTACCATTAATACTGTGAGTTTGTTAGCGCTGGTATTGGCCATTGGTATTGTGGTCGACGATGCCATTGTGGTGGTGGAAAATGTTGAACGCTTAATGGATGAAAAAGGCCTGAGTTCATCGCAAGCCACCAAGGTTGCCATGAAGGAGCTGTCAGGCGCGCTTATCGCTACAAGTTTAGTGCTGGCAGCAGTATTTGTACCTGTGTCTTTTTTATCCGGTATCACCGGAATCATGTATCGAGAGTTTGCGGTGGCGATAACGGTTGCGGTGCTAATTTCGACCTTAGTTGCGCTCACTCTTTCACCAGCCCTTTGTGCGTTATTACTTAAGCCGGGCGATAAAGCCACCTCAGGTTTTTTTAAATGGATGAATGATCGTTTAGATACAGCGACAGAAAAATATGTTGCTTTGGTCGGTTTGACAAACAAGTATGCCAAACGCAGTTATTTACTGTTTATTTTAATGGTAGGTGGGGTGTATTTAATTATGAGCACACTGCCATCAAGCTTTATGCCAGATGAAGATCAAGGGCGTTTCTTTATTGATGTGTCTTTGCCTAATGGGGCGACGGTTAATCGTACCCAAGATGTGCTAAAAAAAGCGGAAACTACAGTGCTGGCTCACCCTGCAATCGCTTATTCATTTACTCTTGCGGGTGAAAATAGGCGTTCAGGTTCTAATCAAGCAAACGGCCAGTTTGAGATTATTCTTAAACCTTGGTCAGAAAGGGTTGAAACTGATGCCACAGTGCAGCAGGTGATGAATGATATTAAGCAAGAGCTCAGTGATATTCTAGAGGCTGAATTCAAAATATATTTACCTTCAGCAGTTCCTGGTCTTGGTAATGGCTCTGGTGTCGAAATGGAGCTACAAGACACCTCTGGCAGTAATTTTAAAGGCTTGATGGAAACCGCTGATGAATTGGTCGAAGCCCTAAAGCTACAACCAGAGATAGCGACTGCAGGTTTATCACTGCAAACTGCTATTCCTCAATTACACCTCAGTGTTGATGAGGCTAAAGCGATGGCGATTGGCGTTAAAGTGTCTGATATTTATGGCACCATTAAAACCTTTACTGACTCTTCAACGGTGAATGATTTCAACTTATTTGGCCGCGTGTATCGGGTGAAAATACAAGCTGCCGAGGAATATCGTCAATTCCCCGATCAGATTGAAAACTATTATGTTCGTTCATCATTGGGGGCGATGGTGCCCATTGGCGTGTTAGCCAAATATGACTATTCTGTTGGCCCTGCAGCGGTAACCCATTACAACATGTTCACTAGCGCCTCTATTAATGCATCTCCTGCATCAGGTTACGCTTCTGGCGATGTTATTCGCGCCATTGAGCGAGTAGCAACCCCTTTACTGCCAGAAGAATTTAGTTATGAGTGGACTGGGATTACTTATCAAGAGGTGCAGTCAGCCAACCAAACTGCGATAGCAGTGACCTTAGCTATGGTGTTTGTGTTCTTGTTCCTTGCAGCGCTTTATGAAAGCTGGACCTTGCCAATTGCGGTGTTACTTATCGCGCCAATTGCAATGTTGGGTGCATCACTGGGTACCTTAGTCAGTGGCATGGAAAGCAATCTGTTTTTCCAAGTGGCCTTTATCGCACTGATTGGCATGGCGGCGAAAAACTCGATTTTAATTGTTGAGTTTGCTAATCAATTACATAAAGAAGGTAAAACTCAATTAGATGCTGCACTTGAAGCGGCTAATATGCGCTTTAGACCGATTTTAATGACGTCTTTAGCCTTCATTTTAGGTGTATTGCCATTGGTATTGTCTGTTGGGCCTGGCGCGGTGAGTCGACAAAGTATTTCTATTCCTATCTTATGCGGCATGATCTTCGCGACGACCATTGGCATTGTGATGGTGCCACTATTTTTTGTGACAACAGCAGGCTGGGTTAAATCTAAAATCAGCGGCAAAGCCGATACCGCGGAGGTGTCTACTCATGCCTAATCAAAAATTAATGAATATAACAGCAGCTAGTCCTCAATTAATGACCTTTAAATTTCGTAAATTGAAAACCTTAGCAGTGGCGGTATCAGCAGGTATTTTATTGCTTTCCGGTTGTGCTATGGGGCCTGATTACCAAAGACCTGACCTGAATATTCCCGCCCAATATCATCAAGAGTTGCAGCAAACTGACGGCCAAAATGTCGGCCTTAGACATTGGCGTGAGTTTTATTTGGATCTTGATTTACAGGTACTAATTGAGCATGCACTTGATCAAAATCTTGATTTAGAAGGTGTTCGTTCAAGACTGTTAGCAGCAAGGGCTGGTGTTACTGTAACCGATGCGGCTTTGTTTCCTGCCATCGGGCTTGAAGCAGAAGGTGAACGCGCATTAGACAGTGCGTTAACCAATACGGATCCTGTTAAAGAAGATACCTTTTATGTGGCAGGTACCGTTTCTTGGGAATTGGATCTTTGGGGGGCTAACCGCCGCAGAAGTGAAGCTGAATTTGCTAACTTTCTGTCGTCACAAGAAGCATTAAACTTAGCGACAGTTAGTTTAATTAGTGATGTCGCCAGTTGCTATTACGAGTGGCTTGATATTGAGCAACGTTATCAAATCTCATTAAACACGGTCGAGCTTCGTAAAAAAGAGCGTGATCTTGCCAGACTTCGTAAAAAAAATGGCGTGATATCAGGCTTACAAGTTAGGCAGGCTGAAGTTGAATACCAAAGTGCAAGAGTCACATTGCCCGATCTTGATTATGAGCGCAGCGAAAAGGCTAATCAGCTACGAATTTTACTTGGCGAGTTTACGTATCCATTGCAGCCTAAAACGGAAGCGCAGTTGAAAGCTGATAGTGCATTGTTTCCTGATTCATTTGCCGTTGGTATTCCATCACAGATGCTGTCGCAGCGCCCTGATGTAAAATCGGCAGAGCAAGCGCTTATTGCTGCAAACGCCAATGTCGGTGTTGCTAAAACAGCATTCTTTCCAAAATTTACCATTAGTGGAACCTACGGCACTGAAACTGAAAATTTAGCTGACATTTTTGATAGCCAAGGCGTGACTTGGGCATTATTGGGCGGGATAACAGCGCCTATTTTTAACGCGGGGAGTATTTCGGCGCAATACGACATAGCCCAAGAAAATGCCAAACAAGCGCTGCTAAGTTATAGAAGTACCGTGCTTGAAGCTTTCTTTGAAGTGAATGATGCCATGAACAGTTTCAGACGTTCTGAACTGGCTATTGACGCTCAAAAGGAGTTAGTCGTGGCTTCAACTGAATATACCCGCTTAGCGATGCTGAGGTATCGAAATGGTGTTTCTAGCTCCTTAGATTTGATGGATGCACAGCGAAGTTTATTTAGTGCAGAACTGACCTTAAGTCAGGTGAAGCGTGACCGATTATTATCAATGATCACACTTTATCGGGCACTAGGTGGTGGTGTACTGACTGCTGATGAAATGAAGACTGAGCTGATAACGACTTCTAATAATTGACGAATCGGAGACGTTACTCATTAACCTATTGTGATGTGTAGCGTATTTTTGCCTCAAGACAGCTTTGGGGCGGCGATTTAAAACCTCCGAATATGAGTGAAATATATTCGGAGATCCAGAACTTCAATTCAGCGCATTATTTACTGATGATCCCATGAGATATTCGACACAATTCTGCATGGTTCACATCTGAAGTGAAACATATCCAATAATGGCTCATCCAATAACCACTCTTTTGAGCCACAGCGTGGACAGGCGCGGTCTTTTTCAGACTGTAAACTTTCACCACCAACGCGATAGAGATAATAGTAAGTCGGAATTTTGGTGATAAATTCAATTCTGCCGCGAATATCCCAGCCGCGTCTAAATAAATCACTTTTATGGCTAGTCAGTTCTTCTAACGCTGCAAATTCGGCTTTGGTTGCCGCCGCCATTTGCAGTTCATCACAAGCTTGCCACTCTGTTTGCCAGCGAATAACTCGCTTATGGTCGCCATTAAAGCTTGCTGGAATTTGATATAGTGGAATAGGAAGAAGGTTGTCGCCACTTCTTAATGGTGAGCACATATGTACATAACTGGTGTAAAGCACCTGCCAGCTGGGAGTGTCGACATTACTTTGCTCTGAATTGATATCTTGGCCGATAAACTTGTCACGTGGCGCCAATAACTTTGCTTCAGTTAGCATAGTTAATGCTTGTTTGACCCATGGGCTGTTGTTACGGGCTGATAAACTGTTTTTTTCAGGTATTAATAGCCTGACTTTAAACTCACCTTCATTAAATGCGACAGCAAACTCTCTTCCTAATACTTGGCCATTGGCTCTGAGTGCTTCTAGAAAGTTATTAATGGCTTTTTCTGCTGCGGTGATAGTGGTATCGGCGAAACATTCAAATCTGAGTTCAGTGACAAACATGGTTTTCCGTTTTTAGCTGGTTAAATGTATTGATGATGTGGTGCTTAACGTTCTAATTGTGCAATTCGTTTTTCAAGTGCTGCTATCTTTAGGGCAAATTCACTTTCGACAGCGTCAAATTTAGCCTGCCACTTTTGTTCTAGCGCCGTTAATGGGTCTTGAGCCGTTTCAGTATTAGCTGGCTGTATCATCGCTGCTAAATCGGGTAAGTCTTGCCATTGCTCTTTGGGGATGGCTTTAAATTGCTGCAAACCCTGAATAAGCGTTGGCATGGCTATCCGCGTACCTAATTTACCTTTTATTAGCGCTAATGTTGGCGTATGACCAGCTACAGCAATGGATTTTGCCGCAGCAAGGACTTGTTCAATTGGACTCATAATTAGTGAAAATCCTTAAATATCGGTAGTGAGATTACTCAAAAAGTGAGATGTAATTTTAAATAGGTAATAAAATCAATGCTTTAACTTTTGGCACACTTTTAGCTTAATCGGTATTGAGAACAGTATAACTTACTCTGAAAAACAGTTTCAGTAGAAATTACATTAGAACCATTTGAAAGGGATGTATTATGAAAGCAAAATTGGGTGCAGCATTAATTATGGCTATAGCGGCGACTTCACTAACTGGTTGCGTATTGAATGTGGGCGATCACGAAGGTAAGCGTAGTGATTCATATTGGCAAAAACAACAAGAAACTAATCGTAACAACTTAGCGAAACTTTCAATCGGCATGGCAAAAGATCAAGTCACCATTTTAATGGGAACGGCTGATTTTAGTGAGGCCTATGTGACCCAAGCAGATGCACAAAGTCCGAAGAAAGAAGTTCAAGTGTTTTTCTACCGTACTCAATGGAGTAAAGGTGACGGCAAAACCACAAAAAGTGAATGTACCCCAGTTGTAATAAGTGACAACAAATTAGTGGGTTGGGGTGAAACTGCTTACCAAAACATTTAATTTCTTAATAAAACGTCCAGTTGGTCTATTAATTCAGACCACTGGCCGTCTTGATGTAAGGCTTCTTCAATAAAGTGTCTTTGCGATTCTGACCAAAATTCAGCCTGTGCAATGGTGCTATTTTTAGCCAGTTTATGCTGTTCGATAAACTGGTTAATATCTTCCTTAGATGAACTTAACCCTAATTGCTGAAATAAGTGTTCAAAGGTAGTGGTTGTTGTGTCCATGAGCTTTCACCATGTGTGAATGATCTATCTTTACTAAGATTAGGTGACCCTATTTAAATTGCAATATGTTTCAAAGTTGTTAAGTTGAGACTATCAACTGCATTAGTTAAGAGTGACATCATGGAAAACAACACTTTGACCCCGAAAACTCAAGCTGCGCCGTCTTTGGATGAACAAACGAGCGATCAACCTAAAGCGGTTTATTTGACTGCGGAAGATCTAAGAGTTGCGGCATCGATTATTTATAATGCCTATCATGATGATCCATTTTTTATTGAAGCCTTAGCCACCGCTAATCAAGCCAATTATGAACAAAAACTGCGGGCAGCAATCAGAGAAGAGCTCACCGAGTTATGGCAACAGGAGCAACCATTAATTGGTTGGTTTGAAGGCAAACGTCTCATCGGTGTTGCCTGTGTTATCACCCATCAAGTACCGCTTGGTGAAAGTCGTTACTGGCACTGGCGTTTAAAAATGGTACTCGGCACTGGCTGGAGCTCAACTCAAGCATTTATCAAAAAAGAACATACCATCTTAGAAAGTTTACCGAGTAAGCAATACGGTATTTTACAATTTATCGCTTTGACCCCTAATGAGCAGAGAAAAGGCAATGGGGCAAAACTAATTCAAGCAGTTTTGAGTTGGTGCGATGAGCAGTTAGAGCTCGATGGTGTGGGGGTATTCGTTAACAATGATAAACATGCAGTGCTTTTTATTGGTGAAGGTTTTAGCCATTTGTCTGATCAAACCATTGGCTCTGTTGATGGTGAGATCTTAATTTATCAAAGTAAATCGGAGTAATAAATGGCTGATAAACAGTATCAAGACTTTAAGTCGTTTTATCCTTTCTACTTATCACAACATCAAAACGCCACATGTCGGCGCTTACATTACCTTGGTTCTGGACTGATAGTGCTATTGCTGTTGGTGACTCTAGTTAGCCAGCAATGGTGGCAACTATTATTGCTCCCCGTCATTGGTTATGGGTTTGCATGGATTGGTCACTTTGTATTTGAAAAAAACAAACCCGCTACTTTTGAATACCCGTTATACAGTTTGCTCGCCGACTGGGTGATGTTTGCACAAATGTTAAAAAAGCTATTCCTCTCAAAGTCATAAACAAGGCAAGTTTCACTTTGGCGTGTAAGACTTATCTCACATAGCCTGTAAGTTATCTAACTTTTGTCTGTATGTATTCTCTAGCTGAATTTGATTTTTATTCATAAAAACATTGCCTTAAGTTTTTGGGTTTGTTTTTGTGACCGTAACTTATTGGTTTGTTCGTAAATGGGTTATTTTCTCGTTAACGAATTTAGCTAAAATAATTTCATCAAGTCGCAACATAAATAGAACAGGATGTTTTGTTTAAAATTGCACTTATGATGAATAGTCATGTAGTTATCCCATAAACCTTTGGGCGTTAATTTCAGGATGAGATAGCAATTAAAGGGATGGGGCTGATTGTTCATTGAGGTATTTAAGCGAGTCACTCTCAATACTTACCTCAAAATATGAATTCAGGACGAAGTCAGGACACGCTCAAGGAAAGGGCATAAGCTCAGTTATGGATAACTGAAACTAGGATGAACCTTCATCAGGATGATGACGGATTGCAGGACGCAGCATACCAGGATGGTAATCTAGGAGTAAAACTGTCAGTCAAAGGGATCGACTGTTCAAAGGATTGAAAGCTCAAGTATTCAGCAACTGGCAAGAATACAAGGATATTGAGTAACAGGGAATAAAGGGAGCAGGGAGCAAATAATCGCATGGATGGAGCAGGGAAGCACAATTTAGCCGGATAAGCTAACAGAGCGTAAAATAGGCGCAATCCTAATTCATTAGGGTTGCGCTTTTTACATTCCAGAAATACAAATGTTAAATATGTGAATTGTCTGCAACCATTAACTTCCCTAACTGCTAGGGTGTTTGTGCGATATATCTCACAAGAGCTGTAAGCCTTGTCGCATTTGAAACGCGCCTTAAATCAGGTTTATTTTAAAGTTGTTGTTTTTATTGGTTTTAATTTAAAGCTTGCTGGTTTGGTAGTGTTGCCACTTTGTAATTGCACTGTAATGTGAATACTTATGACTTACCTGTTGAACTATAATAGATACCAAGAAAGCAAATATGCACAGGAAGTGCTTAAGTTGTATTAACAGGATTATAAGTAAAGTGTTTTCTGCTCTACAGTGACTTTTAACTCAACGCAAAATGTACGCTATGGATAGTGGCATGGTTAAAAGGTTAGTGAAAACGGAGTTCACTAATACCCCATCACTGCAGTTTATGGATATAAGCGACTTTATTTAGATTGAAGGACATCAATTAAGGGATTTACGCCATAAGGGATTTATGGTGAATGCATTGGATGCAATAACTTGATTAAAGGATGTCATGGAAGAACACCAAGGATGAATTAAGGACACGCTTAAGGATATGAGCAGGCTCGGTCAATGGATAATCGAGTAACATGGAAAGTACTTAAGTGTACAAGGAATATCAAGGATTGAATAAGGATAGCGCTCGGAGCAAGTAAGACGCATGGATGGTGCAGGGAGCACAACAATAGCTGGATGGCTTAACAAAAGTACAAGAGACCGCGGCAATGATTTGTCGCGGTCTTTCTTTTGGCTAACGTTTAATAAATAACGATTTTCTAGTAAGAAATGATTTATGCAGTATGGCTTAGCTATTGAGTCGATAAGCCAATAAATTACTTACACTTTCCGGAGTTGCAGCTAGATGCGCCGCCACAACCACCAAACTTACCTTTTGCCATCGGCGCATCCATCCACTCTGGCTCTGGGAAAATAGGCCAATTTATTTTTTCTATTTTTTTACCATGCATTTGGATATGTGCGCGATATTGATTCATGCCATCGGTGCTAAATTCAAACAAAAATTTAGCACGCCAACAAAGGCCAGTAGTCCCACCCAGGCTAGGCCTTGCTGACTCCATCGCGATAGCAAGTAGTTGTACTTTTTGCTTACCGCAGGCGCTTTCAGCATACTTGCGGCTAATTTCTGCCATTTGTCGTAATTGCCAAAAGAATGCGGCCACAACCACGACTGCTACGATTAAAATAAAATCTGACATCATTGGCTTAGTGCCTTAAATAAACCGCCAATAGCCGCTGATAATTTTTCACTTCGTTCGGTATTTCTTAGTTCAAGCAGCAGCGGCTGGCGTAAACTCGGTATAGACACGATATCAGCAAATACTTGGTTAAAGAAGATTTGTGGCTGATTTGCCAAGACTTCTAGATAAAGTTTGCGAGTTTGGTCATCTTTTAAGGCTATCCAGTTTCTGGCTGCAATGGTGATCAACAGGTTTTCATCAAGTTGTTGGTAATTAACCAATTGCTTAATGGCCTTTTGAGTTAACTCAGCTTGTGAAGCAAGGGCTCTAAGATAGATATGCTTATGCTCCACTGGCGCTTGAGATAACTTATCAAACAAGGTTTGTGCAAGCTCTGCATCAATAGTGACATGCTCTAAGCATTGGCAAATAGCTGCTTGAACTTCAACTGGCGCAAATTCAAAAGCGGCATTAATTTCTGCGGCATGGTTATGTTGATCTAGGCGGACACAGATGTCGGCAATGCCCTGAAGGCCAAGTTGCTGCCAAGAGTCGTCGACTTTCTTTGGGCTTGCGAGTAGCGCGGCAAAGTAGTTGGCGGCAAATTGATATTGCGCTGATGGTTGCTGGCTTAATTGACGTTTCACTAAGGCATTAAATAGCGCTAGCTTTTCTTGGCTAGGCTTGAAGCTAAAAGGGTGATTAGCATAGCGCTCTTGTTCTTCATCACTTAATGCTTTGGTTGGATCTTGCCCTAGTGCTTCTAAGATCATTTTGATGAACTGGCTACGCTGGGCTGGTGATAACAAGCCTTGCTCATCCAGTGGCAGTTTTAAAAACCAAATGAAAGGCGGCTGCGCCTCGCGCCAAAATACGATAGCAAATTGTGCATGTCCTTGGATTGGAAAAGGATAAGGGGTTTTTAATGCTTCAATTTGATTAAACAACATCATATCGATGTTTTCGACTCTGCGGCCTAAATCATAAACCTGAAATTGAGTATTAGCGGTGTCTAAAAATTCACTTAGGGTTTCGAGTTGTGTCATGGTGTTTTTATATAGCGATTAACTTGCGCGTATTATAGGGTTAACTGCCTCCTGATGATATAATTAGTCGCATAAACAATCGTGTTATTTCAAACTTGTGTGAGCGATAAATCACAGTTATGCCGTATATTAAAACAGAGCAATACTTAATTCAGATAGAACAAAAACTTAAAGATGCAAACCTTTGGTCTTCGACTAAACCTTCTGCTGAAGCACTTGCTAGCCGTTCTCCTTTTGCCTGCGATACCATGGGGTTTGAACAATGGTTGCAGTTTATTTTTATCCCTAAGATGCAACAGCTTATGAGTATGAAGCAGGCTTTACCGACTCAAATAGCCTTAGCCCCTATGGCGGCACATGTGTGGAGTCAGCGTGATGAACTTAATCCTTTGATAGGTTTATTGGCTGAGTTAGATACCTTTTTAAGTGAGCAATAACATGACTGATGATGAATATTTCGGTGACAAAGAAGATGCAGCGAGCCTTCAAGCTGAAACACTACTCGCCGAGGGGGTTGAAGATGAAACACCGCCAGAGTTAGAAATTCTTTTTGAAGATGAGCATCTGGTGGTTATTCACAAACCAGCTGGTTTGTTGGTTCACCGCAGTTACCTTGCTAGAAAGGAACGCTTTTTTGCGATGCAGCTGACTCGAGATTTAGTCGGTTGCCATGTGTTTCCGGTGCACAGATTAGATAGACCCACATCAGGTGTGTTAGTTTTTGCCAAAAGCAGTGAAGTTGCCAGAGCGCTTTGTGAGCAGTTTGAACATCATCAAGTGACGAAAGAATATATCGCTTTGGTTCGAGGCAATATGCATGAGGCGGGCCGGTTAGATTACGCTTTAAAAGTAGAACTAGATGATGTTGCCGACAAAAAGGCCAATAAAGATAAGCCTGCACAAGAAGCGGTAACAGATTATAAGCCGTTAATGAATGCAGAAATCCCATATAGTTCAGGGCGTTACCCCAGTAGCCGCTTTTGCTTAATTAATCTTACGCCGCAAACGGGCCGTAAACATCAATTAAGACGACATATGGCGCATTTACGTCATCCTATTATTGGCGATACCACCCATGGTGATGGCAAGCAGAATAAGTTTTTTAGATCGCACTTTGAGATAAATCGTTTATGGCTTATCGCTAAGTCAATTCGTTTTACTCATCCTGTGACCTTAGAGAAAATGCATATAGAAACAGAATTGGAGCAAGAATGGCTGACGATATTTGAGCAGTTTGGCTGGGATGATGGGCTTGATTGCTCAGCACCTATGGATATTGCTTAGTAGGCTATAAAAATTCTTACGTAAAAACTATCACGTAATAATAAGTTACGTAAGAATCTTAAGGATAAATCCAAGTACTTGGTAAGTGCGCTTATTAAGTACTTTGTTTCAAAGGGGTTTTATTGTGTTTTAACAATAATGCCTTCAATTTCTCGAACTCATCAATTTTTGCAAGTGGCTCGCTAGTATCTTGTTGTTCACATCTAAAGTAAAAGTTTCGCCTAATATGGGCGGCCTTATGCTGGAGTTTGAACAATCTATGCCGGTTGGCTTGGCGCATAACAATAACCTTAACGTTTAGATAAGTTGTTACTTTTGTTTGTATTTCATACTTGCAGCCCAGCGCTGGAATGCAGTATGGTGAAGCTATTAACTCAAATTAGTCAGCATTTAAGCTGTAATAATCAATGCAGTCAGTGAGCTTGGGGAAAAGTATATCATGGATAAAGTTAATATAGTGTTCGGAACAGTATATGGAAGTGCACAATTTGTTGCTGAAACATTAACCGATAAGATTGCACAATTGAATTTTAATACCCAATTGTTTCAGCCAACAGAGCTATTGGGCTATGTTCCAGCAGAAGATGAGTTACTGATCATAGTGACCTCAACCACAGGTCACGGTGACTTACCTGAAGATATTGCGCCATGGTTTAACGAGTTGCGCTCAGTAGCGCCATATTTGCCTAAGCTTAACTACAGCGTTATTGCCCTGGGTGATTCAAGCTATGAAACATTCTGCGGCGCCGGAAAACAATTTGATGAACTGCTTACTGAACTCGGTGCAACCAGTATCACGCCGCGCCTTGAAATCGATGCCTGTGAAACCATGGAGCCAGAAACTGAAGCCACACAATGGATAACAACTTGGCAAACCGCAGTAACCCAGTCGCAAGACAGTTAAGGTTATTAAGCCAGCGGTGGTTTAAATTTGCTCAGCGTCTCAGTCAGGCGCTGTTAATTCCCATCGCCATTTTACCCGCAGCTGGCGTCATGCTTGGGCTTTCTGCCAATCCTCTGCCTTTTATCCCCAGTGAACTTGCCATTATTTTCTCCGCTGTTGGCAATCTTATTTTCTCGATGATGCCTTTACTGTTTGCCGTTGCTATTGCCATTGGCTTTTGTAAAGACCAAGGTATTGCCGCATTTGTCGCAGTTTTTGGCTTTGGCGTTTATATTTCAAGCCTTGGCGCAATGACAACCCTTTATCACTTACCCTCGAGGCCTATTTGGGGGATTGAGACAATGGATACCGGAATTGCTGGTGGTGTGCTCATTGGCGCGCTGACTTGTTTGGTGGTGCGATTAAGTGAAAATGTAAAACTGCCAGCGGTGTTCTCATTTTTTGAAGGCCATCGCAGTGCAGCCTTGCTCATTATTCCATTTTCCATGCTGATGGCGTTCATCTTAGCGTTTATTTGGCCCACACTGGCCTATAAAATCGATTCTTTATCCTTATGGGCTGTATACCAAGAGCCTGCTGTCGCCTTTGGTGTTTATGGCGCCATTGAACGATTACTTATCCCATTGGGGCTACACCACATTTGGAACGTGCCCTTTTACTTGGAAGTGGGACAATACTTACACGAAGGTAAAATCGTTAAGGGCGAAATTGCTCGATACCTTGCAGGAGATCCTGCTGCGGGTAATTTTGCTGGGGGTTATTTAATTAAAATGTGGGGGCTCCCTGCAGCTGCATTGGCTATTTGGCGTAGCGCGGATAAATCTGAACGCAATCGCGTTGCCGGAATTATGCTGTCAGCCGCAACCGCAAGTTGGTTAACTGGGATCACCGAACCCATTGAATTTGCCTTTATGTTTGTGGCGCCGATATTGTTTTTAATTCACGCCATTCTGACAGGTGTGGCCTATAGCGTTTGTGTTTTGCTTGAAGTAAAACACAGTGTGGTGTTTTCCCACGGCCTGATTGATTTCAGTTTGTTGTTTGCTCAATCAAGTAATACTCAGTGGATTTGGTTTTTAGGGCCGTTAACGGCTTTTATTTACTACTTCATTTTTAGAGTCAGTATTGTAGCATTTAACTTAAAAACCCCTGGGCGGTTAGATGCTGATGGTCACGGCAATAAAGAAAGCCTCCGCGCGATGATCAGCGCCCTTGGAGGTGCTGACAATATTGTTGAATTAAATGCTTGTTTAACCCGCTTACGCATTTCAGTCGTGAACCCAAAACTTGTCGATAAACCCAGATTGATGCGCTTAGGCGCGAAAGGGGTGATCAAAGTGGGGCGTGGAGTGCAGGTTGTATTTGGCACTAAGGCAGAAAGTTTACGCAAACTACTGCAAAAGTATTTAGATACCCGCAAGTGATTATTAAAACCTTATTAATAGCGGTGATTATTTGATTATTTAATAATTGAGTTGCCATAAAAGCATGTATTGTTGATATATTTGGCTTTTTAATTACATCTCATATAAAAGCTGTGTTAAAAGTAAATCATTGTTTTTAGCTCGCTGCCTTTTATTTAAATGTAAATGTCATCGATTTAACTTTTGTGAGCCAATAGTTTATGAAGTCAAAAAGTCATTCTGTGGAACAGTCATCAAGCCTACAACGAAAAATTCTAATCACTGATTGTGAAGATGCAAAAGGCCTAATCGCTAAAATTACTGGGGTGTGTTTTGCCCATCAGCTTAATATTATTAAAAACACCGAATTTGTCGATCATGAGCAAGGGCGCTTTTTTATGCGTACTGTGCTTGAAGGGCAAATTAATGACCAGCAGTTATTAGCCGACTTAACTGAGGTCTTGCCTCTACAAAATCACATGAAGCTGGTGGATGCAGGCCGAAAACGTATTGTCATTTTAGTCACCAAAGAAGCCCACTGTTTAGGTGATATTTTAATGAAGTCCTATTATGGCGGCTTAGATGTTGAAATCGCCGCGGTGGTAGGTAATTACGATGTGTTGCAAGGCTTAACTGAAAAGTTTGATATACCTTTTCATCATGTAAGCCATGTTGATTTAGACCGAGCCCAGCACGAGCAAGCGATGCTTGAGGTGATAAAAACCTATAATGCAGATTACATTGTATTGGCAAAATATATGCGAATTTTAACCCCTGAGTTTGTCGCCGAGTTTCCCAATACCATTATCAATATTCATCACTCATTTTTACCGGCATTTATTGGCGCCTCACCTTATCGTCAAGCGTGGGAACGTGGGGTGAAAATCATTGGTGCGACAGCGCATTTTGTCAATAATTGCTTAGATGAAGGGCCGATTATCAAACAAGACGTGATTAATGTTGATCATAGTTTCAGCGCAGAAGAACTCGCTCATAATGGCCGCGATGTTGAAAAAAGCGTGCTGAGTAAAGCCCTGCAGCTTGTGCTTGATGAACAAGTGGTAGTCTATGGTAACAAAACCGTCGTTTTTTAGAGTTTTAGCCTTTTAACAAAGTAACAAAAAGGTCTGTCAGAGTTATCTGGCAGACCTTTTTTATATCCAATAAGGGCTTATCTAAGTGAAAACGATAAAACGCGTTATTGCTTATTTGCTGATAAGGTAGCAACGCCGCCACCGTTATAAGTTTGAGTGTAGCCTGCTGCCACTAACTCATCGTTGGCAATACCGCTTCTGCGGCCGCTGCGGCAATACAATACGATGGCTGTGTCTTTGGCAATATTTTGTTTATTGAGCTCGTTAAGGGCGATATTAAAGGGAATATTAATCGCGCCCTCAAGGTGGCCTGCGGCAAACTCTTCAGCAGTTCTCACATCCAATATCATCGCACCCTTGTTTATTTTGTCCCATGCCACAACAGGATTCATATCTTGGGCAACGCTGATTTTACTCATCATTAATGCCATTAAGCACATGGTGAGCAGACTGAGAGCTTTAACAGCTTGAATAGTAAGTTTATTGCAATCTAATGGCTGCACTTAGGCTCCTTATTGATATTTGTGTTGCAATGCTACTGAGTTGCTTTTTCTGCTTCGGTTTTTAGGCCAAATTTTTTCATCACCATAGCGGCAGGACAAAAACCAGTAAAAGCACTTTGGAATAGATTAGCACCAACAAATGCGGTCAGCCAAATAAAATGGTGACTGACGGTAGCGGTAAGCACTAAAGATAACAGCACCATAAAGCCGGCAAAAGCCATAATTGATCTTTCAATAGACATAAGTAACTCCTTAAAGGTTAGATTAGTTGTGGATCCCTTGGCGGTTTTTCATTACTGCGTAATACAGCACTGGGATAACGACCAAGGTTAAAATAGTTGAAATAAATATCCCGAAAATAAGGCTGATTGCTAGCCCACTAAAAATCGGATCATCGATGATAAATAGTGCACCAATCATGGCGGCAAAGGCCGTTAACATAATCGGTTTGGCGCGCACTGCGGCGGCGTTGATCACGGCTTGTTCAAACGGCACACCTTCGGTTGCCTGTTGATGGATAAAATCAACCAGCAAAATCGAGTTTCGCACGATAATACCGGCCAGCGCGATCATGCCTATCATCGATGGGGCGGTGAATTGCGCTCCGAGTATTGCGTGTCCTGGCATGACCCCAATAATGGTTAATGGAATGGGCGCCATAATAATCAGCGGCACGGTATAAGACTTAAATTGTGCGACCACTAATAAGTAAATCGCAATCATACCCACCGCATAAGCAATGCCCATATCGCGGAAGGTTTCATAAGTAATTTTCCACTCGCCATCCCATAGTACGGCAACTTCATCTAAGCCGTCGGGTTGATTGGCAAAGTATTGGCTCATTGGGTATGCTGCTTCACCACTTTCTTGCTCATGGTTTATTTGGCCTACCATATCAAACATGCCATACAAAGGGCTGCCTGTCGGACCTGCCATATCGGCAACCACCATGATCATGGGTACCATATTTTTATGGATAATCGTGGTATCAATGCTGGTTTGTTTAATTGAAGCTACATCAGCAAGGGTGACCATTGCCCCTGAGGCTGAAGGGATTTTTAATAACATCACCTGATGCATATCCACCTTGGCGGCTTCATCAAGCTGCAGCCTGATAGGCGTTGGCAGGTGCAAGTTACTCTGATAAAGGTAACTGGCATCTTTACCATCAATTGCCGCTTGAATGGTATTAACAATACTTGAGTAAGCCACCCCAGCAATTGCAGCGCGATTACGATCAATACTCACTTGCCATTTGCTTTGCTGTGCAGGTAAATAAATATCCACATCTACAACGTGTTCAGTTTGCTGAAAACGGCTCATTAAATCGTTAGCAGCGTGTTCGCGCAGCGCTGTGGTTGGTGCGTAAACTTCAGCCACAATCGGTGACCATACTGGTGGCCCTGGAGGCACTTCAACAATTTTTATATTGGCATTGTAGGCGACGCCAATGGCTTGCAAAGGCTCTCTCACTGACATAGCAATATCATGGCTGTTTCTATCACGTTCTGACTTTTCAACCAGATTGACTTGAATATCAGCCACCTCTTGGCTTTCACGTAAAAAGTAATGTCTCACTAGGCCGTTAAAGTTCATTGGCGAGTGGGTGCCTGCATACAACTGCAAGTGTTCAACTTCTACAACAGTCGTCAGATAAAGTCCAAGCTCTTGTAGTAGCTTTTGATTTTTCTCAAATGGCGTGCCTTCAGGTAGATCAATGATGACCTGAAACTCTGATTTATTATCAAAAGGCAGCATCTTAAGCACAACGGCTTGCATGAAGGGTAATGACACCGCGAGTGCGATTAACAGCACAATGCCTAACGCCATGGCTTTACGCGCCTTACTGGCATGTTCACCGTCAAGAAATGGTTTCATGATGAAAGTGAAAAAGCTCAGTAATTTAGTTGAGGCGGTTTCTGTATGGGGTTGCTCACTTAGGTCACTGCTGGTGTTACCTCGGTGAGCTTTGGCATTAAGCCATTTATTACTCAGCCATGGCGTCATCACAAAAGCAATCAACAATGAGATAAGCATGCCCATACTGGCATTGATGGGAATAGGGCTCATGTAAGGCCCCATTAAGCCTGAAACAAACGCCATTGGCAGTAATGCCGCAATAACGGTGAAGGTGGCCAAAATTGTCGGCCCGCCCACTTCATCCACAGCCTGTGGGATTAATTCCGTGAGCGGTTTATTACTCATCGCCATATGACGGTGAATGTTTTCTACCACGACAATGGCGTCATCCACTAAGATCCCAATTGAAAATATCAGTGCAAACAATGAAATACGGTTAAGGGTAAAGCCCCATGCCCATGAGGCAAATAATGTCAGCGCTAAGGTAATGATAATCGCGACGCCAACAATGGCTGACTCGCGGGCGCCCATGGTTAATAGCACCAATATCACCACTGCGGCGGTGGCAAAGATTAATTTAAATATCAGTGTGCTGGCTTTTTCGCCTGCAGTCGCGCCATAGTTACGGGATACGGCGACATTAACGTTATCAGGAATAAGTAAGTTATCGAGTTTGGCAACTTTTTCTGTAATTAAGTTGGCAATATCTACCGCGTTCTCACCGGCTTGCTTACCAATGGCAATGGTCACAGCAGGGAATTGACCTTGCTGATTAGCATGCCAAACTTGCTGCTTTTGAATATCGCTTTTTAAAGTGATATCAGCAACATCAGCTAAATAAACTACCTTGGCGCTGGCTGGCTCAGTGATTGAGTTATTAGCAGGCACTACTTTGATAACCAAGTTTTTTAGATCGTCAATGGACTCTAAAAACTGCCCAGTTTGAACTTTAATCTCTTGATTATTTTGGGTTAATGAACCTGTTGTTGAGACGGAATTATTACTGTTTAGCACTTGCTCAATTTGTTCAATCGTGATCCCAAAGCTATTTAGCTTACTAGGATCTAAGCGAACATTGGCAATAAGCTCATGCCTGCCTTGAGAATAGATCTCACGGGTGCCTGGGATACGTTTTAGTTCAGTTTCTAGTACCGTAGCGACTTTAGTCAGTTGCTCAGGGTTCATGGTGGGATCATCTGACCATAAGGTGAGGCCAAAAATCGGTACGTCATCAATACCGCGAGGTTTTATCAGCGGCTCACCAATACCAGCAGCTTGATTGAATTTATCAAGGTTGGAATAAATTTTATTGTATAAATCGACAACAGCTTGCTCTCGAGGAATGCCCACTTTGAAGATGGCAATGATTAAGGCGCCGTCAGGCTGTGAGAATGAATAAAGGGTATCAACACCTTTAATTTCTGAAATGATTTTTTCGGCTGGTAAGGTAACCTGATTAGCGACTTGTGTAGGAGTTGCACCTGGATAGGGGATAAACACATCAGCAAAGGTGACATCAATTTGCGGCTCTTCTTCTTTAGGGGTTATGAGCACGGCAAATAAGCCGAGTAGTAATGCCAAAATAGCCAGTAAAGGGGTGATAGCACTGGTTTGAAAGTTCTTAGCAATGGTGCCAGAAATACCTAAACGAGGTTCTGAATTAGCCATGAACTACTCCTTACTTTGGTTAGCTGCGCGCAGTAACACGTAGCGACTGGCGTTAAGGATAATTTCATCACCTTTATCAAGACCTGATAACACTTCAACGGTTTGCTGTTGCTTGTCAATTTTTCCGAGGCGAATTTGCGTTAACAAGGTGTGCTGACCCACTTTTCGGTACACGCCATCCAGATCATTGACCTGATAAAGGGCACTTAAGGGAATAACCACCACGTTACTGGTTTTAACGGGCACCGCGATTTTAACCCATTGGCCGGTGAGTGCTTGAGGATGACTAAAGTTAACTCTTACTTGGTGCTGGTGACTGTTGGCATCGGCAAATTGGTAAACATTGATATCGTTGCTGATAACTTTGTCACCATTGGTTAAGGTTAATTCAAGCTGTTTAGCTGCTTTAAGGTTGGCTAAGTAACGAGAGGGGACATTAAAAGTGGCGCGTAACTCTCGGGTATCAAAACCGGAAAATAATGGCTGACCATATGAAATGGTTTCACCGAGTTCAATAAAGCGTTCAGTTACTCGGCCTTCAAATGGCGCAGAAACCACAGTGTAATTTAAACTTTGTTTTGCTTTATTAAGCTGAGCTTTAGCCGCAGATACTGCTTGCTTACTGGATTTAGCATTGGCGGTTGCCTCATCCATTTGCCCTTGAGATATGGCTCCTTGAGGAAACAAGGCCGCATAACGAGTCAGTGTTGCTTGGGCTTCAAAGTTCATGGCTTCTGAACTGGCAAGCTGAGCTTCTGCCGCGTTAAATTCTGCGGTTTGCTCATCACTGGTAATCTCAAGTAAAGATGCGCCCGCGGCAACCACATCATTGACATCATAATTAACCTGAATAATGCGCCCTGAGGTTTGTGCTGACACGGTAGCGGCTTTAATCGCTTCCACTTGTCCATCAATGATTATCGATGAAACAGACTCTGTTTCAGTAACGGTTAGGGTATCAAAAGCTTTATCGGTTTTTAGTTTGTCTGTATCAGCTATAGCGCTATAGCTAACAATAGCCAGCAAAGTAGGTATTACTGCACTAAATAAAGATAAGCGTTTGTGAAAGGTTGCCATGTTCCACCTCAAAAATTTATTCATGAGAAAATTCTAATGGACTTTAGTATTAAGCGCAATTCATTTATGAGAAAAATCTAATGAAAGTATAGCAGATATAAAAAAACCATCGATGGAGCATCGATGGTTTTTTTAATTATCAACTGTTTTAGTGATACAGAATAAGTTTAAATTACTCAATCTGTTTCAGGCAGTCTGTTTAAGTCACTGTCTGCTTAAAAAGTGTAGTTATACTGCAAAGAGTAGTAGTTAGCACCAGACTCAGTATAAGCGCTTACAGGGCCGACTAGCTCACTGGTTTCAATTACATGTACTTTCTCGCCAGCCACTAGGGTGTAACCGAAATCAATGCTTGATTTTTCATTGATATGGTAGCTAAAACCTGCTGAATACCAAGTACGGTCTGAATCAGGAATAGAAAGTGATGATACTTCACCGACTACACCTTGGTCTTTAGCAATACCCGCTCTAACGGTCCATTTATCATTGATGTCGTATGTTGCCCCCAAGCTTAAGAACCAAGAGTTTTCCCAGTTATAATGCTTGAGGATATGGCTGTCTGTACCATTTTCACCGTCAGTAAGCTCGATGTTGTCGAAATTACTCCAGTTAGTCCACTGGGCAGTGTAATGGATAGCAAACTTGTCAGTTAACTGATGGAAACCTGCAAGTTGGGCAATATCAGCTAAAGGAATATCAATTTCACCAAAGTTTTCAGCTGCAAATGGAGGGTTATAAGCAATATCACCTGACGCCTTCATATTAGGGCTCTTACGGTAGCTTAAACCAATTCTGTTATTTTCGTTGATTTCGTAGGCTAGACCCACAATTGCGCCAAAACCCCAGCCATCAGCATCAATATCAACAAGGTTTAATGGTATTTCACCAAAAACAGGAACAGTGAAATCACCTTGTCGAGTTAATGTGCCCATGCCTTTTATGGCATCAATACCTAGACCAAGGCTTAGAGAGTCATTAATACGGTACGAGACACTGGCATTAAAGTTGATGGTAGTAACTTCTGTATTACCTAATAAGTCAATTGGGGTATTGAATTCGTGACCTGAATTGAGTGGGGCTAAATCAGTACCAGTACCGTAGTTACTGAATGCTGCAATACCAAAAGCCCATTTATCATTAATCGGGTTGATGTAATAAAAGCTTGGGATAGGCTTACCTTCAGCAGCATTATCCATAGCGCCTAAATATTGACCATCACTAGAACCATCACCAATTATGGCATCAGTCACTTCAACATTCACATCAGCATAAGTACCAACAACCGAAATTGCTGTCTTATCAAATAATGCCATTGCCGCTGGGTTACGTGCTAATACAGATGCATTATCAGCAATGATGGCATCACCCGCCATTGCGCGGCCTAAACCGGTTGCAGACTGGCTGTTGAGTTGAAAACCCGCTGCGAATGTTTGAGTACTTGCTAAAGCTACAGCTGCAGCAAGGAGTGTCTTGTTGAATTTAGTCATATTTATTGCTCATCTTTATTGTCGCATATGCATGAATACTGCATGTGTTCATATCACTGCCACTTATATTTGAGCGCATCTTAGGTAACACGGGTAAGCTGTACAACTCCGACCAGTGGTTTTTAGTGTTGTATTTTTGTTAATGCTTTGAGTGGTTAAATATGGTTGTGAGAAGATCTTGCAAACTTTTATGGAGGTTAATGTCGTAATTTCAGTAGTTTGAGTTCAGTTTCATAATGATAATTTTGTTGGGTTACTGTAATTGCGATTTGTGGTCAGGGTTGCTTTTTAGCTAACACCCGTACGCTGAATTTAGAATCTTTACTCTAGAAATGAGCCTGTCGACTTATCGTTATTAACAATTAAGTCGACAGGTATTTACCGTGGGTTAACCTTGTAAAGCACTAAAGAGACTGGCGAAAGGCCTTGAATGAGGCCACAGACTCTGTGCTTGCAGGAAATAGCTTACTGAATAAGATACCTGACAATGAGGCGAGCAAAAATCCTGGGACAATTTCGTACAAGTCAAAAATACCACCAGTGAGTTGCTTCCAGACAACCACGGTCACAGCACCGACAACAATTGTTGCTACAGCGCCGTTACGGCTATATTGCTGCCAAAATAGTGATAGCAATACCACAGGTCCAAATGCGGCGCCAAAGCCTGCCCAAGCGTAGCTCACTAACCCTAGGACACTGCTTTCAGGATTAAGTGCAATGACTGCGGCCACAATAGCAATGGCGATAACCCCAAAACGGCCCACTAGCATTAACTCTTTATTGCTCGCATCGGGTTTAATCCATTTGCGATAAAAGTCTTCAGTTATCACGCTTGAACAAACTAAAAGTTGTGAATCAATGGTGCTCATGATTGCAGATAAAATTGCGGCGATTAATAAGCCGCCAATCCATGGATTAAACGCAGCATGGGCAAGGTGAATAAATACAGTTTCGGGGTTATCTAGGGGAGTGTCGGCAAAATACAAGGTACCAGCGATCCCCGTTGCTAGTGCGCCAATCAGAGAAATAACCATCCAACTCATAGCAATGCGACGTGATACCTGAATGTCTTTAGCGCTGCCAATGGCCATAAAACGCGATAAAATATGCGGTTGACCAAAATAACCTAAGCCCCAAGCCAGTAATGAGACTAAGCCGATAACAGTGGTGTTCTCACTGAAAAATGACAGCATGGCTGGGTCGAGTTGTTGTAGGTTCTCTTGGGTTTCAGGTTGGCTGAAGATGGCAATTGGGACAATCAGTAATGCCACTAACATTAAACAGCCTTGGAAAAAGTCAGTCCAACTGACGGCAAAGAAGCCGCCAACAAAGGTGTAGGATACGATGATCACCGAGCCAATAATCAGTGCTAAGGTGTAATCTAGGCCAAATACTTTTTCAAATAATATGGCGCCGCCAACCATACCTGATGAGGTATAAAAGGTGAAAAAGACTAAGATGGTGACCGCAGCAACCATTTTTAATACGCCTTGGTTATCATGAAAGCGATTTTCAAAAAAGTCAGGCAATGTCAGCGAGTTGTCAGCCAGTTCAGTATAAATGCGTAAACGTTTGGCGACAAAAAGCCAGTTAAGCCAAGCACCGAATATCAGTCCAAAACCAATCCAAGCTTCACCTAAGCCGCCTAAATACACTGCACCGGGTAAGCCAAGCAATAACCAACCTGACATATCAGATGCACCCACACTTAAGGCGGTGACAGCAGGGCCCATTTTTCGGCCACCCAAAATATAGTCGTCAACGGTATCTGTTTTACGATAAGCCCAGTAGCCAATCCCCATCATTAACGCGAGGTAGCCTATAAAAGTGATTAGAATGGGGGTTTCTATGGTCATGATACTTCCGTATTTTTATTATTGTGGCGCATATGCTAGCAGATGTATGAGCTAGTGCACAATTTAGGAAGTAAATTTGATGTGATAACAAACAGTCAATGAGTTTACATTGACTGTTTGTTGGTTAATTGATATATGCAGGTTAATTGATACGTGCAGGTTAATTGATAGGTGTCGGTTACAGTTTGTGACTATAGCTAGATGAAGGTTTGCTCTATTTCAGATTTAACAAACTGCAGATCCTTAGCTTGCTCTGCCACTAACATGATGAATGCCCCAGCTGTTTGAAAGCCCAAGCCCTGATAGTGTTGATCTGCAAAAGTTTCTTCGGTGACCATTCTATTTTCAGCTGGGACAATAAACAGGGTGACTTTACCGTTTTGGCCTTCCATTACTAAGTGTAAACTTTTAACTCCTTGGAAATCACAATAGGAGGTATAAAACACTTTTCCGGGCTGTTGAATGAATTTGGCGTTTTCTAACCCGCCAATACCTGCCAGTTTAAAGTTAACATCTTTAAAGCCAACATTTTGATCAACCAGCAAGGATTTGGGTTCATGGTAAACATGAGCGAGCGCATGTTCAGCTAGGTCAACCGGGGCAAACTTTAACATGCTGAAACTTAGACCGATGACGAGTGCCACTGAGGCTGCCATGGCCATTAAATAACGGCTATGCTTTTTTTGCTCCTGATGCTTAATCAGTTGTTGGCGCAATAATAACTTATCAGCTAAATCATTGGGCACATCAATATTCAGCGCATGGGAGAGCTTACTGTCTAATGTTTTGAGTTCACTGACTAATTTCGCATCAGACTCAGACGCAGCTATTTGTGCTAAGAAATCTTCATCTTGGCTGTTGGGGTCGTCATAGGCATGGCGACGAAATTGTAGATCATCCATTTGATTGACCTCTAACTTCAGGAGACTCTAAAGCGTCTTTTAATTGATTACGGGCACGAAATAATCGCGTCATGACGGTGTTTCTGTTCAGCTCAAGTAAATCAGCAATTTCTTCACCACTAAAACCACCAATGAGCTGCAATAGTAATGGCTCTCGATATTCAATCTCTAATAAGCCGATTTGTTTACGTAGCCAGTATTGCTCAGTTTGTTCTTCTGTGGTGGATGACTTGTCATCTTCGAGCAACTCTTGCTCTACATCACTGTAGTCAAATTGTTTGCGTTCGAAACGGCGGGCATTCTCACGACGTAAGATAGTGATCAGCCATGCTTTTGCGGCTTTATCATCTTTTAGCGAGTCAAGAGCACGCCATGCACGTAAAAAAGTTTCTTGGGTGACGTCTTCAGCAACATGTTTATCGCCGATGAGCCAATAGGCATATCGGAAGATATCTGCGTGAAGTGCCCGGACGAGGCTGTCGTATCGTCGCTGTTTAGTTAACATGTCAGATATGACCGTGGGTTCGGACTTTTTATTTCGCAAGCTATCGAACATTTTTATCTTTTTGTTAAAAATATTATGCTCGATAGCTTAAAAGGTTACAGATGAATAGCAAGTATAATTATGCTTGCTATTGCATCAGTTTATCCGTTAAGGATTTAAAGAACTCAGCGCTGATGGGGCGTTTGCTGTTGAGTTATGACTGTAGCTTTCAATGGCTGTTAATAAAGCCGCTTTATCAACAGATGTTGAAGATTGGCTGTATTTAGCTTGCTGTAATTGATCCATTGCTTTAGCTAACGGGCTTGATAATTTGCTGATATCAGACAAGTTCATTGGTTTGTTTAGTAATGTAGAAAAATGCTGCTGCAGTAATGCAATGACTTGAGATACATCATTTTTATCACAGGCGCTGCTAATGTCTTTGATGCTCACTTGAGTCGGAGATGACTGAACATCAACATTTTCTGAGGGAACTGCTAGCGACTTTTGCTTGCGGGCGTTTAACCACAGGGCGACAGTAATAAGCCATAATGCGGCAAATAGCAGGGTTAACCATGGCCAAAATCCTGGATTGTTGCTGGGCTGTGTCACCTCTGGTGTTATTGGCGTTGGCGCTTGTTCTGGATTAGCTGCAATGGTCACTGTTCTTGCTGGAATGGTGGCAAATTGCTGCTGACGTAGCTGCGAGTTCCACCACGGGATAGTGATTTCAGGTAGGGTAAATGTTCCGGCTTTTGTGGGTACTATTGCCGTAGTAAGGCTGTACTGCGCCACTACATGGTTGTCTCTAAGTACAGTTTGTCTAACGGGCTTTTCTGGGTATGATTTCAGCGCGCTTGGCATAGCTAATTCAATGTCAGGCAGGCTATTACTGTCAGCATTAGATGCGATGATATTAATGGTGCGGGTGATTGGGCTACCCACTTCAAATTCACTGCTGTCTTCAGGCCACACTTCTTTAGCGATTAATAAATCACTGACGAGCCAATCACCTTGATAGCTGTCAGGTATGGGTTTAATTACGATGTCGGTGTCTTCAGCAGCAGCTTGCATCGGACGGCTTTCATTAAAGCCAAACATGCCGCCACGTCGTGGGGCTTCAACTAAAATATCGCCTGAAAAACTGGCGCCTTTGATGGCGAGTTTGCCCGGGGTATCGGCAATCATGGCATAGGTACGTTCAATTACGCGAAAACGGCGGCCATCAACCACTTCAACACTGTCTTGATCCTCGCCTAGCTGCTTGATCTCTGCACCTGATATTTCAGGGGCGCTAATGACACCACGTTGTAATTCAGCAGCTAAAAATAGCTTAACTTTATAGGTAATCAATTGGCCGACATAAGCTTCTTGAGTGCTAACTTCGCCTTCCACAAACAAATTGCGCATTTGCTGAGGCTGGGAGCCAGCATCTAAAACCGTTAACTGGATGGGATTAGACTGAATCCCTTCCATAGTAAAGGCTGGAATAGTCACAGTACCGGCATTTTTAGCCGATAATAACACTTGCCAGCGGGTTTCTTTACTGGAGTTAAAGTTAACGATTTGCGTGCTTCGTCCCACGCTAGTGCGGCCGACAACAAAGTCTTTTAGCAATATTGAGGTGTCTAATGAGCCTGCATTAACATCATCATCTGCGGTGACGTTTAATACAAAATACTCACCTTGCATGACGGGGTTACGGTCCACCGTTGCTTGAATGTTAGTGACCGCGAGTGCTTGCCCTGTAAAAAGAATAGCGACTAGGGCTAAAATGATTCTGTTTACCACTGTTGTTTATCCTTAGGAAGTTGGCCGTTTTGACGACGCTTTTGATATTCCAATAGCATTTTGTTTCTAATTAATACTTGTGGATCTTCACTGACTGCGCGAAGTGCTCTTTCTAAATCTGCTGGCAGCGGCTCTTCTGATAAAGCCGATGACGCCACTGGTGTGCCAGACTCAGATTCTGGCTGTTGTTCTGATGTTTCAGCAGCTTGAGCTTGTTGCTCAGTCTTGCCTTGTTGCTCAACAGTTTCAGGCTCAGATTGAGCTTGGTTATCTTGACTGTTGGCTTGCATTTCAGCTTCATTATCAGCGGCTTGTTGCTCATTTTGTTGAGATGAACCTGATGAACTCTCGTCAGTCTCATTGGGGCTGTCATCTTGTTGAGAGTCACTAGATTGCTGCTGTTGTTGAGAGTCATTGGCAGATTGGTCTTCTGCTGACTGGTTTTCTTGTGACGGGTCATTTTGAGACTGCTGCTGTTGAGATTGCTCAGCGCTAGAATCATCACTTTGAGATTGCTCTCCTTGAGATTGATCATTTGATGACTGCTCATCATTTGACTTCTTGTCGGATGATTGGTTGTCAGATGATTGGTTGTCATCACTTTGCTGATCCTGATCCTGATCCGACTGTTGCTCTTGTTGCTGCTTCATTTGCTCAGCCAAAGCGAGGTTTTTCTCTGCCTGAGGAAAATCTGCTTGTTGAGTTAATGCTTGCTTATAACGCTCAATCGCCTCATCAATTTTATTGAGCTGCAGTAAACTATTGGCTTGATTATATAAACCATGGGCAGAGTCATCTTGCTCAAAACCGCTTAAGGCATTTTCATAGTCACCAGCCTTATACTGGGCGCTAGCTTGCCATTGAGGTTGGTCAAATTGCTCGGCAGCTTTAGAAAAGTCTTCTGCTGATTGAGCCTGATTAAATTGCTCTGACGCTTGTTGATCGGCCGTTTGCCATAAGTCATCCCAGCTATTAGCTGACGCTGGAGCAGGCTGCAATAATAAACCTAGGCTCATAACGCCCACCATAGGCAATACAGTAAACCTAAAACTCAATAGCACTGGAATAATCAACAGGAGGGCAATATAAGGGCCTAAATCTTGCCACGCTTCACCTTCTAGTTCGGTGGCTTTTGCATTGCCATCATTGGCAAGCCATGCTTCGAGTTGGCCCAGCGCAGCGCCGTCTGCCCGTGCTGGTAACATTAAGCCGCCAGTGGGCGTAACCAATTTATCAAGCAATGAAAAGTCAGTTTTATCAACCACGATCTCACCGGCATTATCGCGCATGAGCTGACCATCTGGCAGCTGTATTGCTGCGCCTTGTTGGCTACCAAATGCCATTACCGATACTCGGTATCGACTGCCATCCAGCGCTTTTGCTGCCTGCGCATATTGGGCTGCATTAACTCCATCGGTCATCACAATAATATCACCGCTAATATGCCCGCCTTGACCTAATAACTGTTGGGCAAGGGTAAGGGCTGCAGCTAAATCTGAGCCTCTAACGGGCATAATGTCAGGGCTTAAGGTTGGTAGCAGATTTAATAGGGTAGAGCTATCACGGGTTAACGGACTAATAGTAAATGCATCTCCTGCAAAAGCGATTAACCCGGTTTCACCTTCTTTTATATTGGTTAAAAAGTCAGTGGCGCGATATTTGGCTTGGGATAGTCGATTAGGCTTTTGATCGGTTGCATACATGGATAAAGACATATCCATTACCAGCACACGCCCTTGCTCGCTCGCGAACACAGGTAGGCTTTGCTTATTCACAGCAGGGCCCGATATGGCCACAACCGCAATAAACCAACACAGCATTAATAACCATTTGGGTTGTTTTTTGATGTGTGCAGACTCGCTGATCAAGGTGCTAGCAAGGTGAGGGGCAATATAGTGTTGCCATGCAGAGTTATTTTTACTCTGGCGCCACAAAAATAGTCCAATAATGGTTAATGGAATTAAGGCCAATAGCCATTCAGGGCGGATAAAATGCAAACTCATTATTTACCCTCCTTGTTAAAGGCTGAAGTCAGATTTTTAGGTAAATTCATTTGACTACGTAGACTAATACTTAAACTGATTAATAACGCTAACAATAATGGCCAGTAAAATAACTCGCTTTGGGGGCGGTAGGTTAATTGGTCGCGACTGACTGGCTCTAATTCATCAATTTTTTGATAAATTTGTTCAAGCTCCTCGCTATTACGGGCTCTAAAGTAATGACCATTAGTCATTTCAGCAAGCTGTTGTAATTGCGCTTCATCAAGATCTGCAGACGGGTTTACTTTTTCAGTGCCGAAAATACTGCGTCTTTCCAGTATTTCAGCGCCGACGCCGACGGTATAAATAGTGACATTGCGCTCCGCAGCGATGCGAGCTGCGACTTCAGGTTCAATATTACCCGCGTTATTTGAGCCATCGGTGAGTAAAATCAGCACTCGGTTACTGTCGTTGACGTTATCAAAGCGCCTTACCGCCAATGCAATTGATTCACCAATGGCAGTTTGTTTGCCCACTAGGCCAATTTGACTATCGGCGAGAAACTTGGCCACCGAGCGTCTATCTTGGGTCAGTGGCGCTTGTAAATAGGCGTGATCGGCAAATAAAATTAACCCAAGGCGATCGCCATTACGGCGTTCGATAAAATCGCCAATCACATGTTTGATAAGGGTTAATCGATCAACAGTTTTACCTGCAACGACCATGTCTTCAATTTGCATACTGCCGGATAAATCTACCGCCAGCATTAAGTCGCGCCCTTCAGATGGCAGCTCTATAGGCTCGCCTAACCATTGGGGCCTGACAAGTGCGCACAATAAGCATGCCCACATTAGCCAATACAATTTACGGGATGGTTTGTCAGGATGGCTTGATATGACCTGATCAGCATTGGCTATACCTGGAAGCTGCAGGTGACCGCCGTTATTTTTTGAAACGCGCTTTGGTTTTAATAGCCAAGGTAATGGCAATAACAGCAATAACCACGGCCATGCTATTGAGAACATGATGCCTCCTGTGGACTATTTGCTTGAGTATTTGCGCTGTTAGCGATGCTTTTGATGGCATTAAGTGGCGCAAAGCGAGCTTTTTTAGTTAACCAAGACTTGGTTAAACTAAATAACTGCTGCTTTTCAGCTGAATTTAAGCCACAAGCTTGATAACGCTTGGCTAATAACAAGCCAATTTGGCCTTGCTCTGTTTGCGGTAACCTAAGCTCAAGCCATTTGAACCATTGCTCGCCATCAAGTTGTGCAAAATCCTGTCTGGGTAAATAACTCAAGGCGGTGCGTTTTAGTAAGGTATTAATCTGGCTTGGGTATTGACTGTCATTTATATCAAGTTGCTGTAATTGTGCTAATGCGGCCTTTCTCGGGGCGTGATATTTGGCTCGTTTTCGCAGCTTGATAAAGGTGATGACAGCAGCCGCGATAATGATAATCGCCACTAGCCAATAACCGGGGGCAATGGGCAATTGTGATATTGGCTGCGGCAGCACGATATCTTCCATTTGCATTAATGCGGGATTGATTTGAGGAGCATTCATCTAACGTAATAGTTCCAATTGATCGCTAAGACTCTTACCTGCATCGATAAAGCGGGTTTGAACTTTGAGCATTTTCATTAATTCAATAAATTGCTGTTGGCGAGCTAACTGTTCATTTAACCACACATCGTAGCTATGGCGAGTTAAGGTCAGTTGTTGCTTACCATCACGAACAGGCAGTGAAAATCGCTTCGGTAACGCTAATGTACCTTGTCGTAATGGGTCAGTAATAACGAAGGCACCGACATCACAATGGCGTTTAAGCTCGGTGAGTGCCGCTAAACATTCTTGGCTAAAGTGCTGGCCATCAGTAATTATCCATACCAGTGAGCCGGGTTTAGCGATGCGTTGTAATCGCTGGCAAGCCCGTAAAATATGCTGGGGATCTTGGGGTAACTCATCAAAGTGATTCAGCTGGTTTTGATGCACTTTGATTAATGCTGATGTGAGCTGCAAAATACCTTGCCGGCGACTGCGGGGTTTTAACTCCACATGTTCGGTTTCACTGGCAATCAATGCCCCCAAACGGTCACCGTGGTTAATGGCGTTCCAGCCAAGTGTTGCTGCGACATGGGCGGCTTGCAGAGACTGTAAAAGTAAACTCGAGCCAAAAAATAAGCTATGGCTTAGATCGACCAGCAAGATAATAGGGCGTTCACGTTCTTCAATAAATAATTTGGTGTGGGCTTTGCCTGTTCTGGCCGTAACGCGCCAGTCTATGGTGCGCACATCATCACCATTTTGATAATGACGCACTTCGGCAAACTCCATTCCACGCCCTTTTATGAGGCTGCTTCTATGGCCTGCAAGGCTGGCTTTTGCGCGGCTACGTTTTTCAGGCATTGCACGGGCAATACTCTGGCAACTTATTAGCTCTTGCTCATTAAGGTTGACGCCATTACTAAATAGCGGCAACTCTTTTTCAATTGACATAGCGGTTACTGACATAGTGGCTATAACTCAACATTAAGGTACAGCCACTTGGCTTAAAATATGATTTATGACGTGATCTGCACTAATTCCTTCTGCCTGTGCCTGATAACTCAACAGTAGACGGTGGCGTAAAACATTAGGCGCCACAGCTTGAATATCTTCAGGTGAGACAAAATCGCGTTGATGTAACCAGGCTCTGGCTCGCGCGCAGCGCTCTAATGAAATTGAAGCGCGGGGGCTAACACCGTATTCAAGCCATTTGGCAAGCTCTGGGCTATAACGCGCTGGCTGACGAGTGGCCATAATAATTTCTACGATATAGCTTTCAAGGGGCTCAGCTAAGTACAGTTCCATCGCTTGTTCACGGGCAGAAAATACATCTGCTTGCACCACAGGCTCGATGGTCGGTAACTGATGAGTCAGTGCTTCGTTACGAGACTGACGCAAAATCTGACGTTCGGTATCGGCACTTGGGTAATCTAAATTTAAGTGCATTAAGAAGCGATCTAATTGCGCTTCAGGTAGTGGGTAAGTACCTTCGTTTTCAAGTGGGTTTTGGGTTGCCATCACTAAAAAGAGTTTTGGCAGAGGGTAGCTATGTTTACCTACGGTCACTTGTCCTTCTGCCATGGCTTCAAGTAAAGCGGATTGTACCTTCGCTGGTGCGCGGTTAATTTCATCGGCAAGGATTAAGTTATGGAAAATCGGCCCCGCTTCAAATTCGAAGGTCCCTGTTTGAGCGCGGTAGATATCGGTGCCGGTTAAATCCGCTGGTAATAAATCAGGCGTGAACTGGATGCGATGAAAGTCGCCTTCAACGCCATCACATAATGCTTTTACTGCACGGGTTTTGGCTAAACCTGGAGGGCCTTCAACCAGTAAATGACCATCGGCAATAAGTGCGATGAGCATATTTTCAGTTAAAACCGGTTGTCCCAAAATGACATTATCTAAATAAGCGCGTAAAGAATGAAATCGACTCAAAGGCATGATGATACTCAAATTTATTGTCTAAAAAACGTTATCTAATTCACTCTATGTTAATGAATTTTATTGGCCTTTGGCTAGTAGCATTAACAGAATTTCATTTTTAATTATTTGTGGTGTTCATTAGTTGCTGCTAACGGTGCGATAGCGAGCTTTACTCGACACTTAAATATATTAATAAAGCTAATGCTCTAAAATTTAACCTGCTGTATTTAATATATAAATTCTAATTGCCTTGTTAATTTTGTTGGGAATTGTCGGGTTATTTTCATACGGGTGTTTTAAACTTGCTAATTAAAAGTTAGAATCAGATCACACTTTTATGGTCAGACCAGATAACGCTGACAAAATGGATTTTCACTGAAAAGCCTATAAAGGCTAAACAATTAAAAGAGGGTGAACAATGAGTGATAGACAACAAGTAACCAATGCCCGCGGCGAGCGCATTGCAATTGTAGCGGGTTTACGAACGCCTTTTGCCAAACAAGCCACCGCATTTCATGGCGTTTCAGCTTTAGATATGGGCAAAATGGTGGTTAATGAATTGCTTTCTCGCTCAGAGTTAGACCCAAAGACCATTGAGCAATTAGTTTATGGTCAAGTTGTGCAAATGCCTGCTGCGCCAAATATTGCTCGTGAAATCGTATTAGGCACTGGCATGGATGTATCAACGGATGCATACAGTGTTACTCGTGCTTGTGCGACCAGTTTTCAATCGGCAGTGAATGTGGCTGAGTCAATCATGACCGGTAATGTTGAAATTGGTATTGCTGGCGGCGCAGATTCATCTTCTGTGTTACCGATTGGCGTGTCTAAAAAGCTGGCTCATGCGCTAGTGGATTTAAATAAGGCCCGCACCTTTAAACAAAAATTCGCTATTGCACGTCGTTTAGGCTTAAAAGATTTAATGCCGGTACCGCCAGCGGTTGCAGAATATTCTACAGGTTTGTCAATGGGGCAAACGGCTGAGCAAATGGCGAAGACCTATTCAATTAGCCGCGCCGATCAAGACGCACTGGCTCATCGCTCGCATACTCTGGCAACAGAAACTTGGAATTCAGGTAATTTACGTGATGAAGTGATGACGGCTCACGTGCCTCCTTATAAGCAGTTTATTGATCGTGATAACAACATTCGTGAAAACTCAGTTTTAGAGTCTTACGCAAAATTACGTCCGGCTTTTGATCGCAAACATGGTTCAGTTACCGCAGCCAATAGTACGCCACTAACAGATGGTGCATCAGCAATTATCTTAATGAGTGAAGGCCGTGCCAAAGCATTAGGTTATCAGCCTATTGGTTACATTAAGAGCTATGCCTTTACTGCCATTGATGTTTGGCAAGATATGTTAATGGGTCCATCTTACGCTACGCCGCTAGCACTAAAGCGTGCTGGTATGCAGTTAGAAGATTTAACCTTAATTGAAATGCATGAAGCATTTGCAGCGCAAACCTTAGCTAACATGCAAATGTTTGGCTCTAAAAAGTTTGCTGCAGAAAAATTAGGCCAAAATCGTGCGATTGGTGAAATCGACATGAGTAAATTTAACGTACTCGGTGGTTCATTAGCTTATGGGCATCCATTTGCGGCTACGGGTACGCGTTTAATCACGCAAGTATGTCGTGAACTTAAACGCCGTGGTGGTGGAACCGGTTTAGCAACAGCCTGCGCGGCAGGTGGTCTTGGCGCTGCAATGATAGTAGAAGTGGAGTAATTCTGATGGAAAAGACATTTAATTTACAACGCCGTGAAGACGGAATTGCAGTTTTAACTATGGATGTTCCTGGTGAAACCATGAACACATTGAAAGCTGAATTCGGCCCTGAAATCAGTGACATTCTTACAGAGATAAAAACTGATGCTAGCATTAAAGGTTTAGTGATTATTTCAGGTAAATCTGACTCTTTCGTTGCTGGGGCTGACATCACCATGTTAGATGCCTGTACCAGTGTTGCTGCTGCCAAAGAACTATCACAACAAGGGCATGTGGTTTTCAATGAATTAGAAAACCTCACTATACCGGTTGTTGCTGCTATTAACGGTGCCTGCTTAGGTGGTGGATTAGAGCTAGCGCTAGCGTGTCATTTACGTGTGTGCAGTGACAGTAAGAAAACCATTATGGGTGTGCCTGAAGTACAACTTGGGTTATTACCTGGTGGCGGTGGAACCCAGCGATTACCAAGAAAAGTCGGTATTACTACTGCGCTTGATATGATGTTAACCGGTAAGCAGCTGCGTCCGAAACAAGCACTTAAAATGGCATTAGTTGATGATGTTGTTCCAGAGTCTATTTTGCTTGAGACTGCGGTTGCCATGGCAAAAAAAGGTAAGTCTGCTGCTAAAGTGGTTAAAAAGTCTGCTTTAAACAAGTTTCTTGAATCAACCAGTACGACTCGTGACATTATTTTTGATCAAGCTGCTAAACAAGTGATGAAGAAAACCCAGGGCAATTATCCTGCTCCAGCTAAAATCATTGATTGTGTTAAGCAAGGTATGAATAAGGGCATGATCAAAGGCTTAGAAGTTGAAGCAAGTCATTTTGCTGAACTTATTATGTCACCAGAGTCAGAAGCACTTCGAAGTATATTCCTTGCAACCACCGAAATGAAAAAAGAAACCGGTGCAGAAGGCGGCAAACCTCGCAAAGTGAACAAGGCACTGGTTATTGGTGGTGGCTTAATGGGTGGCGGAATAGCCTCTGTGACAACAACCAAAGCTAAAATTCCTGCTCGTGTTAAAGATATCAATGAAACCGGTTTAAGTAATGCGCTGGCTTATGCTTATAAGTTGTTAGCTAAAGGCGTTAAGCGCCGTCATATGACTCCGGCCGTTAGAGATAATCTAATGGCGTTAATGACGACAACGACTGAATATAGCGGCGTAAAAGATGCTGATATCGTAGTCGAAGCAGTATTTGAAGATTTAGCACTAAAACATCAAATGGTTAAAGATGTAGAACGTGAATGTCATGAAAATACTATTTTTGCATCTAATACCTCTTCATTACCGATCAGCCAAATTGCAGAGGCTGCAAGCCGACCTGAAAATGTGATTGGTCTGCATTATTTCTCGCCAGTTGAGAAAATGCCGTTAGTTGAAGTGATTGCGCACAAGAAAACCTCTCCAGAAACCATTGCTACGACAGTGGCCTTTGCTCGTAAGCAAGGTAAGACACCGATTGTCGTTCAAGACGGAGCCGGTTTTTATGTAAATCGTATTTTAGCTTTATATATGAATGAAGCTGCGCAAGTGCTTCTTGAAGGTCAAAAAATTGAATTTTTAGATAAAGCGTTAGTTAAGTTTGGCTTCCCAGTAGGACCGATTACTTTGCTAGACGAGGTCGGTATTGATGTTGGTGCTAAGATTGCGCCGATCTTAACTAAAGAACTGGGTGAGCGCTTTGAAGCCCCAAGTGCATTTGATAAGTTACTTGCTGATGACCGTAAAGGCCGCAAAAACGGTAAAGGTTTTTACCAATACGGCAACAAGAAAAATAAAGCTAAGCTAGTGGATGAAAGTGTATATCAAGTACTGGGTATTAATAACCAACTAAGTGGTAGTGAAAGCGATATTTCGATGCGTTGTGTTGTGCAGATGCTAAATGAAGCTGTTCGTTGTTTAGATGAAGGCATTATTGCCAATGCACGAGACGGTGATATTGGTGCTATTTTCGGAATTGGTTTCCCGCCATTCCTAGGCGGTCCTTTCCGTTATATGGATAGCATGGGGATCAATAATCTAGTGTCAAAATTACGTCAGTATCAGCAATTACATGGCGAAAGATTTGCCCCTTGTGAAAGATTAGTCAAAATGGCTGATGAGGGAGCGAGCTTTTATTAGTCTAAACTAAGACTTAAAGGATTGTACATTTAACAAGGCGGCAATAAGATGCCGCTTTTTCATTCTAAAGTGGCAGAGGTTTGCCTGTTTTGTGTACACTGCGGAATGTTTTGACTGTGGCTCAATTAAAAATCCGCATAGCTTTGAGTATTTGGCTTGGTTATAATGTGACCAAAGCTAGCATTGAATACAAAAACTGAATGCTAAGAGCTTAAGAAATGATGTTAACTGAATGAATTGTAGAGGTTTCAGTGGTATTTCTAATCATTATTATTTCAATCTTATCGGCGATTTATCTTGGCAATTGTGCTTTTGCTCAAGGTATGGCGGTAAAAAGATGGTCATTTGCCGGTTTGTTGATGGGTCCTCTGGCTTATCCATTGTTCAACAGTCATAAATATTTATTAACCCGTAAACTCGCGGCTAGTAATGAACAGCAACAATACTTTTAACAAATTCCGCGTATTAAAAAGGGAGCTAACGCTCCCTTTTTCTTTGCCTGTAAAATATCACGACAAGACTTAGTTCCACCATGCTTTAGCTGGGATGACCTCTAGATGCTCAAGGCCTTCAGGTAATTTAACTTTCTTACGTTGCGGCTGAGCAATTCCTAGTGCTTTTAATAAAGAGTCAAACATAGTTTTATCTCCTTAAGCGATGCTTGAATTGGTGTATTTAATGTATGGATTATGGGCAAATTCTGTGGTCGCTTCTGAATACTTGATGTATGGGTTGTGAGCTAGTTCAGTCGTTACTTCTGAATACTTGATGTAAGGGTTGTGAGCTAGTTCAGTCGTTACTTCTGAATACTTAATATAAGGATTGTGAGCTAATTCAGTTGTTGTTTCTGAATACTTGATATAAGGATTATGAGCTAATTCAGTTGTTGCTTCTGAATACTTAATATAAGGATTGTGAGCTAACTCAGTCGTTGCTTCTGAATACTTGATATAAGGGTTGTGAGCAAGTTCAGTCGTTGCTTCTGAATACTTGATATAAGGATTATGAGCTAATTCAGTTGTTGCTYCTGAATACTTGATATAAGGATTATGAGCTAACTCAGTCGTTGCTTCTGAATACTTGATATAAGGGTTGTGAGCTAACTCAGTCGTTGCTTCTGAGTACTTGATATAAGGATTGTGAGCAAGTTCATTCGTTGCTTCTGAATACTTGATATAAGGGTTGTGAGCAAGTTCAGTCGTTGCYTCTGAATACTTGATATAAGGGTTGTGAGCCAGTTCAGTCGTTGCTTCTGAATACTTGATATAAGGATTGTGAGCTAACTCAGTTGTTGCTYCTGAATACTTGATATAAGGGTTGTGAGCAAGTTCAGTCGTTGCTTCTGAATACTTKATATAAGGATTATGAGCAAGTTCAGTCGTTGCYTCTGAATACTTGATATAAGGGTTGTGAGCTAACTCAGTCGTTGCTTCTGAGTACTTGATATAAGGATTGTGAGCAAGTTCATTCGTTGCTTCTGAATATTTGATGTAAGGGTTGTGAGCTAACTCAGTCGTTGCTTCTGAGTACTTGATATAAGGATTGTGAGCAAGTTCATTCGTTGCTTCTGAATACTTGATGTAAGGGTTGTGAGCAAGTTCAGTCGTTGCTTCTGAGTACTTGATATAAGGATTGTGAGCAAGTTCATTCGTTGCTTCTGAATATTTGATATAAGGATTGTGAGCAAGTTCAGTCGTTGCTTCTGAATACTTGATATAAGGGTTGTGAGCAAGTTCAGTCGTTACTTCTGAGTACTTGATATAAGGATTGTGAACTAACTCAGTTGTTGCTTCTGAGTACTTGATATAAGGGTTATGAGCTAGCTTAGTTTTTAATTTTAAGTGTTTGCTATATGGGGTGCCAATATATTGACCTTGGTTAGGTAGGTTAACTAATACTGTTTCCGTTGTATTAATAGCGGCGTTAGAAGTTGAAGACATTACTGCGGCTACGATAATTCCATTAATCATTGTTTAATCTCTCTATTCAGGGTTAATTAAAGTTTTAACTTTTATTTGACATCTGAATGGAGATTTGCAGTTGTTGTGCCAATGTTGTCTAAATGGCGGTTTTTTTACTTTGTTTTTTTAAATTGATGTTTAGTAATTCAGTAAATTCTTTTTCTGGTACAGGCTTACTAAAGATGTAGCCTTGAATTTCTTCACACTTTAAGGCTTTTAATATATTTAATTGAGCTGTTTCTTCTACACCTTCACCGACAACAGATAAGCCCATGTTATGTGCGATAGTAATAATGCTATCGACCATTTTTAAATCACGATCTGATTTATCAATATCATCCACAAATGATTTATCAATTTTCAAACAATGAATCGGGAAATGTTTAAGGTATGAAAGCGATGAATAGCCAGTACCAAAATCATCAAGGGCTAAGGTCACCCCCATTTGGGCAAGCTGATTCATGACTTTGATGGCATTATCTGGATTTTTAATAATGGTACTTTCAGTAATTTCTAATTCAAGGTGACAAGCTGGGAGCTTTGTTAGCTCTAACACACTTAATATACGTTGCTGTAAATCAGGTAGGGCAAACTGTCTTGAAGATAAGTTAATGGCTACACGGCCGTTAAATACACCTTGTTCACGCCACTTTTGTGCTGCAAAACAGGCTTTACGTAAAACCAGATCTCCAATTTCGACAATCAAGCCATTTTCTTCAGCAAGCGGAATAAATTCATTTGGCGGGATGACACCAAATTCCGGATGAACTAATCTAACTAACGCTTCCATACCAACAAGGCTGTCTTGTTTTAAATCGACTTTGGGTTGGTAATAAACTTCAAAATAATCTTCTTTTAATCCTTCTCGGATCAAGTTTTCTACTTCTAATTGGCGTAGAGCATTTTTGTTTAAAGACTCTGAATAGAATTGGTAACGATTGCCACCCCCTGATTTTGCATGATACATAGCGATATCTGCTTTTCTTAATAGGGCTTGTTCATTTTGCTCATCTTCAGGGTACAAAACTATCCCTATACTTAAGCTAATAACAAGGGATTCGTTATCAAGTTTAAACTCTTGTTTCAATGAGTCTATTATTCGAGAGGCGATAGCCGCGCATGAACCAATATCAGGATTATGGTCAACTAAGATGGCAAATTCATCACCGCCAAGACGATATAAACTAACGTGATTTGGAATATTTTCTTGGAGTCTACGAGCGACATCAATAAGTAACGCATCACCGGTTTGGTGGCCTAGCGAGTCGTTTATACGTTTAAAATTATCTAAATCCAATACCATTAATGTATGGTGGACGTCTTTTTTCACTAGATTGTTCAAGGTTACTTGTAAACTAGAACGATTAGGTAACCCTGTGAGCAAATCACTATTGGTTAATTTGCGTAGTTCTTCTTCTTGCTGTTTACGGCGAGTAATATCTGAGAACACCCCTACGTAATGACTGGTTTCGCCTTGCTCGTTGTATATCGCATCAATCGTCAATTCCATTAAGAAAAAACTACCATCGCCGCGATTAGCTTCTACTTCATTACTCCAGCTGCCCTGTTGGGCTAAAGTGGCGTGAATTTGGTAGGAGTAGCTGTCAGGATAACGAGTAAAGTTAAATAACTGCCCGAGAAATTCAGCTCGGCTTTGGGCGGTTAATTCGCAACAAGCATCGTTGACTTCAACAAAATGGAATTTGTCATCGAGAATAAACATGCCTTCAGAAATGTTTTCAATTGCTCTTTCAAATAGTCTTAATTGCTCTTCAGTTTGCTTGATATTATTAATATTTTTAATGGTACCCGTCATACGCAGCGGGTTTTCTTTGTGATCCCTTTCAACAATTTTTGCTCTATCAAGTACCCAAACCCATTTGTGTTCAAGGCTTTTAACACGGTATGCAACTTCAAAATGATCTGTTAGTCCTTTAAAGTGGTCGTTAAGGGCTGTTTTAACTCTATTTTGATCGAGGGGGTGAATATTACTTTTTTCACCAGGTTTTCCTGAGCGATGGCCATCTTGAGGAAACTCTAATGTTCCCCAGATATTGGAGCGGTAAATTTCACCGGTTTCAATATCCCAATCCCACATTTCATCACCACTACCCCATAGTGATAATTTTAATCTTTCTTCACTAAGGGCGATTTGTTTTTGTACTTCTCGTCTACGTAAAATTGTTTTGGCTATGAGTAGTAATATTAATAATCCCAATACGGTATAGGATAGTTTTGCTTCAAAAGATAGATACCAAGGTGGGGTAATAATAACTTTAATAGATTTTGTAGCACCTTGTTTACCTGATAATTTATTTATTGCATATACATTAAAAAAATAAATTCCAGCAGATAGATTCGTGTACGTAGCTGAATTAGTGTTTTGTGCTGGTAGCCAATCATCATTCAGGCCTTCCATTTGATAAAAGAATTTATAGTCTTCTAGAGACTTTCCTGGAGCTGTAAAGGTAAAAGAGAAGGGGTAGTCTGAGTACTTTAATGTTATATTTTCTTGGTTATTAATTGGTTTTGATAATACTCTTCCTCCAACTTTCTCTGGGATGTTGAACAGTTGAAAATCAATTAGTGCGACATTTGAAGAACTGCTACTAATAATTTCTTTATAAATCTCATTAGGGTTAATAATACTAATGCCATTAGAACCTATGAATAAGCTATAATCATTAATGATTATCGAACCGACAGAGTTATAATCACTTTGAGCACCATTTTTGTCCGTTACAGTGGTGTTTGAAAGATTTATTTTGTTTGTGATATTTATTTCTGTGGCAGAAGAAGAAATTATAAAGTTATTTAAAACTTCAATGGAAAATATCAATTTGTTATTTTTAAAAATAGTCTGTTGGTTAAGGGTTTTGGTGGACAGTTTCATCAACGAATGTCTAGTTCCAAATAGTAAGTCTTCTCCATCCATGACAAGGCTTGTAACCATACTTTCGTTATATATCTTTTCGGATTTATCATCAGTTATTCTGAATAAACCTCCTTGGCTAGCAACCCAGAAAGTGTCACCTTTCCTTAATAATTGAAATATAGGGTAACGTTCACCTGTTGACATCGATTTTATTACTTGATTATTTTTTAAAACTAAAATCTTACCATTAGCTGTTGATATGTAGACTAATTGCCTACCAGGATCGCTTGTTATGTAGGTGACCGGCTCGTCAAGTAGCATATCTATTGCTAATGTATCTAGATTTACTGTGCTGAGGCCATTTATACTACCTATATATAGTTCTCTATTGAGTAGTCCAATACTTTTAGGTCCTGCAGTATCATCAAGTATTATCGATGACTGTTCTTTGAGTGTACTGTCTAATATTTTTACTTCAGATGAGTCCATTGCAATAAAAATATTTTCATTGTTCTTGGTTATTGACCAAATGTTACTTGTTATTAGTTTCGAGTTTTTTATCAGATTTTTACTTCTTTTTATTATGATTAAACCAACATGGACATCAGCTACGAAAATTGCTGATTTGGTTTCTTTTATCAAAGGGCGTTTTATTGAACCTTCTTTATTAATGTATCCTACATTTTTTATTTCTTTGTTTTTTAGTAGTTTTACAATGCTTGAATCTGCTATAGAGGTAAGTTCATTTTCATTATGAGACCTTTCTAAATATGTTAAAACCAAATTTGAGAATTTATTTTTAATATCACTCTTGTAACTATATAAACCATTGTTGGATGAAATGATAAGTTCTTCGTTTAACTGTCCTATATCATTTGATTGGTGCTCGATAACCGTTAAGTTATTCTCGAATAATTTGAATACTGTACCATTATAGTTTCGGATGTAAAAAATATCACCAATTTGAATTATTCGTTTTACTTCATGTAATACTTTACTTTCAAAGCTCCAAATTACTCTATTTAATTTTTCGTCGAGAATGATAACTTTATTATTGAGTCCGAGAGCAATGCCTTCAGGCAAATGAGATAGGTACCAAATAGGCTCATCAATTTTTTCACCTTCTATTAAAATAGGGTTAAATTTTTCAGAATTCTCATCAAAGACAGCAAGCCCTTTGTCTGTGCCAACAATGAGTCTATTTTTTTTATCAATTAGCAATGTTTTTACGAATGAGCTAGGTAAACTGGATTGGCTGTCATCTGCATAGAAATGTCTAAAATTGACACCGTCAAACCGATTAAGCCCATTGACGGTACCAAGCCATATATAACCCTGCCTATCTTCTACAATACTAGTGACATTTGATTGTGATAAGCCGTCTTCAACATTATATCGATCGGTATTTAGGACTAATTCATAGTCATCTGCGCCAGCAGACATAGCAGAGTGTGAAATGCTTTGAAGAATAAAAAATGCGCATATTAACAACGGTCTAATCATTGACATATTAAGGATACTTTTGTCTGCTGCAATTGATAATTATTTACAATAAAGTACCACTTTTTCAGAAAGTTAAGCCTTTGTCAAAAAATGGTTGGTCTTCAGGGTTGCGCATGTTTGGTTTTGTGTTTTATTTGTGCGGCTTTTAGTGTTTCTTGGGTCACATTTGTTCCCTGATTATCTAATTTTAGTGTTATTTTTAGCAGATTCCACTGCTGTAGGTCTTTTGTATATAGCTTTGTAAAATAGTAACAATTATTTACGAGATTATTTTAATGCCGCCAAATACCATGCTTTTCAAAAATTAAACTTTTCTGCATGCTGTTTAAAGCCTTTCAAGTCAGTGATCACATGGGTGTTGGCGATTGGCTCAAGTTGTTGATGTTGCTCTCCAACATTAAATAACACTAATCGGTCACTGTGCTTTGAGCGCATATTCTCTACGATAAACTTAATCAAATCAGCGCGGGTGAGCTTTTTAATTTCCTCAATTACTTTTTCCCTTTGATCGAAATTATAATCTCGATTACCAAGGCAAACCCAGTATCGTTGGCTTCGGCTTTTTAAACTGGCATCTTTTTCTGAAATTTGGTTGATCAAGCCTTGCTTGGTAGCTTCCCACTGGCCCTTGGTGATCTGCATGACGGCATAGTTAAAGTCAGCGATAAATTCATCGATGGCTTCAAGGAGCTTGCGTGGCGCAGTTGTGGGTGATTGAATGTAGAAAATCATCCCCGGGTGCCGGTTTAAAGGTAAATAGCCCGTTCCGACCATATAGCCAAGTTGTTTTTCTGTTCTGAGTTCATGGAAAAATGTCGAAGACATCGTATGATTTAATAAACTAAACAGCCCAATTTGATGGGGAGTTGTTTGTTTTGATTGGTAGTAAATAATGATCGCGCTGTCTTGATGCTCAATGTTGAGTTCACGCATTAACATGCCGCGATTTGACAGGTTAATGAGTTCGCGACTAGATTCGTTACTGGGCTTTGTTACTAATGATAGTACCTGTTTTAAGCGTCTCGCTAGCTGCTGGGCTTCACTCGCTAACCAGTCACCATAGACTAAACCTTCAACATAAATCTTTTCATAAAACGCCCCAACGTGTTCATGTAACTCATCTAATGTCACTTCCTCTAGCATTTCTGCCATTCTAGCCGGTTCGTAAGAGCGTTTTTGCAGTGTCACAGTCAAGCTAGTGAAGAGTTGCGCGATGGGTTTGGCTTGGGCGGCGTTAGTCCAACTGCGGATAAGCTGCTTTTTGATAAGCTTAAACCTATCTTGGGTAAAGTTTCGCTCTCTGGCTTTTTCAATGACTAAAGCTAATAGCGTTTCTTGATTACCGGTAAAGCCGGTTAGATGAAGTGTTATGCCACCTTGATGAGGGTAAATATTATAATTTAGTCCTGCTACTTCAGCCTGATAAGTGGCTTCAGCGAGATAATCTAGCACCATCTCAACATACAGTCTTGTTAACGCGGCATGCTTTGGGGTGGGGCTAGCTTGATCTGAGTCCAAGGATAGATATAAGTGTCCTTTGGGTACGTTAAACTCATCATCTTTACGATGCCAAAAACGGTAACCTTCATCCTCAGCCACTATGGTCGGCACAGCACTGGCACTTAGTTCACTTCTAGCTTGTGGGTCGTCAACGATAAAAGGATTTTTAAGGGGTAATTTTAGTTCTTTTCTTGGTTTTACCTGCTGCCAATGGGCCACTTTATCTGCTGAGATGGCCTCGATAGAGTAGGGGGTAAAATACCATTGCGCCTGAGTGTCAGTACTTACTTCCTTTGAAAGCAACTGAATACGCATGTTATTAGGTTTAAAATAATGAAGTAACTCAAGAGTTTCTGTCTCAATAAGTTTATCCATCCGATAATCACCGTAAACCACATCCTCAACATCATAGTGCTGCATATTGATACTAAGGTGGCTGGCAAGATCTAGGTTTTTGATTTGTTCTTGAAATTTAAAGGCTGTAGATAACAGGCTTGCTCTTTCTTGATAACGCCAAGGCTCAATGCCTGACTCTTTAATTAACTCAAGGTATTCAAATGCGCAGGTTACGATTTCATCAACTTGAGTTAAGCCTTTATCGGTTAGCTGAATACTGATGCTGTAATCTTTGAAGTTGTAACCACTGACCCCACCACCTGCCGATAAATTGTTGGCTAGACCTTGCTCTTTTAAATATGACAGCAAACTACCAGGACTTTCATTGCCTAATAAGTGACTAATGAAAGTCAGTGGTTTGGTTTTATAAAAAGGTTCCATGCTAGGCAGGGCAAAACTAATATTGAGCCTCTTTTGCTCTTTTACTGGCATGATATTAATTTTTTTTAGTAATAACTCTTGGCTTAAATAAGGAGTATCAGGGTAGCTCTTTATTATCTTTTTATTATTAATAGCACTGAAATAGTGTTGTACTTTTTCAGCTTGCTGGTCTAACGATAGCGGCGATATTAGGCATAGTGTCATAATATTGGCGCTGTATTTTTCTTGATAGAAATCCAGTAACTCTTGGCGCACATCTGCTTCATCGCCTGCCAAGGTCTGCAGGTTACCCACTGAAAATTTACTGAATGGATGTGCTGGATTGATTGATTCTTTTTGTACTTGGTAAACCCGTCTAATATCGTCTTTAAGCTTTAAACTGTATTCAGAATCAATGGCATGTCTTTCTCTATCAACGAGTTCTAAGTCGAATTTAGGGGCAATAAAAAATTGACTAAATCGGTCTAAAGATTCTTCAAATTGCTCTGCATCAATACTATAGAAAAAATTAGTTTGTTCAGTGCCTGTCCAAGCGTTGTTGGTGCCACCATGGTGATTGATAAACTGATGATATTCACCAGAATCTGGATACTTTTCAGTGCCTAAAAATAGCATATGCTCTAAAAAATGCGCCATGCCGGGTCGTGAAGTGGGGTCGTCAAAGTGACCCACAGATACGGTCATGGACGCTGCCGCATGGGTGGTCTTGGTATCTTCAACTAATAACACCCGCAATTCATTTTCCAAAACCATATATTGGTATTGGCGATGATCATTTGGGCTTTTCACTATTTCAGGCTGTGTAGTGTCTGGTTTTATGGTCAAGATAATGCTCCAGATGAGAAGGCACTGTATAACGACTTGAGTAACTACTTGGGTTCTTTGTTGCTCACTTTGCAGCTATTAAAAAAGTAGTTTGAATATATATAGTGATATTGTTAGCGGTTTTTAGCAACTTTTAGTCACACTCTTGGAAGAGTTTAATAGCTTTTCAGAATAATAGGCATAAAATTCATAAAAACATCGACTAAAGACTAATTAATTTTACTTCATAGTTTCTTTGTGGATGAATTATTTAAGGCTACAATTAGCCAATAAACACTATAATAATGAGTAGCGAGAGAAGTATGCAGCTATTTTTAATGCGCCATGGTGAAGCAAGTTTTGACGCCCCATCTGATAGAGAGCGTATGTTATCTCAAGTTGGGCGTAATCAATCAAATACCATGGCCAATTGGTTAACGCAGAAAGTAAACAGTGTCGACTTAGTGCTAGTAAGTCCTTACCTAAGGGCACAACAAACATGGCAAGAAGTGGCAAAACATCTACCGGAACCAAACAAATGGTTAGTGTTAGATGATATAACGCCTTCTGGCAGCCCTCAAATCGCTGTCGATGCTATTTTAGCGTATGCTGAACATTACCATGCTCAAAAGGTGTTAGTTATCGCTCACATGCCTATTCTAGGTTATATGGTCAGTGAATTAGTTGCAGGTATTGAGCCTCCGATATTTGCTACATCGGCTATTGCATCGATTGATAAAAACGAACACGGTTTTCATTTTGAGCTAATGCAAACCCCAACTCAAATAAGCGCTTAAGTTCTTCCAATGAGTGCTTGGTAACTGCAGTGATTGCATTTTGGTTGAGTGTTTAATATACAAAAAGAGCCTGTTAAGGCTCTTTTTTAGTTTTGACTCAAGCTAATCATTTAAATGCTTGTCGATATTAACGGTAAATAGCCGCTATCTTCTATGGGGATGTTCACCAATATCGATTAATACTAATAGTGCTGCATCAGCGCCCCATTCTTTGGTGGCTTGATGAAAGGCTTTGACTTTTGGGTGTTGGGCCAGCCACATAGGTAATTGCTGTTTTAATATCCCAGAGCCATAACCATGCATGACGCAGCAACACATAACATGTTGTTTCACACAGGCTTGTATTAAGGCTGCAAGCTCAAGTTTCGCTTCAGCTTGTCGCATGCCATGTAAATCAAGTAACAAGTCAGGTTGGTAATCACCACGGCGAAGTCGTTTTAATTCAATCTTTTCAACACCATCGTTTAACCAGCGCATCGGCCCTTCAACGGGGAGTAGCGGTTGATAGTTATCTGAAAAATAACTGTCGGCATAAACCTGCTGTTCTTTGATTTCGACTTGTTGTTTAGTTTTGACTGACTGTTTAAAATGATGCTTATCTTGGTTTAATGGCCTAATACCATCCAAGTGCTCTGAAAACAGTGCAAAGTCAGGGTTATTTTCTTTATTCATGCTGCTATTGTATTGAATTCTAGGTCATCTTAATAGACTTCAGTTACAATGTGCGGGAACAATTTTTCAGGAGCGATGTTTTGGATAAAATCTTTGTAGATGAAGCTGTCACCGAATTAAGAACCGTTGGCGATATGTTACGTTGGGCCGTTAGCCGTTTTAACGATGCCAACATTTATTATGGTCACGGAACTGATAATGCTTGGGACGAAGCGATTGCTTTGGTTTTTTACGCACTGCACCTTCCTGAAGAAATCGGCCAGCAAGTGGTTCATGCCAATTTAACCAGCAGTGAAAAGCATAAAATTGTTGAGTTGATTATTCGCCGTGTACGTGAGCGTTTACCTGTGCCGTATTTAACGAATAAAGCACGTTTTGCTGATTTAGAGTTTTTCGTTGATGAGCGTGTGTTAGTGCCACGTTCTCCAATTGCTGAAATGATCAACAATAACTTCAGCCCTTGGCTTTATAACAAGCCTGTTCATCGTGTGATGGATTTATGCACTGGCAGTGGCTGTATCGCAATTGCGTGTGCCTATGCATTTGAAGATGCAGAAGTCGATGCATTAGATATCAGTGAAGATGCACTTGAAGTTGCCCAAATCAACATTGAATCCTTAGATGTGTTAGACCGCGTTTTCCCTATTCAGTCAAATATTTTTTCTGCTATCCCAAAAGGGCCGCAGTACGATTTGATCGTATCTAATCCACCATACGTAGATGAAGAAGATATTGGCGATATGCCAGATGAATATCATCATGAGCCTGCTATTGGGCTTGCATCGGGTCGTGATGGTTTAGATTTAACCAAGCGCATTTTAGCGAATGCCGCTGACTACTTAACAAAAGACGGTTTATTAGTGGTTGAAGTGGGTAACTCAATGGTGCATTTGATTGAGCAGTTCCCAGACGTACCATTCACATGGGTTGAGTTTGAACACGGTGGCGACGGTGTGTTTGTACTGACTTATGATCAGCTAGTTGAAAATGAATCACTTTTCGCCATCTACAAAGATAGTGAATAATAGGGATAGTGAATAATAGCTATTAGCATAAAATTTAGCTGAGGTAATCAGAGCGCATGTCAGGAAATAGTATTGGTCAAAATTTTGTAGTGACTACCTTTGGAGAAAGTCACGGTGTCGCGTTAGGTTGTATTATTGACGGTTGCCCTCCAGGGCTTGAATTAACCGTTGAAGATATGCAGCATGATCTCGATCGTCGCCGCCCTGGGACATCTCGATATACCACCGCCCGCCGCGAAGCTGATGAAGTGCGTATTTTGTCAGGGGTATTTGAAGGTAAAACTACCGGTACATCGATTGGCTTATTGATTGAAAATACCGATCAACGTAGCCAAGATTACTCAAATATTAAAGACTTATTCCGCCCTGGACATGCTGATTACACTTACCAGCAAAAATATGGCTTGCGTGATTATCGTGGTGGTGGACGCTCATCTGCCCGTGAAACGGCGATGCGAGTTGCAGCTGGCGCTGTTGCTAAAAAATATTTAAAGCAAGTTCATGGTATTGAAATCCATGGTTACATGTCTCAGCTCGGTCCTATCTGCGCTGAATCAGTTGATTTAAATGAAGTTGAGCAAAATGCCTTTTTCTTCCCTGATGCCAGTAAACTTGAGCAACTAGACGAATACATGCGTGATTTGAAAAAATCAGGCGATTCAGTCGGTGCCAAAATTACCGTTGCAGCGACAGGTGTTCCTGTTGGTTTAGGCGAGCCAGTATTTGACCGTTTAGATGCTGATATTGCCCATGCCCTAATGGGGATCAATGCGGTTAAAGGCGTTGAAATTGGTGATGGATTTGGTGTGGTAACCCAAAAAGGTTCAGAAGGGCGTGATTTAATGTCGCCAGCGGGTTTTGAGTCTAACCATGCAGGCGGCGTACTTGGCGGTATCTCTTCTGGTCAGCCCGTTGTCGCGCATATTGCCTTAAAACCAACCTCAAGTATTTCAGTGCCAGGTCAAAGTATGACAGCCCAAGGCACCACAGCTGATGTGGTCACGAAAGGCCGTCATGATCCGTGTGTTGGTATTCGCGCTGTACCTATTGCTGAAGCCATGCTGGCTATCGTATTGATGGATCACTTACTTCGTCATCGCGCGCAAAATCAGGACGTGGTTTCCCAAACCCCTGTTATCGGAATGAAGTAATGCCTAATTTGTTAAGCACTGAGCCAAAAGCAGTTTGGCTCAGTGCTTGTTATTTCTTTTTCTTTTCCATCCTCGGTTTAATGGTTCCTTATCTCGGTGTGTTTTTCGATAACCGAGGCTACAATGCGCAAGAAATTGGTTTTCTCATGGCAATCGTCATGGGAACACGCATCATTGCCCCCAACGTTTGGGCGCTTGTCGCTGATAGAACGGGCATGCGCAGTGAGTTAGTTAAATTTGGAGCGGCAGCCGCTGCGATAACTTACATCAGCTTTTTCTTTGATGCGGGAGTGGTTTATCTTGCCATTAGCTTGTTTATCTATACCTTTTTTTGGAATGCTATTCTCGCTCAGTTAGAAGTGATCACCCTTGAAAGTTTAGGTGCTGAAGCACATCGATATGGCGCGATTCGAAGCTGGGGCAGTGTCGGTTATATCTGTTTAGTGGTAGCTGGTGGCTTTGCTATCAGCCAGTTTGGCGCTGACATATTACCTTCAATTGGCATGCTGTTATTCATCGGTATGTTTTTGTGTTCTTTGGCGCTTCCTGCTAATCGAGTCAAAGTTGCTGATGCATCGTCAAGGCCACCTCTAAAAATTACCGCCCCCATTTTTTGGTTTTTAGTTTCAGCCTTATTATTGCAGATGAGTGTTGGGCCATTTTATGGCTTCTTCGTACTTTACCTAAAACAAGCGGGTTACTCTGAAGCGAGCGCGGGGTTATTTGTCGCTTTTGGTGTTGTAGTCGAAATATTAATGTTCATGTTAGCGCCAAGGCTACTGGGGCGGTTTGGGGTTAAATTATTACTGCTACTCAGTGTGGCATTAACGGCTGTTCGTTGGTTGTTGTTAGCTTATGGGGTTGATAGCATTTTGATATTATCCATAAGCCAAGCGCTGCATGCCTTCACTTTTGGCTTAACCCATGCGGCTTCTATTCAGTTTATTCATCGCAACTTTGACATTGCCCATCGCAGCAAAGGTCAAGCCATGTACGCCAGTATCAGCTTTGGTTTTGGTGGTGCACTTGGTATTTGGATAAGCGGGCTTATTTGGGGTGATGGTTCAGGCTCTACCAATACTTGGATTTTTGCCGCTATGTGTGCATTTTTATCTATGCTTGCCGTTATGGCCATTTCAGAGAACAAAAAGGACGTTATTTAGTGAAGCGTTTTCGTTTAGGTTTGATTATCAATCCCCTTGCTGGCTTAGGGGGTAGTGTCGGGTTAAAAGGCTCTGATGGCGTTGCGGCGCAAGCTATTGCAAAAGGCGCTGAGCCCAAAGCGCAGCTTAGAATGCAACAAGCTTTAGCGGTTGTGCTGCCATTTAAAGACCAAATCGATATTATTACCGCCTCAGGTGCCATGGGGCATGATTTAGCCCAACAGCTTGGGTTTAATACTGAATGTGTGTATCAGTCAGCGAATATAACCGAAGCTAAAGACACTCAATTAGCGGTTAAAGCACTGATCAATGAATCGTTAGATTTACTGTTATTTGCCGGTGGTGACGGTACTGCCAGAGATATTTACAGTGTCATTGAGCAAGATGAGACTGCGCTTTTACCTGTGTTAGGGGTACCCGCTGGGGTTAAAATTCACTCAGGTGTATATGCCATTACGCCCCATGCTGCCGGTGTGGTGGTTGAAATGCTGTTAAAGCGTGAATTGGTGAGCTTGATGGACGCTGACGTGATGGATATTGATGAAGTGGCGTTCAGGCAAGGCGTGGTAAAAGCGAAACGATACGGTGAAATGCAAGTTCCTGCCGAGCCTCGTTATATTCAAGCTGTCAAGATGGGCGGCAAGGAAGTCGATGAACTGGTGTTAGCTGATATTGCCGCTGACGTGATTAACCAGATGGAAGATGAGCTGTATATCATTGGCAGTGGCTCTACTGTTGCTGCGTTAATGGAAGAGCTCAATATTGATAACACCTTATTAGGGGTTGATGTTATTAAAAATCAAACCCTAGTAGCCAGTGATGTTACCGCCAAGCAGTTAATTGAGCTTACTCAGGATAAACCCACAAAACTGGTTATTACCCTCATTGGCGGTCAAGGCCACATATTGGGTCGAGGTAATCAGCAGTTGTCTGCAGAGCTAATAAAACAAGTAGGTAAAGACAATATTATTATCCTTGCCACAAAAACTAAGTTAAAAGCACTTGAAGGCAGGCCATTAATTGTGGATAGTGGCGACCCAGAATTAGATAGAGAGCTTACGGGCTATTATAAAATTGTTACTGGATACCACGATTACGTGATGTACCAAGTGGCAAATCCAGATTTATCGGAGAGCTAAACCATGTTAGAAAAATATGATGCTGCATTAGAGTCATGGATTGAAAGTAACGTTGCCCATGGCGATGATGATGCGTTATTTGCCAGTGGTTATTTGCAAGGCCATATCGCTGTTGTATTGTCACAGCTTGAGCAAGAGCAGACTTCTGGCATCGATGCATTAGATGATAAAATGGTTGATTGTTTAGCTCTGGCTAACGATGAACTAGATGAAGCAGATTTCAGTCTAGTAAAGGCTGCATGGCTGCAGCTTCGTCAAATTATTAGCGACATTAAATAAGCTATGACTAAGCAAACTGTTTCAATTGGGTTAGTTAACCCCAAGACTCCAGTCAATGTTGGCGGCATTATGCGCGCTGCTGGCTGTTACCGAGCTAATTCGGTTTTTTACACCGGTAATCGTTATGCATTGGCGGCACGTTCTGGTGAAGCGCAATATGACATCGATACCAAAAATGCCGCTAAAACCATCCCGCTCACCGCGGTAGAGTCGTTACTTGAACAAGTGCCTCAAGGCGCCAAAATCATTTGTGTTGATTTAGTGGTTGGCGCTACGCCGCTGCCTTTGTTTGAGCATCCGCAAGACGCATTTTATATTTTTGGCCCTGAAGATGGCACCATCCCTCAGCAAATTATTGATGCCGCGGATGATGTGGTTTATGTGCCAACGGTTGGTTGTATGAACTTAGCTGCGTCAGTGAATGTATTGCTTTATGACCGCTTATCAAAAAGTACTCAAATAGCAGCTGACGATGAACTTATTCGTGAAAGTCGCGATAATAATAATCGTACCAAAGTCAAAACGTGGCTAAAAAAGTAACCCGTTAATTGGATCAGCGTTAATCACCTGATAGTAACTAAAGCTCAATAAGATAAAGTCCTATTGAGCTTTTTTATATCTGATATTTAGATGCTTAAGTGACTATTTAAGTGACTATTTAAGTGACTATTTAAGTGGCTATTTGTTGTATTTATTCAAAAAAGAGCTTAAATATTCCAAGCCACTTTTTTGTTTTGCTACTTGTGTTGCTGCTTGTGCATAGGCTCGAGTTAGCTCAGCTTGTAAGCAGTGATAAATTGCAGTCTCATGTTCTGCTATAAGTTCAAATATCGGTGCTAATTGACGGCTCTCTTGACTATCTTGAAGCTGACATTGCAGTAACCATTGTCGGTATTTTACTTCATAAGGTTCAACCCATTGGCTTAAGGTCTGCATTAGTTCAGGCCAAGTTAAGTCGCTCCACTTTTTGGCATCCTCATCACCTTGAAAGGTTAATTCAGCGGTGTTAAATACATATTTTTGAGGCTGCGTTAAAAGGTGTTTTAGTAATAACTCCGCGGTAACCGTTTCTACTTCAACTAACGCCTTCCAAAGCTTGTTTTGCTCGCTATTATCATCAACATTTTCAAAGTAACTAAAAAATGCAATGCCGTAAATCTCGCCTTCGTAAGCTTGGTGGATTAGATGATTCATTGTTATCTCTGTCGATTGAATTAAAAGGCTCAGTTAGCTTAATGCTTTACCTTTGAGTAATTTCCGTAACCACATTCTATTGGGGTTAAGCATTGCCAGCATGTCATAGCTAAGTGGTGGCGTGTGATTGCATATCATTGCTGCTAATGCCTCTGCAGCTAAAGGCCCAGAACTTAAGCCTCTTGAGCCCAGTCCGCCCAAGATGAATAAATTATCATAGCTTGGCGCTTGGTGTTGCTGCCAAAATTTTCGGCTCGCGGCGCTATGCTGATGTTGCTCTAATGGCTGCTGATTATATTGGGCATAAATGGCTTCAACATTAGGGGCTAGTCCCATCATAGGGCAATGATCACGAGTAACCATTCTAACGCCCACTCTGGCGCTGGCAGCTGATACATCAATATCTTTAAGCCAGTTACGCTCAGGAAAACTCTGATGCATTTTTTGGGCGTTTTCTAATTGCTCAGTGGGGCAATAGTCTAGATTATCGGGCGACTTTACATAGCTTGCACCAACGCAGTGGCGTTGATTATTACTTGGGGTGAGATAGCCGTGGGCACAAATCACAGTAGAAAGTTGCGCCAGTTCACCTTGGGTGGGTATATGGCTCACTTGGCCGCGAAAGCCTGTGACCTGTAATGACTTAGTTTGTTTAAACTCAGTTAATTGCGCCCCTGAAGCGATGACGACTTTACTATGCTTAAAGCTATCATGTTGCTCATTGTCATGACTGGCGTTAAGTTGCCAGTAAGCACGCTGGGAGGGCGCTTTGTCGTCTTGTATTGAGCTTTTGTCGCGCTCAAGGCTGTTGATTTTAGTGTTAAGCTTAATCACTAATTTGCAGCCATTTTTTTCTGCAACTGAACAGGCATGGTTAATGGCTGCTTGGGCAAATTCAAAAGGACAAATCCAACCAGCCCAAGGATAGTAAAAGCCATTTTTGTTGATGTCGATTTTTGCCAATTGATTTGCTTGCTCAGGATTAACACTAAAGGCGATTTCTTTTGGCCACTGCTGACCAAGCATAATTTTATTCAGTCTGGCATCACTGCGCTCATCAAACCCAGTTTGTAACACCCCGCAAAATTGATGATCAACTTGATGGCCTAAGTCTGTTAATTGCTGCAACCTACGGCGACTGAATAAAAAAGCTTGTTGAAAGTACTGACTCATCAAATTGTTATCAGGCGTCAGTAGGGGATAAATAGCGCCTTGCTTATTACCCGATGCGCCATCAGCCAATTGGCTATCTTTGCAATAAATAGTGACACTTTGCCCACGTTCAATCAGTGATAACGCCAAATGGGCCGCAGCTATACCACCACCAATAATGGCGATAGTGTCGTCACTGCTTTGATGGTGTTCACTGCAGGGGCTCAAGCAATAGGCGTAATGGCTATCAGTACTGCGGCGCAGCGCTTGGCGCTCTTGTAAGGCGATAATATCGTGCTTTTGAGGATCTGGTTGATATTCACTTTTTGCGTTAAAAATATTGTTAACGCCAAAGCCTGTTTTGCTGGCTAATAGGCTCAGTTGTTTAAAGCGAGTTGCGTTATCATTGTCACTGGCAGAGTCAAAATAGTGAATGTTGGCTGTATCTTCACTCAGTCTGCCCATTTGCCACAGTAACTTTTCACTAAGGTGTTGATCGATATATTGGCTTGTAATCGTATCAGGTAAGCAATGCCAGTGTGAAATCAACATTTTTTCGGCGTTGGGAATACCTTGGCAATTTTCTAACAATGAACCGAAATACAAATCAACAGTGAATAAACCTTTGGCTAATACCAACCTTTGGCAGCCAGATATTTTGGCGATACAAGCTTGCTGAAGGGCTAAGGCTAATTCATAAAATGGATCTTGTTTATCAAGATGTTGATGTAAAGAGGCTAATTCAACTGAATTTATTGGATTAGGTTCAAATATGCTGAGCAGTGTTTTTTGGTTTGTTTTTAGAGATAATTGCCATAGTGACATTAGCTCCATACCAATACCGAAGCCTATTTGAGCAATCGATAAGGTTTTATTTGAGACTGCTGCATCAGACAGGACAGTTTGATAATAATGCCTTATGCTAGAGGCATAATCAGGATTTTGACAGTAACTACTTGGATATTTGGCCGAAAATGTTGCACAATCTCGGTCTATAAAAAGGAAGTCAGTGGTTAATTTGGTCAAAGTTCGTTACTCAAAATGATTCAATTGAGATTATTTTACCTGTGTTTGCTGAAAGCTGACCACTTTATTCATCTAAAGCGGATATCATTGCGACAGCAAAATTAGGTACTGACATGTACAAAATGGATAGCATAAAATGAAAAGAGTCGTAATTACAGGTTTAGGTGTTGTTTCTAGCATCGGTAATAACAAGCAAGAAGTGACAGAGTCATTGAAAGCTGGACGTAGTGGTATCACCCATTCAGATCAATTTGAAGAAATGAAATTACGTAGTCATGTTTGGGGGGATATCAAATTAAACCCTGCTGAGCATATTGATCGTAAGGCATTACGCTTCATGGGAGACGCAGCAGCTTACGCTTATATCGCAATGCAAGAAGCAATCAGTGATGCTAATTTGACAGAAGAGCAGTATTCTCACCATCGCGTGGGTTTAGTGGTCGGTACTGGCGGCGCATCATCTAAAAACCAAGTACAAGCAGCTGATACCTTACGTGAAAAAAGCGTAAAACGTGTTGGCCCTTATATTGTACCGCGCATTATGGCCAGTACGGCGAGTGCTTGTTTAGCGACACCGTTTAAAATTAAAGGTATGAACTATTCAATTAGTTCTGCTTGTGCAACTTCAGCACATTGTATTGGCCATGCGGCTGAGCTTATTCAAATGGGTAAGCAAGATATGGTATTTGCTGGTGGTGCTGAAGAACTAGATTGGACCCTAACCATGGGCTTCGATGCTATGGGTGCATTGTCAACTAAGTATAATGATACGCCTGAAAAGGCTTCACGTACTTATGATGCTGACCGTGATGGTTTTGTTATCTCTGGTGGCGGCGGGATTGTTGTCGTTGAAGAGTTAGAGCATGCATTAGCTCGTGGCGCAAAAATCTATGCGGAAATCATCGGTTATGGCGCATCTTCTGATGGCTACGACATGGTTGCTCCATCAGGTGAAGGTGCTGTGCGTTGTATGCAAATGGCGCTAGCTGATGTTGATACCCCAATCGATTATATCAATACTCATGGTACTTCAACTCCAGTTGGTGATGTGCGTGAGCTTGAAGCTTTGCGTGAAGTGTTCCCGACAGATATGCCACCTGTTGCATCAACTAAATCATTGACTGGTCATGCATTAGGCGCAGCCGGTGTTCACGAAGCTATTTATAGCTTAGTGATGATGGAAGATAGCTTTATTGCACCAAGTATCAATATTGATACCTTGGATGAACAAGCCGTTGGTATTCCTTTAGTCACTGAGTATCGTGATGCTAAGCTAACGACTGTGATGAGCAACAGCTTTGGCTTTGGTGGCACCAACGCCACTTTGGTTATGCGTAAGTATAAATAAGCTTTACCGCGACTTTATAAGTCGTTCGTTTAAAGTAATCAAAGCCTTCTCGTCAACAGACGAGAAGGCTTTTTTGTGGATTTTTTTGACCTTTAAACTAGATGAAAGCGATTTTTACACAAGACTATTCAATCCAGCTCGAAAAACAATATTTCTAATTCATTGATACCTATGCATTCTAATAACTTGATAGAATAAGCAGATACTCACAGTATTTATGGCTAATTACACTTATGAAAATCGTTGCCGATGAAAACATGCCTTATGTGGAAGCCTTATTTGGACACCTAGGGACAATTGAGCGCGTTAATGGTCGCTTATTAGCGCCAGAGCAACTGATTGATATTGACGTGCTGCTGGTTCGTTCAGTTACTAAGGTCAATCAAGACTTATTGTCTAAAGCAAACAAATTAATGTTTGTTGGCAGTGCCACTATAGGTACCGACCATATTGATTTAACCTACCTTAAGCAGCGTAATATCCCCTTTACTAATGCCCCTGGTTGCAATGCCACAGCAGTAGGCGAGTATGCTTTTATCGCCATGCTTGAATTGGCTAAGCGCTTTAATCAGCCAATTAAAAATAAAGTTGTTGGCATTGTTGGTGCGGGTAATACCGGTTCAGCATTAGAAAAGTGCTTAAACGCTTATGGCATGAAAGTACTGTTATGTGATCCTATTTTACAAAAAAGTGCTGCGGATGAACGCCAGTTCGTGTCATTAGATACCATAATCGAGCAAGCCGATATCATCAGTTTACATGTGCCAATCACCAAAGAAGGCGCAGATAAAACCTGGTATTTATTCGATGAAGCTCGATTACTGCAGCTAAGAGAAAATACCTGGTTATTAAATTGCTGCAGAGGCGAGGTAATTGATAACCAAGCCTTGATAAAAGTTAAACGTCAACGTGACGATTTAAAACTGGTTTTAGATGTATGGGAAGGCGAGCCACATCCAATGGCTGAACTGGTGCCTTTAGCTGAATTTGCCACTCCCCATATTGCAGGCTACAGCTTAGAAGGCAAAGCGCGAGGCACCTTTATGTTGTTTGAAAAATTGTGTCACATCCTAAAGTTGCCCCATGATAAATCAGTATCGAGCCTATTACCGCCATTTTTTCTAAATCAATTATCCGTGGCAGAGCAACCAACAGAAACTCAGTTACTTAGCCTTGCTAGATTGGTTTATAACCTCAACGATGATGACGAATTATTTAGAAAAACCTTTTTAAATCACAATGGCTTCGATCATATGAGAAAAAATCACACTCATCGACGTGAATTTAGTGCATTGTCGCTAGTCAACACGGGTGCTTGTAAGGTAAATTGGGTCTATAAATTAGGTTTTTCAGGAGTCGAGCGTTAATTATGTCACAGGAATTTAATGTTGTTGTTTTAGGTGCGTCGGGCGCAGTGGGTCAAACTATGATTGAGATCCTTGAAGAGCGAAACTTTCCGGTTGCAAACTTATACCCATTAGCCAGTAGCCGCAGTGCAGGTGAAACCGTTAGCTTTAATGGTAAACAAGTCGAAATTCTAGATGTGGAAACGTTCGATTGGAGCACGGCTCAAATTGGATTCTTCTCCGCTGGTGGTGACGTATCAGCTAAGTGGGCCCCGATTGCTGCAGAGCATGGCTGTGTGGTGATTGATAACACCTCACATTTTCGTTATGACATCGATGTGCCATTAGTGGTACCAGAAGTTAATCCGCAGGCTATTGCAGACTTCCGTAATCGTAATATCATTGCTAACCCTAACTGTTCAACCATTCAAATGTTAGTGGCGCTAAAGCCTATTTATGATGCATTTGGTATTTCACGTATCAACGTGGCAACTTATCAGTCAGTTTCAGGTTCAGGTAAGCAAGCCATTGAAGAGTTAGCGGGTCAAACGGCCAAACTACTTCAAGGTTTACCTGCTGAAAATAAGGTATACCCAAAGCAAATTGCTTTTAACGTATTACCGCAAATTGATGTGTTTATGGACAACGGCTACACCAAAGAAGAAATGAAAATGGTGTGGGAAACCCAAAAGATTTTTGGTGATCACGATATCGTGGTTAATCCAACTGCGGTACGTGTACCCGTTTTTTATGGTCACTCAGAAGCTGTGCACCTTGAAACTCGCCAACCTGTTGAAGCTGAAGAAGTAAAAGCTGTATTACGTGATGCTGAAGGTATCGTGTTATTTGAAAATGATGAAGATTATCCAACGGTAGTGACAGACTCTGCAGGTACTGACCCAGTATTTGTTGGCCGTGTGAGAAAAGATATTTCTCATGATTACGGTATAAATTTATGGGTGACTGCCGATAACATCCGTAAAGGTGCTGCTTTAAACAGTGTTCAAATAGCCGAAGTCTTAATTAGAGATTATTATTAATTCGATAATATCCCTTAAATAGAGCTATTTAGATTAAAAAGCCTGCAGCCTGCAGGCTTTTTTCGTTTTCGCGTGGTTCACAGTAGCAGGGTAATTAAATCTGGTTTATAGTCTTATGAATACTAAAACTAATAAATACAATTGCCTAAAGCCAGTTGTCATGATGACAACCCCATAGCGCTCAAAGGAAAGATTGATGATTCTTCGTACTGCTTATTTTGTCGGCATAATGGCCTGTGCTTTGGCCGCTGTTTCTGCTGCTTCTACGGTTGGGCCTGTTCATGCTCAGACGCTAAAAATTACTGGCCCCAACGGCGAAGTCAATTCCATCGTTGCCCGTCAATATGGTCCTACAACTTCAGCTGACACTTTTTGGAGTATTGCCCAAAAGGTTAGGCCCAATCAAAGTATCACCATATACCAAGTCATGGCGGCACTTTTTGATGCTAATCCCCATGCCTTTAGCAGTGATAATTATAATTCTTTAGAGCGAGGGATGACGCTGCTAGTCCCTTCTGCAGATGTGATGGCGCAAATCTCAAAAGCGGATGCCAAGCTTCGGGCTGAAGATAATGATAAACGCTTCGCTAATGCCAATGTAACTGTCAAAGCGTCGCAAAAGCCTGCGGTAAGTGCTGGGCAAACGAAAGCAACTTCAGCTCAAAAACCGTTAGCCATCGTTGCTGAAAAACCACTTAAAAATACAGTCGAGGTTAACCAACCTCTCATTGATGAGTTAACCGTTAAACTCGAGAACGCACAGAGTAAAAGTTTATCTTTAACCGATGAATTAGCCCGTTCAGAAGATATGTTAATGATTAAGGATGCCGACAACGCAGCCTTAAAAGCGAAGATACAAGAGCTGTCTTTGCAGCTTTCTCTCTCACAAGAAGAGTTACAACTACTTTCTGAAAATCACACTGAACTTGAAGCTGCCTACGCGCTATTGGTTGCTGAAAATGCTAAGCCAACAGTAATTGAGCAGCCAACTAACTTTTGGCGGTCAATTGCTGACAACATGATATTGCTTGCCGTTATCGCGGCATTACCGCTTATTATACTATTCCTGATTGTTTTCTGGCTGATGCGCCGTAAAAATGAGCAGGGTGAAAGCATCAATGAAACACCTCAAGCTGAAACAAGTTCAGAATCCTTAGCCTCAATGGCAGGCCCACAAGCGGCAGTGGCTGAATCATTGGCCGTTACGGATGATATTGACGATCTCAATGACTTAGCGATTCATTTAGATGAAGACGACTCTACAGAAGATTTGCTGGATCTAGATATCACCAACGAAACGCAATTATCTTTAGATGGTGCTGACGATGTTGATATGTATATCGAAGATGAAAAGGCTAGCGAACAAATAGCTGAAGGCACCTCCCTAGATGATTTGTGGTCAGAAGCCATGGATGAGCAAGAAGGCGAATTGGCGTCTATGGAAGACGAAGGAGACTATTTTGAAAGCTTACTTGAGGGGCTTGATGAATCAGCAGAAGTTAAACAAACAGATGAAGAAGATTTAGATAGTTTACTGGCCGATTTTGATTTACCAGCAGATGAAGCTATTACCGAATCAGGCATTGAAGCAGGAAGTAAAGCAGGCCGTGAATTAGATGGCGGATCTGAAATTGCTAACTTAGCACAAACGCCAGCAGCAGAAGTCAGCCAAACAGATACCCAAGATGATATCGACAGTTTACTAGCAGACTTTGATTTACCAGCAGATGAGCCTACACCTGAAGCAGACAATGAAGCAAAACCAAGCTTTGAACAAGCAGCTGAATTAACTCAAACCGATACCCAAGATGATATTGACAGTTTACTAGCAGACTTTGATTTACCAGCAGATGAGCCTATTGCTGAAGCAGACAATGAAGCCAACCCAAGCTTTGAACAAGCAGCTGAATTAACTCAAAGCGATACTCAAGATGATATCGACAGTTTACTGGCAGACTTTGATTTACCAGCAGATGAGCCTATAGCAGAAGCAGACAATGAAGCCAACCCAAGCTTTGAACAAGCAGCTGAATTAACTCAAACCGATACCCAAGATGATATCGACAGCTTAATGGCTGACTTTGGTATACCGCCTGAAGCATCAAATGTTGTCGATACACAGGCTGATGAATCTGCCAATAGCGCAGTTGATGATTCAGTTGATGATTCAGTTGATGATATTGACGCCTTACTTGCATCCATCGACGTTACTGATGATGTTGAAGAGGCAGAAGATTTTTCTGCCGCAATTGCAGCTGAATTAGAAAGTGATGTTGCCACGACATTAGATGACAGCGAGAACCTTGATGAGTTACTGGCAACAGTCGATCCTGAAAAAGAGTTTACTCCGCTAGCCACTTCAGATGTCGATGTCGAGCCGCAATTAGCTTCTGAGCTAGCCCAAATTGAATCAGAACTTGAAATTGATAGCGACAATAGCGATCTTGACTCACTTATTTCAGATTTAGAAACACAAACCGAGTTACCTCAACAGACAGCAGAGCCTGAAGAGTCATTTACTGGGGCAGATGATTTCGCCGCGCAAATTGCCGCCGAGCTTGAGCAGGAACAAGGCGAGCACGAACACGCCACCACATCAGATGCCGATTTAGATGCCTTGCTTGCTGACATGAATAATGAGCCAGAAGCCAGCCTTGCAGATACAGATACGCGCCAAGCCGAGCCACTAACATTTGCCTCTGGTGATGATGTCACTCTTGGCCTAGATGATGATCAGCACGATGATCCCCTCGTTAACCAGTTATTAGCGGCTGAGAAATCAACAGAGTCTAATAACGATAGCAATACAGATGCCGACGATCTTGATGCGTTATTGGCAGACTTTGATGTCGATAAGCTCGCCGAGGATGATGAACCGCCATTATTTTCAATCGATGAGTTTTCGGAGGACGAAAGAGGCTCAGAAGCTGAGTTTGATAACATGCTGGCAGGCTTGTCTGCCATTGATGATGAGTTAGTTGAAACTGATGCTGCGGTAGACACAGACACAGACTATGACAGCAAGCTTAATGAAAACCCTGAATTTGAGCCAAAAGAGTCAGGCTTTTTTGATGATCTAAAGTCAAAAAAAGCTGAGCCGGCCAAATTAGATTGGGAGTCAGAATTATTTAAACAAGCCCGCAATCAAGATGATGTTGATAGTGCTGATGACGTCAATAGTGCTGATGACGTCAATAGTGCTGATGACGTCAATAGTGCAGATGATGGCAGTTATTCACTGACTGAAGATAATTTAACTGTTGATGAAGCCCTTGCCGCCCTTGACGCTGAAGAAAAGCAATCAACACCATCTGAAGAGACTCTTAATACCTTTGAGCAAGAAAACGGTTTCATCGATATCGACGTATTATTAAATGATGCCGATGAAATAGTCGAAGTAAGCGATCAGTACAAAGATGTTGAAGTGGATATGGGCGAAGTTAATGCCCTTATTGGCAATGCGGAAATGATTGATGTTGATGACGAAGAAAATTCAGTTAATGCCAAATTAGATCTGGCCCGTGCCTACATTGAGATTGAAGATGAAGATGCTGCCAAAGCATTACTCACTGAAGTCAAAATTGACGGTAATGAACGCCAACAAAGTGAAGCCGCAAAACTACTGAATGATATAAGCTAATCATAAAGTGCATAAAACGGCGCAGTTAACTGCGCCGTTTTTGTTTCAGGAATATAAACTCAAGCTGTGGGCAGCGCTTTTACATTACATATTCAGTTAATTTGTTATAAAATGCGCGCTCTTAAAATTAGAGGGTTTAATCAATGCGTGTGGCCTTAGGCGTCGAATACGATGGTAGTCAATATTTTGGTTGGCAAAGACAGAAAGAAGTTGATTCTGTGCAAGCGCAAATCGAAGCGGCGTTATCATCAATTGCCAATGAACCGATTGAAATTATCTGTGCGGGACGTACAGATTCTGGGGTACATGGAACAGGTCAAGTCATACATTTTGATACTCAAGCTAATCGAGCGATGTCAGCGTGGACATTAGGCGTTAATGCCAAGCTACCTGATAATATTGCCATACGCTGGGCGAAAGAAGTGGATGACACTTTCCATGCTCGCTTTTCAGCGACTGCACGCCGATATCGTTATATTATCAATAACAGTGAATTTAGACCGGGTATTTTAAATAAGGGCTTAACCCATTATCACTACCCACTTGATCACAATTTGATGCATCAAGGCGCGCAATTGTTTGTTGGTGAACATGACTTTACCAGCTTCAGAGCATTACAGTGCCAAGCCCATAGTCCGGTAAGAACCATTGAGTTTGTTAATGTCACTCGCCAAGGTACATTCATTATTATCGATATTAAAGCCAATGCATTTTTGCATCATATGGTGCGTAATATTGTTGGCACTTTACTTGAAATCGGCCAGTCTCATCAAAAAGTTGAGTGGGTTAACGAACTTCTCGCATTAAAAGATAGAAAGTTTGCCGCGCCGACATCAAAGCCCAATGGCTTATATCTGGTGGATGTGACTTACCCAGAGCACTACAACTTACCTAAGCCGCCAATGGGGCCGCTATTTATGCAAGATTAGACACTTAGCTGGCACTGAACGCTAATAGTCGCATTTTTACTGTTAACGAAACAACAATTTACGAAACAACAATGTGAGCTTGGGACAAATTCAAAAGGGATACAATGAAGACAGATAATGACACGCAATTAACCGTTAAGCCTGCACAAGATGCTAGCTTGTCCCAATGGTTAGATTATTTATTATCGATTCACCCCACTGAAATAGACATGGGTTTAACCCGAGTCACCGCTGTTGCTGAGCGTTTAAGTCTATTGTCCTTACCTGAGTCTAAAGTGATTACCGTTGCCGGAACCAATGGCAAAGGCACCACTTGCGCCATGCTTGAGGCGGTATTTTTGCAAGCCGGTAAAACGGTTGGGGTTTATAGCTCGCCGCACTTAGTTAAGTTTAACGAGCGTGTAAGGCTTAATCATATTGATGTGACTGATGCGCAAATCATTGAAGCCTTTAGTGCCATTGAGCAAGCCCGCGCTGAGATCTCATTAAGCTTTTTTGAATTTGCCACCTTAACCGGCTTATATATTTTCAAGCGGGCTAAACCTGAGATTATTTTACTGGAAGTGGGCTTAGGTGGCCGTTTAGATGCGACCAATATTATCGATGCTGACGTCAGTGTCATTACCTCGATTGATATTGACCATCAAGAGTACCTAGGCGATACCAGAGAATTAGTTGGCCGTGAAAAGGCTGGAGTATTTAGAGCTTCGCGCTTAGCGGTGATTGGTGAACCTGATTGCCCGAATTCCATCATTGAATATGCCCAAGCGATTAATGCGCATGCTTATGGTGTTAATAAAGACTTTAGCTATGCTATTGCAAATAACACTAGCACAAATAACACTAGCACTGATAACAGCGCTACTTGGCACTATTGTAGTGCTAATCGCAGCATAGAGGCGATACCATTACCGAGATTACCTTTAGCCAATGCCGCCACAGCCATTGCTGTTATTGAGCAGGCTTTTCCACAGCTCAGTGATAACGATATTAAACAGGGCATTGCCAATGCCAGCTTATCAGGTCGCTTTGAGCAAGTATTAGATCAACCACAAGTGTGGGTTGATGTAGCGCATAATCCCCATGCCGCTAAATACCTTGCTACGCAACTGCAAGGCTTTAAGCCTGCGCGCATTATTGCCTTGTGCGGTATGTTAAAAGATAAAGATGCCGCAGCAGTGTTAAAGGAGCTTGAAGACAGTATTGATGAATGGAACTTTGTTTCATTATCGGTTGAGCGCGGAAATGATGCTAAAACATTAGCCAAGCAGTTAAATACAAGCTTGTCTGCATCACAATTTGAGTCAATGGATTTGGCTTGGCGCAGTATTAAGTCAAATATAAATGCAGATGATGTAGTAATTGTTTTTGGCTCATTTTACACTGTGGCAGCGTTTAGTGAATTATTAAAAAAGGGATAAAGATTTGTCTGGTCAATTTCAAAACCGTTTAGTTGGCACCATAGTGATCGTTGCTCTTGGGGTTATATTTTTACCTGATTTATTAGACGGTAAAAAGCAGCGCCAAGTTGAAGAATTTACAGAAATTCCTTTACGTCCAGTGATTACTGAGCAAGCCGGCGATCAAATAGGCGAGGGTTACACTCCTGAAACCTTTGAAGTTGAAGAGATTGCAGCAACCCAAGACTTAGCTCAAGTTTCAGAAAAAACCAGCACTAAGCCAGCGACTAAAACTGACAGTGGAACAAAGTCAGTCACAAGCGCCAACACCTCAAATGCATCAACAGCAGTCACCTCAAAGCCTGAAACTGCTAAATCAGCCATAAAACAAGCTCAGCCCATCAAAGCGGGATTTACCTTGCAACTGGGTGGTTTTAATAACGCTAAAAATGTTGAGGGCCTAGTTCAAAAGCTACGCACTAATGGTTTTACCGCTTATACATTACCGGCAAAACCGATTGATGGCTCTTTAACAAAAGTGTTTGTCGGCCCTGAACTCTCAGCAGATAAACTGAAAAGTTATCAACAAAAAATACAAAAAATAACCGGTCTTCAAGGCAAGATTGTGCAATACAATCCCCTAGAAAACTAACCATTCATTATTGTTTTTTTCAGCGCACAGTCAATTTATTCTGCTAGAGGTGTGAAACTTTTCAGTCTCTGTTAGAATCGCGCCGTCTTAACATCTATACCGGATCCCTCTCTCAATGGTTTGGATTGATTACGCTATTCTCATTATCATCGGCCTATCAACTGTTATCAGTTTGATACGCGGATTTGCCAAAGAAGCCATGTCGCTAGTGGTATGGTTCGCTGCTTTCTTTGTTGCCAGCCAATTTTATCAAGATCTCGCTGTTCACCTAACGCAGATGAATGATGAAATGCTTAGAAATGGCGTTGCCATTGCCATTTTATTTATCGCTACTCTCATTCTTGGTGCCTTAGTTAATTACATATTAGGCCAACTGGTGTCAAAAACCGGCTTATCAGGTACAGATCGCGTATTAGGTTTGTGCTTTGGCGCGCTTCGCGGGGCGTTAATCGTCAGCGCAATATTATTTTTTCTGGATGCGTTTACCGGTGCTTCAAGTCAAGACTGGTGGACGGATTCAGAGCTTGTACCCCAATTTGGTGTGGTTATTCAGTGGTTTTTTGACTATCTGGAAAATACCTCCAGCTTTGTACCCAAAATATAAATATAAATATAAAACATCTTACAATGAGGAAGCTTACCCATGTGTGGTATCGTCGGAATAGTTGGTCTGTCATCGGTTAATCAAACCATTTATGATGCGTTGACCGTGCTTCAGCACCGTGGTCAAGATGCTGCAGGCATCGTGACCGTGGACAAAAATGCATTTCGTTTACGTAAGGCTAATGGACTCGTTAAAGACGTATTTGAAATCAAACACATGCAACGCCTTCAAGGTAATGCAGGTATTGGACACGTACGTTATCCAACAGCAGGTAGCTCGAGCGCCTCTGAAGCACAACCATTCTATGTTAACTCACCATTTGGTATTTCCTTAGCCCATAACGGTAACTTGACGAATACAGTTGAGCTTGCTGAAGGACTGATCAAAAAGCGCCGTCATGTAAATACCACCTCAGATTCTGAAGTGCTATTAAACTTGCTAGCTGATGAGCTGCAAGAAACCCGCAGCTTAACCTTAAGCGCTGATGAAGTTTTTGATGCAATAGCAAAAGTACATGCACAAACTCGCGGTGCTTACGCTGCAGCGGCGATGATTATTGGCCAAGGCTTAGTGGCATTTCGTGACCCATTTGGGATCCGTCCTTTAGTACTTGGTAAGAACGAAACTCCAACAGGTACCGAATACATGGTCGCCTCTGAATCAGTGGCATTAGATGCCGTTGGCTTTGAAGTGATGCGCGACGTTGCGCCAGGTGAGGCGGTTTATATTTCACTTGATGGTCAACTATTTACTCGCCAATGTGCGGTTGAGCCAAGCTATGCACCTTGTATTTTTGAATTCGTTTATTTTGCTCGTCCAGACTCGAGCATTGATAAAGTGTCAGTTTATGCCAGCCGTGTAAACATGGGGGCTAAATTAGGCGCCAAAATTCAAAAAGAATGGGAAGATTATGATATTGACGTGGTGATCCCAATTCCTGAAACCTCGTGTGATATTGCCCTCGAAATTGCTCGTGGAATGGATCTGCCATATCGCCAAGGTTTTGTTAAAAACCGCTATATTGGTCGTACTTTTATTATGCCGGGTCAGCAAGAGCGTAAAAAGTCTGTTCGTCGTAAACTAAACGCCATTAAAACTGAGTTTACCGGTAAGAACGTATTACTAGTGGACGATTCAATTGTACGCGGTACCACCTCTGAGCAAATTATCGAAATGGCTCGTGAAGCTGGTGCTAAAAAAGTGTACTTTGCTTCAGCAGCACCTGAAATTCGCTTCCCGAATGTCTATGGTATTGATATGCCAACCACCAATGAGTTGATTGCTCATGGTCGTGATGCTGATGAAATTGCTAAAATCATTGGCGCTGATGGGATTATCTTCCAAGACTTATCAGACTTGGTTGAAGCGGTTGGAATGGAAAACCCAGAAATTAAGCGCTTTGAAACCTCAGTATTTGATGGAAACTACATCACTAACGATGTTGATCAAGCGTACTTGGATCACCTCACTCAACTTAGAAATGATGATGCCAAAGCCAATAATAAAGACATTGGCACCAACTTAGAAATGCATAACGTTTGTCATCCATAAACGATACTTTTTAAAAAGATACTTTCTAAAAAGATACTTTCTAAGTAACTGATTAAAGCCAGCATCTCGCTGGCTTTTTTATGCGCCATACTAAATGCTATAAATACCTCCAAAAACGTTCAATCACCTCACTTATATCTGCGAGTAATCAATTCACTCAATGATAAGCACTGTTTCCTATGTATACAAAAGACTGATTGTTTCGACTTTTTCATGTTGCTACTGTGAATGCTCTGGTTTAACCAAGTAGGTTGCCTGTCAGCGAAAACATTATCTGCAGTCTATTCATTGTTAGTTTCAGTCATGGTGTGCAAATTCAGCCTCTGAAAGCATTAGCTAACAGCTTTTACACTAATTAAGGAAGATTACACATGAAAATACAATTGGGACTAATAGCGCTATTGGTGCTACCTGTCGGAACGATAAATCTAGCTAAGGCCATTGATATTACAACTGAGAAGTCAGTACTCAAAAATGTAGAGCGATCTAAAGAGGCGGGAGCCAGTGATAAAAAAAGCGACACTAAAAGCCCTAATATTCTCATATTGATTGCAGACGATATGGGTTATAGCGATATCGGTGCCTATGGCAGTGAAATTGAAACCCCCAATATTGATAGCTTAGCCAACGAAGGCATGAGCTTTACTAATTTCCACGTGGGCGCGACCTGCTCACCAACACGCACCATGCTGATCAGTGGGGTAGATAACCATTTAGCGGGTTTAGGCAATATGCATGAAATCATGGCCGATAACCAATTTGGCAAGCCTGGCTACGAAGGCTATTTAAATACCAGTGTGGTGACAGTTGCAACCGTGCTGCGCGATGCGGGTTATCATACTTACATGGCGGGTAAATGGCATTTGGGCAGTAACAAGGAGTCAATTCCTTATGCGCGCGGCTTTGATCAGTCTTTCGCTTTAGCTGAAAGCGGCGCTGATAATTGGGTCGAAATGCCTTACGCACCAATGTATGAACGCGTTCATTATTTTGAAAATGACAAAGAAGTTAAACTGCCCACCAAAGACTATTACTCCTCTGATTTTTATACCCAGCGTATTATCGATAATATTGAATCCAACCGAAAAGACGGCAAACCCTTCTTAGCTTGGCTGGGATACCAAGCAGTACATTACCCTCATCAAGCACCCATAGAGTTTATTGATAAATACAACGGTGTTTATGATGCCGGCTGGTCGGCGATGCGTGAGGCTCGTTTAAAAAGACAAAAAGCCATGGGACTATTTCCTGAGACGGTGCAACTCGATCAACAGTTTGAAAAAACCTCATTTGAAGACTGGCAACTGCCGGATTGGGACAAATTAACCGCAGAAGAGAAAAAGTTTAATGCTCGACGGATGCAAACCTATGCCGGTATGGCCGATAATATGGATCACAATATTGGTAAATTATTGGCTTATTTAAAGGAGATAGGTGAGCTGGATAATACCTTAATCATCTTTATGGCGGATAACGGCACCGACCCTAATTTACTGTCTGCCAAAGATGATTATCGCCCTTGGTATCAAAAAAACTATCCTTATACCTATATGGAAGATTACAAGGGTGATTACTCCAAAATGGGTCAAAAAGGCTCTTATGCGGATTATGGTCCAGGCTGGGCTGCAGCGGCAAATACCCCAAATAGTTACTACAAAACCTTTTCAACCGAAGGTGGTTTAAGAGTGCCTTTTATAGCGCGTTTCCCTGGTAGTATTCCTGCCGGTAAAAGAACTAATACCTTTGCCTTTGTAAAAGATATTTATCCCACTTTATTGGAAGTTGCTGGTGTTGAAAAACCTAATGGCAGCTATAAAGGTAAAAAGGTGCATACCCCTGATGGCACCAGCGCTTGGCCAGTATTAACCGGAAAACAAGAGAAGGTTCATGCCGATGATGCCATTATCGGTTACGAACTTGCCGGCAGTAGCGCGGTTTTCCAAGGGAAATACAAGCTGTCTAAAAACCCTGCACCAAAAGGAAATGGTGATTGGGAGCTTTATGATATTAGTATTGATCCATCTGAAATGAATAATCTCGCGACAAAAATGCCTAAGTTAGTCAATGAATTGATTAACGCCTATGGCGAGTATGAGAAACAAAATGCCTTGGTCCCCGTTCCTGATGGCTATAACCCATTAGAGCAGGTATTAAAGAACAGTAAGCGAGGGCATTAGTTTTTAAGCAAGAAATTAGCAGTAAAAGGGCTATTGAGTGGGTCTATTAATTAGGTTAATCAACTAGGTTAATAAACTAGGTTTATCAAATGAGTTTATAAAATAGGCTTATTAAATAAAATAGTAACGGCTTAAAGCAACGTTGTTGTAGGTAAATTAAAGCCAAAAAAATGCCTGAATAATTTCAGGCATTTTGCTCGGTTTATTGATGATGAATCAAAATCAACTCATTAATTAAAAATATTAATAATTATGAGCTTCTGCAAGTCGTGCTGGGGAGTGACATACAGAACATGATTCTGTGATAGGTGCAGGGTTAAATACGGCAAAGTCGCCACTTTCACCCGTGTGCATATCAGCTTCTGGCGTGATAGCCACATTGAAATCACCACCTTGTTGGATCATGTGGTTTTTAGCAGAGTCACCCGTGTGACATGTAGAACAGTTAGCGGTAATGGCTGTAATACCGTAAACACTGCTCTCATCCATACCGTTTAACACAACCGCTGGCACTACGTCATCAAGGTCAATTTGACCGGTGTGACAAGCTTGACAGTCTACCGGCATGCCTGTGTCTGTGGTTGGCATATCATTTAGGCCACGGCCTTTTTTGTAGTCACCAAAGTGCATGTTATGAACCAATGGTCCCCATGCCATCGCATAATCTTCACCTTCTTTAGCAGGTTCCCAGTTATAAGCGGAATGACATTGTACACATGAGTCACCGCCTAAATCGAAGCCACCACGCTTACTACCGTGCCCATCTAGACCTTCAGTATGACAAGAAAGACACTTTAGACCGTCAGAGCTAGTACGACGTACGTCTTTAACGTTTGATACTGAAATAGGTGCTTTAGCAGGGTATCCCCAGCGATGAGTGTAATGAACACTACCATCGACACCACCAAATAATACTTCACCTTCTTCATATGGTAGAGCGTGTTCGATGATATAAACCGTGGTATTGTCGTCGCCAGCACGAGTCGATATAGAACGTGCTACATGTCCTGCGTCACGACCAGGCAACATTGCCTCGCCGTTTTTCATGACAGTAGCCCAACCTGCTGGTTGTGCATCTGTGGCTTCGATTGCTAAGATATCAACAACCTTACCTTCGCTATCAGTCGCTTTTGCAGTGACTTCAATCGTCGCTTTATCTTCACTACGAACAACAGAAATAACTTCAAAGTTATAGCGGTTTAATGCTTCATCACGGTTTGCACCATTTTCATGTTTATGTTGGTACTGATTGTGACAGCTTGCACAATCAAGATCGGTAAAGTTACTGTGATTAACAGCTAAATCTTTATCTGCATCTTGTAAATCAGCATGACAAGTCGTACAGCCATTGAGAGATGCTGTAAATACCACATCATCAATGTGACACGTTGAACAGCGGTACTTATCCATTGAGTAAGCACTCTTACTTTGATCTTCTGAGGACATTCTCTTAGCTAATGCTTCGTGGCCAGAAGGTTGTTTAACACCATCAATATATTTCAAACCATGACCCAGCATTGCCATAGTGTTATTTGCCCAGCCGCCATCTTTTTGTTCAGTTTGAGTGTGACAAACTAGACATGCTTCAACAACAATAACTTCTTGGTCATTGTCGATTGCATGGTGATGCTGATGCCAACCCCACGTTGCGTTGCCTGTCGCATCTTCAAATTCACCGTGACAAGCCACACATTTAGCATCGTCAGTGGTGCTCACTTGTGCATAATTATCGTTCTTAGTAAACATCACACGCTTAGTACGTGGCATACCATTTGCGCCATTACCTGGACGAATATAACCAGTACCAATTGACTCCGACGTGGCCGCTTCATGTGGCATAGAAAGGTTATAAATACCCTCACCAGCATGGGTCAAGGTACCTGGTGCGTTATCATCACCCGCAACCCAAGTCACATCAACAGTGTCAGCAAGTAAACCTGCTTCATTTTTGATTGTTGACATTAACTGGACTTTATCTAAATCTTCTACTGGAAGCCCATCTTGGTTCTCAACCGAAAATTCAACATTGACTACGCCATCGGCATATTGCCATTCCATGACTTTTGCTACTGCTGATGTGGTCACTACTGGTGGTACCCAAGGCGCGCCAGGCTCGCCAGGTAGGCCATCTTTACCATCTTTACCGTCATTACAAGCACTCATCCCCAGTGCTGCGGCAACAAGTAAAGCAACACGACATTTGCTTACTAATTTCATCTCATACTCCAAAATATTTTTATTTACCTCTTAATGGGCAATTGGAGCGTAATGTAAAGATTGCTTAGCAACTGTTGACTCGGTCACAAATTAGGGGTGTTCCTGGTTTAATTCTTTATATTCAGCAACTTGAATGTATCTCGCCTAGCGGGTTATTCTGAAGTTAAACTTAATATCACGAAGTGTTTTTGCATTAAGATCACAATTTAAAGTAAATTTTTATTGGTTGTTTTTGGTTAAATTTAGCGCCTTATAAGCGTGGTGTTTGATGCTTCAGCCTAGTATTTTGCGTGGCAGATTATCTTTCTAAGGAACCTGCCATTGCATTAACAGTTGCACTTATTTTTGCTATTCGCTAAATTACACTGTAATTTCATACAGTGTTTTAAATAAGCCGCTAATTCTATGATCCTCTATATTGCTGAAAAACCCAGTTTAGGTCGTGCGATTGCCGATGTATTACCAAAGCCCCATAAAAAAGGTGATGGTTTTATCATGAGCGCCAATGGTGATTGCGTGTCTTGGTGTATAGGGCATTTGTTAGAGCAAGCCGAGCCTGACGTTTATGATCCCGCTTTTAAATCATGGCAATTAGCTCATTTACCCATAGTGCCGGGTAAATGGCAGTTAAAACCGAAAACGAATACTCGCTCACAATTGAGCACCTTAAAAAAGCTCATCAAGCAAGCGTCGAGCTTAGTCAATGCGGGCGATCCTGATAGAGAAGGGCAGTTGCTGGTGGATGAAGTGATTTCCTATGCTGGTGTAAAGGCCGATAAGATTGCTAAAACTCAGCGCCTGCTTATTAGCGATCTTAACCCTTCGGCCGTTAAACGCGCGTTAGGGCAATTGCGCACCAATAAAGAGTTTGTGCCCTTATCTACCTCAGCCTTAGCCCGCAGCCGCGCAGATTGGCTATATGGCATGAATATGACCCGCGCTTATACCATTCAAGGCAAAAAAGTAGGTTATCAGGGAGTATTGTCTGTTGGCCGCGTGCAAACCCCGGTACTGGGGTTAGTGGTAAAGCGAGATGAAGAAATTGCCAATTTTCAGCCCAAAGCTTTTTATGAAGTACTGGCGCATTTACTGACAGATAACCAAGAAGGCTTTTCGGCTAAGTGGAAACCCAGTGAAGCATGCCAGCCATATATGGATGAAGAAGGGCGAGTGCTCGCCAAAGGCTTAGCTGAAAATGTGGTGGGACGGATAACCAATAAACCTGCTGAAGTGACTAAGCTTGAGTCAAAAAATAAGCGTCAAAACCCGCCATTGCCATATAGTTTATCTAGCCTGCAAATAGATGCGGCCAAGCGTTTTGGCATGAGCGCGAAAGAGGTGCTTGATACCTGTCAGAGTCTATATGAAAGACATAAATTAATTACGTATCCGCGCTCAGATAGCCGCTATTTACCTGCTGAGCAACATGGCCTTGCGCCGCAAGTTATTCGCGCAGTATTAAGTAATGATGCCGGTTTAACCGCTAAAGCAGATGCTCCTAATGCCAAGCTTAAGTCCAAAGCTTGGAATGACAGTAAAGTGGATGCTCACCACGCGATAATCCCCACTGAAAAAACCACTAATTTGGCAAACTTATCAGCCAAAGAGTCGCAGTTATATTCTCATATTGCACGGCAGTATTTAGCTCAGTTTTACCCCGCCTATATTTATGATGAAACCCAAGTTGAAGTGATCATTGCGGGTGGCTTGTTCACCACTAAAGCTAAGCAAGAACTGTCTTTAGGTTGGAAGTGTTTGTTTGCGAAAATGCAGGGTAAAGATAATGCAGATGGCAGTGATGACGACAATTTAGCGACTTTACCGCCGCTTAAAAAAGGCCAACAACTCCATTGTGAGCGTGGTGAATTACTAGAAAAAATCACTCAAGCGCCAAAACACTTTACTGATGCGACCTTGCTTGGCGCCATGACGGGGATCAATCGCTATGTCACTAACCCTGAAGTGAAGAAGATCCTAAAAGACACTGATGGCTTGGGCACCGAAGCAACCCGAGCTGGCATTATTGAATTACTGTTTAACCGCGGCTATTTATTAAGGCAGGGCAAATCAATCATTGCCACCCCTGTTGGCGTTGGCTTGATACATTCATTACCTGAAACCGCCACCACTCCCGACATGACTGCGCTGTGGGAAAGTAGCCTTGATGCCATTAGTCAAAAGCAGCTTAGGTATGATGCCTTTATGGAGCCATTGTTAGCGCAATTACAGCAGTTGATTGAGCAAGCTTCAAATCAATTACCTACTGCGCTTGAGGGCATTAAAGGGCCAGGCTATAAAAAACGCCGCGCCAGTAGTGGCTATAAGCGCAAAGGTGCAGCAAGCAAAACCTCTACGGCGAAAACTTCCCGTAAGCGCAGCTCGAGTAAATAAGCCGATACAAGAGAGTTTGTATGAATACATCATCGGATACAGGTATTGCATCGCTCGCACTCGATTGTTCTTAAAGGGAATAGCGGAATTTTAGGTAAAAAAAATGAGTAAACCGAATTAAGGTTTACTCATAAAAATTCACTAGTTCACAACATAAAGGGCGGAACAGGCTAGATTATGGCCGAACTTACTTAACTGAAGATTAATTTAATCTGTCGACGTGTTGTGGAGTGTGATCGACTTCAATATTAATCAATTTAAAACTGAACATTGAATTACATTTGTTATCGAATGCTATTTTTACGGCTCAATGAAATGAGCTTATCTAAAATATGCTCGCCATCCATACGAATGCCATTGTGCTCATATTCTGATGTTATCCAGTAGCTGAGGTTATTCACTAGCTGCGCAGTTTCAAGGCTGTAATTCATATCAACATACATATCCTCACTGTAAATAGCCGCGGTGACCGGGACGGTGTTTTGCAGTAACACGTCCACATCATATAAATTGCTCCAATCTGATTTTTTCGCAATGATTTCTGCCACCTCTTTGAGAGGCTTTAACTGGTTAAATTGCTCAAAGAACCATGGATAAATCATCTCGCCAGTAAACAGTAAGCGCTGCCCTTGTTGATAATTAAATTTAGGAAACTGCGCTCTGACTCTATGGGCTGACCAATTAGCCCCTTGTTGGTGAAACTGCTGGCAATAAATCGATTCGTGTAATAACGCAAAAATTGGGTTGGTGTTGTAATCTAAAAACTGACTAAATTGATGTAAAAATAGCGGGTTGATTGTGCGGCCTTGGGCAGTATCAATCATGGCTTGTTCAAGTAGGTAATAGATGGCTTCAGGGCCTTGCTCCATCCCAATATTAACCCCTAGCAGTTGTAGCATCTCAACGGTGAGTTTTTCACCTGTGGCCAGATAAACGTCATTTTCTGCAATATAGTCAGCCAGTTCTGCTGTTAATGACTCAGCATCTTTAAAGCGATGATAAAAATCAGTGTTTTTGGCAAGTACCCGTTTATAGGTCGCTTGATAAACATCATCTGCTTGGCGGGTTAATGATGGGATCCCACCTGTGATAAAGGCTTCAGTCAGTGCCTGTGGCGCTGCGCTTAAATAGCGTAAAACACAAAATCCGCCAAAACTTTGGCCTAAAATACTCCATGGCTGATTATTTGTTAATTTAGCTCGGATCACCTCAGCATCACGAACAATGTTATCAGCTCTAAAGTGGCACACATAATCGGCTTGTTCTTGCGCGGTTAAATGCGCCAGTGTGGCGCTATTTAGTAAGCTTGAAAGACCGGTGCCGCGCTGATCAAGTAACAGCACTCGATATTCTTTTAGGGCGCGTTTTATCCAGCCACTATTTTCAATTGGGCGCACTGCACCAAAGCCCGGTCCACCTTGAAAATACACTAAATAGGGTAAGGACAACTCTTGGTTTTCTGTACTGACGATTTCCCGAACAAAAATTGATAATTGCTCACCTTCGGGCTGCTGATAATCTAATGGAACGCTAAAAAAGTGTTTTGTGGAAACGATCCCAGAAAGAATACTGTCAATTTGCATGGTGTGCCTGTGAAAATAGAGTTCAGAAAGGTAGTATTGTATGAAGGTTAGTCCTTGGTCACAATGAAAATATGATGCTAATTAAATGAAGTGGTGATGTTAAATCATTCATTTGTTTGGGCTGCGATACAAGCTCAGTGAAAATACTTGTATTCAAGCCAACTAATTGGTTTTATTTTTTGATTCTTATAGATAGATCAAACATTTTATTAAGCTTTAACGCATAATAACTTGGTCGCGAGTATTTTCTCAATTTGAGGATAGAAGTAATGAAGTACCAAATCATTCCAGTCACCCCGTTTCAACAAAATTGTAGTGTTATTTGGTGTGAAAAAACCAAACTGGCGGCAGTTGTCGATCCCGGTGGTGACATCGAGCGTATTATTACTGAAGTGAATAAGTTAGGTCTTAGCTTAGATAAGATCCTATTAACCCATGGCCATATTGATCATGTTGGCGGTGCGAAAACACTGGCTAATCAGCTTAATATTCCTATCATTGGCCCGCATATCGCTGATCAATTTTGGTTACAAGGGCTGGCAAAGCAAAGCCAGAACTTTGGTTTTGCGCATGTTGACTCGTTTGAACCGACCCAATATTTAAACGAAGGCGATGAAGTGAGCATTGGTGAAGAGCGTTTATCGGTAGTGCATTGTCCCGGTCATACGCCAGGGCATGTGGTGTTTCACTCTAATGAATCAAACCTTGCATGGGTTGGTGATGTGCTATTTAGAAGCTCCATTGGCCGCACCGATTTTCCGCAATCGGACCATCAACAACTGATCCACTCAATTACTCAAAAATTATGGCCTTTAGGGGAAAAAGTCACCTTTATACCCGGTCATGGCCCTATGTCGACTTTTGAAGAAGAGCGTCAACATAACCCATTTGTGGCTGATCAATTATTGGGTTAGGCTCAAGCGTATTCATTTAGCTGCTGGGAATATTTTGCGCTCGCTTACCCAGCAAGCTAGCACTCACTGTAATGTAAACCAGAGTGCTAGCTAAATTGGCATAAACCGTTACATTTTATCTTACACCAGCTTCACATCCCTTAAACTAGCTTCATATCCCTTAAACCAGCGACTAGCCTGACTTGCTGGTTCAGACATTGTTATCCCAGTCCTTAAATCAATACAGTTAATACTTTAGTAAGTGCCATAAGGCTTTGCATTCTTTAGCGGCTTTGCTAGCTTATAGTCACTAAAAGCACTTATGCTGCTTTGATTAATTACTGCTGAGCGGTGTTTTCATATCAATCAGCATGCTGGCAGGGACTCATGGCACATCATTTATTATCATTGTTAGACACTTGGGCTGATAAACCGCAGCAAGACTGGACTTTAGCTGTCATTACTTCTGTTGAAGGTTCTTCATACCGCAAACCTGGCGCCATTATGCTGTTTGACCCTATGGGAAAAACCTTAGGCATGTTAAGTGGTGGCTGCTTGGAAGCAGACTTACGTCGTCACGCACAAAAGTCCATACAAACCCAGCAAGTTCAGCAATTAACCTATGATGCCACTGATGAAAATGATACCAGTTACCAACTAGGCTGTGGTGGTTTGGTCAACATCATGATGGTGCCGCTATTAAGTGATAATCATTACCTTGGCTTAGCCGAGTTGCATCAGCAGCTGACGCTAGGTAAAAAAGGCTCGTACCATTTATCGATAGTTGAGCATCATAGCCATGCTGGCCAAGTCGTAGGTAAGTTCGTTGCTGATGACATAGCTTACAAGCAAACGGCAGCAGATATTATTACTGATATTGTTACTGACGTGAGTACTGGCAATAAACTCAATTTGCTACGTATCCCTGTTAGAAGCCCATTTCATTTAGGAGTGTTTGGTGGCGGCTTGGATGCACAGCCTTTGGTGGCTATGGCGCAGCAGCTTGACTGGCAAGTTAGCGTATTTGATAGCCGCTCAGCATATGCAAGAGGCTATGACTTTCCTGATGCTAAGATTTGTAAAAAAACACTGACGCAAATAGAGGCGTCAGAATTACAACATCTTGATGCGGCCGTTATCATGAATCATAACTTGGATATGGACGCTGCAGCATTAAGCTTATTGCAAGGAACAAGCCTCGCTTATATCGCGCTTTTAGGGCCAACTCATCGAAGAGATAAGGTGTTGCTAAAATGTCAGCTTTCAACTGATGATTTTAGTGGCTTTTTCTCTGCCCCTGCAGGGCTGGCATTAGGCGGAGAACTACCAAGTTCTGTGGCCTTAAGCATCTTGTCTCAATGCCACGGGGTATTACACCACGGGCTTAAGCGGCAAGGTGAGTTAAGTAATCTTGATAAGGTCATGCTTTGATGAATATTTTTTCTACTCCCGCTAATGTGGTCTCCGTGATGTTAGCCGCAGGGGGCAGTACTCGCTTTAATGGGGCAAAACTTGCCGCAACGTTAAGCGCTGATAATAACTCGCAAAGCCTAATTCAACAGAGTTATGCAATATTGAGTAAGGCGACAACCGAGTTAGCTCTATCGCCTCCAGTTTTGGTACTTGGCGGCCATAAAGACGTACTTAGCCCATTACTCGCCAATGATATTGAGATATTAACCAATCAAAACTGGCAATCAGGTTTGGCAAGTTCAGTGGCTATGGCGGCAAGTTATGCGCAATCACAACAGGCTGATGCACTACTGCTGACATTAGCGGATCAAGTTGCCATCTCTCATTCAGATTATGTAAGCCTGTATGGGCTTTTTTGCCAATTTGGTAAAACCACAGCGGCTTATTACCAGCAAAGCCCCGGTGTACCAGCCATCTTTCTCGCCAGTGACTTTGAAGCATTACAGCAACTTGAAGGCGACAGCGGCGCGAAAAAAATATTAACACGACATTTAGAACAGCAACAATTGACTGTGTTGCCATTAGCGCAAGCGGCAATTGATATTGATACTCAAACCGATCTCAAGCAGTGGTTGGTCAACAAGGAGTAAGTTATGACACAACAAACACAAACGTTGCAGGTAAATGGCAAAAATTTTAGCCTTGATGCCGACCCGAATATGCCCATTTTATGGGCGCTGCGCGATATCTTAGGCTTAACTGGGACTAAGTTTGGTTGCGGCGCTGGCTTATGCGGCGCTTGCACTGTTCACCTTGATGGCAAACCGGTTAGAGGCTGCCTGACCAGTATTAAGCAAGCAGCAGGTAAGCAAATTACCACCATTGAAGGCCTTGAAGCTGACAAGTTAAAAGCGGCTTGGGTTGAACATAACGTACCGCAATGCGGTTATTGCCAAGCAGGGCAGTTAATGTCGGCGGCGGCATTATTAACCACGACAGCCAATCCCACAGAAGCACAAATTGATAAAGCGATGACCGGTAATATTTGTCGTTGCGGCACCTATCCACGTATTAAGGCAGCTATTTTTACTGCCGCTAACAGCAAAGCGGAGGCGTAATTATGACTACCTTTACCGCAGTAGAAAATATGAGTCGCCGTGGGGTGTTGAAGTTATTTGGCGCCGTAGGAGGTGGTTTAGCCCTTGGTGCATCAGGGCTTGCTTGGAGCCCAATGGCCATGGCAGAAGGCAAACAAGCGCAGCTAAACTTGTTTATTGCCATTGGTGAAGACAATAAAGTGTATTTGACCTGTCACCGCTCTGAAATGGGCCAAGGGATCAGAACGGGTATTCCTCAAGTATTAGCAGATGAATTAGAAGCTGACTGGGAACAAATCGTTGTGGTTCAGGGTTTAGCTAACGAAGAGTTTGGCAGTCAAAATACCGATGGCAGTCGCAGTATACGTAAGCATTATCAGCGAATGCGTCAAATGGGCGCTACTGCCCGGGTTATGCTTGAGCAAGCCGCTGCGAATGAGTGGAAAGTAGCGCCATCGCAAGTGTATGCCAAGGCGGGTAAAGTCCATCTTAAGTCCTCCTCAAAGTCGTTAAGCTTTGGTGATTTAGCGTTAGCAGCAAGTGTATTAACTACTCCAGCACTTGATAGTGTGACTTTAAAACCTGCGTTAAAATTTACCCACATTGGTAAATCTCCGGCAATTGTTGATATGGATGACATGCTCAGCGGTAAAGCGGTGTTTGGTTATGATATTAAGGTTGAAGGCATGGTTTACGCCTCAATCACCCGCCCACCGGTTTTAGGCAGCGATGTTGCCTCCATTGATGACAGCGCAGCAAGGGCGGTTGCAGGAGTCCTAGATGTTATTCAAATTCCTATTGCCAAAGGCGCGCCGTTATTTCAAGCCCTTGGCGGGGTAGCTGTTATTGCGAGTAACACCTGGAGCGCAATTCAAGGTCGTAAAGCATTAAAAGTAACTTGGACCGGATCAGCTAATAGCAGTTATGACTCGGATGCAGATTTAGCGCAACTAGTGACTCGGGTTGGCCAACCTGGACAAGTTATTCGCCAATTGGGTGACAGCGTTACTGATTGGGATAAAGATAATAGCTTATCAGCGGTGTACACAGTGCCGTATCTCACCCATGCGATGATGGAGCCTCCAGTGGCTGTCGCTTCAGTTACCAAAGAAGGCTGCGAGCTATGGGCATCAACTCAAACGCCCCAAAGCACTCAGAAAAATGTTGCCGGCACTTTAGGGCTTAAAGACGAGCAAGTTAAAGTCAATGTCACCCTTCTTGGTGGTGGCTTTGGGCGTAAGTCCAAGCCCGATTTTAGTGTAGAAGCGGCGATATTATCCAAGCAACTGAATAAACCAGTAAAAGTCAGCTGGAGCCGTGAAGATGAAATTCAAAATGGCTATTACCATGCAATTAGCGCTCAGTATTATCAAGCTAAGTTAGATAGCAACAAAGCCCCGCAGGCGTTACTGGCTCGCAGTGGTTTCCCGTCTATTAGCTCAACCTTTGCTGAAGGGGTTGATATGCCATCGGCTGGCGAATTGGACTTGGGCTTTTCCGATATGCCGTTTAATTTACCTCAAATTCAATTAGAGTCAGTGAAAGCCACGGCTCACTCTCGTATCGGTTGGATGCGCTCTGTGTGTAATATTCAACACGGGTTTGGTATTGGTAGCTTTGTCGATGAGCTGGCGGTCAATGCAGGTAAACCTTGTATTGCAATGTGGCGTGAGCTGCTCGGTACGCCGCGCTATGAAAAGCTTGAGAACCAAGTCGTCAAATACGGTAACTATGGCGAAACCTTAGATGATTTCCCCATCGATATCGGCCGTTTTCTTGGGGTTATCGATGCGGTAGAAAAGGCAATGGCAAAGCAGCCTAAAGTCAAAGCGGGACAAGGCTGGGGTTTTGCAGTGCATCGTAGCTTTGTCAGTTACGTGGCGGTCGCGACATTAGTTGAAGTAAACGGCGATAACCTCAAGGTCTTAAAAAGTATCGCTGCTATTGATGCTGGCACAGTGGTTAACCCTGATAGAGCGCACTCTCAAACAGAAGGCGCGGTTATATTTGGTTTAAGTTTAGCGATGATGGGCGAAATTAGTTACAAAGATGGTAAAGTGGAGCAATCAAACTTCCATAATTACCCACTATTACGTATGAGCCAATCACCTGAAATTGAAACCATTGTGGTGGCGTCAAGTGCAAAACCCGCTGGTGTGGGTGAGCCTGGCGTGCCGCCAGTGGCGCCCAGCTTAACCAATGCGATTTTTGCTGCTACCGGTAAGCGTTATCGTGATTTACCACTGAATAAAGTGTTGAAGGTGTAGCGAGCTATTAAAAATAAATTTGAGTGGCTTATTTAAATTAGCCAATGTATGCCGCAAAACAAAATGCTCAAACCTAGGTTTGAGCATTTTTAATTAATCTACGTTCTAAGACTTAAATTAGTCGCTAAACGTACTCCAAATCGGCGCATGATCTGATGGTTTTTCAATAGCACGTAAATCGTAATCTACGTCAGATTCAGTCAATCTTGGTAACATAGATTTGGTCACCATCACCACATCAATACGCAGGCCGCGGTTATCCACAAAGCCTTTGCTGCGATAATCAAACCACGAGTAACGTTCACTGCGCTCAGGGTGCAATTCACGGAAGCTGTCAACAAAGCCCCAATCTTTAAGCTTAGCTAACCATTCACGCTCTTCAGGTTGAAAACTGCACTTACCGCTCTTAAGCCAGCGCTTGGCGTTAACCTCACCAATACCAATATCCAAATCAACTGGCGAGATATTAATATCACCAATAATAGCGATATCTTCATCTGGGGTATGGTTGTCAGCTAAATGCTGCATTAAGTCTTGGTAGAATTTGCGTTTAGCAGGGTATTTAGTATCATGACTGATGTTTTCCCCTTGTGGGAAATAGCCATTTATCACAGTAAGAATGCTGCCATTAGCTTGAGTAAACTTACCCATAATCATCCGGCGCTGGGCATCTTCTGCATCGCCACTAAAGCCTTTGATAATTTCAACTGGCTCAGCCTTTGAGAGCATTGCTACACCGTAATGGGCTTTACCACCGTGATAATGTACGTGATAACCCATGGCTTCAACGTCAGCCACAGGAAACGCTTCGTCATGTACTTTAGTTTCTTGCAGACCAATAACGTCTGGCTGGTGGCTGTCTATTAATGCTTGCAATTGATGAAGCCGAGCACGCAGACCATTAATGTTAAATGAGACTATTTTCATTAAACCAATACTCTTTTAAATGGTTTAACGATAACTTTTTCATAAACGCCCGCTGCAATATACGGGTCTTCATCTGCCCAAGCTTGTGCAGCAACTAATGACTCAAAATCAGCAACAACTAATGACCCAGTAAAACCTGCTTCACCTGGATTTTCATTATCAATAGCTGGATGAGGGCCTGCAACAAGTAAACGACCTTCGCCAGCCAAAGCTTCTAGGCGAGCTAAATGAGCAGGGCGGGCAGCCATGCGCTTTTCTAAACTGTTTTCAACATCTTGTGACGAAATCATGTACCACATAAGTAAGTTTCCTTAAGTTTATTTTGCTTGTTCAGACTCGTCATGTTCCATATGTTTATACAGATACACAACGGTAATAACAGTATTGACCAGTGTTAATGCACTTAAGCCAAAGACTTTAAAGTTGACCCAAGTTTCTAGCGGCAGACTGAAGGCAACATAGATATTAGCCAAACCACAGGCAACAAAGAAGGTAACCCAATACCAAGTGACATTGGCCCAAATGTTATCTGCACACTTCATTTCTTTGCCAAGCATGCTTTTTAAAATTGGCTTGCCAATTAACTGGCTGACAAGTAATGCGATGGCGAAGAAGGCATAGACTATGGTGACTTTCCATTTAATGAATGCGTCATCATGGAACACTAAGGTTAAGGTGCCGAAGAAGGTCACCATGGCAAAGGTGATTAAATGCATTTTTTCGACTTGTTTATAGAGCAAATAAGTCACAATAAGCTGCACGGCTGTGGCAGCAATTAGCGCACCTGTTGCAGTATAAATATCATAAAATTTATAGACGGTAAAAAAGATAACCAATGGCAGAAAATCAAGCAGTTGTTTCATTAGATGCAATAACCTAAAAGTAAGTGTTAGCAGTCCGTTTGCTACAGGAAAATAATGGCTCAAAGTGTAGCAGTTACCGCAACTGATATGAAGTTGATTCGCCGTCGTTCGGCTGAACTTGGGGAAATTTTGATAAGTTTTTATTGATCGTTGAGGACTGGTATTGGCGCTGTGGGTGTTTGGCGCCATTAATATGAAAAATGCCGTAATCCTATTGGATTACGGCATTTTTAGTTTCAATTTTTTGCTTTATTTAACGTTAGCTTCTGTCCGTTAACTTGTAAGCTCACTCAATTAGGCTTTATGAGTCGCCGCTTTCATATTACGGGTAAATTCAGCCAACTGTTGTAGCAATGCCGCTTCATCGTGCTGGTTTTTCTCAATGATTTTCACCACAGCAGAACCAGAGATAGCGCCAGCAGCGCCAGCGTTAATGGCTTCACTGACTTGGCTTGGCTCAGCAATACCAAAACCTAATAACGGTGGCGGCGCATCATATTCAGCAAGCTTTGCCAAGATTTGCTCAATAGGCTGACCAGCCTTTGACTCTGTACCTGTAACCCCAGCACGAGATAACAAATAGGTATAGCCTTGACCTTCAGCGCTGACCATTTTTAAGGTGTCGTTATCAGCATTAGGCGGGGCGATGAAAATTGGCGAAATACCGTGTTTTTTAGCCGCTTCACTAAAGGGAGCCGACTCTTCAACGGGCACGTCTGCGATCAGCACAGAATCAACACCGGCTTGTTGCACTTTGGTGTAAAACGCATCAATGCCATTGGCAAACACAAGGTTTGCGTATAGCAATAAGCCAATAGGCATATCTGGGTATAACTCTCGCACTTGGGTGAGCAGGGCAAAGCAATCAGCCACTGTGGTGCCAGAGTCTAGGGCACGTAAGTTTGCGCCTTGGATCACTGGGCCATCTGCTAATGGATCTGAAAACGGAAAGCCTAACTCTAATGCGTCAGCGCCGTTATCCACTAGGGTTTTAATGATGTTAAGTGATACTTCAACCGATGGATCGCCCAAGGTCACAAAAGGAACAAAAGCGCCTTGTTTTTTAGCGGCTAACTCAGCGAAAGCAGCTTGATAACGATTGGTATTATTGACAGACATGTTGATTTCCTTATTTCGCAGCATCAGCTGAAGCACGTTGTTCTAAAATATCCGAGACGGTGAAAATATCTTTATCACCACGGCCTGAAAGGTTAACCACTAAAATGGTTTCTTTGGTTGCTTCTTTTGCTAATCGCACAGCATAAGCAATCGCGTGAGCTGACTCTAATGCTGGGATAATCCCTTCGGCGCGAGCCAATAACTGGAAACACTCTAAGGCTTCATCATCGGTTGCTGACTCATATCGAGCGCGGCCAATTGAGTTTAAGTAAGCATGCTGTGGGCCAACAGATGGAAAATCAAGACCTGCTGACACTGAGTATGATTCTTCAATTTGGCCATCGCTATTTTGCATTAGCGGCGCTTTCATACCAAAGAAAATACCGGTTTTACCGTGCTTTAACGGCGCGCCGTGCATTGGCGTATCAATGCCTTTACCTGCCGGTTCAACGCCAATAAGCTCAACGTCTTTTTCATCAATAAAGTCAGCGAACATGCCAATGGCGTTTGAACCACCGCCGACACAGGCAATCACTGCGTCTGGTAAACGGCCTTCTTTTTCAAGAATTTGCTGTTTAGTTTCTTCACCAATCATGCGCTGAAATTCACGTACAATTGTCGGAAATGGATGCGGCCCAGCAGCTGTGCCTAATAAGTAATGGGCTTTGTCATAACTTGCAGACCAGTCACGCATGGCTTCATTACAAGCATCTTTAAGGGTGCCTGAGCCTGAGGTGACAGGGATAACTTCCGCGCCCATTAACTTCATTCTAAATACGTTAGGTGATTGACGCTCAACGTCTTTCGCGCCCATGTAAACTTTACATTTAAGCCCTAATAACGCACAGGCTAATGCCGATGCCACGCCATGTTGGCCGGCTCCGGTTTCTGCAATTATTTCTTTTTTACCCATACGTTTTGCAAGTAATGCCTGACCTAATACTTGGTTAGTTTTATGGGCGCCGCCGTGGAGTAAGTCTTCACGCTTTAGGTAAATTTTTACCATCGGGTTAGGGCTTAAATTACGGGTTAATGTCAGCGCGGTTGGGCGGCCTGCATAGTTTTTCAGTAAATCAGTAAACTCTTTTTGAAACTCAGGATCTTCTTGAGCATCAACAAAAGCAGTTTCTAGTTGCTTAAGAGCAGGTACTAGAATTTGTGGCACATACATGCCGCCATATTCACCAAAATAAGGGTCTAACTTAAGCTTTGTCATGGGTATTCCTTAATGATTCTGTTTAATTTTGTTGTTTAGCAGGCGCTTTGCCATTCAGTCTTGCCTAATGGCACTAATTCTTTCTAATGGCGTTAAAGGCTAAATTAATTTTGTGTGCATCTTTAATTCCGGGCGCAGATTCAACCCCTGAATTAACATCTAAGCCATAAAAGCCTTGCTGGTTGGCTTCAAATATGTTTTCGGGTGTCAGCCCACCTGCAAGCATGGCGTTATCTCGTTCAGCCGCTGTAATTGCTGATGAGTCGAGTAACCCTTGCCAGTTAAATGTCTCGCCAGTGCCACCAAATCCAGCACTGTTTTTACTGTCGAATAAGTATCGGTCACAGCCTTGTGGTTTATCGCCAACGGTATTGGTGCTGCTGTCTACGCTCACCGCTTTCCAAATTTGGCAATCAAGCTTTGCGCTTGCAAGTAATTGTTTAAGCTCGCTAATGTCGGCGCTGGTTTCATTGCCGTGTAATTGCACGACCGACAAACCAACAGCCTTAACGGTTGCAACGATTTCTGCATTGGCTTGATTGACAAATACGCCCACAAAATGAAGTCCAATGCCTGCTTGCTGGCTTTGGTTAACAAGTTCTGCCGCGTGTTTAACGCTGACATGGCGTGGGGATTTGGGATGAAAGATTAATCCGCCAAATACCGCGCCCGCTTGAGCCACGGCTTTAATGTCTTCAATACGGGTTAAACCACACACCTTGTTATTGCCAAAAATAAGCTGACGACAGGCTAAATCAATATCATCTTGGGCCATAATTGAACTGCCAACAAGGTAGCCATCAACCAGTGGGTTTAATCGCTTAACTTGTTGGTTGGTGTAAATACCAGACTCACTAATAATAACTCGGTCAGCTGGAATTTGCGGTGCTAAGGCTTCTGTCATGGCAAGGTCAGTGCTTAAGTCACGCAAGTTACGGTTATTAATACCGATAATAGCGGCATTAAGTTCAATTGCTCGGTCTAACTCTTGTTGATTACTGACCTCGGTTAAGGCATCTAAATTGTATTTTACGGCTTCAGCGGCTAAAAGTTTGTACTGCTCATCATCAAGTACTGACAGCATTAATAGCACCGCATCGGCGCCTTGATGGGCTGCGAGCTTGATTTGGTAAGGGTCAACAAAGAAGTCTTTACACAAAATTGGTTGGCTTACTCGGGCACGCACTAACGGAATATAGTCGATATCGCCTTGGAAAAACTGTTCATCGGTTAATACTGAAATACCGGCGGCATATTTGACATAAATGTCGGCAATGGCTTCAACATCAAACACTGGGCGAATGAGTCCTTTAGAAGGACTGGCTTTTTTACATTCAAAAATATAACCGGCATTAGGCTGCTTGAGTGCATCAAACAAACTACGGTCTGACATTTTGGGCTGCAAACTGGCTTCAGGATAGCGCAATTTTAATGAGGCAATATGCGCCACTTTGGTATCAACAATCTTGGTTAATACGTTTGATTCTTTATCTGCTGTAGTCGCGCCAGAGTTAGTTGTGGTCATTATTTCGCATCCTCTTGTTGGCTTGCTGCAGCGAGTTGGGTTAATACCTCATAGGCTTTACCACTGTTAATGGTTTCAAGTGCTAACGCAGTGCCTTGCTGCACTGTGTCACACACTCCGCTGACATAAAGCGCGCAGCCTGCATTAATGGCGACAGCGTCGCGATGAGCAGGTTGGCCTTCACCTTTTAAAATTGCTTGGGTGATTAGGGCGTTGTCACTTGGCTCACCGCCTTCTAAGGCTTTAATGTCTGCAGGCTCAACACCTAAGTCTTGTGGGGTTAATTTATAAAAACGAATTTTACCATCATTGAGCTCTGCCACTTGGGTTTCGCCGTGTAACGCCACTTCATCTAAACCGCTGCCGTAAACCACCATTGCGCGTTTCACACCTAAGGCATCAAGCACATTGACAATCGGCGCGATAAGTTTTGGTGAATACACCCCAAGTAACATGGCTTCAGGTTTAGCCGGATTAATTAATGGCCCAAGAATATTAAAGATAGTGCGGGTTTTAAGGGCTTGCCTTACAGGCACGGCATGCCTTACACCGGCATGATAATGGGGCGCGAATAAGAAACACAAACCAAAATCATCAACACATTTACTAGCATATTCAGGGCTCATGGTTAACGCTATGCCGCAGTGCGATAGCACATCAGATGCGCCCGATTTACTCGAAACGCCGCGGTTACCGTGTTTAGTGACTTTTGCTCCTGCAGCTGCAGCAACAAAAGACGCAGTAGTAGAGATATTAATGGTGTTATGACCATCGCCACCTGTGCCAACAATATCCACTACGCCTTGGCTTAACGACGAGGCGCTTCTTGGGAAAGGTTTAGCCGCTTGACGCAGTGCATCTGCAGCACCTGTTATTTCATCAATGGTTTCGCCGCGCATTTTGAGCGCCACTAACATGCCCGCCATGGCGACAGGGTCCATTTCACCAGCAACAATAGCACTAAATAATTGCGCACTTTGGCCGCGAGTAAGGGCATTACCTTGGTATAACGAGTCTAAAAGTGGTTGTAGATCTGCCATTACAGGGCTCCTTTTACTGGCGTATCAACATCTGCTGACGTTTGAGTTAGGTAGGTAAGCGTTTGCGTTAATAAAGTGCTGCCTAAGGTGGTTAATATTGATTCTGGGTGAAATTGAAAACCCACCACTTTATCTTGAGGATGCAAAATAGCCATTGGCATATCATCTGTACTGGCAATAACCTCTAAACATGGCGGCACTTGAGTGGCAACTAGGCTGTGATAACGGGCAACGGGCAGTGGTGAAGGCAGGTTAGCGAACACACCTTCGCCATTATGAATGGTTGGACTGGCTTTACCATGCACCACAAAAGGAGCGCGCTCAACTTTACCGCCGTAATGCTCAACCATGGCTTGATGACCCAGACAAATTCCCAACATAGGCACTTTACCCGCCACTTTTGCAATAAGCTCCATCATGCAGCCAGCTTCGTGAGGCGCACCGGGGCCGGGTGATAACACTAATGCGGCTTGACCGTTTTCGCTTATTAGCTTTTCTGCTAAATAATCTGCACTGACATCATTACGATAAATCATCACTTCAAAACCTAAGCAGCGGAATTGATCCACTAAGTTATAGGTAAATGAGTCGAAGTTATCGAGTAAATACAATTTCATATTATGGTCTTGGCTGGCAGTTGTGTTTAAAAGAGTGCTCATAGTCCGCCTCCCATTTTAATCGCTGAAATAACGGCTTGTGCTTTTTGACGGGTTTCGTTGGCTTCAGCTTGGGGATCGGAGTCAAACACCACACCTGCGCCAGCTTGAATATGGGCAACATCATGTTTAACAAAGGCTGAGCGGATCACAATACAGGTATCCATATCACCTAAACCATTAAGGTAACCGACAGCGCCGCCATAACTGCCACGACGAGCTTGTTCAGCTTGTCTAACTAACTGTGAAGCACGAACTTTAGGCGCGCCAACTAAGGTGCCCATATTCATACTGGCTTGATAGGCATGTAGCGCATCTAAATCTTCGCGTAATTGACCTGTCACGCGACTCACCAAGTGCATCACGTGAGAGTAGCGGTCAACTTTTAATAACTCGGCCACTTTACGGCTGCCGCTTTGACTAATGCGGGCAATATCGTTACGGGCCAAATCCACTAACATTAAGTGCTCAGAGAGCTCTTTTTTATCAAGGCGCAGTTCAAGCTCAATACGGCTATCTAAATCAAAATCAATCTGACCATCGGCAGTTTTACCACGTTGGCGAGTCCCCGCAATTGGGTAGATTTCAACTTGATTGGTGGCGGCTTCATATTTAAGGGCACTTTCAGGTGATGCGCCAAATAAAGTAAAATCAGGGCCGCGAAAATAAAACATATATGGACTTGGGTTAGTCAGTCTTAATGCGCGGTATGCACCTAGAGTATTAGGGCAAGGCAAGCTAAAACTGCGTGAGGGGACAACCTGAAAAATATCGCCGGCAACAATGTGCTCTTTTAACTCAACTACGGTTTGTTTAAAGGCTTCATCGCTGATATTGACTTGAGTAGGGGCATCAATACTGACCAATGGTGCAACTGCTGTTAATGTCTGGCAATTAGCTTTAAGCTGAGTCACTCGCTCAAGCAATGATGTGGCCTGAGCTGCACTGTCGAAAAATTGGTGGGTGATAATATCGGCTTGCTGAGTTTGATGGTCAACCAAGATTAAGGTTTCAGCTAAATAAAATAAGTAATCAGGGCAATCGTTGTCGGCATTGGGAACATCAGGTAGCGGCTCTACCGTATCAATCAAGTCATAGGCCAACACACCGCCTAAAAATAAGTCCTCAAAAGCATCACTTTGATCCGTTTGAATGTGCTGGACAAACATTCTTAAGCCATCAAGGGGTGAAGTGGACTTTAAGCGCGCATCTTCATCTTGTAACTCTTTGGCTTTAGCAAGTTGAATGGTAATAACATTATCTTGGCGTTGCTGCTCACTGTACTGGAAAAAGTCACTGATGGGCGCAAGTAAGCTGGCGCCGTTATCGGTTAATGCTGTAAAGGTGAGCTGGTAACCATCACAGCGGACCATCATGGCTGCATGGGTTAATACGATACTTTTGAGATGGTCTTTGCTTTCTATTTCAGCTGACTCTAACAACATAGTATGAGGCGCGTTAGCAGTAATATGCTGATAAAGACTAAGCGGGTCAGCGTGATACGCCAATGGCTGCTTTTGGGTTACCACGTGGGCAAATTGATGTTCCATGATGCTTATTGCGCCTCCCTTATAGTGTGCTTTTTCATACTCTGTTCTCTTCATTTTAGCTTGGTTTGCGTTAGATTTATTGGAGAGTGCAAGCCGTAAATAGCAAAAAAGCCCACATCTCTGCGGGCTTTTTAGTAAAATCTTGTGTTATTTAAATAACCACAACGCTTCACACCACCCGTTAATTTGGGAAGTGCCACCACCAACTGATGTTTAATGCGTTAAAATGTGTCATTTAAATTAATATCTCTTTAAGTCATTTGCAGGTCATTTCACTGCGAAGTCATTTATAATGGGTTTTATATTCTGTAACTAGCTATAGAAGACCTTAGCTGGCTTATAAAGTCAATTGAATATTTCTCAAATTTATTATTTTTTTGCAACCAGTGGCTAAAGCAGTAGCAATTTGATGTATATGTAGCAAATAAACACTAGATGGCTAAGCATTCTAACAAAGTTTAAAGTACAATAACCTAATGATAACAGACACCCTATTGGCCGATCTTCACAGCCACACGACCGCATCTGACGGCGTACTCACTCCAGCTGAACTTGTTGAACGTGCCATTGATAAAGGCGTGCAAATGTTCGCTATTACTGATCATGACACCGTTGCTGGATTGGCTGAAGCGCATCAATACAATAACCAACATCCCACGCCGTTAAAACTGATTAATGGCGTTGAAATTTCAACCCGTTGGAATAACTTTGATATTCATATTGTCGGTTTAAATATGGATATTACCAATGCTGCGCTACTGGCGTTTTTAACAAACCAACGTGAATTACGTGAGCAACGTGCTAAAGAAATTGGTATTCGTTTAGCTAAGGCCGGTATTGAAGGTGCGTATGAAGGCGCACAAAAATTTGCCGCAGGCGCTGCTATCAGTCGAGGCCATTATGCACGCTGGTTGGCTGAAAATGGCTATGCTAAAGATATGCCTAGTGTTTTTAAACGTTATTTAGCCCGTAATAAAACTGGTTATGTTCCCAATAATTGGGGCGATATGGCCAGTGCCATTGATATTATTCACCGTAGTGGTGGCGTTGCGGTATTAGCTCACCCAAGTGGATATAAGCTATCTGCTAAATGGCTTAAAAAATTAGTCCGTGAATATAAAGAAGCGGGCGGTGATGCGATGGAAGTCGTATTAGGACAACAAAGTATTGATGATAGAGCCAACTTGGTCGCATTAAGTCATTTGAACAACCTGATGGGTTCAATTGGCAGTGATTTTCATTTTCCAAGTAATTGGATTGAGTTGGGTAAAAATTTATTCCAACCTGCTGGGATACAGTGGGTGTGGCAAGCAGAATCTTGGACGGAGCGAACATGAGCCAATTTTTTTATATACATGATGAAAACCCACAGGCGAGGTTGATTAGCCAAGCGGTTAATATTTTAAAGCAAGGTGGGGTGATTGTTTACCCTACCGATTCAGGTTATGCACTGGGCTGCATGATAGGTGAAAAAGATGCCATGACCCGTATGGCGCGCATTCGTAAAATCGATAACGACAATAACTTTTCGTTAATGTGTCGCGATTTATCTGAATTAGCCAATTTCGCTCGAGTGGATAATCAAGCTTACCGCTTATTAAAAAGCTGCACACCTGGGCCGTACACCTTCATCTTTAAAGCCAGTAAAGAAGTGCCGCGCCGTCTACAATGTGACAAGAAGAAAACCATTGGTATTCGTGTGCCAAACAATTTAATTGCACTAGCATTATTGGAAGCATTAGAAGCGCCAATTATGTCTACCAGTTTAGTGATGCCAGATGCAGAATTTGCCGAGTCAGATCCTGAGCATATTCGCGATATTTTAGAACACAATGTCGATGCCATTATTCATGGTGGTTACCTTGCTGAAAATCAAACCACGGTTATTGATATGTCAGAAGGCGATATCGATATTATTCGCCAAGGCGCCGGCGATACCAGTATTTTTGAATAACCCTTGCAAGTGTTGAATGCACAAGTTTGTTTGATAGTGGTTTCAACCACAGTCAATAGTGCGTATAATCGCGCGTTTGGTAATTTCTCGCTAAAATTAAATGCAGATATGTTCTGAATACTCAGTCGATATAAGTTTAATCTTTGTGAAATACAACAAATATAGCCACACAGTAGGAATGTAGTTTAATAAGTTATTTGACTTAGAAAACTGATTTTAATCATTAAATTAAGGAACGACAATGCAAGGTATCCAGAAAAGTTTACCTTTAGCGGTTGTTCGAGGCGAAGCGTTTGACGCAATGCCCAATGATTTATTCATCCCTCCTGAAGCCCTTGAGGTGTTTTTAGAAACATTCGAAGGCCCGCTAGATTTATTGTTGTACTTAATTCGTAAGCAAAAGCTCGACGTTGTTGACTTACCAATAGAAAAAATCACCAGCCAATATTTAGCTTATATTGAAATTTTAACCGAAGCGCGAATAGAGCTTGCCGCTGATTATTTAGTCATGGCAGCCACATTAGCCGAGATAAAGTCACGACTACTGTTGCCTAAAATGGCAACCGAAGAAGACGATGATGAAGATCCTCGGGTAGTGTTGATTCGTCAATTAAAAGCTTATGAAGTTATCAAACAGGCATCAGCTGATTTAGATGAACTTCCGAGGCTCGAGCGAGATGTATTTTTAGCGAAAGCGACACTCTCGCCCAATGTAAAACCTATGGTGATGCCACCGGAAGTGTCTTTAGTTGATATTGCTCAAGCATTTTCAGAGGTACTCAAAAGAATTGATGCCAACGAACATCACCATGTAAAACGCGAGCTACTATCGACCCGTGAACGCATGAGTCAGATATTAGCTTTACTATCGACCGAGCATTATGTGCCATTTACTGATTTATTTGACATCAGTGAAGGCCGAGCTGGTGTGGTAGTGAGCTTTTTAGCCTTAATGGAACTGGTTAAAGAGCTATTGGTTGACTTGGTTCAAAACGAGCCGTTAACCCCCATTTATGTCAAAGCGTTTTAAGCTGCATTGCACAAGATACGAGAAAGGATGACCATGCAAATAAACACGATTCAATTAAAACAATTAATCGAAGCCAGTTTATTTGTCTTGGGTAAACCACTAACCGTAAAAGCATTAAAAGACACAGTATTAGTGAAGTTTGATGTCTCTCGAGCACGCATTAAAGAATGCCTCGATGAATTACAACAAGATTATCAAGAGCGTGGGGTACAACTGGTCGAAGTGGCTGGTGGTTATCGCTTTCAAACCCAAGAGCTGTTAAGTGAATTCTTACAACCATTGTGGCAAGAGAAATCCCCTAAATATTCACGTGCGACCTTAGAAACCTTAGCAGTCATTGCATACAGGCAACCAGTTACTCGCGGTGATATTGAATATGTAAGAGGTGTGGCCGTCAGCAGCCACATAATAAAGAGTTTAGCTGATAGACACTGGGTAAAAACAGTGGGTCATAAAGAAGTGCCTGGGCGACCAGCACTCTATGCCACCACCAGTGAATTTTTATCTTATTTTGGCTTGAAAACCCTAGCAGACTTACCGTCGCTATCGGATGAAGAGTCATTGCAGGCGTTATTTGAGAAAGTCTCAATGGCGCCACAACAAACAGAAGAGTCGAACTAGATGAGCGAAAAATTGCAGAAAGTCTTGGCCCGTGCAGGCCATGGCTCCCGTCGTGAGATGGAGGCATGGATTGCTGCAGGCCGTGTTAGTGTAGACGGAGAAATTGCCAACTTAGGTGATCGCGTTGAAGCAGAAGCTAAAATCCGCATCGATGGCCGTGCTATAACCATCAAAACCGAAGATGACATTATTTGTCGTGTGTTGGCATACCATAAGCCAGAAGGTGAAATTTGTAGTCGTAAAGATCCTGAAGGCAGAACAACGGTTTTCGAACGTTTACCGACAATACGTGACTCACGTTGGGTAGCAGTAGGGCGTTTGGATATCAATACTTCAGGTTTATTGTTATTTACCTCTGATGGTGAACTAGCTAACCGTTTAATGCATCCATCAAACGAAGTTGACCGTGAATATGCGGTGCGCACATTTGGTGATGTACCAGAAGCGGCTGTTCAGCGTCTTCGTAAAGGCGTGACATTAGAAGATGGTCCTGCCAACTTTGACACCATCAAAGCTGCTGGTGGTGAAGGTCTTAATAAATGGTGGCATGTGACCCTAAAAGAAGGGCGTAACCGCGAAGTTCGCCGCTTATGGGAATCACAAGAAGTACAAGTTAGCCGTCTTATCCGTATTCGTTACGGCATGGTTGAGCTACCTAAGTCACTACCACGTGGCGGTTGGGTTGAGCTGGATATGGAGCAAGTGAACTACTTGCGCCAAGTTGCAGGCCTAGAGCCTGAAACTCGCACCATGTTAGGTACTGATAAACACAGTGTCGCTCGCGCTAAAGTGAAAGGCGCTAAGATCCGCCGAGCAGTGCGTAAGCACAAAACTACCGCAGCGCGTCCTAAATCAAACCGCCAACGTAGTTAATACATTTAACGCTAGCGTTTGTTTGAACTTAAAGGCCACATAATGTGGCCTTTTTTATACCCTAAATAGTATTACTTCCATCTGCTTATTGAAAAGACCTATAAAAACGCACTGTTATTTCAACCCTTTGTCGTGTTTTGTTATTAATCTCATAATTGGCTATTGCTTACTTGAAACTGTGAAAACTGCTAACTATATTTAGTGTTGATGGTTTTTTCATCAATTACGTACACTTACAGTTAAGGGAGTATTCAATGAAAAAGTTAATCGGTGCCATCTTTATTTGCCTTATCTATGGCTGTGCTTCATCGCCAGCAACCTGGGAAGGAATGTCAGAAAGAGATATTGCAGATTGGAAAGCAATAGGCTTTGATGCAGCTAAAGCTCAAAAATGGAGTAAAAGTGGCTTTAATGCTGAACAATCACAGCAATGGACCCAAGCGAGCTTTAATGTTGAGTCTGCAGCAGAGTGGTCAAAAGAGAAATTTAACCCAGAAGAAGCGGGGACATGGAAACAGTCAGGGTTTGAATTAGAAGATGCCATAGAAGATCGAGCAAAAGGCCTAACCCCAGTAAAAATGGATAACTAGTATCAGATTACAAATAGTGAGTACGAAATAGCAGCATAAACCACAAAGTTGCTGCCGAAATAGCCAAACAGAAAGATTATGACAATTTATGCTTTACACCAGACAGTGAGATAGCTATTATCTCGCTCGTTCGGAGAGATGGCAGAGTGGTCGAATGCACCGGTCTTGAAAACCGGCATGGGTTTGTAGCCCATCTAGGGTTCAAATCCCTATCTCTCCGCCATATTCAAGACGAAAGGCTCATCAGAAATGATGAGCCTTTTTTCGTTTAAGTGACTAATAAAATTAAAATTTAATGCTATAAATCTAAAATTGCTTTTATTGACTAGTGTTTTAAATGCCTGTTTTATAGTCACTTATCTGCTTTGAGAAGATTGACTCAGTCAATATCCCTGCTTTTGCATCAGCAGAGCACCAAATAACGTGTACTTCACTCGTATCTGCTTAGCCAAATCGTTACGCGATAAAGGCTTTCCTTTTGATATTAAAGTTTCTTCGTTGATATCTTTCATTGTAACAGCTGAGCAATTATCGTTGTCGTCATGTCCAACATTATATAGTGGGTTTTAAGGTTGTCGGCCATTTTTTAAAGGTGCTAATTATTGTCATATGGCATTTACTCTAGAACAGACCTCCACCAATTAATCACAACTTTTCAAGTACAAGCTGCTATGTTTATTAGTATGAATGATTTAGGTACCCATGTACTAAGATGAAATTATAAAGGATTTATAATGTTAAATGCTCATATTAATCAAAGTGATATCACAGGCGAAGTGTCTGGTGCATTTTTACTTTCGGTTATTCGTTCATTCAATAATACCATTATTCTTCCTGCTGCTAGTCTCGATATTCAACCAAGTAATATTGAACCCAATAGATGGTACCCTTATTCATACCTAATAAATATTCTTAACACTATTAAAGATATATCTCCTTCTGCGTATGTTCTATTTCAAGCTGGAGTTAACTTTGCAAGTATATGGGTTGAACAAAGTCTTGGCGGATATATGGTTGATTCAGGCGTCGACTGGCTTTATAAAAGCGACGAAAGCGGTTTCAACTCTGTTGTTTGTGGAGGGAGTAGAAACGAGGTTGGTTGGTGTCGCCTTCTATCAATGGATGAGATAACAGGCATTGCAGTTTATGAGAACGTAATGCCATTCTTACCCGATTATCTTAAAGGCTTTTTTTACGGCGGTGCTACCCTAGTAGATGATATGGAGTATGTAGAATCTGAAATAACGTTATCAGAACCTTATGCACCCAATCCACTATTGATAAGAACGATAGTTACCATAAGATTCAGATTAAAGTCAAAAGACAATGCTGAAAGTTTAGATACCCGAATCAATAATTTAGACCTTGGGTCAACTTTATGTTTGACACCAGAAGAAGTGCAAAGTGTGATTTGGCAAAACAAAGCACTGAAGTATAAGGCAACATTAAGAGAAAGTTATATAAATGAATTAGAAACGATGATGCTTGAAGCTCGTGAAATTCTAGCTAAACATGAAGAGATGGCGGTAGATTTGAATGCTATATTTTTAGAACGCACTAAAGAACTTCAAAAAATGGCCATTATTGATTCCTTAACTAATTTATATAATCGACGACATTTCGATCAAATTCTTTTTTCAGAATTTAATCGCGCAAAACGTGAGAAGCGTTCTTTTGTAATTGCAATGTTAGATATAGATTACTTTAAAAAATACAATGATACATATGGACACCAAGCGGGGGATGTCGTATTACAAAAAATTGCACAAGTCTTGGTAAAGCATAATAATCGCGCTGGTGATTTTTCTTTTCGCACGGGAGGTGAAGAGTTTGCCATTATCACACAGCTAAATAATAATGAAAATTACATAGATTACTTTACTCATATTTGTAAAAGTGTTGAAGACTTAGCTATAGACCATAGTGAAAATATTAAATATAAATGTGTCACGATTTCAATCGGTGTTATAGAAGTTAAAAACTATGAACACCTCGATACTGACAAACTCTATAGACTGACAGATGAGCAGCTATATAAAGCAAAAAGTAATGGAAGAGATCAAGTTGCTTCAGATATTATTTAAAATAATTAGGGTCAGGTACTGAGGCCCCACCAACGTTTACCCCCGAGAGTCTGAACCCTTCATATCTTCATATAGGCAACAAAGTGTCGTTTTCCGCGACATGACTGCCGATGTAAATCTTCTTAGGATCAATTTCCACAATTGCGCCTGTTTGAGCAATCACTTGAGCAGCGGTGAAGTTGCCTGCTAGAGCACAATTAGCAAAAGGCTCACCTTGTAGCCAGTAGCAAAGAAAACCTGCATTAAATGAATCTCCTGCAGCAGTTGTGTCAACAACATGGGTGACCGGCTCGGTAGGGTAATGCTGAGTTTCTATTATCCCTGAGCTATTTTGATGGCTAATATGACAACCGTTGGCACCATCTTTTATGACGAGCAGCGACGCACCTTGTTGATGCAGTCTTTGACGAGCAAAGCTGAGGCTTTTATCTCCCCAAAGCAGTTGCTCATCTTCAAATGTGACTAAGGCTAGACTCGACATTGCCATGACAGCTTTCATCCGTTGCTGACATGCTTGCTTACTTGACCACAAACTTGGTCGGTAATTGCTGTCGAAGATCAGTTTTACCCCTTTTTGAGTCAGCCTTTTAAGTTTTAACAATAGGTATTGTGCATCTTCTGAGGGCAATATTGCCAAGGAGATGCCTGACAAATAAATGGCATCAAACTTTGCTAAATCATCAATAACTGAGTTGAATTGCAGATGCTGAACCATATACTTTGCCGCGGAGTCATTTCGCCAATACTGAAAAGTGCGTTCGCCATCAGGGGTGTTTTGGATGAGATATAAGCCTGCATTTTTGTGGGGGTTAAGTAACACTTTGTCGACTAAAATACCATGGGATAACCAGCGATCGATCAGGGCAATGCTTAATGTATCTGTGCCCATACTTGACACAAAGCTAACATCCATTGTATCGGCTGCCAGTTTTTTTAAGTAAATGGCCGTATTCATCACATCACCGCCAAAGTGCTGTTGCATGTCACCAAATACTTGGCCTTTAAGTTCAATCATGCATTCGCCAATCACGGCTATTTTTAAACTGCTCATTTATAAAGTCACTCCCTTTTTCCAGATAGCGACTTCTCTAATGTCATTTTTTTCATTACAGGTTGGTTGGCCGTTCACTATGGCAACTAACAGTTGTAAAAATTCCGCATGCACTTGTTCCATATTGGCATCATTAATTAATACCCCTGCATCAAAGTCAATCCAGCGGGGTTTTCTTTGTGCTAATTCAGAATTAGTAGACATTTTTAGGGTTGGCACAAAGCCGCCATAAGGCGTTCCTCGCCCCGTGGTAAATAGCACCATATGACATCCACAGGCCCCAAGTGCGCTGGTGGCTATAGGATCATTGCCGGGCGCAGTGAGTAAGTTAAGCCCGGGTGTACTGAGGCGCTGGCCATATTTCAATACCGCCTGAACTTTACTGGTACCGGCTTTTTGGGTACAGCCTAATGATTTATCTTCTAAGGTGGTGATGCCACCGTCTTTATTACCCGGTGATGGGTTTTCGTAAACCGGTTGATTATGGTCTTTGTAATAACGCTTAAAGCCATTAACCATGTCTACTAAGTCATAAAAGGTGGCTTTGTCTTTACAGCGCGACATTAAAATGGTTTCAGCGCCGAACATTTCTGGCACTTCAGTGAGTACTGTGGTGCCGCCTTGGGCGATAAGATAATCTGAAAAATAGCCTAATAATGGATTAGCTGTAATACCTGAAAGACCGTCACTGCCGCCACATTCTAAACCAAACTTCACTTCACTTAAGCTGCCCGTTACTCGTTTGTCTTGGCGCATTTCGGCATAGATTGCTTCAAGATGGGCCACGCCTTCTTCAATTTCATCTTCCGCTGTTTGGGTGAGCAAAAACTTGACTCGTTTGTCGTCAAATTTGCCCAGTCCTTCTTTAAATACCGAGATTTGATTGTTCTCACAACCAAGTCCAACAACAAGAGCGCCACCGGCATTCGGGTGTAGTACCATATTTTGTAGCAATATTCGGGTGGTTTCTAAGTCATCGCCAAGTTGTGAGCAACCAAATTGATGGGGAAAAACATGCACGCCATCAATAGCGAGATCAGGGTTACGGGCTAAAAAGGTTTTGGCCATTTGTGCAATCATGCCATTGACGCAACCTACAGTTGGGATCAGCCAAATTTCGTTACGAATGGCGACATCACCATTAGCACGGCGATACAGCATTACCTCTGGCGACGATTTAGCTTCCGCTGCCGTGATAAAGTCAGGTTGATATTGATAGCCGAGCTCATCGTTCAAGGTCGTTTTAATGCTATGGGTATGTACCCAATCACCTAGAGCAATATCGTGCACTGCGGTGCCAATGGGCGCACCATATTTGATCACTTTAGACTTAGCAGTTATCGCTTTAAGGGCGATTTTATGGCCTTTTTTAATATCATGGTTAACGCAGAGGCTTAACTGATCAATATTGAAGGTTTCCCCTGCATTGATATCCCTAAGTGCAATGGCTACATCATCTAACGGGTGCAGTTTAATTATGTCTTTCATATTAAAGGTCATCCAATGCCGCGGTCATCGTGGCAACAACACCATTGGCCATAAGCGATTCAAGGTTGTTGGTGACTTGCGCTGTGAATCCGTCGAGTTGATTTAAATCTTGTCCCCAGTGCCAGCTTGCCCCTAATACTTCAGTCACTAGGTAGCCAACAGTTATATCACCTGCAGCAACTTGGCTCCAAAGATCGTTAAATAATGATAACCATTGTTTATTATCGCTAAGGGCAATGACTTCGCCATCACGTAAGCCGCGGTAAAACCACATCTGTCCGGCAAAGGCCAGCGCCATCATTGGTGGCACAGATTGGCTGTTTTTAAGGTACAGGTTTAGCTGCGGCACAATACGGGTGGTGTATTTGGTCATGCTATTTAGCGAAATAGACAGTAATTCGTGGTAAATATATGGATTACGAAAGCGGTTCATCACATCTCGGGCAAAGGAGTTAAGCTCATCTTCGGGTAGTGATAGTGTTGGAATAATTTCCCGGTAGATAAGCTGGTTCAAATATTGTTCAAATAATGGCTGCGCTAAGGTTTCGCCAACCGAGTCAATATTTGCCATATAAGCAAGCGGTACGACTGCGGTGTGAGCCCCATTTAGAATAGCCACTTTACGCTGTTTATACGGCGAAATGTCATCAACAATTTTGATATTCAGTGTACTGCCATGTAAACAAAGCAAATCGGCAAGGTGTTTAGGTCCTTGAATCACAAATAGATGAAAGTGCTCTGCAGTCACCATGAAGTTATCTAAATAACCCACTTCTTGTTGTAATGACTCATGTTCGCTGCGGGGAAAGCCTGTCACAATACGGTCGACTAAGGTTGAGCAGAAATGATTGGCGTGGTTAAGCCAAGTGACAAATTCAGCCGGCAGTTGCCATAGCTGGGCATATTGATGGACGATTTGTTTTAACTTTTCACCGTTGTAATCAATTAACTCACAGGGAATCATGACCAAACCTGCGCTGTCAGCACCATTGAAGTGCTGGTATCGGCGGTATAGCCATTGCGTTAGTTTGGCCGGAAAAGTGCTTGCGGGGGCATCGTCTAGTTTATCTTGCGCATTATAATCAATGCCTGCTTCTGTGGTATTAGAGAAAATCAATTTAATATCAGGGTTTTCAGCTAATGCTAAATAGCGGCTGAAATCTTTATAAACTGGGATTTCTTCATTAATACAAGAGATTATCCGTTTGTCTGAAACGGTCTCACCGTTTTCATTTAGGCCGCGAATAATAGTGGTGTACAAACCATCTTGGGTATTCAGTAAGGGTAAAGTGTCATAATCGATAGGTCGAATGACGCTAACACCTGCCTGCAAGTCCGTTGTTTCATTAAGTATATCTATTTGCCAATCAATAAATGCCCGTAAAAAATTCCCTTCACCGAATTGCATAACCTTTGTAGGGTATTGGTTTTTATTAAAGTTTTTTCTATTGAGTTGTAGCATGGCATTCCCTTAATGACACTTGAATTGCATTTAGTTTACGACCTAATGCCACCGGTGGCAAATAAAATTTGACAAATTGCTACCGGTGGCGAAGAATGTGCCTTAACAAGAGCGCTAAGTCGAGTTAACTTGGTGGTAACAGTTTGTTGTGTAAATGCTTGTTTTCAAATCTAACAGGAATAATCAGGATGACAGAATTATTTAACCTGAGTGGCAAGGTCGCACTAGTCACTGGTGCTAGCCGCGGTTTGGGTCAACAAATCGCTCTCGGTTTAGCCAAAGCGGGTGCAACAGTAATTTGCAGCAGTTCACGTGAGCATGGATGCGATGACACCTTGGCACTTATTGCCGGTGCAGGTTTACAGGCAAGTCAGTGTTATGCCGATTTATCGAAAGCGGAAGATATACGCCATATGAGTGAGCAAGTTCTGGGGCAAGTGTCAGCGATTGATATTTTAGTCAATGTCGGCGGCACGATATATCGCCAGCCGGCTGTGGATTATGACTATGAAGAATGGCAGCGGGTCATGCGAGTCAATCTTGATGCTAGTTTTTTACTTGCCCAAGCTGTTGCGCCAGCAATGATGACCAAACAACAAGGAAAAATTATCAATATTGCCTCAATGTTGTCATACAGCGGCGGCATGACAGTACCTGCTTACACCGCAAGCAAGCATGCGGTAGCGGGATTAACCAAGGCGTTAGCGAATGAGTGGGCAAGTCAAAACATACAAGTTAATGCGATAGCTCCAGGGTATTTTCGTACCGATAACACCCAAGCGCTGCAAGATGATGCACAACGCAATGCCGAGATTGAAAAGCGTATTCCTGCTGGACGCTGGGGAGAGCCGGAAGATTTAGTTGGCGCAGCAATATTTTTAGCCTCAAGTGCTAGCGACTACGTTAATGGTCATATTTTGGCGGTTGATGGTGGCTGGTTGGCTCGTTAACAGCACAAGTATTTAGTTTGATAACACAGCTAAATACGTAATAAGGAGATAACAATGAGTTTAACGGAAGTGGAAACCCGCTATGCAGTGGGCCCAAATGAAGTGAAAGGCTTCGATACAAATCAATTACGCAATGAATTTTTGGTAGATAAACTAATGCAACCTAATCAGGTTTATTGGGTTTATAGTCACTACGAACGCTTTATGGTGGGCAGTGCTGTGCCAACCGTTCAGCCGTTACAGTTAGAAACCTTAGAGCCATTAAAAGCGGCCACTTTCTTACATGGTCGTGAGCTTGGGGTTATCAATGTGGGTGGGCAGGGCACCATTACCGTTGATGGCACCTGTTACTCGTTAAATTATCAAGATGCGCTTTATATTGGTAAAGATAATCAACAGGTTATTTTTGCCAGTGATGATGCTGCTACTCCTGCGAAATTTTATTTAAACTCAGCGCCAGCCCACCATGCTTATCCTACTCAATTGGTGACCAAACAAGACGCCAACGTGCTTCATCTTGGCAGTTTAGCGACCTCAAATGAGCGTGATATTCGCCAAATGCTTATTAGTACTGTGGTAAAAACCTGCCAATTACAAATGGGCCTAACGGCATTAAATACTGGGAGTGTGTGGAACACCATGCCAGCCCATCAGCATGATCGTCGCAATGAAGTGTATTTCTATTTTGAAGTGCCTGAATCACAAGCGGTATGTCATTTTATGGGCCAGCCCCAAGAAACTCGCCATATTTGGGTACATAACGAACAAGCCGTTATTTCACCTCCTTGGTCGATTCATGCCGGTAGCGGTACCCAAAATTACAGTTTTATTTGGGGTATGGCTGGCGAGAATTTGGATTACGATGATATGGATAAATATCAACCCAATGAGCTGCGCTAATCTGGTCATTTTTAACAACCATAGAAGTGATAAAAATGAAAAATAATCTTCTTTTTAAATTTGTTGCCATCGCGGGTGTGTTTTTTTTAATGAGCTGTGGCAGTAGTAATAAAAAAGTCACCTTAACTTTAGCTCACACCTTGGATACGCGTCATGTGGTGCATTTGGCGATGGAACATATGGCTAGCCGGTTACATTATTATTCGGCTGGTTCAATGGAAATCGTCATTTATCCTAATGGTCAACTGGGATCTGAGCGGGAGTTAATCGAGCTACTGCAAATTGGTAGTTTGGCGATGACCAAGGTTTCAACTAGTCCATTAGAAGGCTTTGTGCCAGAAATGAAGCTGTTTGGTATTCCTTATTTGATGCGCGATCGTGAGCATTTTTGGCGTGTATTAGAGGGCGAAATAGGTCAGTCATTATTGGAAAAAGTCAAAGTTGCCAGGCTTAAAGGTATGGGTTACTACGATGCCGGTAGCCGCAGCTTTTATACCACTAATGCGCCAATTAATACGCCAGACGATCTGCTTGGTAATAAGATCCGAGTGGTCAATAGCCCTACTGCCGTTAGCATGGTGCAGGCTTTAGGTGGCGCTGCTGCACCAATTTCTTGGGGGGAATTGTATGCCGCACTGCAGCAAGGGGTGGTTGATGGCGCAGAGAATAACCCGCCTAGCTATTATCTTTCTCGTCACTATGAAATTGCTAAATATTACAGCCTTGATGAGCACACCTTTGTGCCTGACATTATTTTGGCCAGCTTGCCGGTATGGAATGGCTTAACCGCGCAGCAACAGCAATGGTTATCAGCAGCGATGGCTGACTCTGTGGTTTATCAAAAGTCATTGTGGCAAGAAGCCTCTGATCATGCCTTAGCGCAGGTCCAAGCGGCTGGCACGATTGTAAGTTATCCAGATAAAGCGCTTTTTCAAGCGAAAGTAGAACCCTTTCATCGCTCATTTGATGGGACTGTAGTGGGTGAACAAATAGTCAAAATCAAATCAATGTAAGGGATATAACATGCAAAGTTTGATGTCTTTGATTAACCAATTGCTAGAAAAGGTGCTCATTACCTTAATGGCGGCAATTGTGGTGGTGGTGACTTGGCAGGTGTTTTCGCGATTTATTTTGCAATCACCGAGCTCATACACTGAAGAATTAGCACGATTTTTACTGATCTGGATTGGGGTGTTGGGGGCGGCCTATGCCTATAAAAATAAAGCTCACCTAGGGTTAGATATCCTCGTTGAGCGTATTCCTGAGCAGTCAAAGTGGCCCGTTTTGGTACTTATTGAGCTACTGGTGATTGTGTTTGCTGCGAGTATTCTAGTTTATGGTGGCTCTTTATTGGTATGGATGACCTTGGATCTGAATCAGATTTCAGCGTCCTTGGAAATTAAAGTTGGGCTGGTATATAGCGTACTGCCTTTATCAGGCGTGCTGATACTCATGTATTGCGTGACAAATATTAGCAAAATACTCGCAGAGAAAGGAGCAGCATAGTGGACATGACTTCATTGGTTTTAGTGGTTAGCTTTTTTGCCCTGCTGTTATTGTATGTACCTATTTCAGTGTGTATTGGGCTGGCGACCTTATTTGCCGTATTGCTGCACATCGACTTTACCCCAGCAACCATCACCATTGCTCAGCAGTTGGTTGGTGGTATTGATAGTTTTGCTTTACTGGCCATTCCATTTTTTATTTTGTCAGGGCTGATTATGGGGCAAGGCGGTATTGCCAAACGTTTAATTGAGTGTGCAATGGCAATTATTGGCTCGCTTCCCGGTGGATTGGCGCTGGTGAATGTGATGTCTTGCATGCTATTTGGGGCTATTTCTGGCTCAGCGGTAGCCGCGACATCGGCCATTGGTAGCTTTATGGTACCGGAAATGAAAAAGCACGGTTATGATGCTAACTTTTCTGCTGCCGTAACTGCGACAGCCGCCACCACAGGGATGTTGATCCCGCCGAGTAATATTCTTATTGTTTATGCAATTGCCAGTGGTGGGGTATCGATTGCCGCCTTGTTTATTGCAGGCTATGCACCAGGGCTGCTTGTGGGGTTAGCATTGATGGCGGTTTGTTCAGTCTATGCTATTCGTAAAAAGTACCCGGTAACGGCAAGGCTGCCGTTAAAGGTAGCTTTTGGTAAAGTGATTGCCGCGTTACCTTCAATGTTGCTTATTTTTATTGTGATTGGCGGCATTATCGGCGGAGTGTTCACCGCGACTGAAGCTGGTGCTGTATCAGTACTGTATGCTTTCTTTTTGTCAGTGGTGATTTATCGGGCGATTAATATTGCCGATTTACCAAAACTACTGCTTAAAGCCTGTGAAACTACAGCGATTGTGATGTTGATTATTGGCGCGTCATCAGCCATGTCGTGGTTGTTGTCCTATGCCCATATTCCGCAAACGGTCAGTGATTTTTTCTTAACCTTAAGTGATAACCCTTTGGTGGTGCTGTTACTGATTAATTTGATTTTAATCCTAGTTGGTGCCTTTATTGATATGACACCAGCGGTATTAATTTTTACGCCGATATTTTTACCGGTAGCTGAGCAGTTTGGTATGTCACCGATCCAATTTGGCATTATGATTGTACTCAATTTATCCATAGGGTTGGTTTCACCGCCAGTGGGCAGTGTGCTGTTTGTGAGTTGTGCGGTGGCAAAAACCTCAATTCACAACATTATTCGTCCGATGCTTCCGCTGTATTTAGTGATGTTTATCGTATTAATGTTGGTTACTTACGTGCCAGCCATTAGTGAAACATTACCAAGACTATTTGGCTTACTTTAAGGTCACTCAATGCATATGAGCGGGTCACAACGCGATAGGGTCATGTGACCTGTTAATCTGTTTTTTTGTTAATCTAACGTCTGTTTTTTGATTATGCTTGTGTGTTTTGATTATGCATTGGGGTTGTTTTGTTAAACAAGCAATTATTTGGAACCCCATTATGGCAATGCTACAATGCATTTATGATGTTTTAAGGGCTTTTTTATGGCTGTGACAATTAACGATGTCGCTAAACTTTCTGGCGTATCTAAACGCACCGTTTCTAGAGTAATAAACCGCTCTCCCTCGGTGGGCGAAGCTACGCGCGAGCGTGTGCTAAAAATAATACATGATCTTAATTTTTCGCCTGACAAACAGGCGCGAGGCTTGGCCTCTAGTCGTTCGTATTTATTGGGTTTGATTTACGATAACCCCGATGCATTGTATATCGATCAAGTGCAGCGTGGCGCTTTAGATGTATGTTCGGAGTTGGGCTATGAACTTGTTGTGCATCCTTGCCAGTCTAAAGCGATTGATTTTATAGCTGATTGTCTAAGCTTTATCTCCCGTTCAAAGTTAGATGGTGTAATTATTCTACCCCCAGTATCAGAAAATAAAGCCTTAGCAGCAGCTATTTGTCAGGCAGGTTGCCATTATATCCGTTTGGCATCTGTTGATTTAGATGATCATCAAAACACGGTTGTGTGTGATGAACGTTCAGCGATGAAAGAAATGGCCACTCATTTGGTGTCGTTGGGCCATAAAGATATTGGATTTATTTCAGGACCACATTATTTCAAGTCATCAATGGAGCGTATGGAAGGCTTTGTGTCCGCGCTTGAAGAATGCGGTGTAAACATATCCAGCAATCGTATTATTGAGGGGCGAAATAGTTATGAAAGTGGGATTGTATGTGCAGAGCAGTTATTAAGTGGCCCAGTAAAGCCGACTGCCATTGTAGCCAATAATGATGAAATGGCTGCAGGGGCATTAAGAGTGGCGCATAACTTGAAATTGTCGGTACCTGATCAATTGTCAGTGGCTGGTTTTGATGACAACATCCTTGCATCTAGAATTATTCCTTCTTTGACAACAATTTGCCGTCCTGTTGAAAATATGGCCAGCTTAGCGGTGCAAAAACTAATTAATATGAGTCAAAGCGACGATAGCATGCCATTAAAATTAACTAAAGCGATTACCCCCGTGTTAATTTGCCGTGAGTCGACTGGAAAGCGCACAGAAAATTAATAGCATTTCTTAATGCTATTAATCTTGTTCAGTTAAGTCATTTTGCGATAATAAAATAGCGGTTCTTTTGTCCAAATTGTTTATCAATGAAATCCGATAATATGTATTATCGGATTTTTTATGGCTGCTTGCTGCAGCGCTTTTATTCATAGGAGGCTAGCAATGTTTAGCGCTTATCCTAATGGGTTGATGCTGCCTAAATCCGGTTTTTAAAAGTATTTAAAGCTTCAAATGATTGATCTTTATACTTACAACGAATAGACTACAATAGAATTTTGTAAAAAAAACACAAATAAGCAACCGCAATTGCCACCGGTGGCAATTGTTGGGCATAAATGGTGCAACAAAATTTCACTGAGTAATCAACCTTATTACAGAATCGTTCGGCAGTATCTGTATCAGGAACAAGGTTTATAAAAGAGTCAGAATCTTATCGTAAATGCCACCGACAGCATTTGTATTAGGGGGTTAAGATTCACTAGAAAGAGGTTATATTTACCCACAAATGCCACCGGTGGCGATTGTGGGTGTCATCTCTTGATTCTAAAATAATGATATTAAGGATTAACATGAACAAAATAACGATGCTAAAGCATTCATTTAGTTTAGGGATACTAGCTAGTGCGATGCTTAGCGGTCTATCCAGTGCAGCGCAATATGGTTTTTCTACTGAAAATGGCGGTACAACAGGTGGCCAAGGCGGTGCAGTTATCAAAGCGACAACGGGGACGCAAATACATGCAGCTATCTGTAATCGTGCCGCTGATGACACGCCACTGATTATTCATGTGGAGGGGACAATCAATCACGGTAACACGTTCAAACAAAGTGGTAGTTGTAATACCGCTGATGGGGTGATTGAACTGAAAGAAATTAGTAATATATCCATTATTGGTGTGGGTAATGGCGCATTATTTGACGAGCTAGGTATTCATATACGTAATTCATCAAACATCATTTTACAGAATTTACATGTTCGTAATGTTAAAAAGTCAGGCTCGCCTACGTCAAATGGGGGTGATGCTATTGGGATGGAAAATAATGTCTCAAATGTCTGGGTCGATCATGTAACTTTAGAGGCGCAAGGTGGTGAAAGTGACGGCTATGATGCTTTATTTGATATAAAGAACAACACCAAGTATGTCACGCTTTCTTATAGTATTTTACGTAATTCAGGTCGTGGTGGCTTAGTGGGCTCTAGCTCAAGTGACGATCAAAATGGTCCGGTGACATTTCACCATAATATTTATCAAAACATTGACTCAAGAGTACCATTATTTCGTGGTCGCCTAGCTCATACTTACAACAACCATTTTAACGGTATCAATAAATCAGGCATTAACTCACGCATTGGCGGTGAAATTAAGGTCGAACACAACTACTTTGAAAAGGCGAAAGATCCCTTAGGCACTTTTTATACTAACGATAAAGGCTATTGGGAAGTTAACGGAAATATTTTCACCGATACAGTGGTATGGACCGAAGATGGTGATGATAATCACCCAGCAGGGCCTAATCCTGTTTCAACCACATCGGTAAATATTCCTTACAATTACGTGATGGACGATGCCAGTTGTGTCAAAAATATTCTTGCTGCCACGGCTGGTGCAAACAAAGGCATTAAAGTCTCTGATGGTAGCTGTTCTGCAGTTGATCCAGTTGATCCAGTTGATCCAGTTGATCCAGTTGATCCAGTTGATCCAGTTGATCCTGGCAATGGTGATGTGATTAATACAGGCGAAAACTTCTCGCTCAGTGCTGGTTCTGATGGTAGTTCAAAAGGCACTGGCAGTTATGGTAGTGTGCGTGACGGTAACTTAGATACTTACTGGTCACCCACCGGCTCAACGGGTCGGATTTCGATTAAAAGCTTAAGCAGCCCAATTAATACAGTGCGGATTATCGAAGCTGATGGCTCACAAGGCACAATTGGGGTGTGGAGCCTGATTAATAACGATAATGGCGATACTTTATCATCGGGCAATGGCATTAATGATTATATAAGTTTCGCTCAAACCTCCCTGTCTAAAGTCAATTTTGTCATTGAGTCAGCTTCAGGTACCCCTAAGGTTGCAGAGTTTGAAACTTACCTCGCTACCTTTACAACCCCCGTTGAACCTGTAGATCCGGTTGATCCTGTCATTCCCGGTTCAGTTAGCGCATCGGCAAGTGTATCGGGTAGTGACGTTACCGTAAGTTGGAATACGCAAGACATTAATGTAAGCGGGCGAGAGGTTTACCGTGATACTGATGCTAATTTATCTGGCCGAGTGCGGATTGCATCAGGGTTAACCGGTGATAGTTTCACTGATTACAATGTGGCAGATGGCAGTTATTATTACTCGGTGAAAATCACCGGTGATGATGGTACTAAATACAACTCCTCAGCCATAGCGGCCAATGTACAAACCGGCTCAGCGGTGACAGAAATATTTGAAGAAAATGATGATGGGTTTTGCTCTGTTGATGGCGCGATAGAAAACGATCACAGTGGTTATAATGGTGTCGGCTATGCCAATACGGATAATGAGTCAGGTAAAGGCGTGGACTATGCTATTTCAGTGCCTGCAGCTGGCAGCTATAGTATCTCGTTCCGTTATGCTAATGGTGATAGTGATCGCCCTGCAGCCTTGTTAATTAATGATACTTTAGCAGCCAGTTTAGCGTTTGCAGGAACCGGTACGTGGAGTGCATTTACATCAACTAGCGAGATAAGCGTCCAGCTAAATGCGGGCGACAACCTTGTGCGCTTGCAAGCGACAGGCAGCAGTGGTTTAGCCAATATTGATAGCTTAGCGGTAACTGGTATTGCCCCAACGGCAGGAGACTGTAATGGCGGCGGGGTGATTATTGACCCTCCAGTTGACCCTGTCGATCCCATTGATCCTGTATACCCTAATGCTGAATGTGCTGATTTAATTAATAATGATTCAATCAACTGGCGTGAGTCATCGTTGCAATCTGATCAGCAAATCATTCAATGTTTAGCTGAATCATTAGGGACAGCTGTGGGCTATGGCGAAAGAGCCACTGGCGGTTACAACCCAAATGGCGGCAGTAAGCTGGTTATCATTACCAATGATAAACCGGAAGATCAAATCTTGGCGGCAATTTCATCAAGCAATCATAACTGGATTGTGTTTGATAAAGATGACTTTGCTAACGAAACGGCAATTATGATGTATCGTCCATATTGTGCCAGTAGCTCAATGCAATCGGCATTAGGTGTGAATGAAGCGACCTGTCGTGATCCCTATGCTTGGTGTGCAGCTAAAGGAGTATCGAGCTCTAACTGTTTAGTCACTTTTTTTAATGACGAATTAAATGACAGCAGCCTGCCGGTACGTAACTATTTAATCGATAGTAATACCACTATTGATGGGCGTGGAGCTAAAGCCACCTTTACCTTTAACGGTTTTAAAATTGGTTCTGATAGTAGTGGTGCATCGACCCATCAATCAGAGAATGTCATCATCACCAACAATAAATTTGTGGGTGTAGGTCATACTGAAGATCATAATCTTGACCCTGATATGATCCGCTCGACCGGCGAATCTCATGATATTTGGATCCACCAAAATACCTTTGACACCACTGGCGATTCTGCCTTTGATGTTAAAGTTGGCGCACACGACATCACTGTATCATTTAATAAACTGCTTAACGTTAAGCGTGCAGCTTTACATGGCTCAAGCGATAGCCGCCCTGTAAACCAACAAATCACTACCACTATCCATAACAACTTGTTTGTTACCACGGATGATAATTTTGGGTCTAGCTCATATAACACCATGCGTCGAGTGCCATTACTACGTCGTGGCCAAACACATATGTTTAATAACGTCTTTTATGGTTATCGTAAAGACGTTATGAGCTTACGCGTTGGTGCAAGAGCATTACTGGATGACAACTTGTTTATGAACCCAATTGATAACTCAAAAGGTGATGATTTAGCCGATTGGGATTTATCGTTATTTGATGACGCCATTCAAGATGGCGCGTTAGAAATCAATAACAGCTACGTATTTGAATCTGATTCAACTTGTAGTACTTCTGGTGGCTCAGCATCGCTAGATGTTGCGCAAGGCAGCGTGCCCAATATGCTAGCAGATTATAATTCAGCATCTAAAAATGCGATTAATAGTAATAAGCTAAGTGTAGGTACAGACTTACGTAACTACGTGATGGCTGCGGCGGGTAAAGGAGGTAAAACGCCTTGGTTGTCGAGCTACAGCGAAGGTAAAAATAATATTATTGCAGCTGCGCCTAATAGTTGCCAGTAATCTAATATTACCTGTAATCTCATGCTGATATCGCGGCTAATACTAGCCGCGATATCATTTCAAAGCGCCTAGCTCATTGGTATGTGAGCTAGGCGCTTTATAGTCTGTAATGTTTTACTCATACAAGCACTCATACAAGCACTTATACAAGTAGTTTTGCTGTCGCACCATTAGTTGTTATGAATGTCAGCTTACATTTCCCTGCGCCCTTTAGCGGCAAATAATTTAGCGACTTTGTATCAGTTTCTCAATAGTATGGTGCTCAGCAACTTGTTCTCAGAATGGGAGAATGCGCTATACGAGGGGTATGTATTCAAGGGGTAATAAGGATGCATTGCATCTTTACTGCCTTGACGGCGCGCCAGTCATATTACCGTTATTACTAGCAAAACCTCCGTCGATTGAGCCGATTGATATTTCAGCTGCCGGTAACGGGGATGGTAACCAGCCTGCACCATTGTTGTAGCTGCTGAAAACCGCGCTGCGGGTAAGGTAGGTTAGGGCTTCATCTGGGTTGAGCAAGTAACCACCAACTCTGCTTGATAGGTCGAGTACGTTGCCGTCTAAATCCATTGAGCCATATTCACGCCAACCACTTATGGCTGTGGCAACAGTGGGGTTAGGAGCGGGTTGATTATTAACCCCCTCTGCAGCCCAACCTACACTAGCGATATGCTTATCCATGTAGTTGTTAATGAGCACGACGTGGTCAAAGGCATCACTTTTACCGCTGCTTCTTGCAATATAAGTTGAGTCATCTAAGACATTATTTCCTAATGGCCCTGGTCCGCGGGTAAAGCGACTGTTTAAGAAAACAAAGCCTGCATCGGTTTCATTTTGATTACGAGCTTGTAAAATATAGCCGCCGGGCGAGTTCACATCGTCGCCATATTTAGAATCCCCAATGGTACGAATTTCGCTGTTTTCAAATAAGCTGGCATTACTATAACCCCAGATAAAATCGACGTTACCGGCGACGAGGCTGTTATAAAACCAGTTATAACCCTTCAGTAATAGGGTGTCTTGTTCACTGATAAAGCTCATATTATCCGCGATCAGACGATAGGGACTGTTAAAATACAGGGTTTCAGCTTGATCGCCAGAGCCCGTACGAGTGTGGGTATTTTTAAGGGTAAAGTTTTTCAGCAGCAAATTATCTGCTGATTCGACTAAAAACACCGCGCGACTGCGCCAATCTGGGTTATAGCTTTCGTAATTATTGTATTGCACTCGGGTGTTGGCGCGGCTTTCACCTTGAATGGTTAAATTGTTCTTGTTGCGTAAATAAAGTAGCTCTTCATAGATGCCATCTTTTAAGGTAATAGTAGCGGGAGTGTCTTTGTCAATCATGTCAACAACGTAATCTATCGCCCCTTGCAGGGTTCTAAAATCAGCTGGGCCGTTGTCATCCACCAGAATGTTACTGCCTGTTGGAGCGCTGGCTTTAGTGCTAAATGACCATTTACCTTCTTTACCTAAGCCTACAAAATTACTGCCATTAAGTTTTCCACCTTCAACCACCTTGTCGCCAATAACGACGTAGTATTTTTTGGCGTATGCTAGTGCTCGGTTGTGGGGTTTAATTGTCAGGGTATTGCCATTTAAACTAATGGATTGATAGTTTACATTGCGGAATTTATCAATAGTAGCATGGCCAATATTGTCATTGTCTTTACCCAATACTAGGGTATCCACTAGGCTGTCATCGGCGGCATCATAAATGCGTACCTTACCAATTTCACCTAAAGTCGGCTCATTATCAAACACTAAAGACAGTGGGCTATCGATATGCTGTTCAACCGAACCTGATGCCGGCAAGGTTTTGTCGATAAGACTGCCATAAGTCGCATCGGGTTCGTTCGCGGGGTTGGAAATAGCGTTTGCAGTGATATGGGCCTTGTCGGGTACATTAGAATTATTGTCAAATTCACAGCCGCTAATAGAGCCACAGACTAACATTGACAGCATCAGTTTTGATATTTCCATAATTGGTCCTGATTATTCTTCAAAATTAATTGCTTGTATTGATTGCCTTACCGCTTACCCATAACCCTTGTGTGACGATTAGTCTAGCTTGAGGTTGTGCTTTAAAAAGTCATCCATTGCGACAAGGGTGGGTGTCTGCCATGGCTCAAACAACCAAAATGAATGCGGCGCTTGAGGAAAGGTGACTATTTTAGAGGGGTTGCCAAATTCTGTTAGCGCACTAATAGCCTGAGTTCTACCGGCATAAAAGCGCGATTTTTGGCCGTTAATAAACAAGGTTGGCGGCGCATTTTCGTCAATGTAATACACTGGCGATGCTTGCTGCCAACGTTGCGGTACTTGTTGATAGCGCCCGCCAAACCATGCTTGGGCGGCGCTTGGGTGTTTATTAGGATCGTTCTCATGGCGTAATGCTTCCGGCGAGGTAAAGTCACTTAAGCCATCAATATTGATTAAGGCTGCTATAGGTAAACGTGCTCTGTTTGACAAAGCGCAGCTGGGAGCTGAAAAAGTTGATTGATCTGTGTTTAACTGGCCGCCGCTATACGCTAATAATGCAGCTAATTGACCACCGGCTGAGCTGCCAGCAAGCACTAATTGCTGCTGATTAATGTTAAATGTTAAAGCATTTTCGATTAGCCAAGTTAGCGCATCATAAAGGTCATTGACCGCCGCAGGATATTGCGCTTGGGGCGATAAGCGATAGCTCGGCACCGCAACGACATAGCCTCGCAGTGCCAGAGACGCGGCTAAATGACTCATAATGCTAGGGTTGCCAGAACGCCAAGCGCCACCATGAATGAGTGTGACTAGCGGCAAAGCGCCTTTTTGAGCCTTTGGCTGGTAAATATCAACGAACAATGTTTGCTGGTGGATAACCTTATAGGGCAGGGCGTGGCTGATATTAACTCGCTGACTGATATCAGTAGGGATAGCAATATCAGGGTGATGTTTTTGAAGCTTGTGATAGGCTTTTTGTAAGGTATAACTATCATCATGTTGAATGCTAGATTGCTGAACAGACACGTTTGCCCTGCTAAGATCAGCAGCCAAGGCTAAGATGATAAAAAGCCAAGCCATTTCTGGCTTGGTTAGCAACTTACGATATCGCACAGTGATTATTTTACTGCCGTTGCGGCTTGCAGTAAGCGCGATATTTCAATGCCCGCAAGGATATAAGGGCCTGTACCTTTAGGGTCGTTGCTAGAAATCCGTTCGCTCATGTAATATTTATAGCTGCCGTTACGGCCAAAACCTAAGCCTGCAACGTAACATTGGTTAGTCATACTTGTGCTGCCATCAGCATGACTAAGGGTAAATTCAGCGAGCAAACCTTGATAAGCCTTTAGCGCAATAGGGCGATACTTGTCAGACAAATAGCCTTGGTTAATCGCCTTAGCATAAAAGTAAGTAAACATGGCGCTGGCGCTAGACTCACGGTAATTCGCCGTCGCATTGGGTTTATCAAGAATTTGCCACCAAGTCCCCGTGTGTGGATCTTGTACTTTACTTAAGCTGTCGGCGATGTCATTCACCATCGCAATTAACTGCTCACGCTGAGCGCTTAACTTATTATCTGGGTCATCAGGTAGTTGGGGTAATACATCGACTATCGCCATGGCTAGCCAGCCCATACCTCTGGCCCAAAAGTGAGCCGATAAGCCGGTGTTTTTGTCTGCCCAGTCTTGCTGTTTTTGCTCATCCCAAGCGTGGTAATACAGACCTGTTGCCGGGTCTTTCAGCTGTTGCTGGGTGAGAAGAAATTCATTAACCACCTCTTGTAAACTATGTTGCTGCTGTTCACCGCTTTCAAATGCGAGGGCGTATTCAGTTAAAAATGGCATGCCCATATATACCCCGTCTAGCCAAAGTTGGTGCGGGTATTTTTGTTTGTGCCAGAATGCGCCAGCTGAGGTGCGAGGCTGTTGCTCAAGTTGCTGGCGCAGTAATGTTGCGGCTTGGCGATATTTAGGATCTTGGGTTTGTTGATATAAGCGAATTAAGTTACGACCTGGAGCAATACTATCAATGTTGAAGTTAGCTAATTTATAACGGCGAATATCGCCATCGTCAGTGACAAAACTTGCAGTGACCGTAGGAAGCACTTCGGTATATTTATTATTGCCAGTGGCTTTAGCCAATTCATCGTAGGCGAAAGGTAATAACCCCACGATATCGTATTCAAATTTTGGCAAGCGCTGCCGATTTACATCCCAACCAGCATAATGATAACCAAGGGTTTTACGAGCAAGCTCGGCATCGGCCAATTTTACGCTCCAGTTTAAGGCACTTTCGGCAGTCAATGGTGCTTGTTGTTGGTCAATGCTCAATTGGGTTTTAAATCTCACTCTTGGGGTTAAAGTGAGCTTTTCAGCTTCTTGGTCAAGATAGCGGACAAAGTCATCCCGGTCATTGATACCACTTTCCACTTGCCAAGCTGCAGCAAAATAGTAGTTGATGCTTTGCTGGCCTGACTGTCCTTTGGGCTTAAGTTTAACCAGGTAGTTATTGGCATCCTCTGTGATGGTCATTAAATCATTTTTACGATAAAACAGCGCCATACCTAATTGACTGCCATCAAGACTTTGTTGCCCAAAACTGGCTATGTAAGTGTAAGCATCACCGGTAATGTCCTGATTACCTTGGATGAACTCGGTGTCAGGGTGTTTAACAATCCCTGCAGCCATATTGGGGAGGTCTTGAGTTAATTTAAGGTTTACTTTTGCTAAGCGGCTACCACCTTGAATTGAAATATTGGCTTGTAAATCTTGCTTATTAATGCTGTTTTGCCAACCGTTATAATCAATCGCGATAGATGATTGCAGCGCACCATTGGCGGTGATTTTGGCGGTCCAACTATCAACAAATGATACCCGCTCTACAGTTTGCTGTTTGTCGCCTGCAAGTAGCCCAAATCCACCGGCACCCAGTGAATTACCGACTTTTAAAATATCCATACCCCAATCTGCAGCTTGATGATAGCTGTCATAACCATCCAATCCCACTTGCTGCAATACAGGCTCTGAAGTGCGTTTACCAAAAATATCAAACCCATTGCGCCAGTCTAAATAAAATCGATAAGCGACTTTATCGGATTCTAATCCTGGGCCTTCGTAACGGATCCAGTTGGAGTGATCGGTGTAATAAGCTGGTGGGGTGACTTCTGTGACATGTTCAAACTGGCCACCAATATATTCTTGATATTGCTGCTTGGGGTTATGGCGAGGCGGCTTGGTATGAGGCACCCATTGACCGCCTTTTTTAACCGATAAATCCGCTTGCGTTAATGTCACTGGCGCGATGTCACTTGAGCGAGTAGCGCTTGGCTCACTAGTCTCTGGCGACCAGATGTCCAACTTAACGCTGGCACTTGGGGCAAGATCAACCAATACCAGTAAGCCGTCAAGTTGGCCGTCGGCATCGTTATCCACCGCTTGGCTGTCGATCAATTGGTTGTTGAGTTTGACCATTAACGGGACGCTGGCGTTATCGGCTTTGATATCGCTATCTAGGCCTAAATCGTAATAACTGATATAAATTGGCTGCTTTTGGCGAGTAAATGTCGATGGGTTGGCAATGTCCAGACTTGCTAAAGGCTGGGCTATTGTCAGTGGCTCGCTGGTTTGTGCTTGTGCAGGTAATGGCTGAGACTCCAGCGCTTTACTACAGCCAGAAAGCAGTGAAATGCCGATTAACATTGACAAAAACATCGTCGATTGCAGTGAATTATATTGAGTCATTACGCAGTTCCTTGGCATATTAATCGAGTTTGTACGCTTTTTTCACTAAACCATAGGTTAGCTGATAGGCCAACTCATGGGCTTCAGTGATCGTGATTTGATGATTAGCAACCAGCTCAGCTAAAAAGCGGCAGTCAACCCGACGGGCAACATCATGGCGTGCGGGAATAGATAAAAACGCTCGGGTATCATCATTAAAGCCAACAGTATTATAAAATCCTGCTGTTTCAGTGGTTTGCTGTCTAAAACGTAACATACCTGCAGGGCTGTCATGGAACCACCATGCAGGGCCTAGTTTAAGGCTAGGATAATGGCCTGCCAATGGCGCTAGTTCACGGCTGTAGGTGGTTTCATCTAAGGTAAACAGAATGATGTTTAAGCGGGGGTCATTGCCATATTTGCTCAGCAAGGGTTTTAACGCGTTAACGTATTCGGTTGCACTTGGAATATCAGCACCTTTGTCACGGCCAAATTTATCAAAAATAGGCTGATTATGATTGCGATGGGCGCCAGGGTGAATTTGCATTACCATGCCATCTTCAATACTCATGCCTGCGAGTTCCGTCATCATTTGGCCACGAAATAGTTCTTGTTGTTCAGGGGTCGATTGACCTGAAAGACACGTTTTAAATAATGCCTCACATTCATTTAAGCTTAAATCGGCAGTCATAGCGCTTGGGTGACCGTGGTCGGTCGCAGTGGCACGGCCTGCCTCGCGAAAGAATGCGCGACGAATACGGATGGCATTTAAATATCCCTGCCATTGGCGAGTATCTTCGCCGGTGATGTCACCGAGTTTGGCGATGTTGTCGATGAAGTCTTCACGGCCGGCATCAACAATATCATCTGGGCGGAAATTGGTAATAACTCTCGCTGCCATTGGTGTGCCTGCTAGGGCAATATGATGGGCTAAATCATCCAGCGCGCCCTCAGTGGTGGCTATCAGTTCAATGTTAAAGCGATCCATTAAGGCGCGTGGTTTATATTCTGGGGTGGCCAAAGCGGCAGTAATGGTGTGGTAATAATGGCTGGCATTGTCGCTGCATAAGGTTTGTGTGAGACCAAAAACTTGGCTGAACACAGAGTTAAGCCAATAGCCACTAGGCGTGCCAGCAAATAAATAAAAATGCTCTGCAAAAATTTGCCACACTTTTTCTGGGTCACAACTGCGCGAAGCGTCAAGGTCGCCTTGTAAGCCATGTTGAGGAATACCCAGCTCGGTTAAATCTACGCCTTGGCTGTATAGCATACGAAACACGTAGTGATCAGGTTTGATAAGCAAGTCTGTGGCATTGCCAAAGTTATTATTGAGATTGAACCAGCTTGGATCAGTATGCCCATGGGGGCTGATGATGGGTAAGTCTTTTATTTTTTCATACAGCTTAGTCGCAATCTCGATAACGTGCGGATCGCTTGAAAAAAGCCTATTTGGATGTAAGGTTAATGGCTGGTTTGGCGTGTTCATTAATAGTTCCTTCAACAATAATATGGCTGTGCCATTAGCTTAAAGTTCGATTTAATAGCGATTTAGCGCTGATCTGCTTACCATTGATGCTGACATCGTTTATGGAGAGATCATTGATATTTTCGACAATCGACGGTTCTGCAACTTGATTGAAATGACAATGGTTAAGAGACATTGCCCCAATGGGAGCGCGCTCAAAACCGCGTAGATAAAGCGCTTTGCTCAGCACTTTGTCGCACACAAGATTTTCAATGTGGATATCACGTACTACCGGATCGAACTTGCCAATATCGCCTTCTTCATAATAAAAATTAATTACGATGGCGTTTTTAACTGTGCCGACTTTGATATTGCGAATGCGGATATGTTCTATCAGCCCGCCGCGAATTGAGTTGGTTTTGATACGGATAGCTCGTTCAAGATCTGGGCTATCCATGGTGCAGTTTTCAACAAATACATTATTTACCCCGCCAGATATTTCACTGCCCATAACAACACCACCATGACCGGCGTGCATGTAGTTATTGGCAATCACGATATTTTGGCTAGGAATATTAATGCGTCTACCGTCAGCATTACGGCCAGACTTGATGGCAATACAGTCATCGCCGGTGTCAAAGATACAGTTTTCAATTAATACATGATCGCAGCTTTCTGGGTTGCAACCATCAGAGTTAGGACCGTGACTTAAAAAAGACACCTCAGTAATGGTAACCTTGTTGCACAAAACAGGATTGACTAACCAAAATGGCGAGTTTTTAATGGTAACCCCTTGGATCAGCACTTGCTGGCATTCATAAGGTTGGATAAAGGGTGGACGTAAATAAGCGCCATCGCCGTAGTGACGATCGGCAACCGGTACGGCGTTTTCTGCATCAAGCATCAATTGTTTACGGGCAGTTTTTTGGTCTTGTCCAGCAATCAATTGCCAGTGCTTTTCTTTGTGGGGGCCTTTCCAAGGCCACCAAACTTCATCACTGGCATTGCCTTGTAAAGTCCCTTTACCTGTGATGGCGATATTGCGCTGACGGTAAGCATAAATCAGTGGCGAATAGCCCATCATTTCCATACCTTCCCAACGGGTTAAAACCGCCGGTAAGTAATCATTTGGATTTGTGCTAAAGCTCAAGGTGGCGTGTTGATGTAAATGCAGCTCCACATTGGAAAGTAAATGAATTGCACCGGTTTTAAAGCTGCCTTGTGGCACTAATACGCGCCCACCGCCAGCTTTATTGCAGGCTTTGATGGCATTATTAATAGCGCTGGTACAAAGTGTTTTATCATCATTAACTGCGCCAAAATCAGTAATATTAAATAGGTTATCAGCAAATTGTGGCACGACGATACTTTGGCGAATTTGTGCTGCTTGCTGCCAGTCGTTTGCTGCTGACGCTGGTGGGGTAACCGTTTGCTTAGCCATTAAGCTGCTTGCTAATGCTAGCGGAGTCTTTGCGGCAGAAAGTAATGTGCAAGCGCTGAGCGCTTTAAGCATGGTTCTTCTGTTGTTATTCATATTTCCTCTAACCTATTTACATCGTTTTGCTTAGCGGATGTTAATCAATATTATTTGAACTTGGTCACACATTAACAAACACTGCCACCGGTGGCAACGTTTTTTGATTCATAATATTTAAAACGCAATGACAGTGTCAATAAAGTGAATATGGCGATGCTTTTTAAGGACTAACATACTCATTTACTTTGGTAAAAGTTAATAACCACTGGCGAATAGCCTCAGTATTTTGGTTATTGTCAGGCACTGTTAAGCTGCGATGGGTTGTAGCATAGTTTGGGTAACCGCCAACCTCATTTTGGCTGTCGATAATGTTGCCGCCGCGCTGTTTAACCGAGTTGATGATGCGTTGATCAATGGGGTCTCGATCCCATGGACGTGCACCTACCTGTGCCAGAATGCGATCTTCCAGTGTCTTAACAGGTATAGCGATTAACCCATTGGGCCATAGTGGGGGCGCACTTAACAGATTAATTGCCCCATGTACTTGTGGCATGGGCTCTCCGTCCAAGTTGATCACTTGATTATCTTGCATAAACACATTGCCTTGATAAGCCACTAACGGCAAGTCGGAGTAACTACTATTGCCATAAATAAGCTTATTACCAATCACCGTCACTTTGGGGTTATCAGGCTCAAAAGCGCTATGTGTGAATTCATCATTAACAAATCCCAGCTGTACGGCAGCATTACCCAAGTTATACATTAGATTGTTTACTACCACGCCGCTGCTACTTCCTTTAAAGTAAGGGTTGCGCCTGTCGTTATGGGCAAATAAGTTGCCGATGATGGCAATATCTTCAATAAAATCATGAATGAGTAATCCCTTTGAATGCTTACCTTTTTTATGGGTTGCGTTATCGAGGGCTTGAGCAATAATCGAATTGCTAAAGGTGATTTTTTTAGCGGTAAATTCGTGGCCTTTATCTCTTGGCCCTGAGGCTGACATGTTTTCATCAATTGCCCATGTAGCTGAGCAGTGGTCAATGTGGATGTTATAAGCTGAGCGCCCTGATGCACCTATGGCATCGGGTGCCCAACCAGAGCGCTTAGCTTCATTATTATCACCGGGCCTGACAGCAAGATGACGGATACGAATATCATGGCTGGTAATTTTGATGCCACCGCGTATTAAGGTAATACCGGGGGGTGGCGCGGTTTCACCGGCAATGGTTAAGTAAGGTGTATTAATTTTTAGTGTCTGTTTTTGTAAGTCGATAACGCCGCCGACTTCAAATACCACGAGTCGTTTTCCGGGTTGGCTAACCGCCCACCTTAGGGAGCCTTCGCCTTGGTTGTTAGTGTTGGTGACTTTAATGATACTGCCGTGTTCTCCTCCCTGGGTGTCCATGCCAAAACCACTGATCTGTTCAAGTGAGAGCAGTGGTTCGCTATGGATTGGTATGGCTAATAGATTAATAGCAATAATGCTGGTGATTAACATAAAACGGGTAAATATCATCATAGCGCAGGGAGCCTTTTATGGGATCTGAATACAAATATGATATTGAATTTTGTTAATTTTTAACGGTCATTTGCACGCTTAGTGAGTGTTGAAAAAATGGCATAAGATTCTCCTTATGCCATTTACAATTGAAGCGCTTTAGAAAGAGCCTCGAAGACCCACAAGATATTGGCGACCCGTCGTTAAGTTCTCGTAAGGACGAGGGGTATAAATATCATTCCATTGATTTTGAGATTCATTAGTAAGGTTAATAGCCTCAAAAGATAAGCTCATGTTCTCCATCAGGTTGTAGCGCGCCGAGAAGTTGAGTTTTTCCTTATCTTCATAACCACGGACAAAGGTTGATTCATCAGCATATTCGTTTCGGTATTGTTTATTGTAACCTTCACGGAAGTTGTATGAGAATCGTGCTGACCAATCATCGACTTCGTAATAGAGAGTTATGTTATAAGTATTCTTTGAGGTTTCCTCTTCAACTAACTCTAGCTGAGTACCATAAAAAGGATCTTCAATATCACGGGTATAGTCGATATAGGTATAGTTCGCTTGCAGGCCTAAGTTATCAAATGGCGAAGGTAAGAAGCTAAATGGTTGCTGGTAAATAAATTCAGCACCCCACATGTCTTCAGGGTCTGTATTGGTGAGTTGGGTTACTTGCCAAGTGATTGATGACGGATCCATATCGCCAATATCGATACCTAATGCATCTAACTGCGCTGCCGTTAATACCTGATCACTACTTTCCTTGGTTAAACCTGAGATGTCTTTAAAGAAGACGGTACCAGCTAACAATGACTCTTCAGCAAAGTACCACTCAACCCCAAGGTCAAACTGTTCAGATTTGTAAGGTTCTAATGTTGGGCCTGCACCGAGTTTGATTTCTGCACTAGGATCTTGCTCATCGGGTACATTGACACTAATAGCTGAACTTAAGTCAGATAATTTCGCACGGGTAATGGCTTCTGCATAACTGAAACGCAAGATAACATCATCAGTTATATCGTAGGCCAAGTTTAATGAAGGTAAGATATCATCGCCTTCACTGACAGATTTACGCCATCTGTAACCACCCGGGTAGTTAGCACCTTCACCACGTCCAGCTGTTGAGCCATCTTTATAAATGTCATCTAAGTTAACAATTCTGCTGGTGTTTTCATTATCGATATATCGAAGGCCAATGTTACCACGTAGCTCTCTATCAAATATGTCATATCTGAAGTCAAGCTGAGCGTACAAAGCAAATACATCTTCTTTAATCGCATAAGCACGTTTATAGGCTTCTTTTGCTTCAAAAAAGTCGTAGCTTGAAAACGTGTTCATCATGGTGCCGTAGTCAGGGGTTAACCAAGTACTGCCGTGAAGAGTTGAACTGGATGGAACAGATAAAGTATTGCCAAAGTGAGCACCTAAATCTGCTAATGTGGTGCCATAGATATCACCAGCGATAATATCTGCAGCTAAATCGACAACTTGAACTTCTGCTTTAGCACCGCTAGTTTTATTGGTTTCTTTATCAAGGTTTTTCCAATCGTTACGATAATCGTGTTGTTCAGTTTCAAATACCCGCTTATTGGCACCCACTTTCAAAGTCAACTCATCATTGATGTCATAAGCAAAATCAATTTTGAAACTAGTATTATCACTTTCGATAGTTTGTGCACGATTACGAACTAATCCCACAGAATAATTGCTTGAATCAATCATCATGTCTTCAAGTTGCTCTTTGGTATAAGTGCCACCAGGGGCTGCACCTGGTGCAAACGCAAAAGATGGGATACCCGTGGTCATGCTACCTTGATTAAGCGCCACGCCACCCGTGTTGTTGATTAAATCTAACGGATTGATCGAGTTATCATAACTGTAAGCTACCGTTGAACCTGTGCTATCTAGCGCAAATGTGCGTGAATGAGGCACTTCTAAATCAGACTGACCTTTACCCAGCATAAAGGTTAAACGCATGCTGTCATTAATTTGCCAGTCACCACCTAAAGTGACTTGGTCAAAATTTGATTCTGATTCATCTTGACGGGCTTCTGAGCGTATAATTGCATCGGAAAATGAGCCTGCAACAATGGTGTTGTTGGCGTCGATATAAAGATTTTCTGGGACAATATTTTTTTGATCGCGCAGCAATACCGAGTACTCGTATTCATCCATAGTGGTATTGAGATCGGCATGCAAGATATCGAGTTGCATTTCAAAGTTGTCGGTGGGAGCAAATTGTAATGCTGCTGTAACACCTAAGCGTTCTTGTTCTTTCGAAAAAATCGAGTAACGTGGAATACGTGGTAGATATAAGCCATTCATGTTTTCATTGGTGTAGTTACCATTTTCCATCATCACGGTTTTGGGTTTCGCGGTGAGGTAGTTACTACCGCCTTCGCTAATTGATGCGCCATCCTCAACATATAATGGATTGTTCACTGTCCAGCGAACGGTAGTAGCACCTTCACTTTGTACTTTATTTTTGGAATAAGCCACTGACACCAGACCACCAAAGGTGTCATTCCAGTTTTTACTGGCCATAAAGCTGACTCGTGGTGAGAACTCTTCAGCAGCATCGTTGTAACTAGCATTAACGTTATAAGCAAATTGAGTATCGTCATACTGGAAAGGGCGGGCGGTCTGCAAGTTCACATTACCTGAAATACCGCCATCTTCTAACTCTGCAGAAGAAGTTTTATAAACGTCAATTTGGGTAAATAGTTCAGAGGCAAAGACGTTAAAATCAAATGCACGAGATTTATTTGAACCACCTGCAGCATCGGTTGCAGCACCTGCAGAAGCCGATTCCATACCGTTAATAGTGGTTTTTACATAGCGAGAACCTAAACCACGAACTGTGATTTGGCGCCCTTCACCGGCATCCTCTTCAATGGCGATACCTGGGATGCGTGAAAGCGAGTCTGCCACATTCAAGTCGGGGAATTTACCAATATCTTCTGCGATAATGGTTTCTTTGCTACCTACAGCGGCACGTTTTGATAACAATGCTGCGTTAATACTGCTTCTATAGCCACTGACTTTAATTACTTCAATTTCTGCTTCATCTGCAGCAACTTCGGTTGTAGCTGTGGTGACTTTCGATTCAACTTCAACTGTTTCTTCTGGTTCAGCTGCATATACTGCTGGTAAGGCGCCAGCTAACAACATGCATGAGAGCAAGCTGTTGAGTTTGAATTTATGTCGTTGCTTCATAATATTTCCCCAATAATTATAATATGTAGGTCTTTTTGATCCGATAGATGTAATGTCATCAAGTAGTAGTCTATTTGTTAACATCTCCCCCTGCTACCGGTGGCAAATGTAGTTTGAATTCCCCAATTCGTATTTAAAAATAACAGGCTAGTATTTAAAATGTCAATTTAATGTTAATGGTTTGTTTGTTTTTGTTCCGAATCCTGCCACCGGTGGCATTAGTGAAATTAGCCCTTGTAGAATCAATTGTCAAATAATTGTTTAAACTTTGTACTTGTTTTTAGGTTGTCGTTGTTCGTTAGGTGTTTATCGGGCTTGTGGTGGTTTAAACGAAAAAATCTCAGTTTTTAAACGAATGGGAAATAAACTATTGCCACCGGTGGCAGATTGGCGCTAGTATAATTAAACATCACGAAGAGTTTTATGTATTGGTTTTATTGCCACTTAATGTGATGCATTACTAAATATTTAAAGATGAATATTTATTAGTTGGGTAAATACATGGTGAAGGGAATGCCAATATTGGATTTAAAGCATTGTATTAGGCTAGCTACTAGCAATTAAAAGTTCGCCATATCGATTAATAAAAAAGTATTGTCGATCGAGTTGCTTCTGGGGCTTTGAAACAGGTCGTTTGGTTGCTTTACAAGTCAATCTGTTGGGAAACAAAACAATTAGCGTTGATTTTTTGAACATTGCAATCATTGATTGGTTGTTGGGATAAGTATTGCTAACCATTTTTCCTTTGATGAAAATAGCAGTATTAGTCGCTGGTATTAGGCGCCAGCTTTGGGCAGAGCAGCACCACTTAAAGGGCTGTAACACACAGACGTTAGATGGTCTTTGTACGAGCTGGCATAGTAGGAGACACTATGGGATATGTAAAATATTTATTGCGAGGCATGCTGTTTTTGAGTCCTATGACAGTACTTGCTAATGAGCTGCCAATGCATGTGTACATGGCAGGTGATTCAACCATGTCGATCAAAGATATAAAAGATTACCCAGAAACTGGCTGGGGAATGCCGTTTAGCACTTTTTTTGATGAAACTATTGTAGTGGATAATCGGGCTAAAAATGGTCGAAGTACTCGTACCTTTATCAGCGAATTACGTTGGCAAGGCGTAATTGAACAACTTAAAATCAATGATATTGTGATTATTCAATTTGGGCATAATGATCAATCAAAACATAAACTAGATAGATATACACCACCTGATGAATTTGTCACCAACTTAACCCAGTTTATCAACGACGTTCGAGAACGTCGAGGGTTGCCGCTGTTGATGACACCGATCACTCGTCGTAATTTTGATGAGCAAGGCAAAATAAAAGATACTCACCCCATTTATGCCGATTTAGTCAGAAGGGTAGCAAAAGAGACACAAGTTGATTTTATTGATATGGAGCGAGTAACCCAAGCGTATTTTCAATCTTTGGAAGATGCAGGTTCAGCGATGCGATTTATGCACCTAGCTGCTAATGTTCATCCTAATTACCCCAATGGTGTCACAGACAATACCCATTTAAATGAATTAGGTGCACGAGAAGTTGCGCAATTAGTGTTAGCCAAGCTTCGTGAAATTGACCATCCATTAGTAAATCACCTAAGAAAGCCAGATCCCAAGCATTTAAACTTGTCCGCGCCAACGGAAATAGATAACTCTGCGCAAATTGGCATTACGATAAACTAGAAAGAGACTTTCTGGCTAAATACAGCCGATTTAGTGCTTTTTAGTTGATTAAACCGTTAAAGTAGTCTCCCTGCGTGAATAGCTCATGATGCTGATTAATATGAATTAAGAGCTTATAAATATGCCTTATCGGAGCTGTGTACTAGGCGGTTAATTTACCTTGAAAACTATTGCAGTAGTCCTAGCAATGCCTGTTGTGAGGTTTGAGGAGCCGCTTAATTTGTTATCTCAAAAGATAAGTTGGGAAAGCACGCTCTATTACAACAATTGAACATTTAACTTGTTACTTTATTGAGCTAATTCAAAAATGGCGAATCGGTCATCAAAAATAGTGCGCTGCAGATGTCAGTTGTTAAGTGGTACTGGTTTAACCGTTGCTTTTTGGGAGCGCGACTTCAGCTATTTGGTTTAAAGCCAGCAGAGTACATTGTTACTCTAATTGATAATGAGGGTACCTATTTATGATGAGGTTTCTAAAACAAGAAAGCTTGTTCGTTGCTGTATTTTAAATAAATATTCCACACAAAGACGAACAAAGACCCATAAATAAGCCCACTTGATGTGGGCTAATTTTATTGGTTAGGTCACTTGCAGGTAAAATTAATCAGTAAGCTTTTGCTATGGCTAATAACTGCGGTAAAAACTCGTTATCCAATTTGGCAATTTCGGCTTGTTCGGTTAATACATCATGTAAAATTTCATGGGTAGTAAGCGGGTTTGCTAATACCACTCTAAATACCGTGACGATTTCACGGTGGTATTTTGCTGGTTTTATTCTGGTACGTGAGACAAATGATTTACCTTGTTCACGTTGGTGCTTTTGAATAAAGCGGGTTAAGCGGTCAAGCAAGTAATTACAGCGCTCTACAGTATTTACATCACCATTGGCTAATGCTTTATCAATTGTTAGTTGAACAGTCTTAGGCACGTAACGGTAAGTTAAAATACATAATTCAGGCTCTGTGATAAGCTCAAAATTTTCATCTGCAGCAATATGTGATGCGAAATATCGGGCCATTTCTAGGCCGTTGTTGATTAAAATCTCATAACCGTCGCCGCCAATGATCTGTAAACAAGCATGCACTAGCATTGCCATGCCAGGCCGGGAGCCTTCAAGGGTTTGACTTCCTAAATCTTTAGAGCCAACTCGCAAAATATACTCGGCATGATGGGCAATGGCGTGGGCAAGCTCTGGGTCTTTAAATAACACCATGCCGGCGCCCATAGGCACGTACATTTGTTTGTGGGCATCAATAGTGACCGAGTCGGCTAATTCAATACCATCGAGTAAATAGCGGTATTTGTTCGACAGTAAACTGGCGCCGCCCCAAGCGGCATCAACATGAAAGTGGCATTGGAGTTCACTTGCAAGTGTTGCAAGTTCAACCAGTGGGTCAATATTACCGGTTTCGGTGGTGCCTGCAACACCGACAATAGCCATCACCTTAATATTGTCTTTAGCGAGCTTTAATGCGGTTTGACGCATGGCTGCTACATCGACTTTATTGTCCGCTGTGGTGGGGATACTGATGATGTTGTCACGACCAATACCCAGTAAGTCAGCGGTTTTACCAATTGAGTAATGACCGCGCTCAGACACTAAGATGGCTAAATCATCATATCCATAGTGTTTTAATGCTTTGGGTAATCCTTCACGGTTAATGCCTTTAAAATTACCATCAGCTTTTAGTAACTGGTTTCGTGCTATCCATAATGCGGTGATATTGGCCACCGTGCCGCCAGAACAAAATGCGCCAAGGGAGTAATCAGCGCTGTGCATCCATTGCTCATAAAAGTCAGTGTCTTGGCTGTAAATTAAGTGGTGCATCATCCCCAAAACTTGGCGCTCTAGTGGGGTAAAGGCTTTAGATGTTTCGATTTTGACTAAGTTCTGGTTCAAGCCCACCATCATTTTAGACAAGGGTAAAACAAAGTAGGGCAGCGCTGATGTCATATGACCGATGAAGCTCGGCGCCGAGGTATGTACCGAGTGTGCGACCAAGTTTTGCATTATTTCGTCGGTATAATCAGACACAAAACGAGGCGAGTCAGGAATTTGAAACGCTTTAAAGTCAGTTTCAATAAGTGATAATGGCTTTTCTAATGCCGCAATACTCTTACCTAAAAAGCCCGCTAAGTCTTCAGAAAGTTTCTGCTCGATAATGCTTAAGGTTGAGTCGGCGTCTTCTGGTACGGTAAAAATACGCAGAAGACTTGCCTCTGATGCTTGTGCTATGCGGTCGTTTTTGGTCATTAACTGGTGCCATCATTTTTTATTCTTGGGCCATTAATGTGCTAAATATATTGATATAAGCGCTTTCATGGCCATTATGAGGGCTAACTTTACTGCAAGGATTATTGCTCAGCAAGTTTTTAACTCAAACTGTCTATTTACCCAGCGATAACTGATAAGTTGCGGCGATATTCTGCGCAGTTTTCGCCAGATTGTCATGGGCGTTAGCTAGAATATCATCCAGTGGTGCTAATGACGGAATAATAGGAAATATCGCTGTCATGCCTTGAGCTAAAATAAGCTCGGCGCCATCACCAAAGCAGCCAGCAATGCCAATGACAGGTACGTCTTGATGTATAGCTTGTTGTAGCACCCCCATTGGGGTTTTACCGCCTAATGTCTGGCTGTCCATGCGGCCTTCACCGGTGATCACCAGATCGGCGCCAGCGATAGCATCTGCAAGCTTCACCGTGTCAATGACGATATCGACCCCCGGCTTTAGCTTGGCATTGAGTAGTGTCATCACCCCATAGCCCATACCGCCGGCTGCGCCTGCGCCAGGAAACTCAGCCAGCTCAGTTGTCGTTGTAAGTGAATGAGTTGCACAAACCACCTTGGCAAAGTGGGCTAATGCAGCATCAAGTTCTGTAACCATCTGTTCATCTGCGCCTTTTTGAGGACCAAAAACAGCGGATGCGCCATTAGGGCCGCATAGCGGATTATCTACATCACAGGCCACCTCAATTTTACATTTCGCCAGTAACGGGTGAGCTGATGCATTATCAATTTTTGCAAGTTCGGTTAACCCCAAGGCGCCATAACAAATAGGCTTATTTTGTGCTGTAAGTAAGGTAAAACCTAACGCCTGCGCCATACCTGCACCCGCATCGTTTGTCGCACTGCCACCTAAACCTAAAATAATATGTTTTATGCCGCGATCTAAGGCATCTTTTATTAGTTCACCAGTGCCATAACTGGTCATTAGCATAGGGTTACGATTCGAACGTTCAACGTAATTTAGACCTGATGCTGCGGCCATCTCAATCACGGCGGTCGCAGTTTGAGCATCTTGATTAATGATGCCGTAATGAGCGTTTACAGGAGTGCCTTGTGGCCCTGTGACTTGCATGCTGATAATTTCCCCTTGGGTCGCGTCAACCATGGCCTGCACTGTACCTTCGCCTCCATCAGCCATAGGCACTTTACAATACTCTGCATTAGGAAATACCCGCTTAAAGCCTGCTTCGATGGCATTAGCAACACCTAAGGCGCTGAGGCTTTCTTTGAAGGAGTCTGGCGCAATGACAATTTTCATAGGTGTCCTTTCCTTGTAGTAACTTAGTGATTAGCGTTTAAACCTGAGCTTATGAATAAATTAGCAGTTAATGTATGTTTGATAAATGCTTAAAACGAAGCAGCTATTGAAAAATTCTATTATTGCTATTGGATAAGTGGATATTAGCCATAACGCTGGGTTTGATAGGGGCAGGACTTGGGGATAGGACTTAGGCTAGGATCAAAAATGAAAATGGGCACTCATCTCATGATAAATGCCCATAAATAGGTAATTCAGCTGAAAACCACCAAAGCGTAGCTGAAGCTTAGGCGAGGGCAATTTGGTTAAACAACTGGAATAACCAATAGCCAAATAAACCGTAGCTGGTTAACAGTGTCAATATGGTCGAAAACTTTGCCACTGGCGCAATAGGCGTTTGTTTTAAGGCTAAGTGGCACAATACAATAGAAAAAAGACTGATTGGGGCAACAATAATGCTTAAAGGCAAAATAATAATCGCCCCTGTTAGTAGTATTAGCGCCGATTGCATACAAGGCACTTTTTTATTGGTTAACAGCAGTGGCACTAACGCTGCACCAAAGGCTAATAACACAGCGCCCAAATATAAAATAAATTGTGCTAAGGATTGATACTCGGCAATAAAGCCAATTAACGCAATAAGCGGAAACACTAAGCTCAGTGTGACATGCTTTTGGCTAACGCTTTTTTGTACGTATAAGCCTGCAAAATAGCAGCTAGCTTGCGCGATAGCATTTACGCAAGTAAAGGCCATTAAAGCAATGAAGATAAGAATGCTGTTATTGGTCATAACGGTCGAACTGGCGGCAAATGCCGGAAATGCAACCAGTGAGCTAAGCAGAACAATTGATGTTTTTTGCATAATAATTTGGCTATTTCTACTGTATGAAATCAAAGATAGTGGCACTAGCAGTAAATTTTAATCGACTATTAGTGTAATAGCTTTTGTTAATTTAGTAATTGCAGATTATTTGTAGTTTATTGATAGTTACTGCACAAAACGTTAAATTTCTGGCAAAAAAAAGCCTGCTATATTGCGATAGCAGGCTGGTATTTTTTACTTAGTTTTATAATTTGTAATTTACACTTAACATAATCATATGTGCAGTGTAGTCATGGCTATTACTGCCAAAACTCATTACATTCCAAATGGTATCTGGTTGGATATCATTGGCAGCATCATTATCTAAGTACTTTTCAATTTTGTAGTCTAAACGGACAGCCATTTTGTCAGTGGCTTGGTATTGACCATATAAATTGACGTTGTGCACTTTAGCAAAGTAGTCACCGTAGTTGCCAGTAACATTTTGGCGAACTTGAGTCGTACTGTCAGATTCTGAATAGGTGTAATCTAAACCTAAACGTAAACGGCTATCCATTAAGTTGTTGTAACTTAAGTTTGCACCGACAACATCGATAGTATCTTCAATATCAGCTTCCCAAGTTGGACCTGAGAATGTGCTACTACCCGCTTGTTGTGACTCAATGATTTGATAATTATAAAATGCATTTAACATCACATCTTTATTAAACATGTAGTTAAAATTGATATCGTAACTGGTGTCTTTCGACTCAGTTAAGCCAATTTCAGTATCAGTGTAATCATCAAGTGCGTAACGCGCGCCAAAATCGATGGCTAATGCTTCAAGAGGGCTATAGCTCACACGTGCTTCAACCATACTACGGTCACGATCTGCGATGTAGTATTTACGTAATAGGTCGTTATTTTCTGAAGAGGTCCACTCAGACGCTTGGTAATCTGAACCATCGCGGCTGCCAAAGCTACCTTTAACCCACATGTCCCATTTATCAAAACTGTTTAAACGGTAACGGGCCCAAACTGTGCTTTCTTCAGTGACTTCACGCTCAGAATAACTACGTTCATCACGATTATAGTCAACACCGGCATCCAGTTTCATACCACGGCTAATGCGGTAATCTGCAGCAAGTTTCGCTCTATGAGTGGTTTGATCGTATGGCGTGTTATAAGCCACTTGACCGTTAACATCATTGATGCTGATTTGAGTCCACTCTTCGATGTTGGTGTTGTTGTCGCGATCTGAGTAGTCGTAGCTACCAGTAACACGAACTTCACGGTTGATACGCTTAGCTGCTTTTAACGTTAAGCCAGTGATATCAACTTTGGCATCGATTGATTCAGTTGGAACGCTGTAACCATAGCCTGAGGTGACTAAATCTTGATCTTGAGTCATTTGACCAAACATCAAACGGCCACTGATCGCTGCGCCATTTTCATTGTATTGACCTAATAACGACACAATATGTGATTCGTTGTCAGGGTCTAATGACATATAACCACGGGTTTGACCACCAAAGGTTGGGTTAAAGGCATTGTCATAGCTTAACTGGGCATTATCATTTTTAAAGATAGAACCGTCATAGTTAAGGCTAGTGAACCAGTTAGCGCCTCTAAATTTAATACCCGCATTGATAGTATCAGTCGTGTAATCAACAGGCTCTGCAATTATCATAGATTGATTGAAAAAGCTACCCGACGCCGTTTTGGTGCCGGTTTTTTCTTCACGTTGATAATTCACATAAGTGGTGAATAGTGACTCAGTTTGATATTCAAACCCTAAACCTGCACGTTCACGTTTAAGTGACAATTCAAACGGGTTTAAGCTGTTACCAAGCTCAGTCATACCATCGGTAGAACCAGCAGTAACCCAGCCATCAGGCAAGGTTAAGTCGTTACCACCAATACCACTGTATGGAGACATCACGGTATTAGAGCTATAAGTAGCAATTGAGCGATAATTTAGGTTAAAGTTATATTGGCCTAATTTGCCAACATTGACATCTAAACGGCCATTGTCTAGGCCTAAATCGGTAGCTTCAACTTTAGCGCGGTAGCCTGATTTACCAATATAGTTAATATCAGCATCAACTTTAGGAGCAAACTCGTTGCTGCTACCAAATGCATTGGCAGAGTGAATATCGTCTTCGCTGTTATAAGCAACGCCTACACCCACACTACCTGTTACGCCAGTTTCTACAGCACAACCTTTACAAACCCACTTGTCATATTTGACTTTGTCTGTGTTGGCATTACCGACACCGTAACCATCAGCTGCCATTGCAAAACCTGCATTGGCTACTAGCGCTAAGGTGATTAAGTTCAGTTTAAATTTCATAGTCGTACATCCTTAACGCTGAAGTAATTTGCCAGAAGGGTGGTTTGAACCATGTACTTGGCTATGACAATTTAAACAACTGCGGCCACCAGTAAAGGCATTATCACCAACATTAGAACCCATTCCTGTATTGCCTAAGTAAGCATTGCTAGCATGACCATCGCTGGCATGACATTGCTGACATAGCTGAGGAGCACGAGTTTTTAGCATTCCTTCGTTAACTGAACCATGTGGGTTATGACAACTTACACAGTTTTCTGTCACTGGCGCGTGTTCCCAAAGTTTTGGACCACGTTTCTCAGCATGACATGAGTAACAGGTTTCATTCACACTTGGTTTAACAAGATCTGAATCAGCCATGCTGCCATGTGGGTTGTGACAATCACTACAGGTCATTTGGTCAAACTTCATTGGATGACTTGAGCGTTTGTTGATGTCTGTTTTAACTTTGACGTGACAGCTAGTACAAACTTCCATTTCAGTCTTTTTAGACAAAATAGGGTCGTTTGCAGTATGAACACTGTGACAAGATGCACAAGAAACATCAGCATTATCATGATGGCTGGTATTCCATGACATACGTTCGTCATCTAAGTGACAACTGATACAAACACTGTTTTGCTTTTCTGGAGATAACGTTGAGTCAGGTCCAAAAGCAATAACAGGCTCATTACCACCACGGTTATGTTTACCCATAGGGCCATGACAAGCTTCACATTGAAGGCCAGCCATCGGGCTTTTTGACGATTCAATTGCGCCATGAACACCTTTGAAGATATCCATAACTTTTTCTGAACGCTTATGACACATTAAGCATGAGTCAGCGCCTTTAGGTGAATAACTCCCTTCTTCGAACTTTTTATCAAGTACGGCTTCAACTTCGTCAGGTGTCATTTTTGCATCCCACTTCGACGCATAAGCCGAGTGAGACATCCCAAGAGATAGCAAAACAACTGCCATAAATGTCGGGATTAAAGTGTTTAATTTCATTTTAATTTTCATAGTGAGGCTTCCCAATCTATCCATGATGTTGATGTGATTTATGTAATTTAAGGGAGAAGCAAGCTTCTCCCTTAAGCGTAAATTACATCTTTATCGCAGTGTGATCGAAAATGGTTGGTGCGTGACAACCCATACAGAATTCAAGAGGAGCAGAGTCAGTTGCTTCTTCGAAAGACCCATTTACAACACCGCCTTGACCTTCAGCATGAAGCTTGATTTCTTCAAAGCCATGACAAGAAGCACAAGTTGCTGTGATTGGGGTAGTGTATAAAGTACCAGAATAATTAGGGTTATCTGATGCTAGTGCACCTTTAAGCTTGAATGCATCCAAGTTGAAGTCATTATGACACTGCGTACAATCGCTAATGATACCTTGCTCGCCATGAACACTGTGAAGTTTCATTTCAAGCGCGCCTTGGTTACCACCAGAAGCGTAAGTACCATCAGGGGTATGACAAGCCACACATGCATCAACACCGACAACGACTTCACCGTCAGCATTTTCGCGTCCTAATTGTTCGGTCATTACGAAACCAGCATGATGACCTTTATGGATTTCAAATGTTTCACCATGACAGTTTTCACAGGTATTAAACGCTACAGAGTTAGTGTGGCGCATGCTTGCTGCTTCACCAGAGAAAGTACCGAAAGTCATGTCTGCTTTCATGCTGGTAGTCATGACATCATCACCACACGCAACAGCAGAAGTACCATCGTTACACATTTCTAAACCAATAAAGCTGAACGCTGTATCAGTATCTTGAATGCCAGCTGGTGAATCAACACCAAATGGTAAAGAAGGGATAGTGTATTCTAAGTTGCCATCAACAATTGTTACAGCTTCTTGTAATTCACCAACACTAACTAAGTCAACCGCAACTTTAGCTAATCCACTAATAGGGCTAGGGTTGTAACCCATTACTGGGAAGTTAGGGCCGACATTGGTAATAGTTTCAAGGCGTTGAATTTGACTCACTAAACTTGTTACATCAATAGCATTGCCAGAAGCATCAGTAATAGAAACTGAAAGCTTAGCTGATTTGTCTTCATTAACAGTCAGGGTTGAATTCATACCGTACATGTCGATGAAGGCTTTTTTCTCAGTAAAGCCACTAGTGTGGATTTCTTCTGTCCAGCTGGCATTGTGACAGGCGATACAGTTTGAGTTATCAGACTGTTGTGGGTGACCTTGGCCTGCTAAAAAGTCGATGTCGTTGTGACAACTTGAACACGTTTCCATAGTTGGAACGCGAGTCCAGTTACCCCATTCAGTTAACTCTTCAGACTCGACGTGACAGTTTTGACAGTTATCTTGAACGATGTTGTGTGCAGTTTCAGCACTTTTGTCCATATTGCGACCATACATCTTGTTGTTATTATGGACATTATGAATGAGGTGGTTGAAACCAACTTGTACTTTTTCTTTTTCTTCAACCATTTCATCAGTATGGCAAGAAGTACAAGTATCAAGAGAAGTGTAGCTATGGTAAATGCTTTCACCTTCAGCATGACATGCTTGACATGCTTCGGTGCTTACAACATTTTTAGTATATTTGGCGTCGTAACCTTCACCGTCAAAATCTTGAGTGAACTCAGTACGAGGTACCGTTGTTGTACCATCTAATAAAGTACCCGCACTTGCGATTAAGTTATAACGCTGAGTTAGCTCTGGGTTAAAGCCTTCAGTTTCAATTGTGAAGCTGTAAGTGCCGTTTTTATTATCGGTGAATTCGTTTTGAGAGCCAATAAACTGCCACTCAGCACTGTTACCAGCACCTGTTGCCCCAGCTGGAACAAGTTGCACAGCCTTTTTAACTTCAAAAGCGGATAATCCGACTACTGCTTCATCATCTTCATTAGTCGCAAAAACCTTAAGCGTTGGGTTATCACCTTCATACGTTACTGAAAGGACTTCAAGCTTAAGTTGTTGGATAGCTTCAGCTGGTTCACCACCTGGAAGACCAGGGTTACCATCTTTACCATCATCTCCGTCACTGCCACAGCCGGTTAAGGCTACGCTTACTGCACTTGCTACAAGCATCAGTGCTAATTTGGAATGTTTCTTGTTCATCATTTGTCCCTGCATAGTAAGACATTGTTAAATTTGGCTTGGCTTATTTTGTGTTGCCTAGATACTTAGTCTATTGAGCCAATTTAACTTTTTGGATTTTAAATTCATCAATATAAGATTAATCCACAACCTGAGAAAAATCTTTATATGTCGACCGATACTGTGAAGCGGATCAGTCTATTTATAAAGAGGTAGCTGTTTTAGCCGCGATAAAGCTGATTTCACGCCTTAATACAAATCCATACTCATTTTAAATTATCGTGAATAAAAAATTATATTGATTTTACAGTCTTAAAACTAAAAATCCCCCTACCAAATAAATTAGCAGAGGGATATCGTTAATCAATAAAAAGTAAACTTAACATCACTTTTACTGAATACCGTGTACTTCAGCAATTTTGCTTGCACTATGACATGTTGCACAGCCTTCTTGAGCCATTTGTGCATCTTCATAAGTACCTGCAACTACACCACCATTATTAGTGATGTGAGCCTCTGCTGATGCAGAGCCACCGCCAATTTCATAACTGTCAGAAACGTGACATGAAGCACATACACCAGCTTGGGAGCTAGAGAACGTTTCATCTTTTCTGTTCCAACGCATAGGAGTAGAGCGAGCATTCTCTAGACTATAGTTAGTGTCACTGTGACAAGCAGTACAATTATTACTACTTACTAAGTCTTGCACATCTTCACGACCATGAGCCTTGCCATAAGTACCATGTACACGAACTACCATACTGTTGTAATCACCAGCTTCATGACACTGGGCACAAGTATGTAAGTCAGCATTACGGTAATGATAACCACTTGAGCGAGCAACCATATCGTTGTTATGACAGCTTGAACAGTTTTCATAGGCAGCGGCACTTACGCGCTCTGCACCAGCGCTGCCATCTAATTTCAAGAATGTTGTTTTAGCTGCATTTGGACTTAAAACTGCGCCACAGCTCATTGAGCCTGTTCCATCGTCAGTTAATGGAGAAAGTGTAGAGCTCTTGTTTGCAAAACAAGTGCTAAAGCTTGAAGTGATTGCTAAATCAGCTCCTGAAGTAATAGTCTCTGCTAAAGAAGGCAATACATAATCAGCTGAAGTCGCATCAACCGTTACTAAGTAAGAGCCATCAGTATTTTGTGTTGCGCTACCCTTAGTACGTGAAGCTAAATATGCATCAGGAGCTGCAGAGTCAATAGCATTAACATAAATGGTGACGCTAGGAACAAACTCACTTGTTACAGCTTCTTCGCCTTTCATCAAGTTCATAGTGAAGGTTAGGGTAGAAGTGCCCTCTGTCCAAACAAGGTTAGAATACGTTGCTTCTACCAGTTTGCCCGCTTCAGCTGCTGCTTGATTACCAAGCTCATCATGGCCTGCAATATGCCGGAAAGCACCACCAGCAGAACGAGATCCTTGAGCATCGTCAGAGTTATGACAAGTAACACAACCTACGTAGCTTAGCCCATCTTCAGTTTCTTCAGTCTTACCACCGTTATGGTAGTCACCATGACAGTTTTGACAGCTATCAGCATCTTGATCAGCAAACCAATCTAATGCATGGATCGTTACACCTTCTGGAAGTGTTTCTTCTGTAGTGGTGTAATCAACATGACAGGTATCACAGTTGGACATTGATGTTGGGAAGTTGAGCGGGCCTTCAGGGTTACCTTCAGAATCAAGAATCGCACCATCATGTTTATATGAGAATGCAGGGTTCTTTAATGGGTCTTTATTAGCAATCACACCAGTAGTTGTGTTTGTTGCTAATTCAGCAAACTTATTCAGTAAGCGGCGGTCAGTTTCAGTCGCACCAGTATGAATTCCGTGAACTAGACCTTTGATAGAACCGTCATAGGTAAATTCATTGCCATCAGTATCGGTGCCAGTATAAAGGGTGTAATCAGTGTGACAGAAAACACATTCTGCCGCAGTGTTACCTCTATCTGAATGTCTTATGTTGTCTTGGCCAACATGACAGTTTGTACATGTTTCCATGTTGGTAACTAATTTAGGGGCGCTAACACTTTCTTCAGTAGCTGGCTCCCAATAATATTTACTATTGGTATTAAGCTGGTTTGTACCTGCCTTAGACACACGCAAGAATATGCCTTGTGTTTTAGTGTCATCATAACCGTAGTCAAGCGCCAATGTATTAATTGGAGTAGGTACAGTTAAACTGTATTTACCTTGACCTAAATAGGTCAAACATTCAGTGTCTTCAGGGCAGCTTGAAAGGCTCCAAGAGCTAGATCCGGCAATATACTCACCTTTTTCTTTATTCATGTAAGATAGCCAGATTTCTCTGTCGCCATCTCCACGACTTGTTACAGTGCCAGCATCAGTCTCGTAAGATAAGAATGCTTCTTCACGTGTACCCATTCGACCGAAGTTAAGGCTAATAGGCTTACTCTCTAAGGTGTCTAAACCAGTAATGGCTACACCATTAGGGTTAGTCAGTAAGAACTCAATAGTTAAAGACTCTGCTTCAGCATCGTATTTAGCAAGTTCGACTTCAGTTTGTAATGCAGATGCTGCATTGATGTTGATTGCAACTTCGCCATCTTCACCGTCAGTACCGTCTTTGCCATCACTACCACAGCCAGTCAATGCAAAAGCTAATAGCCCCGCACTGAATACCGCTTTGGCAGTCGTGTTTAAATTAAATTTATTCATCATTTGTCCCTGCAAGAGATTTTATTTTCACTTGATCCTTCATCATAAAACCAAGCGTATGGATACTATCCAAACTTATCCGAAATAAGCCCTACTATTTTAATCACTTGTCTATGGCGCCACCGTGATTAAGATCTTAGTATTCCGAAAGGAGTACTTCTAAATTCTGCAATTTACAACTTATTGTTTTTAAGTTGTTAAGTTGCCGCTAATTAACGGTTGCCTGCTTTAGGTTTTCCTGTTGATTAGCAATCAAACTCAGTTTGATATCCAATTTCAGTAAGCTCTAGTATCTGCAATGATTTTGCTAATGTACTACTCACTACTAAATAGATTGCTAAAATTGCCATTACTAATAATAAGTGTTTTATGTGAAAACGGGGTTAAACTTTGAGCGAATTGTGTGTTTTTTGATGATTAAAGGCTGGTTTCGGTTAAAAGTGTGATCGTGATCTTGTTGTGGTTGATGTGCATTATCACTTGGTCAAATAATTTTGCTGAAATTGAGGTTTGGACAGTTAATTTTAGCTGATAAATTGCTGTGCATTGTGTTGTGTATTGGTAAGGTCGAATTGAACTGCTGCTTTGCAGGTGTCATATGCTTAAATCAGTTAAATAATGAGCTAATTTAACCTGGATCGGGCAAAGCTTGTGCAGTCGAGCGCTTTGTTGCTAAAAGTGAGCGAATTTAACTTGAACATGGTCAGTGCTTAGGGGATAATCCTGTTGTTCTTGTTAAGCAGGGTTCATTTTAGTTATTTAAAATAATTAGATATTTAACCTTATTCGCTTAATTAGAAATCTATGGTGACCTTAGGGTCCCCCCGCAATGATAACTTGTGAACTCGGCCAGGCCTGGAAGGGAGCAACCGCAGCAAGTGACTCGTGTGCCGGGGTGTGGCTCTAGGGGAACCTCCAATACTCCTAGTATTTATTTCAAAAAACTCTCTAAGCACCTTATTTTACTTATTATAAAGTCATTTTAATCAGCGTTTATGCTGAGTCTTTCTTTAGTAAACCAAGCTAGCCATTTAAAATTTTAGCACGTTAGATGTTAGGTTTTTTCTTGATAGCAGGCTCTTTAGCTGCGTTTTCAGCATCTTCGACTAACTTTTTATGCAGGTTGGCTTTTAAAAACTGTCGTGACTTTTCAAGAGCGCTATGGATCTCGTTTTTCATCTGTTGCAGCTCTGCGTAATTTTCAAAAAAATAAGTATCAACGAGATGTCTAATGTAGCGAACAGGAAGTTGATTTAAGGTAACGCAGCATAAATCAGCTAAATACTCCTCAGGCAGCTCTTCGAGTAAGCCTTCGTCTCTTAATATTTCCATTAAAAGCACTTCATAGTAATTACGAATATCAACTTGCATCCTTGACTCCCTATAGAATGAAATTTAACTTCTTTATCTGATTATCATTAGTGTGCTACCAGATTGCTTTTGCTGCAATAAAAAGTTGGCTGTGTCTTTGAGTTAGCGCTTGCTCGTCGCGGCTGTAACCGCCTCCAATCACCGCTGCAATCGGTATTTCAGCCTGCTTAGCTTGCTGTAAAATAAATGTATCTCGGTCCAAAATTCCTTTGGTTGATATGTTCAAATAGCCTAAGTCATCATCTTGATGAATATCAACGCCGGCATCGTAAAGAATGAGATCAGGTTGATGGATGCTTATGAGGTATGGGATCACCTGTTTGATAACGGATAAATATTCATCGTCGAGAGTGTGGTTATCAAATTCTATATCGTGGTGGGAGCGTTGCTTTCTAAATGGGAAGTTTTTTTGGCAATGAAGCGAGCAACTTATGATGTTGTCTTGGCTTTGAGATAGCGCCGCAGTGCCATCGCCTTGATGTACGTCGCAATCGATAATAAGCACTTTGGTGGCTTTTTGTTGAGTAAGCATTTGCTTGGCAGCGACGATTAAATCGTTAAAGACACAGAAACCACTGCCAAAGTCATAATGAGCATGATGATAGCCACCACTTAAATGCAGGGCAATACCATGATCAATTGCCAAATTGGCGCTTAATACTGTGCCATTGACCGCGTGAAGGGTGCGGTTAACCAGTGATTCGCTCCAAGGAAAGCCGATGCGGCGCAGCACTTTATTCTCAAGGGTGTTATTGATAAATCCATCAACATAGTCACTTTGATGGGTTTGTTTTAATACTTCAATATCTATTGGAATAGGCTGATGAAAGTCTTGCGGGTAAGCGAGACCTTGTTCAAGTAAATATTGCTGTAAACGTTGATATTTACTGGTTGGAAATCGATGCTTTTTAGGTAACGCCAGCTTGGAATAGCTGGCGTGGTAGACAAGTGGAATGGCCATTAAAGCTGTTTAATAGCCCAACTCATGAACTCTTTGCGTGTTTGCTCATCAGCTTGTAACCACCAATATTGCAGCATTTGCTCAGGGTGAGTTGCTGCTTTATCAGCTACAGGCGATGTCGTTGGCGTTGCAGAAACTGTTGCCGCTGCAGGTGTGCTAGCCACTACTGTGGTCGCTGTTACGGCTGCTGTTGTGGCAGTTGCAGTGTTTACTGCGGCAGGAGCAACATTGCTACTGGTTGCAGAAGCTGCTAATGCGTCAATATCATCACCTTTATTGCTGCCAAATAATCCGCCTAAAAATGAACCTTCTTTAAAATCGGTTTGGGTAATTGTGTAATCGACAGTGCCATTATCTTGGCGTGAGATAATCACTTGGGGATCTTTAGCAAAGCTTTTTGGACGCTTTACAAATTCTCCGTCTGCTGGCTTAAGCAAATACTCATGATCGCCATCGACCATAATAGTGACAATAAAAGGCGCTGACTTTATAAAGCTTTGGCTATCGCTGAAGTCATCTTCAATCATATCGTGGTAACGGATGGCTATTTTATGGGAGCCATTACTTAGGTCTAGATCTGATTTATGGGTAAATTTATTAGTATCAATTTCTTTGCCATCTAATGCTAAATACTCAAACGACATAGGTATGGTTAAATTTGCCGCTAAAGCTGAGGTAGATGTCACTAATGCAAGTAAGGTGGCACTTAGCGTTCGGGTAAAATTCATTGTTGCTCCTTAACGATTTAAATTTCTATTTGGTCGTTCAAACATCTGGATTCTTTCTTCTATATAGCTAATTGCTTGACGACATTTTCCTAACCGTCGATGCAGAGAGAGAATTTCATTTTGTAATCTGATTTTGTCAGTACTATGACAGTTTGCAAGTGCAGATTCCATTTCTGCAATTTTTTGTTCAAAGGTTGTAGCCCAATTCAAATGTTTGTTCAACTCTTGATAAATTTGGTGGCTGTTTTTCATTACATTACTGGCTATCCAGCCAAAGCCACTGTCTGAATGTTGTTGCTGTTGTTTTTTAGCATAGCGTGCTCGGCTATTGTCACGTTTTTGCTTTTCAGTATTCACATTCAGGTTGGTGGTCACTAAGGCTCTTCTGAGTGCAGTAAAGCGATCTTGAATGCGCTGGCAGCTAAGCTCAATGATTCTGACATCAAGTTTGAAAGAAAGTTGCTTTTCTAATTGCAGAATGTCTTTTTTTAATTGGGCAATACAAGGGCTTAATTGGGCACCTTGTTGAATAAATAATTGTGAATTAAACCGTTCAATATCTTGCAGCATTTTCTTTTGTTGCGCAGGCAATTGCTGATCGTGATGTAAGGCATCTTGTTCTAATGAACTGAGCTGCTGTTTTAATTGGTAAATGAGTTGGTTGGTGTTTCTCATAGCCAAGCCGTCCAAGCTAAATGTGCTGCAATGGATAATACAGTAATGATAAATAGCGGTTTGATAAAGGGAATACCAAATCTTATAGCAGATTTAGCGCCAATAAAGGAACCTGCCATCATACAAACCCCAATCCACAATCCTAATATCCAATCCACTTCGCCTAATAAGGCAAAAATGACTAATGCGGTAACATTACTTACTGAGGTCATGAGTCGCGCTAAGGCGCAGCTATTTAATAACGGCAGCTTGTGCAGCCTGATGCTAGATACTGTCCAAAAAGCGCCAATACCGGGGCCTGCAAAACCATCATAAGCGCCTAAGGTCATACCTTGGACTATTTGTTTGTTTTTAGATGGCAGCGCAGTGGGTTGATTGATGATGGTTTCGCCCATCGCTTTGGGGCTTATAAGGGTATAGATTGCAATCCCGATAATGATCAGCGGTAAGATTTTTTCGAGCCAAGCAGCATCAATAAAATAAACTAAAAAACTACCGATTATGGCACCTAAAAAGGTCGTCAAAAATGCCACCCGCCAGAAGGAAGGTTTAATGAGTTGTTGTTTATAGTAGGTATAACCAGCAGTAATAGAGCCAAAACAGGCTGCGAGCTTATTGGTACCCAATGCTAAATGGGGCGGAACGCCCATCGTTAGCAGTGCAGGGATAGAAAGCAAACCGCCACCGCCAACAACGGCATCTATAAAACCTGCTACAACACCTATTACCGCCAGAATGACCCAATGACTAGGATCTAACAAAAATTCCAAAAAAATACCTACTCAATAACTTTACGAAATGGGGGTAGGGCATCGAGTAATGATTTGCCGTAACGCTTGGTAATTAGGCGCCTGTCTAAAATAGTCACTCGGCCATAATCGTCTTCTTTGCGCAGTAATCTACCACAACTTTGGATTAATTTACGTGACGCATCTGGAATGGTTAATTGTAGGAAAGGGTTACCGCCTTTGCTTTTTATATATTCAGCATGGGCTTGTTCAACCGGAGAAGTCGGCACTGCAAAGGGCAGTTTGGTGACAATTAGGTTGGTAAGATAATCGCCTGGTAAATCTAGCCCTTCTGAAAAACTGCCTGTGCCAAAGATAATACTGGCTTTACCAGCATCACAACGGGCTTTATGTTGCGTTAGCAATTGCTGTCTTGGCATTGTCCCTTGCACAAATAACTGCTCTTTAGGCATTTTACCGATAATTTGATCAGTAACCTTTTCCATTTGCCAATAAGAGGCAAACAGCACTAATGTTGCCATTTCATCTTCAACTAATGCCAATATCTGCTCAGCAAGTTCATCGGTAAAGGCTTCATCTGTAGGCTCATTCTTCATTTGAGGAATGAATAATGTGGCGTTATTTTGATAATCAAAGGGTGATAATAACGCCAAAAAGCGGCTGCCATCATTTAATGATAACCCGACCTGATGGGCAAAATGATTAAAATTATTCAGCGCCCGCAGTGTTGCGCTGCACAATACAACACCGGCCGCTTTTTGCCACAGCATAGATTCGAGCATGAAACCCACTTCAATAGGGGATGCGCAGAATAAATAATCCTGTTGTTTGCCCGTTATGAGCTCAGCCCAGCGCGCCATTGGTGCGCCTTTTTTTGAATCTTCTTTGGCGAGCATTTTCCATAATTTATGTAAGTTTTCTAAACGCTGTAAAATAAAACCAGCCTCTGAAAGTACCGATTCTGATTGATGTTTAGGTAACTCACCATCTTTGATGGCTTCGCTTAATACGGTTTGAATCTTATTAAATTGCTTTAAGGCTGATTTAGACGCTGAGGCTAAGTTTTCTGCCTGTATTAATAACGACTCTGGCAATTTGCCATTTTCAAATCTTAAGCGGGTTTCTGGGTTGGCAAATAGCTGTGGCTGGGTATCACAGAAGTGCGCTACTTGATTAAGCTGACTAACCAGTTCATTAATGTGATCAAGCATCGCTTGTACTGGTGCAATAATATGAGTCGTTTTTAATTGATTTTGTAATTTAGAGCAGGTTTTACTGGCCTTTTCTAACCAATCAGCAGTGCCGCGAAGGCTCGCTTGAGCGCTGGAAAAATTTCTGGCTACAGTTGGCAGGTGATGGGCCTCATCAATGACATAAAACATCTCTTCAGGCTCAGGTAAAATAACCCCGCCGCCTAGTTCTAAGTCGGCAAATAACAAACTGTGGTTAACAATGAGTACGTCCCAGGTTTCGACATCTTCACGGGCTTTATGAAAAGGGCAGTTATGATGGTTTGATAACTGACGGTGGCAACTGTGTTTATCACAGCAAATTTGCTGCCATAAAAAATCAGGAACAGGTTGCTCTAAAGTGTCGATTTCACCGTTCCACTTTTTATCTTGGTAGTCTTTATGGATTTTTTTTAGTTGGTCAATTTGGCTTTGATCTGGCTTTGTTTGCCACATTGCCATTTGCGTGGTGTCTTCGGGGCCTATCATGGCTTCAAGTTTTGCTAGGCAAACATAGCGCTGACGCCCTTTGACTAAGCCAAATTTAAAATCTACCCCAGATTGTTGTAAAAAAAAGGGTAAATCTTTATGCAGTAATTGTTCTTGCAATGCAACCGTTGCCGTTGCGATGCAGACTTTTTTCTTGCTGGCAATGGCTAACGGAATCGTGCCAAGAATATAGGATAAGGATTTACCAATACCTGTACCCGCTTCACAAACCATAATGCGACGTTGTTTATCATATTCACCGGCAAGTGTTTTAGATATTTCAGCCACCATATAATTTTGCTCACGCCGGGATCGAAAATTTGGCATTGCCGCCGCGATATCCTTATAGATAGTGCGGATCTGACTTTTGACTTTATCCGTTAACATGAGTGACCTATTCGCATTCTTTGCTTACTGTTTATGTGTACGCTGTTATATGCTGTACATAATAACAGTGAATTGAACTGCACGAAATATTTAATCGAGCCAAAAACTATGACATCAAGCGTAAATAAGATGACTTCTATCAAGGGGCGAGTGTTGACGCGGCATTCAGCTTTTCGTGATGGTCAACTTATACTGCAATATTATTTAAAAACCGCAACTGGACCTGTACTGATTGAAGTTGACGGGGCTGAAGTTGTGTGTTTTTGCCGTCAAATAGATATACCAAAGCTAACCGGGCATATTCACCGAGGCTGCAGAATAGAAACTGTCGCGCTAAAAAACTTTAACCATGAAGCTATCGCTTGTATTTACTTAAAATCAGCTAGTGTTCAACGGCAGTTATTGCGTATTGCTAATGACATGGGCATTGAAATTTATGAAGCCGATATAAGGGTAGAGCAACGATTCTTAATCGAACGCTTTATTGCTTTTGATGTGGAGTTTATCGCTCAAGCAAAATCAACCACGGGGAAATTACCTGTTTTCGCTTCAACTAAAGCGAGAAAGAGTGTAACTGATATAAAGCTATCAATGATTTCATTAGATTTTGAATGTAGCCCTAGCGGCGAGTTATATTCAGTTGGCTTGTATGGGCAAGATTATCAATTAGTCATTATGGTGGGGCAGCCTCAAGAGTCAGAGCGCTATATTCAGTGGGTGGCTAACGAGGTTGAGCTTATTCAGCGCTTAATTGCTTGGTTTGCCGAATATGATCCTGATGTCATTATCGGCTGGGCAGTCGTTATCTTTGACTTGTCACTATTATATAAACGCTGTCAGTTACATTCGATACCGTTAACCATTGGTCGTGGGGGGACGCTATTAAGTTGGAAGGTTGAAGATAAGCATCGCCCTGAAACCTTATCTTTACCGGGTCGAGTGGTATTAGATGGCATCGATTGGATTAGAGCGGCGTTTTATCATTTTGAACGTTATTCATTAGAGCATGTGTCGCAACAATTACTAAATGAAGGCAAGGCTATTGATCATGTCGATAATCGCGGCCAAGAAATTTGTCATTTTTTTGCCCATGATAAACCCGCGTTGGCGTTTTATAACATCACCGATTGCCGCCTAGTTTGGGATATTTTTGAGAAAACCCAGTTGCTGGCTTTTGCCATTGAACGAGCCAAACTTACTGGCTTAGAGTTTGGCCGCGTTGGCGCATCTGTTGCAGCTTTTAATAATTTATATCTACCGCATTTACATCGAAGCGGTTTTGTTGCTCCTGCTCACCCCGCTAGCGATGGGCTTGAGTCTCCTGGTGGCTATGTGATGGATTCTATCCCGGGTTTTTATAAAGATGTTTTAGTGTTGGACTTTAAAAGCCTATATCCATCCATTATTCGAACATTTTTGATTGATCCTAAAGGCTTGATAGTAGGTGAGCAACAGTCTAACGACGTGACTGTACCGGGGTTTCTCAATGCCAGATTTAGCAGAGACAAGCCAATACTCCCTGAACTTATTGCATCACTTGCGCAGCAGCGTGAACTAGCCAAAACCCTTAACAACCAACCTCTGTCTCAAGCCATTAAAATAATCATGAACTCTTTATATGGCGTATTGGGTTCTCGAGGCTGTGTGTTTCATGACGCCAAACTTGCAAGCTCGATTACCATGCGTGGCCATCAAATTATGAAGCAAACCAAAGCTTGGATTGAAGAGTTGGGCTACAAAGTGATTTATGGCGACACCGACTCCACTTTTGTATGGTTAGGTGAAAATCACCAAGTAGCAGATATTAATCAGTTAGGTAATTTACTGGCGCAGAAAATGACCCAAAAGTGGGCCGAATTTTGTGCTACTGAATTTCAAATACAAAGTTATCTAGAACTTGAATTCGAAAGCCATTTTAGTCAATTTGTTATGCCGACCTTAAGAGGCTCTGATGCCGGTAGTAAAAAGCGCTATGTAGGGGCAACCAGTGACAATGAAGGGCAATTAGCGCTGACCTTCAAAGGCATGGAGCAAGTCAGAAGCGACTGGAGCCCTTTAGCCAGAAAAATGCAATATCATTTATATTTCTTATTATTTACCCAAGGTGACGTTAGAGGCTACTTGTTAGATCAAATTAACGAGCTTCAAAGTGGCTCATTTGATGATGAACTAATTTTTAGAAAACGCCTAAAGCGTAACATTGAAGATTATACGGCTAAATCTTCACCACATGTGAAAGCCGCGACGCGCTTATGTCAAATAACCGGTAATTCGGCGCTTGGTAAAAGAGGCTCCATGATCGCTTACAGGATGACTCTGAATGGCGCGCAACCCATAGAAGCAACAAATGAATCAATTGATTACCAATATTACCTTGATAAACAAATCGAGCCCATTGCAGAGCCTGTATTAGGCTTACAAGGTTATAGTTTTGCTAGTCTAACCAGCAGTCAATTAACGTTGCTCTAATGTAGTAAATTGTGGTGCTGTTAGTTATTTGTTGCAACTATAGTTTGATTTGGTAGTGTTACATGCTGCTTAATGTGTTTATTTGGTTTATTCTTGTGCTTTATTGATTTATCCCTTTGTTTCATGCTGTTTCACCATGCTAGCCTACAGTTAATGGAAAAAAACTATGCAAATGGATTATTCAAAAAATTAATGATGAAAATGAAATGGGAAGGTTTAGCTCGATGAAAAAGACTTTAATTGCATCAACACTTGCAGCTGTCATGTTTGTTCCAACAGCTTCGGCTATCGAAATCTATAAAGATGAGAAGAACTCAGTTGCCATTGGTGGTTTCATCGATGCACGTATTTATAGTGGACAAGGAGAGACTGAACTCGTCAATGGCGCATCACGCATTAACTTCGCTTTTGACCGTCAAATGAATGATGGTTGGGCAACGTTTGCAAAATTCGAATGGGCTGTTAACCCATTTGGTAACAGTGACATTGTTTACAGTGCTGGAAGTCAATTTGAATCACAAAGTGATGAGTTCCTGACTAACCGTTTAGGTTATGTTGGTTTATCAAACGATACTTACGGCTCAATTAGCCTTGGTAAGCAATGGGGCGTTTGGTATGACGTTGTTGGCGGAACAAACTATCCTATCGTTTGGGATGGTAATGCAGCAGGTGTATACACATACAATAAAGCTGATGGTGCTATTAACGGTGTAGGTCGTGGTGACAAAACCATTCAATACCGTAACTCGTTTGACAATTTTAGTTTTGGTGTGCAAGTACAATTAAAGCAAAATGAATTTGATATTTTCGAAGATGGAATCGAAAGTAGTTTTTCTGACGAACCAAGTATTAGTGTTGAAGATTCACTAGGTACTGTAGAGTACGGTAATACTTTCGGTTTATCTGCAATGTACCAATTCACAGATAACTTATCTGTTGGTGTTGGTTACAACACGGGTAAATTTAAAGGTGAATTAGAAAACGGTTCTCGCATTGAAGAACGTGATGAAATTTACGGCCTAGGTGTGACATATGGTGATTGGGATGCAGAAGGTGTTTATTTCTCTGCTAACTACAATGAAAACAAATTCCATGACACAGATAACATTGGCCGTATGATAGAAAGCTCTAAAGGTGTTGAGTCATTAGTTTCATATCGTTTTGACAACAACATTCGTGTTTTCTTAGCATACAACATGCTAGATGCTGATAACGTATTAAACGCTGATGAAGGCGAAGTATTTAAGCGTCAGTTCACTACTGCAGGTATTCATTATATTTGGGATACAAACACCATCATATATTTTGAAGGTCGTATCGACAGCAGTGATTTCCGCGGAACAAACGAAGACATAATGAAGATCAGTGAAGATGATGGTATTGGCTTCGGTATTCGTTACATTTTATAATACTTAAACGTAACAAATATCAAAAAACACTCCGAAAGGGGTGTTTTTTTTGCTTTCAATTAATAAAAAATGAACAGTTGTTAATGGGTTGTGCGTTTTTATGTTGTCTTGATTACGATTCGAGGATTAGTTGCCGCACGAAAAATGCGCAAACGAATACAAACCTGCAACATTTAATGTTGTGTTTTACATTTTTTAAATTTCATAATTATCAATAGTTTGAGCCGTCCTCTTAGTGCATAACTCTGTTGGTGTTCATTTTTGTGGACGAAATGACCGTTCTAGACATGTTAACTCTCCAGATATTAATGAAACATATGTTGAATTAATGTTTTATTTGTGATTTTATTGCATACGGAATGTAGTTGAGCGATGTTCAACTTCGTTAACCAACCTAAATTAATAAGGTTGGAACAATAAGAAAGACATAAGTCCAGGGAGATTGACAATGCATAAGAATTTATTAGCTAAATCAGTGCGTCTAGCAATGATTAGCGGTGCGGCTGCGGCAGCATTTAGTTCACCAGTAGCTTTCGCTGCTGATGAAGGCGCAAAAGTAGAGCGTATTGAAGTAACAGGTTCACGTATTAAACGCGTGGATATGGAAGGTGCTAACCCTGTCCAAGTTATTACGCGTGAAGATCTTGTTGAGTCAGGTATTACTAACATTGGTGATATTTTACAAGAAATACCAGCTGTTGCAGGTGCAGCAACAAATACCGCAATTAATAACGGTGGTTCAGGTGCTGTCCGTGTATCTTTACGTGGTCTAGGTAGTGCAAGAACACTTGTGTTAGTAAATGGCCGCCGTATGGTTAACTCTGGTACTGGTGCTGATGCTTCTGCAGATTTAAGTACTATTCCTGTAGCAATTATTAAGCGTGTTGAAGTATTGAAAGATGGTGCTTCTGCGGTTTATGGCTCTGATGCTATTGCTGGTGTTGTAAACATTATTACCCGTAATGACTTCGAAGGCTTTGAAGCAAATGTTTCTTATGACGGTTCAACTGAGAACTGGGATGGCGAAACTAAGACAGTTGATTTTACTGTTGGTCTAGCTGGCGATAACGCTAATGCTGTTGTAAGTGCTTATTATACGCAACAAACAGAGCAAATGTCTGGAGACCGTGATTGGTCGAAGTTTGAATATGATTTAAACCCAGCAACTGGAGAGCTAGATAAAGGCGGTTCTTCTGCGCCACCATGGGGTCGTTACAACGGTGTTAATAATGGCATTGATGATGCAACTTGTAACTCATTCACACATGGTGCTGGTAGTGGTCCTGGTCAATCAGATCCTTCAGATTTTACTAACCCTACTGGTTATGATTGTTGGGATTGGGATAAAGACACATACAACTATGCACCTGCTAACTATCACCTAACGCCACAAGAGCGTTACGGTATGTATGCATCAGCTGAATATCGCTTTAATGATGCGGTACGTTTCTTCACTGAAGTTTCATTCAACCGTCGTACATCTAAAACTAAGTTAGCACCTCTGCCATTAGCACCACTAGCATTCTTTGGTTGGACTGATGCGACTTATTCTGCAGATAACTATTGGAATCAGCAATTAGGCCCTAAAAATGATAATGGCGAGACAGTAGATATAGCTGACTGGCGCCGTCGTATGGTTGAAACTGGTGGCCGTGATTCGTCATTTGAAGTTGATACTGTTCGTGGTGTATTTGGTATGGCTGGTGAATTCGCTGACACTTGGGGTTATGAAGTATCTTACGTATACGGTCAAAACTCATCAAGCACAGCTGGTGCCGGTGGTGTTAACTTTGAAAAAGTTAGCCTAGCTGTAGGTCCATCATTTATGGATGCAAATGGTGATGTGATTTGTGGAACTGTTGATGACCCAATTCCTGGTTGTGTATCATTAAATACTTTTGGTATACCAGGTACTGATACTCAAGTTTCTCAAGAAATGCTTGATTACATTACATTTGAAGCTCATGACTTAGGTTCAAACGAACAAACAGTATTGAGTGCAAGTATCTTCGGTGATGCATTTGAACTACCTGCTGGTCCTGTAGGAATGGTTTTCGGTGCTGAGCATCGTGAAGAGTCAGGTGCTGATTTACCAGATGCATTGATTGCTTTAGGTATTACCAGTGGTTCTAGCCGTGAAAAAACAATTGGTAGCTACGAAGTTGATGAAGTTTATGCAGAAATGAACTTCCCATTACTTTCTGGTGTTGTTGGCGCAGAAAGTTTAGAACTTGATGGTGCTATCCGTTATTCTGATTACAATACATTTGGTGATACTACAAACTACAAGCTTGGCTTACGTTGGATGCCAATCGATGGCTTAATGTTCCGTAGTACTAAATCAACTGCATTCCGCGCACCATCTACAAATGAGCTGTTTTCAGGTTTAGTTGATAATAGCCCACTAGTATCAGATAAGTGTGCAACTAACCCAACTCCTTTCTGTATTGCAGACGGTGTCCCAGCTGTTGGATTTGAGCCAATTGGTGACCAGTTGTCTTCAACTTTAGGTGGTAATGCAGATTTGACTCCTGAAGAAGCTGATACTCTTACTATTGGTGCAGTATGGAGTCCAGGTTTTGTTGAAAACTTATCATTTACAATTGACTACTGGGATATTGACTTAGATAACGCTATTTCAACGATTGGTGAGCAGTTAATTTTAGATAAGTGTGCATTAGAAGGTAATTACTGTGACTTAATTACTCGTTATGGTCCTGAGTTCCCAGGTCTTTATGGTAACTCAAGTGATATTGATAACCGTAATATCAACGTTGGTGGTGTACATTCATCTGGTTATGATTTCAATGCACAATACAGTGTTGAGACCGGTATTGGTGATTTAAGCTTTGTTCTAGATACTACTTACTATGATACTTACGAAATTACTCAAGCAGACGGTTCAAAAATTGAAAATGCTGGTTGGTTCCGTCGTACAAGTGGTGACGGTAACTTCCCTGAGTGGAAGACTAACTTTAACATTAACTTAGCACAAGATAACTGGTCTGCTAACTGGAAGATCCGTTACATTGGTGAAGCACTAGAACCATTTGATGCTAATAATGATGCGGCTACCGATCTTGATGACCTAAGCGACTCACGTACTGTTGATAGCCAAACAATTCATGATGCTCGTTTTACTTATTACTTCGATAATGTAAGCACTACACTTGGTGTTAGTAACGTGTTTGACCAAGACCCACCATACGCGGCTACTGGTTTTAACGATAATACTGACCCTCGCACTTATGCGACTACAGGTAGACATTTATTCGTAGGTGTCGGTGTTAAATTCTAATTTAGATTTTAATATTTAAGCTTAAACAGACATGACTCGAAAGAGTCATGTCTTTTTTAATTGTGGAGTTTATTATGAGTAAATATTTAGGTTTATTTTTTTGTATATTATTATCAGGTTGTGCTTCAACAACTGACCAAAAAACAGCGTCGAATAATAATGAGGATCTTGTGTGTGAATATATCGCAAAGACAGGAAGTAACATTAAGAGGAGAACGTGCATGACCCGCGAGTTAGCTGATGAGTTAAGAAAAGAAAATGAAGCTGATATGCGAGAAGCTTGGAGAAAGGGTCAAACATCTGCAGGAACAAAATAATCAATTGAAAGTTATCGTACGCTAATACTATAGCGTCTATATAGTATTAGCATTTAATCTGTAAGGGATATTTACTCTAATTGTGACTTTAACTTTTTATTGATATCACTAAAAAGTTAAACTGGCTTTCATTGATTTCATAAACTATTAAATAATTCGTTTGCCCAATTAAGCGTTATGTGATTTTGTCGCAAAACTGCAACTGATTTGTGTAGCTGCTTGTCAAAAAGCACTCTATATAGAGTTGAAGATAGGCAGATATTTATGAACAAAAAATGATATTGAAACTTTTGTTAAAGAAGCAGCTAAAAACATTAAAATATCTGAAGACTTAAATCAACTCAGTCAGATGCTCTAAAAGAAAACGTTTGAAGCAGCTCTAAATGCCGAAATGGATGAGCATCTGGGCTATGAAAACACCATAAATACACTTCAGTTAATAGCCGTAACGGTAAAACTAGTAAACATATTCAAACTGAAGGTGGCAAGTTAGAGCTAGTGAAATTTTTTATTTAATTGTAATTTTCAATACATCAAAGTATCTGCCCTCCTAAATAGTTGAATCAGTTCTTTTTAAAATGCCAATTTTTTTTTGCTTTGTTTAAAAATGCAACGTTCGATTCATATCGATGCTCAAACACATCTTTCTTGTAGTTTTTGATGTTCTCAATTGTTGACACAGGTCAACATTTTGTGAAATGATGCGAGCGGGTCTATGCCTTAGCGGGTATAGAATAGGGAAGAAAAAACTAACAATCACAAGAGAAAGATACACTTAGTGAGAGCAACATCGATTAACAATAAAATCGCGGTTGTTACTTTCTAGTTAAAGCTTTCTAATTCACTATAAATTGGTTGGGAACTATGTCCAAGGTAAGCAATAGAACAAAAATCGCTACTGCACTTGTTGGCGCGCTTGCATTAGCTAGCAGCAACTTCGTGATTGCAGATCCTCTAAGTGACGTACAAAAAGCAGACGGCAAAATTCATGCTGATGCTGCTGCGTCGCAAAACAAAGTTGATAAGTATTTTGATCAAGCACAAGACATGCTTTTTGAGTATGGCTCAGTTGCTGACGAACGCGAATCTTTAAAATCATACAATGACTATGTTGCTGGATTGGTTGCAGACCAACAGGCGACAATGAAACTTATCCAAGATGATATCGACGGTGTTGATGCTCTTAGACAAGGTGTTGTTCCTTTAATGTTTAAAATGGTAGAGGCTTTAGAGCAATTTATCGCTTTAGACTTACCATTTAACAAAGACGCTCGTGAAGCTCGTGTTCAACGTTTAAAAGATACGTTAAATAGTGCTGAAGTCACACTTGCTGAAAAGTACCGCTTGATCTTAGATGCATATAACATTGAACGTGAATATGGTTCTAAGTTAATTGCAGAAACTGGTCAATTACAAATTGATGGTAAAGAAATTCTAGTTGATTTCTTAAACTTCGGTCGTGTAAGCCTATACGCTCAAAGCCAAGACCAAAAGTCAGCTTGGATGTATAACGCAGAAACTAAAGGTTGGGATGTGTTAGAAGATAGCTATCTTCGTAACTTAAGCAAAGCTATTAAACAGGCTCGTGGTCAAGGTGCTCCTGATCTATTCGCCTTACCAATCCCTGCTGCGGAGGCTGCACAATAATGAAAAAGTTTATTACTACAGCAATCGTTGCTGCAACTCTGTCACTAACATCAGGTATGGTTAGCGCTGCAGATGCACCAAAAACGATTGAACAACTATTAAAGCAAGTTCAAACAGACCGTGCTAACGCGACTAAAACTAATAAGAAGCGTGAAGCTGAGTTCTTAAATGAGCGTGGCGATAAAGCAGCTCTTCTTAAGCGTGAAAAATCAGCGCTTGCAGCTGAAAGACAACGTGGTAAAGATCTAGCGCAAGCGTTTACTGATAACGAACGTAAAATCGCACAATTAGAAGAAGATCGTAAGATTGCTTCTGGTGACTTAGGCGAAATGTTCGGTGTTGTTAAAGGTGAAGCGGGTGACTTTGCTGGTAAGTTAGTTGGTTCTAACATTACTGCACAGTTCCCTGGCCGTGATGCATTTATTGCAGAACTTGGTGCTCGTAAAGAACTTCCAAAAATTAATGAGCTAGAACAATTCTGGGAAGCTCAACTTTTTGAAATGGTCGAATCTGGTAAAGTTGTTACTTTCGATGCTGATGTAACAGGTTTAGATGGCGGCGTTACTAATACTACAGTTACTCGTGTTGGTGCATATAACTTACTTGCTGATGGCAAATACGTTGTCTACAACGCTGACCTTGGTCTAATCCAAGAGCTTTCACAGCAACCAGGTAGTGCACAAGTATCAAGTGTTAAATCATTCACTAGCGCAACTTCTGGTTACGAAAAACTGTTTGTTGACCCTGCACGTGGTGTGTTACTAAGTGTATTCACTCAAAAAGCGACTATCGAAGAGCGTATTGAAGCGGGTGGAACAATTGGTTACATCATCATCGGTTTACTTGTTATCGGTGCACTGATTTCAATTGAACGTTTAGTTACTCTTTATATTGTTGGCGCTAAAGTTAAAGCTCAACGTAAAGACACTGCAAACCCAGGTAATAACGCATTAGGTCGTGTACTTAAAGTTTATCAAGAAAACAAAGACGTTGATGTTGAAACCCTTGAACTTAAACTTGATGAAGCTATTTTGAAAGAAACGCCAGCTCTAGAAGCACGTATTTCAATCATTAAAGTATTAGCAGCTATCGCACCTATGATGGGCCTACTAGGTACAGTTACCGGTATGATTGCAACCTTCCAAACAATTCAATTGTTCGGTACTGGTGATCCACGTCTAATGGCAGGTGGTATCTCTATGGCATTGATGACAACGGTACAAGGTCTTGTTGCTGCACTTCCTCTAATGCTAATGCACGCGGTTGTTATCGCTCGTAGCAAGTCAGTAGTTCAAGTTCTTGAAGAACAAAGCGCTGGTATCATTGCAGAGCACGCTGAGAAGAGGGCTGACTAATGATGCTAATCCTGATGGATGTTTGGGACTCTGTCAGGGGCTTCATGGCCACCGGAGGAGATATCCTCTGGTTGGTAGCGGCAGTGCTATTTCTAATGTGGGTGTTAATGCTTGAGCGTTTTTGGTACATCAATTTGACTGCACCAAAAGAGCATAAAGCGATTATCAACGCATGGAATAATAGAGAGGATTCAACCTCTTGGTATGCACACCGTATCCGTGAAGCTTGGGTGTCCCAAGCTAAGCAAGATATGAATGCTCGTATGCTGCTTATCAAAACATTAGTAGCCATTTGTCCAATGATTGGTCTACTAGGTACCGTAACCGGAATGATAGCAGTGTTCGATGTGATGGCAGTTCATGGTACGAGTAACGCTCGTATGATGGCGGCTGGTATTTCAATGGCAACCATGCCGACAATGGCAGGAATGGTAGCAGCACTATCAGGTGTATTTTTTAGCACTCGATTAGATGCAAAATTGAAAATTAGTCTCGAAAAGCTAAAAGATAGCTTGCCACACCACTAGAGAGAGTATTGAAAATGGCACGTAAAAAGCATTTTAGTGTAGAAGAAGAAGCACAAGTAGATATGACTCCGATGCTCGACATCGTGTTTATCATGTTGATCTTCTTTATTGTGACGACTTCGTTCATTAAGCCATCAGGTCTTGATTATAAGAAACCTGAAGCTTCTACAGCGACACAACAAAAATCTGCAAACATCTTTATTGGTGTGAGTAAGACAGGCGTAATTAAGATGGAAAACCGTCAGGTTGACATCGAGCGTGTAACAGCAAACGTTGAACGTATGTTAGCTGAAGCACCTGAAGCGGCTGTATTAATCGAAGCAGACCAAGAAGCAGAACATGGCCTTGTAGTTAAGGTTATGGACAACGTAAAGAAAGCGGGTATCGACAAAATCTCGATTTCAGCGGGGAAAGACTAATATGCTGAGAGCAATAGTATCACTCATAGTTGGTGCTGCTGTTACTTTCGCCCTGTTTGTCTTCATGGCCTTCTTGGTCGGTGGCGGCGCTAAACGCGCCGACACTTCAACTGATTCTCCAATTATTGAGATCAGTATGGATAAGCAGGATACGAAAGTGCAGGATAAGCCTAGGGTTAAACCTAAGCCACCAGCACCACCTGAGCAACCACCGAAGCCGGATACTACTCCGCCAGATACGTCATCAGATATTGATACGAATATGGCATTTAACATGAGTGGTGTTGTCGCTGGCGGTGCTAGCACAGGTTTTAAACTTGGCAACATGATGACACGTGACGGTGATGCAACACCAATTGTACGTATTGATCCTCAATACCCAATTGCTGCAGCACGTGATGGTAAAGAAGGTTATGTACAACTTTCATTTACCATCAACGAATTAGGTGGCATCGAAGACGTTAAAGTTATTAAAGCAGAACCTAAACGTATTTTTGACCGCGAAGCAGTTCGTGCGTTAAAGAAATGGAAATACAAGCCTAAAATCATTGATGGTAAGGCTATGAAGGTTCCTGGTATGACTGTACAACTTGATTTCACTTTGGATAAAGGAGGTAGATAATGCGTAAAGTAAGTAAACTCGCTAGTGCGTTGCTACTAACTTTGTGTGGTAGTTCGCTACTCACAGTTTCAACTGCTCAAGCAGCTGAAAAATGTCCAATTGATGAACGTCAATCTCGTGCAGTTGGTGCTAGTGCTGGTAAGAAAGTTCAAAAAGCTTTCGAAGAATACACTGAAGGGCGTTTGGACCAAGCAATTGAAATCTTGCTTGAAGTCAATACCAAAAATGATTTTGATGCAGCGTATATTGGCCGAATGATCGGTTCTTTCTATGCTGAAAAAGGTCAAATGGCAACGTCAATCAAGTATTTAAAAACAGCTGTTGATGCTGACATTCTTGGTGGTACAGATCACGCTGCAACATTACGTTTGTATGCTGACTTATTACTACAAGAAAAGAAGTTCAAAGACGCTATTCCTTACTACTACAAGTGGATGGACTTTACTTGTAAAGTCGACCCTGTTGTATACCGTCGTATCGGTATTGCACACAGTGAACTTAAGCAGTGGGATAAAGTACTTGAAGTCGCCGATAAAGGACTTTCTCTAGTAGAGAAACCTGATAAAGGCCTTTATCAAATGAAATTAACAGCATACTTCAATCAAAAGAAGTATAAAGAAGCGGTTAAGGTACTCGAAATTATGGTACCGCTGTTCCAAGACGATAAACGTTTATGGGTACAGTTAGCGCAATTTTATTTGATGACTGAAGACTATACCAAGTCATTGCAAACTTATGATTTAGCATATAAAAATGGTTTCCTAGAAACTGACGCTAACATTACTCGATTAGCACAACTTATGTCGCAAAATGGTGCGCCGTATAATGCTGCTAAGCTTTATGAAAAGCACATGAAATCGGGAATGATTAAAGAGACTGAAAAGTCGATTAAAATCTTAGCGGGTTTCTACCATAATGCTAAAAACTTCAAGCAAGCTGCCAAATTATATGGCCAAGCTGCACAGTTATCTGGAGATGCTGAGTTATACCTTAAACAAGGTAAAATTCTAGCTATCGCTGAAGAGCCTAAAGCTGCAATTCCGGTGTTTGAAAAAGCACTTGCAGCAGGTTTGGATGAGCCAGGTGAAGCTGAACTTGAGTTAACTTTAGCTCATTTAAGCTTGAAGCAATATAAGTCTGCTTATAAGCGTGCAAATCGTGCTGCTAAACACAGCAAAACGAAGCGCAGCGCTAATAGCTATATTTCTTATATCAAAGAAAAAGCTCGAATTAACAATATTACTTTGTAATCTTGTTAATTTGAAAAAAGCCCCTTTAAAGGGGCTTTTTTTTTGAGTCGTATTTTTAGGTATAATGAGGATAGATTGTTAATCTCAGTTACAATTATTTGCTAACTAATAACAACTAATTGCGATACATTGTAAATAATAACTAAAAAGATAAATCTTATTTTTAAGGCCGGTATTTTTGCGGCCCAGACAGGGATCTGATGATGAAAAAAACATTACTGACCGTTGCTATTGCTTCTTTATTATCGCTTCAAGCATGCAGTGAGCAAACAAGTCCAAAAAACTCAATCAGTGCGAATCCACAAAGCGCGCAACAAAGCAGCCAGACTGCAGCACAAGCATATAATGCTTTAGCAGATGATTACTTTAAAGCACTGTTAGCATTAGAACCTATCTATGCAACCTATGTAGGGGTTAATGATTACAACGCTGAGTTTGGTGGTTCATTAACTGAGGCTTACCTAAAAAAACGACATGAACTAAACAGTCAATTTCTAAAACGAGCAAAATCAATTAATGCAAATGAACTGCCAGCAGATTTGCAATTAAGCTTTGATATGTTCATGTATGACCGTCATATGGATCTTGTTGCCGAGTCGTATCCTGAGCATTTTATGCCAATGAACCAGTTTTACAGTACGGTTATCAGCATGATCCAACTGGGCAGTGGTGAAAGTGCCCAGCCTTTTAACACCGTTGAAGATTATCACAACTGGTTAGGTCGTCTTGCAGGTTTTATCAATTGGATAGGGCTGGCTCAAGCAAGAATGGATGAGGGGATCGCCAGTAAAGTTGTGTTACCTAAAGTCTTGGTTGAACGTATTATCCCGCAGTTAGATGCTCAATTAGTTAAAGATGCTAAGCAAAGCTTATTTTATGCGCCAATTAATATCATGCCTGAAGACTTCACTGAGCAAGATAAGACTCAATTAACAGCAGAGTACAGTAAGCTAATTCAAACTCAGTTAATTCCAGCCTTAACAGGTTTAAGAAATTATTTTAAAGAAACCTATCTTCCTCATGCTAGAGCTTCTGATGGTTGGTGGGGATTACCTAATGGTAAAGAGTGGTATCAAACGCTAGCAAATAGTCATACCACCACTAAAATGCCGGTGGATGAAATTCATCAAATTGGTCTTTCAGAAGTTAAACGCATTTTAACTGAAATGGATACAGTGCGTGAGCAAGTTGGCTTTGAAGGTGATTTAAGCGATTTCTTCGCATCACTTTCAAGTGATCCAGAATATTTCTTTAGTGAGCGCCAAGGCTTAATTGATGGCTATATGGTACTTAAAGATGACATCAATAAAGAGTTACCTAAATACTTTAACGTGATGCCCAAAGCTGATTATGTTGTTAAACCTGTTGAAAGCTTTAGAGAAAAATCAGCAGCAGGGGCTTCTTATCAATCACCTGCTGTAGATGGCTCACGTCCTGGTGTGTTTTATATTAATACCTTTAATTTAAAAGCACAGCCTAAGTGGGGCATGACTACGCTTTCTTTACATGAAGCCGCGCCTGGGCATCACTTTCAAATTGCCATTAAACAAGAGTTAACCGGTATCCCTGAGTTCCAACGTTTCCAAGGTTATACAGCATTTGAAGAAGGCTGGGCATTATATGCTGAGTACTTAGGCATCGAAATGGGCTTATTCAGCGATCCTTATCAGTATTTTGGTAAGCTATCTGACGAAATGCTGCGTGCAATGCGCTTGGTGGTTGATACCGGCTTACATGCTAAAGGCTGGAGCCGTGAGCAAGCAATTCAGTATATGAAAGACAACTCGCCAATGGCAGAGTCTGACATCATTGCAGAAGTAGAACGTTATATGGCTATCCCTGGTCAGGCGTTATCTTACAAAATTGGTCAGCTGACTATTTTAAGATTGCGGGCTGATGCTGAAGCCCAGCTTGGTGATAAATTTGATCTTAAGGGCTTTCATGATCAAATTTTAACAACCGGTTCATTGCCTATGGCTGTTATGGAGAAAAAAATCGCTCGCTGGATTGAATCCGAATTGGCAAAATAACCAATAACTGATAGTTTAGTGAATGTAATCTGAGTAACAAGGGAGCAATTTATGCTCCCTTTTATTTTTTATAAAAAAATGATTAATTAATGGCATCAATTGCCAAAGGAGCTATAAATGGTACAGGCAACAGCTAGGCATCTTCTTGTGAGTTCTGAAGAACAATGTGAAACGCTTAAGCAGCAAATCATAGCAGGTGCAGACTTCGCTGAAATTGCTAAAGCCCATTCATCATGTCCATCAGGTGCACAAGGTGGAGAACTAGGCTCTTTCGGTCCAGGAATGATGGTTCGTGAGTTTGATGAAGTAGTATTTAGCGCGCCTTTAAATGAAGTACAAGGCCCAGTTAAAACTCAATTTGGTTACCATTTATTAGAAGTAACCAGCAGAGGCTAAACGCCTTATGTTGACTAAGGCAGCTTAGGCTGCCTTTTTTATTGGAGCTAACCAGTTAATGATTGCGCTATATACTGACAGATTAAAAATTAGAACCTTAATCAAGGAGGATTGGGACAGTTTTAACCGCCTGCATCAACATCCTGATGTCATCCAATATATCTGTGAGCCAATGACTGAGTTAGCCATTAAACAGAAATTCAACTCAAGACTTGCGCCGTGGGAGTTTGATTCTGGAGAGTGGTTAACGTTAGTGATTGAAGATGTACACACCGGTGCCTTTATTGGTTTTACAGGCTTTTGTTGTGATGATGCTTTGCTAAGGCGCGCTGAGGTGGGTTACATCATTGCTCCTGAGGTGTCGGGCCGAGGTTATGCTACAGAAAGTTTAAATGCTGTAATTGATTGGGGAATTCATCAATTCAGTATTCATAAATATATTGGTATCTGCTCAACTCAAAATATCGCTTCAGCCAAGGTAATGACGGCTTGTGGTTTTATTAACGAAGGCTGCTTAAGACAAAATTATAAAATAGGCTCTCATTGGCATGATGAGTTTACTTTTGGTTTACTTGCGCGGGACATTCGATAACATTTTTCTAAAGCTTTTCCTCAAACTGGCGGCTAATTCAGCCGTTATCAAATAATAATACTCAAAGCACTATTTTCTTTTGGGCTTTTATCACATAATTGACAATACAATTGAAAACCATTCTCGTTTGCACTCGTAAAACATGATCTAGGTAAAGGTTTTGCTTAGTTAGCTCATATAAAATTAGTGTAATTCATATTTATAATCCCAAGGTAAATGCTTTATGAAGCTTAGTGAACTCAATCCCGGCGACAGCGCTAAGATTGCAGAGGTTGGTCAACTCTCTTTACCTCAAACTGTAAAGCGTAAATTACTCTCTATGGGCATCACCCCTCATACGTCATTCAAAATGTTACGCAGAGCGCCAATGGGTTCAGGAGTTGAATTAGATTTACGTGGTAGCCGTTTATGTATGCGCCGTGATTTAGCGGATGTTATTGAGGTAGTAAAAACAAATGACTAAAGAATTTCATTGCGTCACCGTAGGTAATCCTAATGCTGGCAAGTCAACCCTGTTTAATGCATTAACGGGCTCTAATCAGCAGGTGGGTAATTGGTCTGGCGTAACGGTAGAAAAGAAAACCGGTTATTTCACTCTCGATAACACTAATATTCATTTAACTGATTTACCGGGTATTTACGATTTATTACCGGCTGGAAATAGCTGCGACTGCTCTTTAGATGAACAAATCGCCCAGCAATATCTCGCCGAACAAAGAATTGATGGCATCATCAATCTTGTAGACGCAACCAATATCGAGCGCCATCTTTACCTCACAGTTCAATTAAGAGAGCTGGGTATTCCAATGGTTGTGGTGTTGAATAAAATCGATGCGGCTAAAAAATTAGGTATCGAAGTCAACCTTGATAAAATGTCTGCAGAGCTAGGTTGCCCTGTCATTGCCGTTTGTTCGCGAGAGCTAAACGATGTTAAACAGGTTCAAGATCAAGTCTTAAAGTTACTAAAAGGCGAAATCTCTGAGTCTGCTTTAATGCTTAATTATGATGAGCGTATTGAAGCGGGCGTACAAACCCTGCAACAACATGCTAGCGATCTAAGTCGCGGTCGCGCACTTGCTATGCTTGGAAACGGTAATGGCTGTGGAAAATGTAATAACACTAGCTTAAAAGATGTTGTTAATGATTGTACTAAGATCGCCGAGCAATCAGGAACAGACGTTGAAGTGTTAGTGGCAACCACCCGTTTTGACTTTGTTGAGACGGTATTTAGCCAATCTGTGGAAGTGGGTGAGTTTGAAAGCACCAGTGATAAGCTTGATAAATTGATTTTACATCCTGCACTCGGTGTTCCGGTGTTTTTGTTAGTGATGTATTTAATGTTCATGTTCAGTATCAATGTTGGTAGCTCGTTTATTGACTTTTTTGATATTACAGCGGGGGCCATTTTCGTTGACCATTTAGGCGCGTTATTAACCTCTATCGGTGCACCTGTGTGGTTAGTGACGATTGTCGCTGGCGGTATCGGTCAGGGCATTCAAACCGTGGCGACCTTTATACCGGTTATTGCAGCATTATTTCTTGCGTTATCGGTACTTGAAGCATCAGGCTATATGTCTCGTGCAGCCTTCGTCGTTGATGGATTAATGCGACGAATTGGCTTACCGGGTAAGGCGTTTGTGCCAATGATTGTCGGTTTTGGTTGTTCTGTACCGGCTATTATGGCAACACGTACGCTAGGTAGTGAGCGCGAAAGAATTGTCACCGGCATGATGGCACCCTTTATGTCATGTGGTGCGCGACTTCCTGTATATGCCTTATTTGCCGCAGCGTTCTTTCCTGATTCTGGTCAAAACTTAGTATTTTTACTGTATATCATTGGTATTTTTGCTGCTATTGGTACTGGGTTATTACTTCGCAGTACTGTATTGCCAGGTTCAAGTAGTGCGGTAGTGATGGAACTGCCAAGTTATGAAATGCCAAAAGCGAAAGCGGTTTTTTCTCGTACAGTTAAACGTACTAAAAGTTTTATTTTAGGTGCAGGTAAAACCATTGTTATCGTGGTGACCTTACTGAACTTTGTTAATGCAATTGGTACCGATGGTAGTTTTGGCCATGAAGACAGTAATGAGTCTGTTCTGAGCGTATTAAGCCAAAAAGTGACCCCTTTGTTCTCACCAATGGGCGTAGAGCAAGATAACTGGCCTGCGACAGTAGGTATTATCACTGGCATTTTTGCTAAAGAGGCGGTTGTTGGCACATTAAACAGTTTATATGCTACCCCAGCTGATGAAGATGAAGAGTTAGCTAGCCTGTCTGAAAGTTTTTCAGAGGCATTAAGTACTATCCCTGAAAACTTATTGGGTATTGCCCCTGAAGATCCTTTATCAATTGATATCGGAAATGTAGAGAATATAGAAGAAGCCGCAGCAGAGCTTGAAGTTGATAGTTCAACATTCAGTGCACTGCAAGCTGGGTTTACCTCGCAAATTGCTGCATTCTCATATTTGCTATTTATCTTGCTATACACGCCTTGTGTTGCGGCAATGGGTGCATTAGTGAATGAATTCGGAGCTAAGTGGGCGCGATTTGCGGCGCTTTGGACTTTCGCGCTAGCTTACGGCAGTGCCACAGTGGTGTATCAAGGTGCTAATATTGCTAAGCACCCTGTACAATCTATCGGTTGGATCTCATTCTTTTCGATTGCGCTAGTGGGCTTTTATTTCTGGCTTAAAAAGCAGGGTAAAAAGAGTCAGCAGATTATTCCAGGGATTAAAATTATCACCGAATAAGATAATTTGTGTTCAATTTAAAACCAGCATTTTACGAAATGCTGGTTTTTTGTTTTTTGAGGGTTATTTTTAGCAAACAGGCATTGTAACTCGCGTAAATCTGTAGGATCATCAAAGGTCATAAATTTCACCATCGTGCACCAAGAGGAACTCCATGAGCCAAGTGGACAACGAAGTACGTCCAAGTAACTTCATTCGTAATATTATTGATGAAGACTTAAAAAGTGGTAAACACACCAGTGTGCAAACCCGTTTTCCGCCAGAGCCAAATGGTTTTTTACACATTGGCCATGCAAAGTCTATTTGTTTAAATTTTGGCATAGCACAAGATTATCAAGGTCAATGTAACTTACGTTTTGATGATACTAACCCTGAAAAAGAAGACATCGATTATGTTCATTCTATTCAGGATGATGTGCGTTGGTTAGGCTTTGAATGGTCGGGTGAGGTTCGCTACTCTTCGAATTACTTCGATCAATTACATCAATATGCAGTTGAGCTAATTACCAAAGGGTTAGCTTATGTGTGTTTCTTAAATGCTGAAGAAACACGCGAGTACCGTGGGACTTTAAAAGAGCCAGGTAAAAACAGCCCTTACCGTGATACCTCTGTTGAAGAAAACTTGAACCTATTTGAAAAAATGCGTGCAGGTGAATTCAAAGAAGGTGAGTGTGCACTGCGCGCTAAAATCGATATGGCTTCACCGTTCATGTGTATGCGTGATCCGGTTATTTACCGTATTCGTTTTGCTCACCATCATCAAACAGGCGATAAGTGGTGCATTTACCCAATGTACGACTTTACTCACTGTATTTCTGATGCGATTGAAAATATCACCCATTCATTATGTACTTTAGAGTTCCAAGACAACCGTCGTTTGTACGATTGGGTGTTAGATCATTTAGATGATTTTAATCAACCAAACCGTACACGTCAGTATGAGTTTTCAAGACTAAACCTTGAATACACCATGATGTCGAAACGTAAATTGAACGACTTAGTCACGCGTGAAATCGTGTCTGGTTGGGATGATCCTCGTATGCCAACTATCGCTGGTTTACGCCGTCGCGGCTATACTCCGGCGTCTATTCGTGAATTCTGTCAGCGTATCGGTGTTACAAAGCAAGAAAACCTTATTGAAGGTGGCGTACTTGATGCGTGTATTCGCGAAGAGTTGAACGAAAATGCACCTCGTGCCATGGCTGTGTTAAAACCGATTAAAGTAGTGATTGAAAACTACCCGTCGGATACGCCTGAAATAATCAATGCGCCAATGCATCCGAATAAACCTGAAATGGGTACCCGTGAAATTGCATTTGGCAAAGAGTTATTCATCGACGTTGAAGATTTTAAAGAGTCAGCTAATAAGCATTTTAAGCGTTTAGTACTTGGTAAAGAAGTACGTTTACGTAATGCCTATGTGATTAAAGCAGAACGTTTTGATCAAGATGAAGACGGTAATGTCACCACGGTTTATTGTACTTACGACAATGAAACATTGGGTAAGAACCCAAGTGATGGCCGTAAAGTTAAAGGCGTTATTCATTGGGTTGAAGCGACAACGGCCAAACCGGCTGAATTCCGTTTATACCACCGTTTATTTACTGAAGCGTCTCCAGCAGCTTTTGAAACCTTAGACGAAGTGTTAAGCGATGATTCTTTAACTGTGCTTAACGGTGTAGCTGAAGCAAGCTTAGCTAACGCCGTGGCTGAAAAAGCCTACCAGTTTGAACGTGAAGGTTACTTCTGCGCTGATAACAAGGATTCATCAAAAGAGGCTTTAGTATTTAACTTAACTGTGGCGCTACGTGACTCTTTTGCCTAAAGCTTACCAGTAGTTTTTGCTGAGGGTAGTTTATCCCTAAGTCAGTTAATAAAAATGCCAGAACAATGTTGTTCTGGCATTTTTTTGGTTAATTATCAGTAGAATTGACTTGGTTAGAAGCGGAAATTAACTGTAATGGCGCACCATCACTTAAATAGGCGGCGTCCACTTGATCAAGTTTGTTGTAACGGATCATCTGCTGGATACTATCAATATAGGCTTGGCCACGTTCGGAATACTTATCTAAGGTGGTGACTAATTTAAGGCCTGTTATCGGTTCTTTCTCGTAACGTAATTGCTGTCTCATTTGTCTCAATTTAAGGTAGGCTGCATTGGTATTGATATTTAGCATATAGCCCTCAACGGATGCTTGCGGGGTATCGAATCGTGCTAAACCGTAATTACCTAACTCTGTTCTTTGCTTTTTAGGGAGCATGCCATTGCCACTGAAATCCCACTGGCCAAAAAAGGCGTTACCTTCAACGGTAAAGCGCGATGTCGCCCAGCCGCTTTCTTCAGCCGCTTGGGCTAACACTAATGATGGTGGCATGATATCTACGCGCTTTAGCAGCTGTTTTAGTAAATCTTGTGTTAATGGTGTTTGCTTATCAGTGATGACCTTGTATTTTATTGCGATATCAATAAGCTTGCTATCTGTTAGTTCAGCCTGTTTCACCCATTTTCGCTCTAAAATAATATTTTCATTACTGAGTAATATTAATGGCGCCATTAATCTGAAAAAAACCATTTTCTTAACTTGTACTGGGATCTCGTTTGAGGTTTTTTGCCAATTCTCGCTCACGCTATCAAAGGTTAATCGAGGCACTTCTCTTACACCGGCATCCCAACTTTGTTTGTTGTAATTTAATGAGTTAAATAATTCAATTAATTGATCGAGCGAGTTTAAAATAATCTTTGTTGAGGCCTTTATTTGCGGTGTTTTAGCTGTGAGTTTGTTGTTTGCGGCATCTATATCTTGATGACTAACATCTGACTCAATTGTAGCTATTGGAGTTTTAATGGCGTTTGCACCAGCAGGATCAGCGTCACTTTCTGTTGTGGATGACTTAACCCAATGGTTGATGGCAAATAAACCCGCTAAAAGCAGTAATACAAAAAGGATTTTTTGATAGGTATTTTTGGTCATATATCACCTTAATTCCAACTCTCTTTATGGGCCGCGCCATAACAAAAAAGGCGCGAAAGCGCCTTTTAAATATAGTGCAAAAACATTTACTGCATCATAGGTCCTAAGCCTAAGCTCCATAATATAACGCTAGTACCCATTAACCCGACCAATAGCACTAAACCTGCAGTGACCACTGAACTTGCGTAAATAAAGCCTTTTTCTTCTGGGATATTCATAATGATGGGGACACCGGCGTATAGTAGATATACTGAATAGGCTAAGCCTGCAAGGCCCACTAACATCATAAACCATAGCACAGGGTATAGCGCTGATATGCCGACCATAAATAATGGTGTCGCGGTATAAGCGGCTAACTCAAGTGCTTGTGTAAAGGTTGGTGCGGCATCAAAGGTTTTTGCCATCCAATAAGATAAATAAGCCAGTGCAAGTACGCCAGCAATAAGACCAAAGTACATTCCAACAGACATGAACATGGCGCTTTGTGGGGTAAGGAACAGTGGATCGCCGTTAGCAGGGTGCCAACCTATATAAGCGGTTGCAATAAAACTGCATACAGCAGGAATTAACGCGATGAGTAAAATATGACTTAGGCTGCTTTTAACAGCCTCATGATTACGTTCAATTGTTTGCCACTCTTGTTTCGGATGAGTGTATAGCCCCATTAGGTGATTCAATATCATTGTTATTATCCTTGTTTAGCATTTCATACATAGCTCGCCAAACTTCAGACGAACTGATCATAGCCCCATATATCAATCGCCTTAATCAGTCCTACACATACTTAATGTACTCGTTACTAGTGAGCCGTTTAAGTAATAACTTCATCCCTATCGAAGCTTATCCATTAAAGGTGATTGAAATACAACTTAAGCAACTATTGTTACGCAGATGTATAGACTATTTATTGAACATTAGCGGCCATTCGTCAAGTGCTATTGCTGTTTTATCAGGATAAAAAGCTAATAAGCTCATCAGAAGTAAGCTTATGCAGTATTTTTCGCTTTAGAAAGTCGATTTGTATGTAAATATTCGAGGTAAAGTGACTTAGTTGATGATTGTTAAATATCTATTTGCTGCTTAAGGCAGTCTTAGATTAAGCACATGGCTTGTCGTATCTGTTTCATTTTTTTAATACAATGGCGCCACATAAAATATTTAGCGGTACTTCAATGATGTATGAGCCAGATTTACTTGAGCCGATTTACTCTTTTTTAAATTGTGAAACACCTGATAAGTGGATTGAAATGGCCAGCAAGCCAGAAAACTTATCTATCATTCTTCGAGATCATATGATTTGTGAGTTAAAAGCCGCTCAAAGTGCGATGTTTTTAATTAGGAAATATGCGGTGGATAAACCCAGTGCTGAGCAGCTGTCTCAATGGATAAAGCCATATGAAGAGTTTGCCTATAAAAAGATCGGCGATTTAGCCTCTCTTAAAGGAAAAAGTAACGTCAGCAAACAAATCACAGTGCGTGAAGGCTGTGTTTATGGCCAAGAGTTAGTTGATAAAATGGTATTGCTGATAAAAGAAGAATTACATCATTTCTATCAAGTCATGGAGTTGATGGAAAAAAAACAGGTACAGTATGAGCTAATAGAGGCTGGACGTTATGCCAAAGGCTTACTGAAGCATGTTAAAACCTTCGAGCCAGATGCATTAGTCGATAAGTTAATTATTGGCGCATTAATTGAGGCCAGATCTTGTGAACGCTTTGCCAAACTTGCGCCGCATCTGGATGAAGAATTGGGCAAATTCTACGTATCGCTACTTCGCTCTGAAGCTCGTCACTATCAAGATTACCTGACGTTGGCCGAGTTAGTATCGGATAAAGATATTAGTGACAGAGTAAGGTTTTTGACCGAGGTCGAAGCTGAGCTTATTTTAACCCCAGATACCGATTTTAAATTCCACAGTGGCTTACCCAATTAACACTATATCCTTGCGGTATTTGATGTCATCAAGTTAGCAAGGGCAGTTGTTCAAGATTGGCAGTGTATTGGTCGACAATCAGTATGCTGCCTTGCTCGTACCAGTCACCAACCACAATGCGCTGCTTGTTATCGGCTAATTGATGTATTGCCGGACGATGGGTATGGCCATGGATCATTCTTTGGCAGTTGGTTTTTTGCAGTAGGCTGTCAACGGCTGATTGCTCAACATCCATGATGGTATAGCTTTTTTGTTGATTGCTTTTTTGACTTTTTTTGCGAATATCTGCAGCGATGTTCTGTCGCGTTGATTTAGGCAAGTTACGGTAAATCCATTTCACGAATGATGAATTTCTGAAGCTTCTGAACCTTTGATAAGCTTTGTCGAGCGTGCAAAGGCTATCACCATGCAAGACTACTGTTTTTATCCCGTACAAATCTAACTCAACAACTTCTGGGAGTATGATCAGTCCAGCTTTACGAGCAAATGATTTGCCAATCATAAAATCTCGATTACCGTGGATAAAATAAATAGGGATATTTGTGGCGACACGTTTTAGATGGGTGGCTATTTCGTCAGTAAAGGGCTCGGCAATATCATCACTGGTCCAGACTTCAAATAAGTCACCGATGATATAAATCGCTTCAACATCAGTAAGATCTGAGTTGAGATAGCGAATAAAAGCTTGGCTAATATCTGGGCGGTCTGCACTTAAGTGCAAATCGCCCATAAAAACAGTCTGCATTAATGATTATTCTGCAATGCTTGCACTGTTAATGATAACGGCTTCGAGTGGTACGTCTTGATGCATGCCACGGTTACCAGTGCTAACAGTTTTGATTTTCTCGACAATATCAAGACCTTCAACAACTTCAGCGAATACACAATAGCCCCAGCCTTGAGATGTTTCAGCTTTAAAATCTAAGAAAGTGTTGTCATTCACATTGATAAAAAACTGTGATGTGGCTGAATGCGGATCAGATGTACGCGCCATCGCTAAGGTACCGACTTTGTTTGATAAGCCGTTGTTCGCTTCATTTTTAACTGCAGCATGAGGGGTTTTCTGAACCATATCTTCAGTAAAGCCACCACCTTGTACCATGAAACCATCAATCACACGGTGAAAAATAGTACCGTCGTAGAAACCTTCTTTTACGTACTTAATGAAGTTTTCAACAGTTAAAGGTGCTTTTTCAGCATTTAAAGCGATTTTGATGTCGCCCATATTTGTGTGCAAAGTGATCATATTTAATTACCTAGATAAAAATTGTTGCGCGATTCTAACTTATCTTACGTGAGGCTTAAAGTGCAGTGTTCAAAACAGTGTTGCTCATGGTAGACTTTGTGGCAATTAAATTGAGTTTTATTAAGAGTAAAAGAGAACCATCGATGTTGAAAATTTACAATAGTATGAGTCGTGAAAAGCAAGAGTTTAAACCGATTAACCCTGGCAAGATTGACATGTATGTATGTGGTATCACCATATATGATTTATGTCACATTGGTCATGGTCGTACTTTTGTGTCTTTCGATATGATAGTTCGCTACCTACGTTATAGTGGCTATGTGGTGAACTACTTACGTAACATCACCGATGTCGACGATAAAATCATTAAACGCGCCGCTGAAAATAACGAAAGTTGTGATTCACTCACTGAGCGTTTGATTGGTGAGATGCACAATGACTTTGATTCATTAAATATGCTGCGCCCAGATTTTGAACCAAGAGCGACACTGCATATCGATGAGATCATTGAAATGGTGCAGACACTCATCGCCAAAGAGCATGCTTATGTTGCTGACAATGGCGATGTACTCTTTAGTGTGGCTTCATTTGCGGAATATGGCCGCTTATCAGGACAAAACCTTGAGCAGCTGCAAGCTGGCGCGCGGGTAGAAGTGGAAGCGGCTAAACGTAATCCGATGGATTTTGTGTTGTGGAAAATGTCAAAACCTGGCGAACCAACGTGGGAGTCTCCATGGGGGCCTGGCCGTCCTGGCTGGCACATTGAATGTTCTGCAATGAATGGCAAACACTTAGGTGAAAACTTTGATATTCATGGCGGTGGTAGCGATTTACAGTTCCCACATCATGAAAATGAAATTGCGCAGTCTTGCTGTGCCCATGGCTCAAAGTATGTTAACTACTGGATGCATACTGGCATGGTGATGGTTGATAAAGAGAAAATGTCTAAATCACTGGGCAACTTTTTCACTATCAGAGATGTGTTAGAGCATTACGACCCAGAAACAGTACGTTACTTTTTATTATCGGGTCACTATCGTAGTCAGTTAAATTATTCTGAAGATAATTTAAAACAAGCTAAGTCGGCTTTAGAGCGTATTTATACTTCGCTTAAAGGCCTAGACTTATCTGTTGCTCCAGCAGCTGCATCTGAGTATGTCGGTAAATTTAAACTGGCGATGGATGATGATTTTAATACACCAGAAGCCTACTCGGTTATCTTTGATATGGTACGTGAGATTAACCGTCTTAAATTAGTAGATATGGCGCAAGCCAGTGCCCTAGGTGTTAGCCTTAAGCAATTAACAGACGTGCTAGGTATTATCAGCAATGATGTTGATGTTTATTTCCAAGGCGAGGGCAGTGATGATGAAGTCGCTGAAATTGAAGCCTTGATCGTTGAACGTAATCGCGCCCGCGCTGAAAAAGATTGGCCTGCTGCAGATATCGCTAGAGATAGACTAAATGCCCTTGGGGTGATTCTTGAAGATGGCGAAAATGGTGTAACCACTTGGCGTAAAAAGTAACGCTTGAGTTTAATCAGCCATAAAAAAGCCTGCTAATGCAGGCTTTTTCGTTAATACAATTATTAACGCTTATTAAACACAGCTTTAGTCATGGTAAGTTTCAGCCGCATATAAAGTGTTTTCTAGTAAGCTGGCAATTGTCATCGGGCCTACACCACCTGGTACCGGGGTAATAAAAGCCGCTTTCTCAGCAGCAAGATCAAATTCTACATCACCCACTAAGCGGCCATTGTCTAAGCGGTTAATGCCCACATCGATAACAATCGCACCTGGTTTAATCCAATCACCCGCAATAAAACCGGGCTTACCTACTGCAACAATCAATAAGTCAGCTTGACGGACCTTTTGTTCAAGGTTTTTAGTAAAGCGATGACAGGTGGTCGTAGTACAGCCTGCAAGTAGTAGCTCCAATGTCATTGGTCTACCGACAATATTAGATGCGCCAACAATCGTTGCATCAAGACCATATGTATCTACACCCGTTGATTTGATCAAGGTCATAATGCCTTTTGGCGTACATGAACGCAGCACTGGGATGCGCTGAGCAAGTCGACCAACATTGTAAGGGTGGAAACCATCAACATCTTTATCAGGGCGAATTTGCTCAATGACTTTAGAATCTTCAATATGAGCAGGTAATGGTAATTGCACTAAAATGCCATCAATTTTAGGATCATCATTGCATTGATCAATTAAGGCTAACAATTCAGCTTCAGTAGTCGTGGTCTCTAAATCATATGAGTAAGATTGAAAGCCGACTTCTTCACACGCGCGGCGCTTACTTCCTACATAGACTTGTGACGCAGCATCTGCACCAACTAAGATGACCGCTAAGCCAGGAATTCTTTTACCTGCTTCTTTACGCGCAAGTACTTTTTCTTTTAAAGTGGTTCGAATAGATTGAGCGATCGCTTTGCCATCAATATTTTGGGCAGTCATGGGGGTATAGTTTCCTTTATGGCGCGATAATAAGACGAAATTAACGAAGCGTATTCTATCAGTCAGCTATAGTCATGTCATGAATATTGCCTTAGCGATTTTTTAAAAACAGAATTTTTTGTTTGTTAAAACAGCACCTGAACAAGTTTGTCAAAAAAATCGTTGACGATAGGAAAGTGACTCGTTAATATGCGCTCCGTTCTCACAGTGAAGGTGTTTAAACAAATTAAACATTGAAGCAATGAAACATCTCGGTGATTAGCGCAGCCCGGTAGCGCATCTCGTTTGGGACGAGAGGGTCAGAGGTTCGAATCCTCTATCACCGACCAAATTTATTTATTTGTAAAGCTTCGGTTTTATGAATAAGCTGTAAAAAGATAAGTTGTTAACCAAAGCAGCTTATCACGCTAGTAGGATATACAGATTTATCTGTAAACCATGCGCCCGTAGCTCAGTTGGATAGAGCACCCGCCTTCTAAGCGGGTGGTCGCAGGTTCGAATCCTGCCGGGCGTACCAAATTATGGTGATTGTAGCTCAGTTGGTAGAGCCCCGGATTGTGATTCCGGTTGTCGTGGGTTCGAGCCCCATCAGTCACCCCAAATTTTGCACATTAAATGCACAATTATAAAAAAAGCGACCTTAGGTCGCTTTTTTTATGTCTAAAATCCCTGTTTTGATACTCGACTCCGTTGTAAACCGCCGCTATAATGTCGCGTCTTGATAAATATCTAATACGAATTACTACAGGTAACAGCGCTTAAACGCTGCTGTGTCACTACTTTTATTAGTAACCATTAATCATCAAGAAATGAATATTTAATAGTTGAGTTTTCGACTATTACAAAGGACGTCAGACATATTTCGAGGTAAAACAATGCAAGTTTCTGTTGAAACAACTCAAGGCCTAGAACGTCGCCTAACAATTTCTGTACCTGCTGAGCAAATTGAGAAATTAGTTAAAGACAATTTATTACGTGAAGCGAAGCGTGCAAAAATCTCTGGTTTCCGTCCAGGTAAAGTACCAGTATCAGTAATCAACCAACGTTACGGTAAAGCTATCCGTCAAGATGTGACTGGTGAAGTTATGCAACGCAACTTCATTGAAGCTATCATGGCTGAAAAACTAAACCCAGCTGGCGCACCAGTATTTACTCCTAGTAAAGCTGAAGGCGAGAACTTCGAGTTCGTTGCTACTTTTGAAATCTACCCAGAAGTTGAATTAACTGGTTTAGATGCAATCGCTGTTGAACAACCACAAGCTGAAGTTAATGACGCTGACGTTGACACCATGATTGAAACGCTTCGCAAGCAACACGCTACTTTCGCTGTAGTTGAAACTGCTGCTGAAGAAGGCAACAAAGTTAAAATGAACTTTGTAGGTTCTGTTGAAGGTGAAGAATTTGAAGGCGGTAAAGCTGACGATTTCGAACTTGAACTAGGTAGCAACCGTATGATCCCAGGTTTTGAAACTGGCATCATTGGTCATAAAGCCGGTGAAGAATTTGAAGTTGAAGTAACTTTCCCTGAAGATTACCACGCTGAAAACTTAAAAGGTAAAGCGGCTAAGTTCGTTATTACTCTTACAGAAGTTCAAGCTGCAGAATTACCAGAAGTGAATGACGAGTTCGCTTCATTATTCGGTATTGCTGAAGGTGGCCTAGAAGCCCTTAAAGCTGAAATCCGTAAAAACATGACTCGTGAACTTGATCAAGCGCTTAAAGCGAATGTTAAAGAGCAAGTTATCGAAGGTTTATTAACAGCTAACGACATCACTATTCCTAAAGCACTAGTTGATGGCGAAGTGAACGTTCTTCGTCAACAAGCTATGCAACGTTTTGGTGGTCAAGCTGAAAACATGCCTGAGCTTCCAGCTGATTTATTCACTGAGCAAGCTGAGCGTCGTGTTAAAGTTGGTCTATTATTAGGCGAAGTAATCAAAACGAATGAACTTCAAGCTGAAGATGAGCGCGTTCAAGGTTTAATCGCTTCAATGGCTTCTGCTTACGAAGATCCAACTGAAGTTGTTGAATACTACAATGGCAACAAAGAGCTTATGCAGAACATGCGTAACGTAGCTCTTGAAGAGCAAGCTGTTGAAGTGCTATTAAAATCAGCAAAAGTAACTCTAAAAGAAGTTGCTTTTGAAGAATTTATGAACAAGGCAACAGGTAAAGCGTAACCTTCGCTTGACTTGATTGGCGGTTCGCCATTTATAATGGCTCGTATGAGGTTCTCATACGAGCCATTTTTATTTTAGGGAAAGTATAAAATGCATAAAGCGCCAGAATCTGTACTCAATGCTCTCGTACCTATGGTTGTTGAACAAACAGCAAAAGGTGAGCGTTCATATGATATTTACTCTCGTTTATTAAAAGAGCGTGTAATTTTCTTGGTTGGTCAGGTTGAAGAACACATGGCTAATTTGATCGTGGCGCAATTATTGTTCCTAGAATCAGAAAGCCCAGACAAAGATATTTCAATTTACATTAACTCGCCAGGTGGCTCAGTCACTGCAGGTATGGCGATTTATGACACCATGCAGTTTATCAAGCCAAATGTAAGTACTGTATGTATTGGTCAAGCGGCAAGCATGGGCGCTTTTTTACTTGCTGGTGGCGCAAAAGGCAAACGTCATTGTTTACCTAATTCTCGCGTGATGATCCACCAACCATTAGGCGGTTTCCAAGGTCAGGCTTCAGATATTGCAATTCATGCTCAAGAAATTCTTGGCATTAAGAACAAATTGAACCAAATGTTGGCGGAACATACCGGTCAACCAATGGAAATAATTGAACGTGATACTGACCGTGATAACTTCATGAGTGCTCAAGAAGCAGCCGATTATGGTTTAGTTGATTCAGTTTTTGAAAAGCGTAGCTGATCTTTACGCCTGAGTGCGCTATTCTTTGAAGAATAGAGTATTAAAATATAAGACTGTGTTTGTGCATTTAAACAGTACAGATGGTTTTCTACAGACAGTGTCTAGGCTGTAACAGAGGTAGAGTTAATGGGCGATAACAAAAATTCCGGTGACAGCGGTAAGCTGCTGTACTGCTCTTTTTGCGGGAAAAGCCAACATGAAGTTAGAAAGCTAATTGCTGGACCTTCAGTATATGTTTGTGACGAATGTGTCGAGTTATGTAATGACATAATTCGTGAAGAGATAAAAGAAATTTCGCCTAAACGCGATCAAGACCAATTACCAACGCCACACGAATTACGTAATCACCTCGATGATTACGTCATTGGTCAGAATCAGGCAAAAAAGGTGCTATCGGTAGCGGTTTATAATCACTATAAGCGCTTACGTAATGGTACGCCGATTGAAGGTGTTGAGCTTGGTAAAAGTAATATCTTACTTATTGGGCCTACAGGTAGTGGTAAAACATTACTGGCTGAAACCTTAGCGCGTTCACTTGATGTGCCGTTTACTATGGCTGATGCAACCACATTAACTGAAGCAGGTTATGTGGGTGAAGACGTTGAAAACATTATTCAGAAACTTCTGCAAAAATGTGATTACGACGTTGAAAAAGCAGAACGTGGTATTGTTTACATCGATGAAATCGACAAGATTAGTCGTAAATCTGACAATCCTTCTATAACTCGTGATGTATCGGGTGAAGGTGTTCAGCAGGCGCTACTAAAACTAATTGAAGGTACTGTTGCTTCTGTGCCACCTCAAGGTGGTCGTAAGCATCCACAACAAGAGTTTTTGCAAGTTGATACTTCTAAGATCTTATTTATTTGTGGTGGTGCGTTTGCTGGGCTTGAAAAAGTTATTGAGCAACGTGGCTTAACAGGTACTGGTATCGGTTTTGGCGCTGAAGTTAAAGGTGATGCAGATAAAGCGACTATCTCGCAAACATTAGGTAAGGTTGAACCAGAAGATTTAATTAAATTTGGTTTGATCCCTGAGTTTATCGGTCGTTTACCTGTTGTTGCGACGCTAACTGAATTAGATGAATCTGCATTGGTTCAAATCTTATCTCAACCTAAAAATGCACTTACTAAGCAATATGGTGCCTTATTTGAGATGGAAGATGTTGAGTTAGAGTTCCGCGAAGATGCGCTTAAAGCCATTGCTCATAAAGCAATGACCCGTAAAACCGGTGCTCGTGGACTTCGTTCAATTATCGAAGATATTTTACTCGATACCATGTATGACATCCCTTCAGTGGAAGGCGTGATTAAGGCCGTTGTTGATGAGTCTGTAGTAAAAGGCGAATCAGCACCAATCCTAATTTACGAAAATGCCGAAAGCCAAGTTGCTGGCGGCGAACAATAAATAGACGATTTAGTCTTTTATTAAAAATAAGGAGTCCATTGGGCTCCTTTTTTCGTATTAACCATTGAAAGTTTGAGAAACATCCCAATATACTGACTTATAAAATCCATTCATCAAACGGAATCGAACTATGACCCAAGAGCGTGAAGCGCATATCGAACTCCCCGTGCTGCCACTGCGAGATGTAGTGGTTTATCCCCATATGGTAATTCCGTTGTTCGTCGGACGAGAGAAATCTATTCGTTGTCTCGAATCGGCAATGGAACAAGACAAGCAAATTTTATTGGTCGCACAGCGAGAAGCTGATTTAGACGAGCCAACAAAAGAAGACATTTTCGACGTCGGTACCGTAGCCTCAATTTTGCAGTTATTAAAACTACCTGACGGGACAGTTAAAGTCTTAGTTGAAGGTGGTCAGCGCGCAAAAGTAACCGCTTATACCCAAGAAGATGAATTTTTTGTCGTGACAGCTGAATACTTAGCTTCTGAAGACTTAGCTGAAAAAGAAGAAGAAGTCTTAGTCCGCAGTGCAATCAGCCAATTTGAAGGTTACATCAAGCTTAATAAGAAAATACCGCCTGAAGTGCTTACTTCATTAACCGGTATTGAAGAAGCGGCGCGCCTTGCTGACACTATGGCGGCGCATATGCCACTTAAGCTAGAAGACAAACAGTCTGTGCTTGAGATGATTAATGTTGGTGAGCGCCTAGAGTATTTAATGGCGATGATGGAAGGCGAGATTGACTTATTACAAGTTGAAAAACGCATCCGTGGCCGCGTTAAGAAACAAATGGAAAAGAGTCAGCGCGAATACTATTTGAATGAGCAAATGAAAGCCATTCAAAAAGAGTTAGGCGATCTTGATGAAGGCCAAGATGAGTTTGAAGTATTAGCTCGGAAGATCACCGAGGCTAAAATGCCAGCAGAAGCCAAAGAGAAAGCCGAAGCTGAGTTAAACAAACTTAAAATGATGTCTCCAATGTCTGCAGAAGCGACTGTTGTCAGAAGCTATGTCGATTGGATGACCTCGGTACCTTGGAGTCAGCGTTCTAAAATCAAGCGTGATTTATCAAAAGCTGAAGCCATTCTTGATACCGATCACCATGGGCTTGAGAAGGTTAAAGAGCGCATTTTAGAGTATCTTGCGGTACAAAGCCGTGTTAAACAGCTTAAAGGGCCAATTCTGTGTTTAGTGGGCCCACCAGGTGTCGGTAAAACGTCACTCGGTCAGTCAATTGCGAAGGCGACAGGTCGTAAGTATGTGCGTGTTGCATTAGGTGGCGTGCGTGATGAAGCCGAGATCCGTGGTCATCGTCGTACTTATATTGGTTCTATGCCGGGTAAAGTCATTCAAAAAATGGCTAAAGTGGGCGTTAAAAACCCATTATTCCTATTAGATGAAATTGATAAAATGAGTTCTGATATGCGCGGCGACCCATCGTCAGCATTATTAGAAGTATTAGATCCTGAGCAAAACTCAGCATTTAACGATCATTACCTTGAAGTGGATTACGACTTATCAGACGTCATGTTTGTTGCTACTTCAAACTCAATGGATATCCCTGGGCCATTACTTGACCGTATGGAAGTGATCCGTTTATCGGGTTACACCGAAGATGAAAAGCTTAATATTGCTAAGAAGCATTTATTAACCAAACAGATTGAGCGTAATGGCTTAAAAGCGAGTGAGATAACCATAGAAGACAGTGCCATTATTGGCATGATCCGTTATTATACCCGTGAAGCTGGTGTGCGTTCATTAGAGCGTGAGCTGTCTAAAGTCTGCCGTAAAGTCGTAAAAATGATTTTGCTTGATAAGTCAGTGAAAACCGTTGTTGTGGATCAAGATAACCTGAAATCTTTCTTAGGTGTGCAGCGCTTTGATTACGGTAAAGCTGAATCTAACAATCAAATTGGCCAAGTGACTGGCCTTGCATGGACTCAAGTAGGTGGTGATTTACTGACGATTGAAGCCACCTCGGTGCCAGGTAAAGGCAAACTTGCTTATACCGGTTCGCTAGGTGATGTGATGCAAGAGTCAATTCAAGCTGCAATGACCGTTGTTAGAGGCCGAGCAGAGCAGTTGGGGATCAATAACGACTTTTATGAAAAGCGTGATATCCATGTTCATGTACCAGAAGGTGCAACGCCAAAAGATGGTCCTTCAGCAGGTGCGGCAATGTGTACTGCTTTAGTATCAAGTTTAACCGGCAACCCGGTTAAAAGTGACGTAGCAATGACGGGTGAAATTACCCTTCGTGGTGAAGTGTTACCAATTGGTGGCTTGAAAGAGAAACTGCTTGCGGCGCATCGTGGTGGTATAAAAGTTGTGCTTATTCCTAAAGAAAATGAGCGTGATTTAGAAGAAATTCCAGCAAATGTGATTGCAGATTTAAAGATCCACCCAGTAAGATGGGTCGAGGAAGTGCTTGAATTAGCCTTAGAAAGACCTGTTAAAGGCTTCGAAGTGGTTAAAAAGTAACTAATCAGTAAAAAAACTTGCTAGTAACCCAAAAAAAATGAAAAAAGGGGCTTAACAAACACGAAAGCTGTGGTAGCCTAGATAAGTGGAGAGTCAGTTAGCACCAAACCCTTGGCGCATCTGACTTTGAGCTGTATCCAAGTACATTTTTTTTGGTTTTCCAACTAAGTTTGGTGTGGTATCAAACTTACGATAAAAAGCCTCCGTAGACCGTTCCAAAGACGGATTTGGTTGCGGCGCAAAAATAACATTCAAGGGGATGACATGAACAAATCTGAACTAATCGAGAAAATCGCTTCTGGTGCTGACATTTCTAAAGCAGGCGCTGGCCGTGCACTAGATTCTTTTATCGCAGCTGTTACTGAAGCGCTTAAAGAAGGCGATAAGATTTCTCTAGTTGGTTTTGGTACTTTTGAAGTACGTCAACGTGCAGAACGTACTGGCCGTAACCCACAAACGGGTGCAGAAATCAAAATTGCAGCAGCAAACATTCCTGCTTTCAAAGCTGGTAAAGCACTAAAAGACGCTGTTAACTAAATAGTTAGTATCGTTGCCTTTTGTAAGGCATTTGTAGAAAGCACTGTTTTAACAGTGCTTTTTGCGAAATAAAGTATCAGAATTAACTTTGTTGTTTTGATATTAGGAGAGATAAGGCATACCTCGGTAGCGTCTGAATACTCCGTCTAAATTACAAGAAGGCGCATCCCCAAAAGGTGCGCCTTTTTATTTTATTATGTCGCAACAAGCGAGAATTCAGATGTTAGAAAAAATTCGCGAAGGTTCACAAGGCGTTATAGCTAAAAGTATTTTAGTACTAGTGATCCTTTCGTTCGCATTTGCTGGTGTCAGTAGTTACCTAGGAACCTCAACAGATGTTCCTGCCGCAGTAGTTAATGGTGACCAAATCACAGTCAATGAATTAGAACAAGCATTCCAAAATGAACGTGGCCGTTTAGAGCAACAACTAGGCGAAATGTTTGATGCATTAGCTGCTGATGATAACTATATGAATGGTATCAAGCAGAATGTATTAGATCGTTTGATCTCAGATAAGCTAATAAGCCAAGCGGCTGAAGATTTGGGGCTACGTGTTTCAGATGAGCAAATTAAACAAGCGATTCTGAATGAGCAAGCATTCCAAACCGATGGTGTATTTGATAATGACCGTTACTTAGCAGTACTACGTCAATTAGGTTATCAAACCACTAGCTTTAGAAATATGATGCGTGTTGATATGACTCGTCGTCAACTTTTAACCGCGCTAGTGGGCAGTGAGTTTGTGCTTGATGGTGAAGCAAAGCAATTAGCTGAAGTTCAAGGTCAAACCCGTGATATCCGTTATTTAGTTGTGGACTCTACACCTTTCTTAGCTTCTTCAACTGTTCCTGCTGAAGAGGTTAAAGCCTATTACGAAAGCAACTTAATTCAGTTCATGAGCCAAGAAAAAGTTAGCTTAGAATATGTCGAGTTGGACGTTGCAGATCTGGCTAAAGGTATCGAAACCTCAGTTGATGATGCGCGTGCTTTTTATGAAGACAACCAACAACAATATCAAACGCCAGAAAAACGTTTAGCTGCACATATTTTATTTGCATCTGGCGATGATAGCGCTGACGAAGCCAAGGCCGAAGCTGCTTTAGCTAAATTACAAGCTGGTGAAGACTTTGCTGCCGTTGCTAAAACTGATTCAGATGATCAATTTAGCGCAGAGCAGGGCGGTCAACTTGATTGGTTCGAGCAAGGTGTTATGGACCCTGCATTTGACTCAGCTTTATTTGCACTGTCAACTGGTGAGTATTCACAAATCGTGCAGAGTGAATTTGGTTATCACATTATCAAGTTACTCGATGTGCAATCAGGTGCTGCAGCGCCGTTTGATGACGTGCAAGATAAAATCATCGCAGATCTTCAAAACAAAAAAGCCGTTGATGAATTTTATAGCTTACAAAGTGTTTTAGCCGATACCAGCTACGAAATACCTGACACGTTAGATGAAACAGCTAAAGCATTAGGCGTTGAAGTACAATCAACAGCGTTATTTTCTCGTGATAATGCGCCTGTTAATTTAAATACGCCAGCGTTAATCAAAGCTGCATTTTCTGATGACGTTATTGGTAGCGGCATGAACAGTGAAGTGATTGAGTTAGCACCTAACCATGTGGTTGTGATTCGTTTACTGCAACATAAAGATGCTGGTACATTGCCATTAACTGAAGTATCTAGCAGCATTGAAGCGCGTTTATTGCAAGATAAAGCGAACTTTGCCGCAAGTGAAAAAGCTAATGAATATTTAGCGCAGTTAAAAGCAGGCACTGAAATCACTGAAGTCGCAGTAGTAACGAAAGAGAAGCTAGCACGATTTAATCAAGATATTGACCAAGCTATCTCGACTAAAGCATTTAAAATTGCAGCCCCAGAAGCTGGTGCAAGCACATTTGATACAGCTGCGTTAGCTAATGGCTATGCGGTTATTGCTTTGGATAAAGTTAATGCTGCAGAAGGTATTGATACAAATATTGTTGAAAGTATTAAACAACGTTTAGTACCTCAATACAGCGAAGCTGACTACCGTTCAGTTGTCGCAGCTTTAAAAGCAAAAGCAACAGTTGAATACCCAGTAGCTGAATAAGCTGATTGGAGTTTAAAAAGCCAAGGTTCGCCTTGGCTTTTTTATGTCAAAAATTTGAGGTTCTTATAAGGATATTTATGAACTTAGCATTGTTTGATTTTGATGGCACTATTACAAATAAAGATACTTACACGCCATTTATTTACTTAAGTGTACCTAAGTGGCGTTTATTGGTTTGTTATCCGATATTAATCCCTGTGATAGCCGCTTATAAATGGCAGCTTATTGGTGGGTCAATAACCCGGCGCATCATTTCTAAATTTGCTTTTTGGCAACAAGATGAGCAACACATTAAGGCCATAGGCGAAGATTATGCTGCGAGTTTAGATCAACTCATTCAACCCCAAGCTCTAGAGCGCCTTCAATGGCATCAGCTGCAAGGTGACACCATTGTTGTGGTTTCTGCATCACTTAATGTTTATTTAACCCCTTGGTGCCGCCAACATGGATTTAAACTGATAAGTGCTGAACTAGAAAGTAAAAAGGGTAAGTTGACGGGGAGTTATCGCAATGGTGACTGTAGCGGCGCTGCCAAATCAAATCGAGTTTCAGCTCAGTTTGACCTACAAGATTTTGATAAAGTGTATGCATATGGTGATACAGAAGAAGATAAACTCATGCTAGAGCTTGCTGATGTCAGTTATTACCAATGGCAAAAAGTGACAGACTAACGCCGTTATTTAGTAAAACGCTAAGGTATGGGGTTGTTGTTAACCTGTCAATCTAGCGGCTTATAAGCCAAACCGCTTGTTGCTGTCATGGCGCTAAAATGCAGACTTGTTAGTCCGTTTTTATGAAAGATAAGTAATTTTTAAGCTAAGAGGTCTAGTAAAAATTTGAAAGATTTACATGCTCAATTTGAAGTGCTGTTAAGCTATATCGATAATAATCTATCTGCAATCTCTGCCTATGATGACAAGCTCAACAGCCGCTTAGCAGCAATTGCAGGGGTTGCTGAAGTGCATTTTAGCGCGTTATTTTACAGTCTGTTTCATACTAAAGCGCAGGATTATATTAGCTTGCTAAAAAACCTTGAAGCGGCGCAGTTACTTGGGTTTGATAAGACTATTAGCCTAGATACTGTCGCGTTAAAAATGGGCTATCCGTCAACAGCCGCTTTTATTACCGCCTTTACCAGCAGTATTGGCCAAAGCCCACAAAGCTTTCAAGACTCGCCTAACTGGGGGGATTTTTTTGCCAAGCAACAACCACTCAGTACGCTAGCTGAAGGGCATGAGCAGTTTTCTGCTGCTGAGATTGATATTCAGTTATCGGATCTAACGGCGACAGAGTTAGTGGTTATTGAGCATCGTGGACCCGCTTGTTACTTATCTCAATCGATAAATGCCTTAAGCGCATTTTGGCAAAAATATCACTTATCGCCAAGTACTAGTCGCAGCTTTAATTTCGTTTATGATATGCCTTATCCAAAAATTAATGCCTTAGCTGATGAGCAATCCATGTTATCGCTGGATATTGGTGTGAGTGTCAATCAAGCGCAGCTCAATGAATTAGCGCCCGTTATCGCTGAGTCTGACTATTTTTCCAATAAGACTGTGGCTGCGGGGCGTTACGCTCACTTTTATCATTTGGGCTCTGAAAAAGAACTTAACAGTAAAATTAAATATCTGTATACCCATTGGCTTGCTGCCAGCGGTTTGACTTTAACCAGTCAGCCGCTGCTAATTGAACGCTTGGCTGTGACCCAAACTAACGCAGTTGAAGCAGCTATAGCAGATGACAACCAAGAGCTTGTAGAGGTTAGAGTCTATTTAAAATTACAGTAACAGGTATCCGTATATGTTCACTGTAAGTCATCGTTTTATTGCGATACGAGGCGCATCATCTCGGCGCATAGCCAAGCCATGTAAGTTGCCCAAGCATAGCCAAATACTGAGAACATGATCGCGATAGGGACCAGTGAGCGATGAAATGCCATTGCCACCACTGGGGACGATGCCGCGCCGCCAATACAGCATTGACTTGCTAATGCCATATAGGCAACCGGCGCTTTCATCATCAGACCTGCAATAATCACAAAAAGGCTATGAATAGCTAACCATACAAAGCCGATGGCGAAGTATATAGGAAAGTCATCAATCATGGTCAAGTCCATCCGTAGGCCCATGCTAGCAATTAAAATATACAGCATGACAGTGGAAACCTTGGATGCACCTAATTGCTCAAGCTCACGTACCTTTGTATTTGATAATAAAATGCTGACACTGGTCACTATGATGACAATCCAAAAGAAATTTGAAGTCAGGCTAAACTTTTCTGTTGCTGGGTAGTGGCTGGTAAAATACGGCGCTAGAATATCAGCTCCCATATGTGCAACCCCAGTGACACCAAACGCCACACTGAATATTAATATATAATCCCTTAAGGTAATATTCTTGACCGAGTGAGCTTGCTGCTGTTTATTAGTGGCAATTAAACGCTGGTAATTGCTTGAGTCTGCGCCAATTTTTTTATCTATCGCTGCTGCATTATTAGCGCAAATTAATAAAAATGACATCCAAATCGCAGAGTAGACGACATTGACCGAAATCATAATCGCGAATAGATTTTCTTTTACCTGATAGATTTCTTTCATGGCAAGTTGATTCGCTGTACCGCCAACCCAATTTCCTGCTAATGTCGCCATTCCGCGCCAGGCAGCATCGTCACCTAACCATTGAACGGATTCAGGTGCTATTTTAGCAAAAAGTATCAGGGTTAAAGGGCCGCCAATAATAATACCTAAACTGGCAATTAAAAATAGCATGACAATTTTAGGTCCCAATAACAGGATTGATTTTATGTCTACGCTGATAATTAATAAGGTTAAACAAGCAGGCATTAAATACTTAGAGGAGATGTGCGGTATTTGGCTTTGGGAGGCGTCGACAATGTTTAAGGTATTTAATAATGACGGCAGTACATAAATCATTACCATTACTGGCACAAAGCGGTAAAGCTGCTTCCAAAAGGTTTGCGTCAACTGGCTAGTATAAAATACCAAACCTATAATCGCGGCCAATAAGCCAAATATGACCGGATCTGCAGTAATCATAATTTATATTGGCAACCTTAATGGTGTAAATGTTGTGCTATTGATTGCAGAATTGAATAAATTCATCCAGTAACGGGCTCAGTGCTTCGTCATTTCGCCATATTGACCAATAATTTCGCTGAAAATCCCACTCCGGTAAATCTAATTCAATCAGTTGGCCGCTGGCGATTTCTTCTTTAACTGCAAGATAAGGCAACACACTAATACCAATACCAGTGCCTATTGCACGCTTAATTGCGCCCATGGTGTTCATGGATAACTCTTGATGAATGTTAATTCGGGCACTTTTTAATAACTGGGTATTACGTAGCCTTGAAACCGATATGGTTTCATCCATCACCCATAACTCCTGAGACAGGCGTTCAGGGGTGATGATTTCACTGGCTAATGGGTTATTACTGCCAGTGACGATACATAAACGGTCTTTAAGCCACTGCTGATAGTGTAAGTTATTTAACCCAGGCTTGGCGTCAACAAAACCTAAATCCAGTTCTTTTTCAGATACCATTTTTTCGATAGCTAAACTGTTATTAATCACCAGTTTGATATCAACACAGGGGTGCTGCTGTTTAAATAAGGGGATTTTTCTTGAGAGAATATAATTACCAGCAGTTTTACTGCTACCGACTTTAATGGTGCCGCCTATGGCTGTTCGCTCAGTAAACATCTGCTCCAGTTGATTACTTTTGGAGAGCATCTCATTAGCATAAGGCAAAATAACTTCACCATTATCATTAATGGTTAAGCCATTACTGCTTCTTTCAAATAGACGAGTGCCTAATGAACCTTCTAGCTCCTTTAAAGCCATACTGACTGCAGGAACAGACATATGTAATGTTTTCGCCGCTTTAGATATTTGGCCATTAATATGGATTGCTTTGAATATTGACAGTTGCTTTAGTGTAATTTTCATTGGCTAATAATTTAATGAATGCTTTATTAGTATAACGAGTTAACAATATTTACTCTGTAAACTTTTGCTATTGTTTTTATAAATTGTAATCGAGTTCAAGTTATTTCAAAAAGTCTTACCTTGTTAGCATAAACCCATCATTTATGATGGAGTCATCATATTTTATTCATAATATCAGCACCGATAAAAGTGCTGATATTAATGTAAAATAAAGTCGGATTAGAAATCGTAGCGCACGCCAAGAGTAAAGACGCTGTCATCTGCTAATTCTATCGTCGGGCCAGTGTTAGCCACGCGGTATTCACCTTCATAGGTAGCGTAGTGGCCAAATACCATTGTTGACTTTGATAGACGGTAATCGGCACCGATTGTGAATGAGCTAATATCAACATCGGTCGCTTCCTTGTATTGTGCTGAAGAGACGTCATTATTTTTAAAATACTTACCAAAACCAGCCTTATCTTTACCGTACTCAGCTTTAAAGTTAATACCACTTCAGTTATAAATTGCGCTAACAAAGTATGAATTACCTTCTTTATCACTGTAAGTTTGGCTTTGGGTATTTTGCAATAAGCCACCTAATTTAAGGCTGCCAATTTTAACTTGACCAACCCCGCGGTATGCGTCAACACCGCCAATGGTGTTATATGCCGCAGCAACATAATACCGTTGCTTTTTGAGTTTTTTATCACCTGCAGTGACGCTTAATGCGTACTGACTTTCACCAGAGTCATAATTGTCATCAACCAAATAGGTCGCATTTACACTGACCAAATCGGCAATTTGCGGAGAATAGTATGTGATACCATCGGCTTTCCTGTCTTGCCCGGCAATCATTCTATTGTAGGCGGCATTGGTTAATGCAAATGCTTCAGCAGTGCCTTTTGATGTTTTCATTACCGTATCATTACGACCGACAATGACGGTACCCAAGTCACTTTTTACTCCTAAATAAGTATTTCTTGGCTTGAATAGATCATCATCTGCTTCGTTGGTGGCGGCGTTAACTTGTACTTCAACATTGTAAATTATTTCAATATTTTCAGATATTTTCTCACTGCCTTTTACCCCTAAGCGAGAAAAGTTATTTTCAAGCACAGTGCCCGCTTTTTGATTTTGTGTTGTAAAACCGTTATCAGACTCTGTTAGTGCCATTTCTAAACGGCCATAAAAGTGCGGTGACTCAGCGACAGCGGCAAAAGAACTTGCTGATAGAATTGATACAACAGTGAGTGAAACTAGTGACTTGTTCATCTTCATAATCATCTCTATTTTGATTCACATTATTAGGTAGTTATGTAGCTTTTGCTAATAAATCGATTCTTGAATAACAGCCAAAGTCATCAGCTTTTTGGTGTTATTAGCGTAAAAATCTGCTGCACATAATAGGGTTGAACCACGGAGATAAATTCTAACTGGGTCACAGATGTTGTTATTTTGTAGCGGTTTAAGTTAATTTTAATTTGGTTTCATTAAAACTTAACCAAGTGCCAATGTTGACCAATGTCTAAGTTTCACTATCTCTTTATGAGTATTCTCTCGTCCAACAAAACAAGTTGTGAAAACGATAATTAGAGGTATGAACCAATGAAACTTAAATATTTAGCTTCGGCAGTAGCAGTGATGATGCTTACTTCTGGCAGCGTAATGGCAAAAAATGACTTAGCGTCTTTCCATACTGAAATGGGCGACTGCCAAACGTGTCATGTAACAGGCAAAATGAAAGACATCAAGAAATCAATGACCGATAGTCAAACCCATGAAAATGCACAATGCCTTGATTGTCATGGTAGTTACGAAGAGCTCGCGAATGACAGCTTAGAGTTTGATCCACATGCTTCGCATTTAGGCGATATCAACTGTACTTCATGCCATACCGCCCATGCTAAACCTGAGTTGACTTGTAATAACTGCCATAACTTTGAAATTGAAATGCCATTTGCTGATTCAAAAGCGAAGAAGAAGTGGGATGGCGATTGGGATCAAGACAAAATCCAACAAGCAATTGACAAAGGCCCTGTAGAAACCGTAGATGTGATTGTTGTTGGTGGTGGTAGTGCTGGTTTCAATGCAGCGATTTCTGCAAAAATGGCTGGTGCTAACGTTGTTTTATTTGAAAAAGCACCTTACACCGGTGGTAACTCAATGCTAGCTGCTGGTGGTATTAATGCCGTCGGTACACCACAACAAAAAGCCAAAGGCATTGAAGACACTGTTGATTGGTATGCAGAAGATGCCATGAAAGGCGGTCGTTACCAAAATGACCCTAAACTTGTACAAACTATGGCTGAAGAGTCTGCTGGCGCTGTAGCATGGCTTGAGTCTTTAGGTGCTGATATGTCAGAACTTAAACGTTCAGGCGGCGCAAGAGCTGAGCGTACTCACGCACCGTCTGGTGGCGCATCAATTGGTCCACACTTAATTGATACCTTGCGTAAAGCTGCAGTCGAACGTGATATTCCAGTTCGCGTTAATTCAAGAATTGAAAAAATCGTCTTAAATGATGACCAATCAGTTGCTGGTGTGGTTGTTCACGGACGCCATTCAGGCTACAACATGGTCGCTGCAGATTCTATTGTATTAGCGACAGGTGGTTATGGTATGAACAAGCAAATGGTTGCTTACTACCGCCCAACAATGAAAGACATGTCGAGTTCAAATAACGTAACAGCCACCGGTGATGGTGTACTACTTGCTAAAGAAATTGGCGCTTCAATGACTGATATTGATTGGGTTCAAGCGCATCCTACAGTAGGTAAAGATAGCCGTATTTTGATTTCTGAAACCGTTCGTGGTGTTGGTGCCATTATGGTTAATACTGATGGCAATCGTTTCATTAATGAACTAACTACTCGTGACCGTGCATCAGATGCCATTCTTAAGCAAAAAGAGCAATATGCTTGGTTAGTGTTTGATGAGCAATTGGTTGAGAAAAAGAAAATGGTACGTGGATACGAACATTTAGGCATGTTAAGTAAAGCCAACACCATTGAAGAACTTGCAAAAATTACTGGCATGAGCGATTTACCGAAAACGGCAGCGGATTACAACAAGTATAAAGCAGCAGGTAAAGATGATGCGTTTGGTCGCGCTGATATGCCATTAAGCTTAAGCACTCCGCCATACTATGCTGTAAAAGTCGCACCTGGCATTCACCACACTATGGGCGGGATTGCTATTGATACAGATACTAATATCTTGAACTTACAAAGCTGGAAAATGCCTGGTTTGTTTGCAGCTGGTGAAGTCACTGGTGGTGTTCATGGTTATAACCGTCTAGGCGGTAACGCGATTGCTGATACGGTAGTATTTGGCCGTAAAGCTGGCGAAAATGCCGCTAAGCATGCGTTAAAAACTAAATAATTCTTAGTTAAATTTCATCATTCCCTTACAAAGGCCAAGTCTCATCAACTTGGCCTTTTTTTAATTAATAAAGCAGCATTATTGAATAGAATAAAGAATTAAACCGAAATAAAAAAGCCAAGTTATAATAACTTGGCTTTTCTTATTACCTTAGGGTATTAAAGGCTGATAACATCAAAGGTGACGTTTGGATTAACATCAGCGTCATAATCAATACCGTCAATGCCGAAACCGAACAGTTTTAAAAACTCTTCTTTGTATTCATTATAATCAGTTAGTTCTGCAAGGTTTTCTGTGGTGACATCCGCCCATAAGTCACGGCAATGCTTTTGAATTTCTTCACGCAATTCCCAGTCATCTAAACGAAGGCGGTTTTCATCATCTGTTGGTGCCGCTTGGCCATCAGCGCGATATAAACGCTCGCTAAACATGCGATAGATTTGATCCATACAACCTTCATGGACGCCTTCTTCGCGCATTTTCTTAAATACCATCGCAATGTATAAAGGCATCACCGGGATAGCAGAGCTTGCTTGAGTCACAACACTCTTTAGCACAGCTACATTGGCAGAACCGCCTGTTTTGGCTAATTTTTCATTAAGGCTATGAGCGGCGCGGTCTAAATCCATTTTGGCTTTACCTAACGCGCCATGCCAGTAGATAGGCCAAGTGATCTCGGTGCCGATATAGCTGTAGGCCACGGTTTTACAATTATCCGCTAATACGCCAGCATCACTTAAGGCGCTCATCCATAATTCCCAATCTTGGCCGCCCATAACTGTCACGGTATCAGCAATTTCTTGCTCTGTTGCTGGCTCTACCGAGGTTTCAATGATGGTATTTTTATTGGTGTCTACCGCAGTTGCGGTATAAGTTTCACCGATAGGCTTAAGGCTTGAGCGGATCACTTCGCCGGTATCAGGTAATTTCCGCACAGGAGAGGCTAAAGAGTAAACGACCATATCAATTTGACCGAGGTCTTGTTTGATAAGCTCAATCACCTTTTGCTTTGCTTCATGGCTAAATGCATCACAGTTAATGCTTTTTGAATATAAACCTTCAGCTTTAGCAAACTTGTCAAAGTAAGCAGAGTTATACCAACCGGCCGTACCTGGTTTGGTTTCTGTGCTTGGTTTTTCAAAGAAAACACCAATGGTGGCCGCATCACTACCAAAAGCAGATGCAATACGTGAAGACAAGCCGTAACCACTTGAAGAGCCAACCACTAAGACTTTTTTAGGGCCGTTTGCGATTTTGCCTTTTGCTTTGGTTAATTCGATTTGTTCTTTAACGTTAGCTTCACATCCGACTGGATGAGTCGTTGTACAAATAAAGCCACGTGTTTTAGGTTTAATAATCATAATTTGGTTTCTTCCTTTAACAATCGCACTAGGATAAATAGTTAGGCGACGAATTGGCACTAGTTTTTATGTTTTTTGGCTAAATTACTCAGTGGTTGGAGCAGTTTAGCGTTTGGCAGTGAGTTGTGTTTGCTGCGATATTAAACGGCGAGAGTATTCTTGTTGTGGGTGATTGAATAATTCTTCGGTGCTCGCTAGTTCAACAACGCTGCCGTTTTTGAGCACCAGTACCTTGTCACTAAAATGACGTACAATGTTCAAATTGTGGGTCACAAAAATATACGATAGCCCCATTTCTTTTTGTAATTTTATCAGTAGATTAAGTATTTGAGAACGCACTGATAAATCTAGTGAAGCAAGGGCTTCATCAGCGATAATGATTTTAGGGTTTAACATTAACGCTCTAGCAACGGCCACACGTTGTTTTTGACCTTCAGAGACCATATGCGGATAGAAATTGGCATGTTCAGGCAGTAAGCCCACTTTTCTGAGTCTATCTGCCACCCGCACTTTTCGTTCCGCTGAATTTAATGTGGTGTTAAACCGTAATGGTTCTTCTAGCAGGCTACCAATGGTTAACCTCGGGTTTAATGAGGTGTTAGGATCTTGAAAAATCATTCTGATCAAGCGGCTACGCTGCTTGAGATTTCGCGCCTCTAATGCTTCGCCTTCAAACAATATTTCCCCACCGCTGCGGGGCTCTGCGCCAACCAGTATCCGCGCTAAGGTACTTTTACCTGAGCTTACTTCACCGACAATAGCCAAGGTTTGGCCACGCTCAAGTTCAAATGATAGCGGCGACAGGGCTTGATTATATTGCGCTTTAAACCTTTTATAACCCGTAAAATAGCGTTTGCTTAGCTGGTTTACTTTAAGTAATGGCGTTGTCATCTTCTATCTCACTGTTATACGGGAAATGGCAGGCAAAATAGCGATCTTTTTCGTGGGCCAAACTGGGTTGGATAACACATGCTCTTTGGGCGTCAGGGCAGCGAGGACCTAGCCTGCAGCCTGCTGGTAAATGCTGTAATGACGGCGACGAACCTTGCAATGTTGGTAAATAGGCTTTGTGGCGTATTTGGCCTGCAAAGTCTGGCAGATTTTTAAATAATGCTTTGGTGTAGGGGTGATAGGGCTGTTTGATTAATTCGTTAACTGGCCCCGACTCCATGATTTGTCCGCTGTATAAAATACTGATGCGATCGCACCATTTGGCTAAAGTTTCTAGTTCATGGCTGACTAACAGTATAGAGACATTTTGTAGTTGGTTTAATTGGGCTAACAAACGAAATATTTGCGCTTGGGTACTTAATTCCATCGCATTGGTTGGTTCGTCTGCGATTAATAGCTTAGGGTGGTTTGCTACTGCCATAGCAATCATTACCTTTTGGCAGGCACCTTCAGAAAGTTCCCAAGGGTAGCGCTTCATAATGGCTTTGGGCTTTTTAATTCCAACTTTATGAAGCCATTTTTGCGCGGTTAAATGAGTGTCTTTTGCTCTGCGCCAAAAAGGCACGGCTTTGTTTGGCGTGAGCGATTCAATTAACTGACTGCCAATGGTTTTTACCGGATCTAAACTGCCAGAAGGGTCTTGGAAAATCATGGTCATATCACTGCCCATTAAGCTGCGGCGTTGCTTTTTAGTCATTTCCAATAAATTCTTGCCATCCCACATCATGCGATCGGCAATGATGCGCCAGTTTGGGCCTAAAACGCCCAGTACCGCTTTGGCTAATAAGCTACGCCCAGAACCTGACTCACCAACTAAGCCATGAATTTCACCCGGATTAATGGTTAAACTGACTTTCTCAAGTACCTTCACTGTGCCTTGTGGGGTATCGAGTTCGATAGTAAGATTTCTAACATCAAGTAATGGCATGGGCTAGTTTCTTATCGGCGCGAGCGCCGAGCGTAATCCGTCACCCACCAAATTAATGGATAACACGGTAAATAGGATAGCCAGACCAGGAATGGTAATCGACCAAGGCGCAATTAATTGGCTGTTTAACCCCTGAAAAATCAGCGCTCCCCACTCTGAGCTAGGGGCTTGTGCGCCAAGATTGAGAAAGCCTAAGGCGGCAATGTCTAATATCGCCACCGATATAGCAATGGTCGTTTGAATAATAACCACTTCCCAGACGTTTGGCATGATGACATACCAAAAGATTTGTATTTGACTGGCGCCATCAAGTTTAGCGGCAATAACGTATTCTTTTTGTAGCTCTTCATGTACAGCTTGGTGAATCGCCCGCACAAATTGCGGGGTTAAGGCTAAGCCTACTGCCCAAAATACATTTATTAACCCCGGACCGGTCACTGCGACAACCAAAATGGCTAGCAATAATGACGGAATTGATAATAAGGCATCGAGCAAGTGACCTAAAATACTTGATTTTAACCCACGCATCATTCCTGAAAGGGAGCCAATAACAAAGCCGACGATTAAGGCGCAAAGCACCACAATTAATGACATGCCAAACGTTAATCTAACCCCATGCAATAAGCGGCTGAATAAGTCTCGGCCTAAATCATCGGTACCTAAAAAATGCGAAACATGTCCAAGAGTATCCCATGATGGCGGCAATAATATGGCATCAGGATTTTGCATTTCTGGTGGGTAAGGGGCAAGCAGCGGCCCCAATACAACCAGTAGCAATAAAAATATCACCACCCATAGGCCTGCGACAGCAAATGGGTTGCTGGCAAATGCTTTCCACAATTGCATCATAGGTGAAGCTATGTGTTCATCCTGATATATTTTAATTGCTGGCATACAGATCTTTCCTATTAATAGGGTTGATAGTGGTATGCACTAAATCAATCATAATGCTTAAAAAGATAATCAGCAGCGAGACAGAAAGAATCCCTGCTTGAATCACGGTGTAATCTCGCTGATATATTCCAGCAATAAGCCATGAACCTACTCCTGGCCATGCAAAAATCACCTCGACAATAATGCCGTAACTGGCAAACGAGCCCAGCATTAAGCCAAAGGCTTTAAGTACTGGGATCAGCGCGTTAGGTAAGGCGTGTTTCATTAAAATACGATAGGTATTAAGGCCACGGGCTTCAGCAGCGCGAATATAGGTTTGAGTCATTACCGTCATCATTGCTTGACGTGTGATACGTATGACGACAGTAAAAGGTAATACCGCTAAGGTTACTGCAGGTAAAATGATGTGTAATAAGGCATCTTTGAATGCCGAGATCCGATAGGCTTCATGTGATAGCAAGGTATCGATCAGCATAAAACCTGTGACGGGTTCAATTTCATATAATAAATTGATTTGTCCAGAGATCGGCAACCACTCTAGCTTTACCCCAAACCATAACGACAAGGTTAATCCGAGCCAGAATACCGGTATAGAATAACCGGTTAAGGTTAGGGCTAAAATACTGCGCTGGACTGACTTACTTTCACTTAATGAGGACAATACGCCAAGTGGCACCCCAAAAAATATCGCTATTGTCCCAGCAAATAATGACAGTTCAAAAGAGGCGGGTAACACGTGACTGAGCTCTGTGGCGACACTTTGTTGTGAGTTAACCGAAATCCCTAAATTGCCTGATAATCGTTGCTTCAAATAAGCGATAAATTGACTGAGCTGGTTACTTTCCAGTTTAAAATCGGCTACGGTTTGCGCTTGTTGTTCACTGGTAGGGAACTGTATCCCAGTTAAGGCGTAGCTTTTTTCTACCGGAAACATACCGGTGGCAAAAAACAGTACCGCAATCATAACCAATGATGTGGCAAAAAATAAATTAATTCGTCTTAGAAAATAACGCCACATTAAGGTTTTTTCTCCGCTGCGTTTAGTTCGATATTAGAGAAAGCCATGCCACCATAGGGGTTAACATCTTTAGCTGATACTGAAATGTTTTTTAGGATCAATTTTTGTCCATGGGCAATATTAACCAAGGGAACTTGCTGATGAATGAGCTGTTCAGCTTGCTGATATAACGCTTTTCTAGTGGCTTTTATTGGCGTAGCTTTAGCTTGTGCAAGTATTGCGTCTAATTCAGCTGAACACCATTTAGAACGGTTATTATTTGATTCTAGGGCTGAGCAACTGAGTAGTGGGGTGAAGAAATTATCAGGATCGGTATTGTCAGCATTCCAACCAATTAATACTGAATCATAATCTTGGCTAATTAATTTTTGCGTAAACACGCTCCAGTCATAACTGACAATATTTACTTTAACCCCAATGTTGGCTAAGTCGGCCTGAATCAGCTCTGCGGTCTTGAGGGCATTTGGATTATAAATTCGCACCACTGGCATCGCCCAAATATCAAAGGTTAAGTTATTAACCCCTGCTTCTTCTAGCAGCCTTTTAGCTTTTTCAGGATCAAAATCATTAGGGTTGGAAGAGTCTGCATAAGCCCATGAACCAGGCGGCAGCATTCCGGTCGCTTCTACGGCGGTGTCATGGTAGACCACATTAAGGATATTTTTCTTATCAATGGCATGGGCAAGGGCATGTCGAACTCGCACATCGTCTAGGGGAGGCTTTTGGGTGTTAAAAGCCCAAAAACCGACGTTTAACCCAGGTTTAGTGTTAACTTTCAGGTGTTTATGCTTTTTAATTACCGCAAGTTCATTGGCCTTAGGCAGGGCAGATACATGGCAATCTTTAGTGATAATTTTAGCCAGTCTAGACTCACTTTTAGGTGTGATATCAAAAACTAACAGGTCAATTTTAGCCGCTTCACCCCAATATGCGGTATTGCGTTTAAAGCGAATAAAATCATTTTTGACATAATCAGCGAGGTAAAAAGGCCCTGTACCGATGGCGAAATAATCGATATTTTCAGGGGTACCTGCCTGCAATTGTTGCTCGCCATATTCTGCAGAAAGAATAACCGCAAAATCAGTGGCCAAATTAGCTAAAAAGGATGCATCAGGTTGGGTTAAGTGGAATACCACTTCATAGTCATTTACTTTTTCGACTCGACTCACTAAATTAGAAAAATCAATGCTTTGGAAAAATGGATAGCCAGTTCTGCTCACTGAGTGAAAGGGATGCGCGGGATCAATGATGCGATTAAATGAGAACAAGACATCATCGGCATTAAAATTTCTCGAAGGTTTGAACAAATTATTGTGCTGGAACTGTACGCCTTTTCGCAACACAAAGTGATAACGTAAGCCATCATCGGATATGCGCCACTGGGTTGCCAGCGCAGCCATAAAATCAGATGAGTCATTATTATAGTCAATTAGGCGATTGTATAGCTGATTAGAACTGGCATCAATCGTGGTACCAGAAGTGACCAATTGCGGGTTAAAGGTTTCAGGATTGCCCTCAGAGCAATACACAATACCTGATGGGACATTGAGCTCACCACAACCTGTTACTAAAAAACATAGCAAGTAGAGTAATGCAGCAGGTTTGAAGCGTTTTAATGTCTCACGCATTTTTTCATCATTTTATTTAGGTACTGAATAAGTATTTTAGCAGTGTTAATAACTTAGGAGCAAATATCCTATTAAGACTTTTCAAGTAAATTATACTTTTTCAAAATGCCCCGCAGTTGATGGTAGCTTAAACCTAATATTTCAGCGGTCTTCTTTTGATTATATTGGCTTTGGGCTAAGGCACTTTTTAGCAGGTTAATCTCATAGTTTTCAGTATGCTCTTTAAAGTCTAATGGGAAGCGAATATCTCTGTCTGCTGCATTGGTGCTCACTGATGATGCTTCATTTTCAGCGGGATCATCGGCTACAGGGCTCGTGACTGAAGTATCGGGAGCTTGATGCGCTGTTTGCTGAGGCTGCTGCCTTTCACGGGTTTTTATTCTTGATGTTGGTCGATAAGGAGAGGCAAAGGGATCGACAATAATGTGGTCAATTTCTTCACCTTCTGATCCTCGACGATAGACGCTGCGCTCGACCACGTTTTTAAGCTCGCGGATATTACCTGGCCAGCGATATGACATGAGCTGCTCTATAGCAACCGGACTAAAACCGCCAAAATAATCTAAATTCAGTTGCCTTGCCATGCTCACAGCAAAATGCTCTGCTAAAGGCATAATGTCTTCTGTGCGGCTACGAAGGGGCGGTAGGGTGATTACATCAAAGGCTAATCTATCTAGTAAATCGGCTCTAAATTCACCATTTTCTGCTAATGAAGGTAAGTCCTCATTGGCAGCACAAATTAACCTTACATTGGTATTGACTGTTTTACTGCCACCCACTCGCTCAAATTCACCATACTCGATGACTCGTAACAGTTTCTCTTGAATTAACCCTGAGGTATTGGCCAGCTCATCTAAAAATAAGGTGCCTTCATCGGCACGTTCGAAGCGACCTTCATGTTTGCCTTTCGCGCCCGTAAACGCCCCAGACTCGTGGCCAAACAGTTCGCTTTCAAGTAATGATTCACTTAATGAAGAGCAGTTTAATTTAATAAACTCTTTATCCCAACGGCCTGATAAATAGTGTAACCGCTCGGCGATCAATTCTTTACCTGTGCCGCGTTCACCAATAATTAATACTGGTTTAGAAAGTGGGGCAACTTTAGAAACATGTTCTAATACCTCTAACAAAGCATTAGATTGTCCGATAAGATTGTCTTGCTCAAATTGTTTAGTCACTGTAATTTTTAGTCTATTACGCTAACAAGTGGTGAAAATCATAATAGTGGGCTGCGGCATTAAAAGAAAGAAAAAGTTAATATTTTGGTTATGGTGTTGAATTATTTCGCTTTTTGAAAGTTGGCATAACTTGTGAATAGTAAACTTCGACATTAACAATATTTTTGAGGGACACATTATGGGAATCTTCTCACGCTTTGCAGATATCATTAATTCGAACATCAGTGCTTTACTTGATAAAGCTGAAGATCCAGAAAAAATGGTACGCCTGATCATTCAGGAAATGGAAGACACGTTAGTTGAAGTACGCTCTACTTCTGCAAAAGTATTAGCAGAAAAGAAAGAGTTACTAAGACGCATTAGCCGAGTTCAAGAGCAAGTAATTGATTGGCAAGCTAAAGCTGAATTAGCTTTATCGAAAGATAGAGAAGACTTAGCAAAAGCTGCGCTAATTGAAAAACAAAAAACGGTATCATTGTTAGAAACCCTTGAGATGGAACTTCAAGTAGTAGAAGAGCACATTGCTCGTCTTAAACATGAAGTTGAACAGTTACAAGAAAAACTGAATGATGCCAGAGCACGCCAAAAAACCATTATCATGCGCAAGCAAACTGCCACTTCACGTTTAGAAGTTAAAAAGCAGCTTGATTCAAGTAAAATTGATGATGCGATGGTGAAGTTTGAGCAATATGAGCGTCGCGTTGAAGGTTTAGAGTCACAAGTTGAAGCTTATGATATTGGTAAAAAGGGTAGCCTTGCTGATGAGTTTGCGGCACTTGAAGCTGAAGATTCAGTCAATGACGAACTTGAAGCATTAAAAGCGAAAGTGAAAGCTAAATCGCAACCTAAATCAAAAACTAAATCAGACAAGTAAACTTTTTCAGAGGTGAGTTATGGATATGGATCTTCTTATTGCCCCAATCATTATATTTTTAGTTATTGTGGCACCTATTTGGTTGATTCTTCATTATCGCAGTAAGCGACAAGTGAGTCAGGGGCTCACTGAAGAAGAGTTTACACAATTGAATGAACTAATTGCCCAAGCAGATAAAATGGGTCGACGTATTGAAACATTGGAAGCTATTTTAGATACAGAGGCGCCAGAATGGAGGGGGAAAGATGAGCACAGCTAACGGTCGCACGTTATACCGCATCCCATCATCAGGCAAAATTTCTGGGGTATGTGCAGGGATAGCAGACTTTTTTAATCTTGAAACCTGGTTAGTTAGAGTGGTCGTAGTCTCAATATTTTTATTGGGTGGTTCAGGGCCTGTATTTATCATCTACGTTGCCTTATGGATGATATTAGATATTAAGCCTGAAGACACAACACATGCTAAAGGTCACAAAGATATAGAAGTTAAGAAAAAGGTTTGGCAGGCAGGAGAGCCGGCTAAACGTGCTTTACATGATGTGAATAGTCAGTTTTATGCTCTTGAAATTAGACTGCAACGACTTGAGCGCCATGTCACTTCGGATAATTTTGATTTGAAAAGAGAAATTAATAATCTTTAACTCGATTCAAACGACTATCTTCATATAATTCCAATGGGCGGTTTACCGCCCTTGTGTTTTTCTAGTAAAGACCTGATTATCAGTACTTGAAAACAATTTTCATCCCTAGTTTGCTTATTCTTTAATTTGAGATTAACTATGAGCTTTATTGATCGTTCCATTAATAAAATTTCCCAAAAAACACATCAATTAGTTCATCGCTCAACCGATCGGCATGTTCGCTTAGCCGTGACCGGTTTATCAGGGGCGGGTAAAACCGCTTTTATTACCGGACTGGTTAATCAAATGCTCCATGCGGGGCTGCAATCAGAAAAAAGCCAAACCCAAAATCCACTGCCTTTGTGGCAGGTTTGTCGTGAAAATCGCTTAATTGGCATTAAACGCGCCATGCAACCTGATTTAGCCATTGCCAGTTTTGACTATAAAGGAGCGATGACATCATTAACCCAGTCGCCAGCGACTTGGCCTGCATCAACTCGCAATATCTCTGAGCTAAGGCTGGCGATTAAATATCGGCCTCAAAAGGGCATATTGGCAAAACTTGCTGATACTGCCACCTTGTATGTGGATATTGTTGATTACCCTGGTGAGTGGTTACTCGATTTACCTATGATGAAGCAAAACTTCATCCAGTGGTGTGAGTCACAAATTGATGTTAAGCAGCGACTAGCTGCCTCAAGCTATTATCCGCAATTTGTCAGTGAATTATCCAGCATCAATTTATCTGAAACCGCTGATGAGCATAAGTTAAAGCAGATTGCAGACTTGTACCAAGCATTACTGGTCGACTTGGTTAACAACCAAGGCTTTTACCTTGCTCAGCCCGGTCGAATGTTATTGCCCGGAGAGTTTGCTGACACGCCTTTATTGGCCTTTTTTCCTCTCATTAACCTCAGTAAAGATAAGTTAGCTGACTTAGAAAATGCTGCTGACGGTTGCTATTATCAAGTGCTAAAGCGTCGCTACGAAGAATATGTTTCAGTGGTGGTTAAGCCATTTTATCGGGATTATTTTGCCAGTTTCGATCGTCAACTGGTGCTGGTGGATTGCTTTAATGGCTTAAACAGCGGTAAAGCACAATTTGAGGATATGGGTAATGCACTTAATAGTATTGTCGAAAGCTTTCATTTTGGACAATCGAGTTTATTAAGGCGTTTGTTCTCACCTAAAATTGATAAGTTACTGTTTGCCGCCAGTAAGGTTGACAGGGTTACTCGCGATCAACAGAGCCATGTATTAAGTTTATTGACCGATATGCTAAAACACAGTCAGCATTTTGCTAACTATGAAGGCTGCGAAGTCGAAACGATGGCCATCAGCGCCATCAAAGCCACTCAGCACGGCATGGTATCAACGTCCAGTGGCGAGCAAGAAGTGGTCAGAGGCATAGATAAAAATCAACAAATGCTCACCATATTTCCAGGCGAAGTGCCTCAGCGTTTACCCCAAGATAGTTTTTGGGACAAGCAAGGCTTTAACTTTGTGTCCTTTAATCCGCCTCGATTACCACAATCATCGATGTCCGACCCTCGTTTTGAGCATATTCGCTTAGATCATCTTTTACAGTTCCTGCTGGGGGATAAGTTGCAATAATATGAGTAACAATAATAGCAAGAGAACAGAGTTTGAAGACGCTCAGCTTAAGCAGCAGCAAGTGTTTGATACTGAAACGCTTGATTCAGCTAACGAGCAAGACGTTAAAGCATCGCAGTCATTTACCGATGTCGAGTTTATTTGTGAAACTAATTTAGCCAAACTCCCTGAAACCATCGATGAACTCGAGTCCATCGATAAGCTCGGCGCTAAGCCTAAAAAAATCTCAATGCTTGCCAAGTTATCATTGTTAGCTTTGATACTGGTGGTTATCGTTCAAACCATACAAGGGCTGCAAACAGCCTACCTGCAAAGCCCATGGTTATTTGGTTTTTACGTGACAGTGGCGGGGATCATCATGGCGTGGGCTGGGGCAATAACCCTGTCAGAGTGGAAAAAACTGATTAAGCTTAAACATGTGGCCGATACCCAAGCCACAGGCGAGCGTTTAGCGTTAAGTATGCAGCGCGGTGAAGCCAGTAAGTTCATCAGCCCCTTATTGCAAAAATACCCTGATACCGAAGGTAAAAAGCAATACTTAGCCATTGATAGCGTTGAACATAATGACGCTGAAATGGTGATGCTATTTGATGAATTAGTCTTGTCTGAACGCGATGAAAAAGCCAAAAAAATTGTTAGCCGTTTTGCGGCGGAGTCGGCACTACTGTTAGCGGCGAGTCCTTTAGCTGTATTAGATATGGCGATTATTTTATGGCGTAATCAGCGCATGATTAACGTTATTGCAGATGTTTATGGCATTGAATTAGGCTATTGGAGCCGGATTAAACTGATAAAAAGTATCGTACTAAATATTGTTTACGCTGGCACCACTGAAGTGGTCACAGATTTAGGCACCCAGTTATTATCGGTTGAAATGACCGGAAAGTTATCAGCACGTTTAGCCCAAGGTTTAGGCGGAGGTTTATTAACTGCGCGACTTGGTTATCAAGCCATGAGCTTATGCCGGCCGCTAAGTTTTAAAGCGCAAAATCGCCCTAAATTGAGCCAAGTGCATCAGCAGTTATTAGGCGAGCTAAGAAGCTTTTCTGCCAGTGTAATGAAAACAAATAAAAATAAGCAAAAACAAACAGTAGAAAAATAATCTTGCTTATTTTTTGCAAAAAATAAATTATTTACTACAGTTTTATATTAGCGATAAATGCCCTGTTTTTAATAGATCATTTTCTTGTTGAATAGGGTGTAACGCTGACAAATACCGACCATGGATAGGGAAGTTGGTCGGTTTCTTAAATAGGACTTAAAGGAGTTAACAATGAAACATCCATTACTCATGGGCGTTATGCTCACCTGCGCGTTATCAGCAGCCAGTATCAGTTTGGCTGTCGCCAAAGACACCACTAAACCAGCAGCACTCACTTCAGCTGAGATGTCTAAAACCACAGCCGTGAAAAGTAGTAATACAAAGATGGCTAAGGTGAATATTAATAAAGCGACAGCAGAGCAGTTACAAGCCCTCAATGGTGTTGGTGAAGCCAAGGCAAAAGCCATTGTGGAATATCGGAATAAATATGGTAAGTTCAAAAATGTCCAGCAATTAACTCAAGTGGCTGGTATAGGTGAAAAGCTGGTTGAGAAAAATGCTAAAGCGATAAGTTTGTAACTTATCTATTTATCTATTTATCAATTGACGACTTGGTATTAAAAAAGGGAGCTTTCGCTCCCTTTTTCAGCTTACAGATCCAATGAATGGTTACTGAGCGGTAAGTTGCTGGCCGTTGACTTCAACAGAATCTTCACCCATTAAATATAAGTAGGTTGGCATGATATCTTGTGCGGTTTTTAATGTTTGTGGATCTTCACCTGGGTAAGCTTTTGCGCGCATTTCAGTGCGGGTTGCACCAGGGTTAATACTATTTACACGCAGACTAGTGCCTTCACATTCATGGGCAAGTACTTGCATCATGCCCTCAGTCGCAAATTTAGAGAACGCATAAGGTCCCCAATAAGCTCGCCCCTGACGGCCAACGCTGCTTGAGGTAAAGATGATAGATGCAGAATCGGCAGTGCGCATTATCGGTAATAATGCTTTGGTTAAAATCACTTGCGCGCTGACATTGATTTTCATCACTTCTTCTAATGATTCAAGATCGATGTGTTCAAACGGCCCTAATGCGCCAAGTAAACTGGCATTATGCAATAATCCATCTAAATGACCGAATTGCTCAGCGATAGTTGCGGCCATGTCTTGATAGTTTTGCTCAGTAGCACCTTTTAAATCTAATGGCACAATGGCAGGTTTAGGATAACCGGCTTGTACTATTTCATCATAAACCGTTTCAAGTTTTTTAACTGTTTTACCTAGCAAAATAACGGTCGCGCCGTGTTTTGCGTAGTTTATCGCCGCAGTGCGACCAATACCTGCGCCAGCGCCGGTAACAAGGATTGTTTTATTTTTTAGTAAATCTTTTTTAGCTTGGTATTCCAACATGATTCAATTTTTCCTTGGACTGCAAAAGCATGTCAAATCTCGTTTCGAACAAAAGGTAAACGAACGTTTTAAACAATTGACTTATATTTGTTAGTGACTAGTATATTTCTTTGTGACAAATTTGTAGCTAACTCTATAATTTTACGTTAACTTGAGATGAGTTAAGGGCAAAAATATGTCCTTATGGTCATGCGTTTACACTATTGTGACCAATTTTTGGGGAAATTAAAATTATTACAACAAGATTTGGGGAAAAAAGATGAAAAGACTCATATTGGGTGTTGCTATTGCATCTGCTCTTGGGCTTAGCGGCTGTAGTGAAGATAGTTCAAACGAAGCAAAAGAAAATGTAGAAACGCTAATTCCATTCTCTCAAATGGTATTTGACCCAGCAAATGGAGCGGTGCCATTACCAAACGATTTACTTTTTAGCGGCACGCTTGACGGCACGCTTAGTATTCCAGGTGAAGATGGGATTGACTATGTTGACCCATCACTTGCTTTGGGGGCATTAGATGGCTGGTCAACATCATCACCAATTTCAATTGACGTTGCGTTAGCCACTGACTCAGATGGCACAATGCTTACACTTGATGAAGCCTCAGTATTTCAACCTGGCGCAGTCAGATTATTTGAAGCAACCGTGGGCGGCGCTTTATCTTCTGATCCAGAATGTACTGATGCACTGTCAGTGTCAGCATGTAAAGTTGGCGCTGAGCTACAATTTGGTGTCGATTTTATTGCAAAGGCTTCAGGCAGTAAGATTGCGATTGTGCCTTTAAAACCACTTAAAGCTAATCAGTCTTATATTTACGCCACAACCACATTAGTTCAAGACTCTGCAGGCCGCGCTGTTGAGCCTTCAAGCACTTATAATTTATTAAAACTGGATATTGACACCAAACCACTTGAAACTGATTCGCAGTTATTACTTCAAGGGTTAGTTAATAGCTATGAAAAAGGCTTAGCAGCTGAGCATGGCGTAGACCCTGAAACCATTTCATATTCAGGTTTATTTACCACTCAGTCAGTTGCTGATGTATATGAAACATCTAAGTTGTTAATGGCATCAAGTGAGCCTTACATGCCATCTTTTGTTCAAGTTCCTATGCCAATGGATAATGGCTTTGGTGGTGTCGTCACAGTAGCTCAAGCTGCAGGCTTAACTCCTGCAGACGGACTTGCCTATGTGGTTTCTGATATCGCTGAAATTTATACCGCCGTGGTGAAATTACCTATTTACGGTGATTGTTCATCTGCAAGTTGTGTTATTCCAATTGTAGATGGTGCGCCTACTGCGCCCAATGGTCGCTGGATGGCACAAGGCGATAGCCCTGTGTCGGTTTTATTAGCGCTTCAGGCTGGAACCATGAGTCAGGCGAACTTCGGCCAGCAAGCAGTTGCTCAGGGTGTAGATCCTGCTGCTGCATTGCAAAACCCTGCATTAATGGCAGGTAAAACCTGGTTGCTAGATGATGGTACAGATGCAGATCCAACTAAGCATTTAACCAAATTTAACCCTATTCCAAAAATCATGAACTATGAAAATGTCACGGTTCAAATTACGCTTCCAAATGCAGCCAAACTAGCAGCCTTTAGTGCACAAGCTGGACTGCCATTTGTAGCACCAACTAACGGCTGGCCAACAACAATGGCTTTGCATGGTTTAGGTGGTACTAAGCAGATGGCATTAGCTTATGCGGGTACTTATGCTGCGGCAGGTATCGCAACCATTGCGATTGATATGCCCCTTCATGGCGATCGCTCGTATGATGCTACTGGCAATGGCGTGTATGATATATCCGCTACCAGTGAGTTATTTGGGGAAGAGTATGCCAATGGTAACCCATTAGTATTTGTTAACGTAGCCAGTACTTTGACTGTGCGTGATAATTTCCGCCAAGCGACTTTAGATCACTTGGGTTTACGTTTGTTATTAACAGGTATGTATAGCCAAATCGCCCAAACGGGTGGCCAACAACTGTTTGATATCAGTAAAATCAGTGCTCAAGGCTTAAGCCTAGGTGGCATTGTTGGTACGACTGTTTCAACTTACGCTTCTACAGGGCTTGTTAACCCCGCTGATGGCAGTACATTGCCAAATGCTTATGCTATTAATGCCGCATCTTTAGTTGCGCCATCTGGCGGTTTAGCGGGTTCATTTGCAGGCTCTGCCACATTTGGCCCTGTGTTATTTGAAACTGTAACCGCGACAGCAGACTTTATGGCACTAGTTGATGAAGCTAATGTGGGTGGATTTGAACCTGGAACACCTGAGTACGCAGCGTTAGTGCAAGCTGTGTATGCTGGGTTTATTCCAAGCTTTGCTTTTGCAGTGCAAACAGCGGTTGATTCTGCCGATCCGATTAACCACGCGTCAATGCTTGCGGATACTCAATTACCTGTTCACTTAATTGAAGTGGCTGGTGATGGTGCGGGTAACTTACCTGACCAAGTGCTACCTAATATGGTTGAAGGCTTCCCGTTATCAGGTACTGAGCCGTTAATCGCAGCGATGGGCTTAGATTGTGTAAGTTCAACCAATGCAGGTTCTGGTGCGGTTCGCTTTAGTAAAGGTCATCACAGCTCTATTGTTAGCCCTGCTGAAATTGATGGCGTGACTGATGGTATGGCCGCTGCAGCGACAGTTGAAATGCAGCAACAAGTTGCTGGATTTGCAAAGTCAGCAGGCCTTGGTGTTGCAACGATTTTGGTTGATAACGACGAAGTGCTTCAAGCATGTGAGTAATAGAGATTAATAATTTAATCTTTTGATTAAAAACCCAGCAATTGCTGGGTTTTTTATTGTCTACAGGCTTTAACTTCCTGCTAAGATAACGGCAATTAACTTTTTCCATTTGGAGTGTATTTTGGAGTTTTTATCTGAGTACGGCATGTTTTTAGCGAAAGCCGTCACCATTGTTGCCGCCATTCTTGCCGTTGTTATTGTGGTTTTAGCGAGCAGTATTAAACATAAAACTGAAAAAGGTGAGTTAAAGCTTACCGATGTCACTGACGAGCTAAAGCAACTTGAAAAAGAATTAAAGCAAGAGCTGTTATCCAAAAAGCAATTAAAGGCGTATGAGAAGCAGTTAAAAGCTGATGAAAAAGCTGCTGAGAAAGAAGATGCTGCCACTTCAAAAGTATTTGTTATCGATTTTAAAGGCAGTATTGATGCAGGTGAAGTTGCCTCATTAAGAGAAGAGATCACCGCAGTATTAACCGTTGCTGATGAAAACGATCAAGTGTTAGTGAATGTTGAAAGCGGTGGTGGAATGGTGCACGGCTATGGTTTAGCCTCTAGCCAGTTAGATCGCTTGAAGCAAGCAAATATCCCACTAACTATCTGTATTGATAAAGTAGCAGCTAGTGGTGGTTATATGATGGCCTGTGTGGCGAACAAAATTGTTGCCGCGCCATTTGCGATTGTGGGTTCAATTGGTGTTGTTGCCCAGTTACCAAACTTTAGCCGTTTACTTAAAAAGCACGATATTGATTACGAGCAGCATACCGCTGGTGACTTTAAGCGCACCTTAACCGTGTTCGGTGAAAATACTGATGAAGGCCGTGAAAAGTTCCAACAAGAGTTGGAAGAAACCCATGTGTTGTTTAAACAGTTTGTCAGTAAGTACCGTCCAGATATGGATATTGCAAAAGTTGCAACCGGTGAGCATTGGTATGGTCAGCAAGCGATTGAATTAGGCTTAGTTGATGCTATTTCTACCAGTGATGATGTGATACTTGAGTTAGCTAAAAAACATCAAGTCATTAAAATTAAATATCAAATGAAAAAGAAACTGGCTGATAAAATTGCCCATGGCGCGTCTTTATCGGTTGATAGTATCTTAAACCGTTTGATGGAGCGTGATAACGCAGTTAAATAAGCTATTTAGAATAGGGTATTGATGCAAAGAGAATTAGGCTATAAAGCAAATATGATGGTAGGGGATCAATGTTACCCAGCCTTTGAACTACGGAATTTGCTTAACTTTATTGAACTGCATCTTGGCGACGCTGTTGCTACTGACATCTATTTAAAAATAGGCTTAGGGCCACAAGAACTCAACGCCATGCAGTTTGTTTATGTATGGCAGGTTGAGTATGCCATGGAAGTGTTAAGAACCACCTCGCCAGATCCTGAAATTGGCGCTCGATTGGGCGCCAGTTATCAAATTGCCAGTCTTGATGTACTGCTGCCTTTCTTTGATAAATTTACCACCTTAAATCAATGCCTACTGTTTGTGATCAAAAACCCTGATTTAGCGGGTAGCTTTGCTGATACTGTTATTCGTTTTGATGAGACGACATTATGGGTAAGGTGGCTTAATACCGGAAAAGTTGACGCGCAAAAGTTTGCTTTTCAATTTCAGCACAGTGTTTGTGCATTATTAGGCGCAGCAAGGCAGTTAGTGGCTTCACCAGTGATGATTGATGAAATTCATATGGCAGAGCCTCAATGTGACACTGAGTTTTTAAGTAACGAAACCGGCGCTAAAATTGTGTTTGATTGTGATTTTTATGAGTGGGGCATTGATATTGCTGTACTCAATACGCCGTTAAATTATCAATTTGACCATCTGGTAGTAGCCGCAGCGGTGCCAGATGCTGTGTCATTTATCGATCAAGTACTAACAGATATTCGTATCGATATGCCTAAGCCGCCTAAGCTTGAACAATTGGCAGAAAAACACCATATGAGCGCCCGAAGTTTACGTCGAAAATTATCGGCTGCGGGTACCAGTTATCAAAAGCTGGTGGATCAAGTGCGCTGCCAAGCAGCGATAAATTTAATTTTAGCGAATGAGTTGAGTGCTGAAGAGATATCTGAGGTGCTCGGTTATGGCGATGTTAGCCATTTCAGACAAAGCTTTAAGCATTGGCTTGGTTATCCACCCGGTCACTTCTTAAAGCTTAATATTGCCAGTTAACAGTCCTCAGTTTTCCTATTTCATAGCTTAATCATTCATTATTTAACGGTGCACTCTACTGCAGCTTATTTAACTGCAAGTGCCAATGGTGATAGCCATGTCATCAATCCAGCGTTTAATTAAATCAACACCTTCAATGTGGGTCATTTCTCTGCCAATGGGCGGCATTCTGTCTTTAGGGCTTAACAGCGTTTGTCGATAATGCACAATTGAGCGTTCACCATTACCAGGAACAATGTCATAAGCAAGCCCATTAGGGCCGCCATCCCAACCAGGTGGCTGCTTACAAACGCCATACTCAAAGGAAGTATGATCAACATGATAGTTGAGCCTGAGACCAGAAATGCTAGCAAAGCCCTCTGCGCTATGACAATGGGCGCAATTCACATCGAGATAGCCTTTAGCGCGGCTGGTTAAATCTGCAGTGTCATCATTAATGGCAAAAGATTGTGCAACGCTGTTAAGCGCGGGTAAGTTGATTAACTGGCCTTGTTGTGACCACTGAGTCAGTTGATTAATGGCAGTGTTGTTACTGTTTGTTATTTGGCGGTTTAATAAATGGGCTTTAAGTCCAATAGGCTTTATTTTGCTGCTTCCTTGCTCATTAACTTGATGGCAAATTTTACATTCTGCTTTACTGGGAATGTGGTAATCAAAACTAATCGATTCGCCCTGATTGTTCATGGTGTGGGCCACATTTGCGCCAGCGATAACAAGTTTGGCTTGGCCTTCGCTCCATTGGTAGGCCAATGCTGTCCAGCCCGTTTCTCGATGGATTAACAGCCGTGTTTCGATTAACTTCTCATTATCTGCGCCACTATGTTGGCTATCAAAAGGTAGAGCAAAGCTCTTAACTAACACACTACCAACGGGTAATTCGAATTGGCTTTGGGCTTTAAAGCTGATTGCTTGATTGTCAGGTAAAAAAACAAACCGATATTTACTGGCATAATTGGAAAATAACTCAGTAGACAGTTGGTAAAGTATACCTGGGACTCGTGGTGATTTAGTTGGGATGCTTGGGTCGATAAACAAACTATAATCGGCTAAGTTGTCACAATCTACGCTCATTAATGCCGGCCAATTTACTTCGCTATTGCTTTGTAAACATAGGTCATCTGGCGCACTTTCGGGATCTTCAGGTAGTGGAGACGTAGGTGTATCTAGGATATTGTCAGCGTTAGTATTATTCTCTTTTGAGTCAGAGCCGCCGCAGGCAACTAGCGACAAACATAAACTAATAACAAGAATTTGATGAGCTTTTAAAACAAACATTGATGACATCCTTGAATGAATTGAATATATGAGCAGCATGTCGGATGAAAAAAGCCGAGTCTCCCCGGCTTATTTGGTTTGATATAACCCATATTCACATCACATGGGTTAAAGCTTACTTAAGAGCATGATGCAGCAGGTAAACGCTTAATCCACTCATTGATGAGTGCAACACCTTCATCGTGAGATAAGCTACGGCCAATTTCAGGCATACGATCGCCAGGTTCATTGGTTTCCATACGGAAATGTAAGATTGACTCTTCAGGATTACCCGGTACCACATCAAAACCTAAACTGCCGCCGCCATAGGCAACAGGTGACTTACAAGTACCATGAGAAAATCCAGCATCTTCATCATAACTGCGCCAGTACTCAAGCTTTAAGCCAGTGTTAGAGGCATTACCTTCAGGTCGATGACAATGGGCGCAGTTAATATCTAAGTAACCCTTAGCTGCGGCCATAAGCTCAGTATCCGACATAGAATCAATATTTGCTTCATCGCCATCTTGGAATTTTGGCATCATAGGGACAGTGTCTAATTCAGGCACGCCTTGTAAAATGCCTTCTGCTTGCCATTTCGCCAGTTGATTCATTGCGCCATCAGAATATTCATAATTCTTATTAAGGTGGCGAGCTTTAGGCCCAATAGGCATAAATACTGCGTTACTGTCTTCATCGGCTTTAAATTGATGACATTGCTTACATTGATTCATGCTCGGTACAACGTAATCAAATGCCAGTTCAGTGCCTTTGTGAATGACAGTTTTACCTTGAATCGCACCCGCTTTAGCAATAACAGCATCAGATTTATCGGCTTTCCAAACATAAGGCAGCGCTGTCCAGCCCGTGTCACGATGGATCAGTAATCGTGTTTCAATTAAATCCTCGTTTGCAAATCCACGATTATTGGTGTTTGTTGGCAAAGAGAAGGTTTTACTGATCACGGTTCCCACAGGGAAGTCGAATGATTCATTTTCGCTGTAGTCGGCGATAGTGCCATCAGGTAAATACACAAAGCGATATTTACTGGCATGATCGGTAAATAATGGCGTATTAAGATCATAAGGTAAGCCACCCGAGTTTGGCCCATCGGTTGGATTAGCCATATCTGCAAATAGATTATAATCAGACAGGTTAGGGCAGTTAGCTTTTAGTAGTGCATCCCAGCTGACATTATCACCACTGGCTTCACATAAGGCTAAATCACCATCGCCTTCAAGGCCGCCTTCACCTTCACCAATAGAGCCACCGCCACCGATTAAAGTGCCGCCATCACAACCTGCGGTATCATCATCAACACCACAGCCAAATATCTCATCACCAAAGGTAACGGTATGAACAGGTAGGCTCACTTGGGCGCAGTTCATTAAGTCCATTTGCGTTTTTTCATATAGCACATCTGCAATACTGGCATCAGTATTATTATTGGCATATAAACGGCCAATACTTACCTCACCATTATTTTGCGCACACACGTTATCACTGCCATCGGCTGCAAAAGGTAACTCCTGTAAACCTAAATAGGCCGCGGTGCCGTTGTTAGAGAACATCTCACCTAAACCATCATATAAAATCCCCGGTAATGCGCCGTGGGTTAATACATAAGCGGTGATGATATCTTTAATTAAATAGCCTTTTGGCTTAGTGCCATAATCGCTGATCACGTTGTCATGAATGGAGATATTACGCGGTGTTGGACGCCAGCCATCATCAATAGCTTGGCCTGGTTGACCATAATTACCCACAAAAGTACTGATATCGGGCTCAGCAATAAAGAAGCTCGAAATAGTTAAGCCTACGGTGTCGTGGTTTGTAATTTCATTATTAAAAATTTCTACATCGTCAGTGGATAACACAATCACCCCAGTTCCGGGTGGCACAATATGTACCCCTGCTGGGTTTGATGATGCGTTAGCAAAGTTCAAGGTATTATTATCGTAAACCTTGTTATTAAAAATACGTACGCTTGAACCATATCTATGGTTATTAATCGGTAAATCGAAGACTAAAATACCGCCGGTATTACCCATGGCTTCGTTATCGTAAACGTCGGCATATTTAGAGTTTTCAATTTCAATGCCGGCGACGTTTTCTTTAGCGATATTGCGGCGCACTACAATATATTGAGACTGACCCACGTAAATACCGGCATCGGCACTACCGCGAACATAGGTATCTTCAATAAGAATGTTTTCACACTCTACAGGATACAAACCATAAGCACCGTTGCCTTCATCAAGTTCGCCTTCCCAAATGGTTGCCAACCTTCTTAAAATAATGCCATTGGTATTTTTGAGTTTAATACCGTTATTTTTGGCTTCGTTAACGGATAAGTCTTGAATAATAATGTTCATGGCATTTTGAACAAAAATACCATCACCCGAGTTTGCCTCTGAAAAATCCAGTACGGTTTCATCTTGGCCGTAACCCATAATGGTAATATTTTTGGCAAAACTACCATCGCCGTCTACATCACCATCAAACAGTAAGGTTGATTCTATTTTGAAGTTACCTTTGGGTAATACGATAACGTCATTACTTTGGGCGTTGATTAATGCTTCTTGAATACTGATAGTGAGGTTATCACCCGCTTCGACCATGATGGCACCTTCAGGGAAGGTGGGACCGGTTTCTGCTGGTGGTTGAACAACGGGTGGGGTTTCGGTGATCTGTGAATCGTTATCATCTGAGCCGCAGCCCGCTAAACTGATTGTGACAGCTGTTGCTACAAGTGTAGGTACCAGCCAAGGCTTTGTCTTGTTGAACATAGCATCTCCTGCTTTTTATTATTTATGTCCTACTCCAGCGTTATACGCCCCAAAGGAGTGGATACGATTTATTCGTATGTTGTTCAACATGCCTTGGAGGACACTTGTTAATCAATGTGAAATCTGGCCACATTTATTTAACAAGTTTTTTTGATGTATCTTGCACAAGGAAGGATGATAAAAAACGAGCAATAAAAAAACGGCAGCTAGGCTGCCGTTTATGAGGAGAATAGAGTTAGTTATGCCTTATAGCTAAGGTGTTGATGGAAGCCTACAGTTAAATCGATGTGCTCTTTATCAAAGTCGATGTCACTGATAAATTTACGCATCGCATCTTCAACTTGGTTCATAAAGCGGCCATAACCACCATCAGCAATATCGCTATCACCCGCCACAATAACAAAGCGTATTGCTTCAGTAATGACATTACCATCCCAATGACAGATAGGCTCAGCATCTGTGGCACTAGGGTCAAAACCAATCATTTGAAATTCAGCGGTACTTTGTAAATCTTCAAACTTACTATTACGTACTAAAGGCACTTTACCATTAGCAACCACGGCTAATTTATTCAGTTGTTTTGAGCGGGCTGCCTCTACAAAGTTTTCGCAAACCTTTTGGTAGCTGTCGCTAAAATCATTGCGGTTTTCTGCAAGTAGCTGATTTTTAATTCGGCGACCAACAGGCATAGTGATCTGAACGTAAGAAAGCGCACTGACATCTTCTGGTAATGGGCAGTCACGATGCTGGTAGCGGCTATTTAGTGCTCTTAGTTTATAACCGTAGGTTTCTTTATGACCTTTATTTTTGGCAAATAGGTCATAAGAAATATGCTGGTGATCGCGTATTTTAGTTGCCAGCTCCTGAGTGGGTAACTGTGGCATTAATGCTTCAGTAAACTCTCGAATACGGGCATGAAAGTTTGCTGCTTTGCTACGTATTTCATCACCAGTTGCTAAAAAGACCACTTTAAGTTTTTTAGCGCGATAATCAGGGATCATGTGTAAACGGTTTGCTTCATGATGCACCGGGTTATAGAAAAAACGAAGCTGTTCTTGGGTTGAAAAACAGTAAACCTCATTATGAAAACGCACAACAGGGAGTTTATCTGTCGCAACAACATGGACATTATAAAGTTCAAATTTATCCGCGGTTTGAAAAACCAGCTTAGAAAACTCTTGGTAGCAGTTTTCTAAACTTTCATAATGGGCGATAAATTCATCAGTAAGTGGGAAACCAACGGTAATATATTGATTTTTTCTGGTCGTAGTAGGTAAGTAAACTTTCTTTTGCCGACTGATAGCCATGAGATTTCCTTGTAGTCATAAAGAAAATACCAAACCTTATTGCTCAAAAACTGTCATTAAGAATTAGTATTTTAGAACGTTTGAACAAAGTTATTTGTGTATCATTCTAAATCCTAAACCTTAAAATAAAATTACTATTTTAGGCTTTTGTTCTCATTTTTGACTAAATGTTTTAACCTCTGTTACTTTTTTACTGCATCGATGATCCATGGACTCATCCATTGCGTAATTTTAGGCTGGGCATCCTCATTAGGGTGAATGCCATCTCGTTGCATTAAGTCAGGGTTAGGAGCGATTTCCTGCATAAAAAATGGTACCAGTTCAATATCATAATCACTGGCCAATTGATGATATACATCATTGAACATTTTAGTATATCGAGGACCATAATTAGGCGGCACCATGATTTCAGTAAGTAACACATCGGCGCCACTTTGTTGAGATAACTCAATCATTTTTGTAAGATTTGATTTCAGCTGTTTTGGGGGGAACCCACGTAGACCATCATTCCCACCAAGCTCTATGACCACGAGGTTAACAGGGCTTGAAGCCAGTAGATTCGGTAGTCTACGCAAACCGCCAGCTGTGGTTTCACCGCTGACAGAGCCATTAATAATCTGGTATTCGGGCAGGTCATTACGTAACAATTGTACCCAACCTTGCTCTTCCGACATGCCATAACCTGCACTTAGACTATCGCCAAGGATTAAAACCGTGGCAGCATAGCTAGGTGTCGAGGTTAACAACGCGGATGTGACCAGTGTTGAAAACGACACTGCAGATACCACAACTAAGATGAAAGCTGCATTAAGCAGGCGTTTCGCCGGTAATAATAAGAAGGATCGTATGTCTACTAATTTTGCAAATAATTCCAGTGCCATTAATGTAACTAACCTCAATAAAACAGTGGTGACCCAAGAGGGAGAGCTCACTATCCTCAACGGCATTAATATGGATGTCAAGCAGGGAGACAGTATTGCTATTCTTGGGCCTTCTGGATCTGGCAAGTCAACCTTACTGGGTTTACTGGCTGCGCTTGATACGCCAACATCGGGTGAGATCTATCTTGATGGCCAAGAATTATCGGGCCTGAATGAAGAACAAAAAGCCGCCTTGAGAAAACAAAAAGTCAGTTTTATTTTCCAATCTTTTATGCTGGTCGATACCCTTACCGCACTTGAAAATGTCATGTTGCCAGCGGAACTTGCTGGTGTAAGTAATGCCAAAGAAAAAGCCCAAAGCATGCTGGACAGAGTGGGGCTTTCCCATCGTTTGACCCATCTTCCTAAGCAATTATCGGGTGGCGAGCAACAACGTGTGGCTATTGCCAGAGCCTTTATTTGCGAGCCTAAAGTGTTATTTGCTGATGAACCTACCGGTAATTTAGACAGTGTAAACGGCGATAAAATTGCTAATATGTTATTTGCACTAAACCAAGAAAGTGATACTACGCTGGTGTTAGTGACCCACGATCTTGAACTGGCTAAACGCTGCAAACGACAACTGGTGATGGAAAATGGTCACTTGTCTGAACCTGCTATAACGGCTGCCAACACTAACTCGACGCTTGTAAACGTCACCGAGGAGGCCAGCTAATGGAGTTACAATTAGCGTGGCGTCTGTTTAAAAGAGAATTAATGCAAGGCCAGCTGGTACTGATTGTATTGGCGATCACCTTGGCGGTGCTATCGGTCAGCGGCCTTGCTCGAGTGAGTGAGCGATTACAAGTTGCCATTAATGGTGAGGCGGCTAATTTTATCGCCGCAGATCGCATTATTGATTCACCGGTTAAAATTGATGACAAGGTATTGGCGATAGCAGAGTCATTATCGATTAATCATGTCACCAATATGAAGTTTAACTCCATGGTTTACTCGGGTGATAAATTTCAACTGGTGACCATAAAAGCAGTAGCTGATGGTTATCCACTGCGGGGCGAAATAGAGCTATCATCAGGCGCTACCCAAGCACTGCCCGCTAAAGGTGAGGCGTGGTATGAAAATCGCTTAGGGGGATTACTCGATTACCCCAAATCCCTTGAACTGGGTAATGTAGAGCTTAATTTAAGCGCTGAGATTAGTCGTTTACCCGATGCAGGCTTTAATCCTTTTGCGTCATCACCTGTGTTATTAATGCGTCTTGATGATGTTGATTCAACAGGTATTATTCAGCCCGGTAGTCGAGTCAGTTATATTTATCAGTTTGCTGGCGATGCGGCGCAATTAACCAAGTTTGAAAACCAAGTTAAACCGCTATTAAATAACAGCCAGCGCTGGGTTGATGTACAAAGTGGTGATTCACCCATTGCCTCTGCAGTAAAACGCGCCGAACGCTTTTTATTGCTAGCAAGCTTATTAGGTATCGCCCTTGCGTGCGCAGCCATTGGTATTGCAGCGCAGCGTTATTGTCAGCGTCATTATGATGTGGTGGCGATGCTAAAAACCTTTGGCGCGTCAGCTAAGCAAATTCGCAGCTTGTTTGGGTTGCACCTCTTGTTGGTGACGGTATTAGGTATTGTGTTAGGTTTAATTGGTGGTGTGCTACTGGATATTGGTATTACCCAGTTTTTACCTGCTGAAATAGCGGCTTATTCTCCGCCTTATAGCCGACCAATTCTTCTGGGCGTCAGTACCGGCCTCATCAGTGCATTTATGTTTTCTGCCTATCCATTGATGCGTTTGTTAGCCATTCCACCATTACGGGTGTTACAGCGTCAATTAGAAGGCTTACAGCTAGGCATGTGGCTGCATTTGTTGCTGAGTTTAGCTGCGATGGCGTTACTGGGCTACTTATATTCACGCAGCATTGAACTGACCATGACAGTAGTACTTGCGGTGCTATTACTTGGCGTACTACTTAGCGTGCTGGGTTTTGTGATGATTCGACTTGGTCATAGCGTTGGCATGAAAACCACTAATCCGTTGCAGCTAGCATTAGCGGGCCTGCGCCGCAGAGCAAGACAAAATGCAGTGCAACTGGTTGGGTTTAGCAGCGCGTTAGTGCTTTTACTGACCATTTTGGCGTTAAGGCAAGATTTGCTCAATGAATGGCAAAAACAATTACCTGAAAATGCGCCAAACTATTTTCTGGTCAATATCGCCCCAGAAGATGCTAAGCCATTAAATAACTTCTTAGACACTAACAAAATTATCGCTACCGATATTTACCCAGTGATCCGTGGACGTTTAACTCATATTAATGATGAAGAATTGATCTCGCGAGATGAACAAAAGTCTGGCATAGAAGGGCGAGTTGGTATTTCAAGAGAGTTAAATCTGACTTACCGTGACACCCTGCCGCCTAACAACGACATCACTGAAGGCACATTTAATCAAGCCGATGATGAAGTGTCAGTGGAGTCAGGTGTTGCAGAGCGCTTAGGCCTAGCCTTAAACGATACCATGACCTTTACTATGGATAATCGGGCAGTCACCGTGAAAGTGACCAGCTTTAGGCAAGTGCAGTGGGAAACCTTGCAGCCTAATTTCTTTATGATCTTTAGGCCTAAAGCCTTGGAAGGCTTTTCGTATACTTCTATGGCGAGCTTTCATTTAAATGATGAAGACTTGAAACAAGCAGGCAGTTCGCTCACTGCAAATGCGGTGGTATTGCAGTTAATTCAGCAGTTCCCGACAATTTCGGTTATCGATGTTGGCGCTATGGTGCAGCAACTTAGACAAATTATTGACCAAGTGTCATTGTCGCTTACCTTAGTCTTGGCATTGGTGTTACTGGCAAGTGCCTTAGTGCTGATAGCCCAAACAGAAGCTGGTATGGCAACTCGCCAGCGTGAGCTTGCAGTGCTGCGCACCTTTGGCGCATCAGGCTGGTTACTTCGCTCGGCAACAGGGCTTGAATTTGCCATCTTAGGTGCTATAGCAGGCCTTTTAGCGGTGATAGTTGCTGAATTTGCGCTGTACATGCTTAAAACCCAAGTGTTTGAACTTGTGGTGTACATGCACTGGCCGTGGTGGGCTATCGCCCCAACAGCGGGCGCTGCGGTAGTATCATTCTTAGGTATGTGGCGCTGCAGACAGTTACTTAATCGCTCCTGCGGTGAGTTACTAAAAGCAGGCTAGTTTAGCTGCCTTAACCATATGTGCAGAAGATAATATAAATAGGGAGCGTGACTCCCTATTTATATGTCTTATTACTAATCAAAAGGAGTTTGAAGCATGTTTGCGGTGATATTTAAAGCAAGGGTTGGACAACAAGGTAAGCATTATGCAGATACTGTTGCCGTGATGAGAGACTTAGCGTTTAAGCATTATAATTGCATCGATTTTATTGCGGTATCAGAAGGGGACAAGGAAATCGCGATTTCATATTGGCATTCAGAAGCCGATATTCAAGCTTGGCATCAAGATTCAAAACATGCCGTGGCGCAAAAGTTAGGTCAAGATAAGTGGTACTGCGCTTACACAGTTGAGGTTGTCGAAATTAAAAGGCAATACTCCTATGATAATCAATAGTTGTTAATTTAGTTCCACAAGCTTTTTACTGCTAATAATCAAATCATATAATTATCAAAGTGAGTTAGTTTTATAACCTGCTGTTATTTAAAGTTTGCTATGCTATCAAAACTAAAGATTAGCAGAGCGCGCCATCTGCACTTGCTGCTTGAATAACAAAGGTGACTTTGATGATTAATCAAAAATGGTTAACGACCTTCTTAAAATTGGCTGAAGTAGGCCACTTTACCCAAACTGCTGAGCAGTTATTTATGACTCAACCGGGTGTGAGTCAGCATGTGCAGAAATTAGAAAAGCAGTTGAACGTAAAGTTAATCGAACGCTTTGGTAAGCGCTTTGAGTTAACTTCCGCAGGCATGCAGCTTCAAGAATATGGTCAATCCTTAGTTAAAGAGCAGCAGCAATTATTAACTGATTTACAGCTTGATTCAGAACATGTGGGTGAGTGCCGCTTTGCTTGCTCAGGTTCATTGGCATCCTTGTTATATCCACACTTTATTGATTATCAAATCCAACATCAGCAGCTGAGTGTTTCAATCGAAGCGGGACCCAATAGAAGGATAATAGAGCTGCTAACCAATAATGATATTGATATTGGTATTGTGACTCAGTTTGTATCCGATCCCGAGCTTGAAGTGTTAGCCATTGGTTATGAGCACCTTTGTCTTGTGGTGCCTAAAAGTGAATCTAAATCAGTGATAAATTATGATGAGTTAATGAACTTGGGCATGGTTGCTCACCCTGATGCGATGCATAATTGGCAGCAAGTGGTGGCTAATAACTATGAAGATAAACAAGCAATTGAGGTCGGTATTGTCAGTTATGTTAATCAACTTAACCAAATCTTGCTGCCAGTTTCAAAAGGCCTAGGGTTTACTGTGTTACCTGAGTTTGCAGTGAAAAGCTTTAGTGACTTAGCTGCAATATCAATTGCTAAGCTTGATAAGCAAGTAAAAGAGCCCTTGTACATGATTTATAAAAAGCATCGACCGTTACCGAAGCGTTATCAGTGGTTTATGGATAAAACCACTGAGCTGGTTAACAGTAAATAGTAAGCTGCTTGACTGTAATAATTAGAAGTTAAATGAGCAGCACCTAAATTAACTGCACCGTACAGATATACATGTAATTAGGCATTAAAAATTGAATCTAATGCTGGGTCAATATGGGTATATTTGAAATTGAATCCAGACGCTAATGTACGTTTTGGCAATACAAATTGCCCTTCAACAATTAAGTCTGCCATTTCGCCCATAGCTAACCGCAATGCTAGTACAGGTGTCGGGATTTTAGCTGGGCGCTTTAAGGTAAAGCCTAATGATTGCGCAAATTGCTTGTGATTCACGGGGTTCGGCGCCGTAGCATTGAAAATACCCTTAGCATCGTTTGAGTTAATTAAGTGTTCAATCAAATGAGTTAGGTCATCAATGTGTATCCAGCTAACCCCATGGGTGCCTTTACCAATCGGGCCGCCCAAACCTAATTTAAACGGTGGTAACATTTTCGCTAATGCACCGCCATTTTTACCTAATACAATGCCAATTCTGAGCACACAGACACGGGTATTTTCTGACTGGGCTTTTAAGGCTAAGTGTTCCCATTCACTACAGACCTGATGACTAAATTCATCATGGGCTCGGCTATGTTCGTCAACAGGCTCTTGGCCTTGACGACCATAAAAGCCGATGGCTGAGGCGCTAATAAAACTGGCTGGTGGGGTTGTGCTTTGTTGAATAAGTTGGGTCAGTCTGGCGGTTATATTCCAGCGACTATCGCAAATACGCTGCTTTTGTTGTTGGCTCCAGCGTTTGCCGACAATGGGCTCGCCAGCTAGATTTATCACGCTGTCAAACTCGTTAAGATTATCTAAGGTATCAAGCCCTGATAAGTACTGATGTTTATTACTCAGCACGGCTTCAGCATGCTCAATATTACGGCTGACAATAGTAAGCTGGTGCTCTTGTAGTAAATGCACCAATTGTTGGCCAACAAAACCTGTTGCACCAGTCATTAAAATTTTCATATTGCCTCACCACTTATTTTGCCAACATGGGTAATACTACGTGATTATTACGTGTTTAGATCAATGTTAACTGACTTCTATAGCATCCAAGTGAATAATTGACGCTTTAAGACACCATAGGGCCGTTTAAAGTATTTAAACACAAAAGATAACAGGTATAATCAATAACTTTGTAGTGAGTTATTTTGTTTTTTCAATTAACTAAGCATATAGTTCCATGATTACAAATCTTAGTTTATTTCACGTTTAAGTATAAAAAGGTTTTCATTATGAATGGAGGTAACTCTTCCTCAATTGCGTTACGTGGTTTTGCCATCATGGCTTGCTTAGTGGTGATCCTTGCCGGTATCAAAACAGCAAGTCCAATTGTGGTGCCGTTTGTATTATCTGCATTTTTAGCGGTTGTTTGTAACCCCGCCATTGTATTTATGAGCCGCTTTAGGGTGCCTAAATGGCTATCAATTATTCTGTTGATGCTACTGATAGTGCTAATGGGCTTGTGGCTGGCGAGTTTAGTGGGCAGCTCTATTAATGAGTTTTCTAAACAAATACCGGTTTACCGCCAACAATTAATTGAGCAGTTTTCATGGATATTAGAAAAGCTAACCGCGTTAAATATTAATATCTCTAAAGAGAAAGCCTTAGAATACTTTGACCCCGGTATGGCCTTAAGCATGACCACTAATATGTTGTCAGGCCTTGGTAATGTGATGGCAAATCTGTTTTTAATCATCTTGACCATTATCTTTATGTTGTTTGAAGCGCAATCATTACCGAAAAAGTTTCATTTTGCCTTAGACGATCCAGACATGCGTTTAAAGCAAATTGATAAATTTTTGCATTCAGTGAATCAATATATGGTGATTAAAACCCTAGTAAGTATCGGCACCGGTATTATTGTCGGTGTGGGTTTAAGCATCATTGGTGTTGACTACGCCTTATTGTGGGCAGTATTAGCCTTCTTGTTTAACTATATTCCTAACATTGGTTCTATTATCGCGGCTATTCCTGCGGTACTGTTGGCATTTATTCAAATGGGACCAGGGGCTGCTGGTGTCACGGCTTTGCTATATTTAGGCACAAATACTGTCATGGGTAATGTGGTTGAGCCTAAGTTTATGGGCCGCGGTTTAGGCTTATCAACCTTAGTGGTGTTCTTATCATTAATTTTCTGGGGCTGGTTACTTGGCTCGGTAGGGATGCTGTTATCGGTTCCATTGACTATGATTGTCAAAATTGCATTAGAGTCCAGCGACAGTGGTAAGTGGTTGGCTATCTTGTTATCTGATGAAATCCATGATGAAGATGACCCAAATAGCGCATTAGTTGCCCAAGCAGAAGCAACTGAACAAACAATGGATGAAACTCAATCTGAAAAGTCCGAAAATGGGCATGTTTAATTTACATAAATGAGCGTTATTAATGAACTCAATTGATTCAAATTTTCCTGCGGCTAACGCATTAGCCCAAGCACAATTAGGTGATGAACTTTGTCGCTTATTTCATGGCCGTGGGGGACGATTTAGCGGTTATGAGCATATTTGCTTAGACTGGTTTAACCCTGTGTTACTGCTGACTAGCTTTAAAGAACTGCCAGAATCAGAAAGACAGTCTATGGTGGCTGATATAGAAGCAGTTTGGCAGCAGTGTCATGGCGATAAACCGTTTAATTTAGTATTTCAGTACCGTAATGCAGGGCAAACTATTACCGATGTTGTTGCCGGTGAAGTACCTGAAAAGCACACCGTGACAGAAAATGGCGCCCATTTTTTAGTCCACCTGTTACGCGGGCAAAATCACGGTATTTTCCTTGATATGGCCAATGGTCGAAAGTGGGTTAAAGCACACGCAAAGGATAAAAAAGTGCTTAACCTATTTGCTTATACCTGCGCCTTTTCTGTTGTCGCTTTGCAGGGCGAAGCTACTGAAGTGGTTAATATGGATATGAGCAAGGGCGCATTAGCCATAGGCAAACAAAACCATTTGCTCAATGATTTTGCTTCAGGTGCACGCTTTCTCGGTCATGACATCTTTAGATCATGGGGCAAACTAACCAAACTTGGGCCTTATGATTTAATTGTTGCCGATCCACCAAGTAATCAAAAAGGTAGTTTTGTTGCCACCAAAGATTATGTAAGGCTGCTGAGACGTTTACCAGAGTTACTGGCTGATAACGGTGAAGTGTTGTTGTGTTTAAATGCGCCTGAGCTTGGCTGTGATTTTTTAATGAAACAAGTTGAAGAAACTGCAGAAAGCTTAACCTTTGTTGAGCGTATTGATAATCCCCCCGAGTTTACTGATATTGATGAGCAAAAATCCTTGAAGGTCTTACGCTATAAGTTATAAGTATTTAACCGTGTAGTGACACATCTATATTTCTTTAAAAAGCACAATTGAATAACAATTCAGTTGTGCTTTTTTATTTGAGGATAATTTAAAGGTGGAGAAGTGACCGAGGTAACTCGCATGGTTATCGGCTAAGCCTGTTTGAAATCACTAGAATGTTCTGTAAGTGTTTGATTGGCGATTAACAAGTTGATAACTTTTGCGTTAGAGACTATATATACTTATGTATGAGTATTTCTCTCCTGTGTTTCTGATTTAAATCGAATCAATTAACATGAATGAGATTTTTATTTTTGGCTGGATTGACTATTGAAGCGCTTTATTTTTCATATGCCATTTCTAGTTGTAATAATTGTTGGTTTTTTATGATCTAGATCAACATTTATTCGTTTTACCAATTTGTGAGTATATAGTTTAGTCATTGATAAAAGATAGAATTCACACGAATATCAATCAGTAACAATTATGCTACATCCCTTTCCTTAGAAACCTCTGCCGGAGGCTCCATGAATATAGATCCCAAAAGTGAGAAAAGCTTAGAATTAAAAATATTTATATTTTTGACGGTTTTTCTTGCGCCAATTTTGTCAGCAATACTCGTTAGCGTGCTTGGTTTTAGTATTTGGTTTAGTCAAATTCTTACAGGTCCTCCAGGTGTTGGATAGTCATTCAATTTATAAAAATTAGAGAAATAAAGTCGATGAGCAAACAAGAAATACACGTGACAAGCCTGATTGTGCAAGTAAGACCAGAAAAAATGGCTGAAGTACGCCAACAGATTATGGCAATGGACAATGCAGAATTATCGGTAAACAACGAAATGAAATTAGTTGTCGTTATTGAGGGACCGACTCAGCGTTCTTTGATGGACGACATCTCGACAATTAACGCAATACCTGGCGTGCTAACTGCGACCATGGTTTATCACCAAAGCGAAGAGCTCGAAGAGGATGAACAATGAGTATGAACAGACGTGAGTTTATGAAAGCGAATGCTGCAATGGCTGCGGCCAGCGTGGCTGGCATGGCGTTACCAGCTTCAGCCAGTAATTTAATTACCAGCTCAGAGCAGACCAAATTAGAGTGGAACAAAGCGCCATGCCGTTTTTGTGGTACTGGTTGTTCAGTCATTGTTGCGACCCGTGATGGTAAAGTGGTTGCTACCCATGGCGATGCTAAAAGTGAAGTAAATAAAGGCCTTAACTGTATTAAAGGTTACTTCCTATCAAAGATTATGTATGGCCGTGATCGCCTACAAACGCCGATGTTAAGAATGACAGACGGTAAGTACGACAAGAACGGTGAGTTCACTCCAGTGAGCTGGGATACCGCGTTTGACACTATGGCACAAAAGTGGAAGAAAACAATTAAAGCTAAAGGCCCGACTGCGGTGGGGATGTTTGGTTCAGGCCAATGGACGGTTTGGGAAGGCTACGCCGCCGTTAAGCTTATGAAGGCTGGTTTTGGTTCAAACAATATTGACCCCAATGCGCGTCATTGTATGGCTTCTGCTGTTGGTGGCTTCATGCGTACCTTTGGTATTGATGAACCCATGGGCTGTTACGATGATATGGAAGCGGCAGATGCTTTCGTATTATGGGGCTCAAACATGGCAGAAATGCATCCAATTCTTTGGACTCGCGTTACTGACCGCCGTTTAAGTGCGCCCCATGTGAAAGTTGCAGTGCTATCGACGTTCCAACATCGTTCATTTGATTTAGCGGATTTAGGCATAGTATTTACGCCGCAAACCGATTTGGCCATGCTTAACTTTATCGCCAATTACATTATCCAAAACGATAAAGTAAACAAAGATTTTGTCGCCAAGCATGTGAATTTCCGTAAAGGTGAAACGGATATTGGTTATGGTTTGCGTCCAAGCCATCCGTTACAGAAAAAAGCTAAGAATGTCGATACTGCGGGTGATTCAACTCCAATTGATTTTGAGCAGTTTAAAGCTTTTGTTGCTGATTATGATGTTAAATCTGTCAGTGAACTTTCTGGTGTACCTGAGCACAAGTTGATTGAATTGGCAGAGTTATATGCTGACCCTAATAAGAAAGTAACCTCTTTCTGGACCATGGGGTTCAACCAACATACCCGTGGTGTTTGGTGTAATAACTTGATTTACAATATCCATTTACTTGTGGGTAAAATCTCAAGCCCAGGTAACAGCCCATTCTCATTAACAGGTCAACCCTCAGCATGTGGTACTGCCCGTGAAGTGGGAACCTTCTCCCATCGTTTACCTGCAGATATGGTGGTTACTAATCCTGAGCATCGTAAACATGCAGAAGACACTTGGCACATCCCAAGCGGCATTATTCCACCTAAGCCAGGCTATCATGCTGTTGAGCAAAACCGCCGCCTTAAAGATGGTGATTTAAATTGTTATTGGGTGCAAGTGAATAACAACATGCAAGCAGCGGCTAACATGAACGAAGAAGGATTACCGGGTTACCGTAATCCAGAAAACTTCATTGTTGTTTCTGATGCTTACCCAACGGTAACAACACAAGCAGCTGATTTGATTTTGCCTACCGCAATGTGGGTTGAGAAAGAAGGGGCTTATGGTAACGCTGAGCGCCGTACTCAATTTTGGCATCAAATGGTGAAAGCACCGGGCGAGTCTAGGTCAGATTTATGGCAATTGATGGAATTCTCAAAACGTTTCACCACTGATGAAGTGTGGCCGCAAGCGGTGCTAGATGCCAACCCTAAGTTTAAGGGTAAAACATTATTCGAAGTGCTTTACCAAAACGGTAATGTTGAGAAGTTCCCATTAAGTGATGCAGATCCTAAGTTCTTGAATGATGAAGCTAAACATTTTGGTTTTTATGTTCAAAAAGGCTTATTTGAAGAATATGCCAGCTTTGGTCGAGGTCATGGTCATGATTTGGCTGATTTTGATCGCTATCATGAAGAGCATGGTCTTCGCTGGCCTGTGGTTAACGGTAAAGAAACCAAATGGCGTTTCCGAGAAGGCTCTGACCCCTATGTTAAAGCTGGTACAGGTTTTGAATTTTACGGTAAGCCTGATGGTAAAGCGGTTATTTTTGCATTGCCATATGAGCCTGCTCCTGAGGTGCCTGATGAAGAATATGATATTTGGTTATCAACGGGGCGGGTGTTAGAGCATTGGCATTCAGGCTCGATGACACAACGTGTGCCTGAGCTTTATAAAGCCTTCCCTGATGCGGTTTGTTTTATGCACCCAGAAGATGCTAAGAAGCGCGGTTTACGCCGCGGAGATGAAGTTAAAGTGATTTCTCGCCGTGGTGAAATTAAAACCCGTGTCGAAACCCGAGGTCGTAACAAGCCGCCTGTTGGTTTGGTCTTTGTTCCTTGGTTTGATGCGAGCCAGCTAATTAATAAAGTCACCTTAGATGCGACAGATCCTTTGTCACTTCAAACTGACTTTAAAAAGTGCGCGGTTAAAATCGTTAAAGCCTAAGGAGAAGCCCCATGAAAGCATATCAAATAGTGTCAATCATAGCGTTACTTAGCTTCTCTTTTACGGCGATGTCAGCATCAGTACCAGATGAAAAAGTAGCGACCCTGCGCCTTGCGCCGTTAAACGTTGAACCCACACCTCCTGCCATGCAGCAAGTGAATAATAAAGACGTTAAGCAAGTGCGTAATTACCCAATGCAACCACCGATTATTCCTCATAAAATTGATGGTTATCAAATTGATTTAAAAGTAAATAAGTGCATGCAGTGCCATTCACGTAGTAATACCGGAAATTCCCAAGCCCCCATGGTAAGTGTGACCCATTATATGGATCGCGAAAATAACTTTTTGGCGTCATTATCGCCACGTCGTTATTACTGCACTCAATGCCATGTCCCTCAATTGGATGCCAAGTTATTGGTCGAAAATGATTTTGTTGATGTTAAGCAATTAATGAAAACTAATTCGACCACTGAGCACTAGGAGCAAATATGATTGCAAAATTACTGGCAATGTTGAAGTTAGTTTGGCAAGTGTTAAATCGGCCAAGTGTTCATTATAGCTTGGGTTTTTTAACATTAGGTGGCTTCGTCGCTGGGGTGATATTTTGGGGCGGATTTAACACAGCTCTTGAATTAGCAAGCACCGAGGAGTTTTGTACCAGTTGCCATGAAATGGAAAGTAACGTTTATCAAGAGTTACAAACCACCATTCACTTTACCAACCGAAGTGGTGTTAGAGCAACGTGTTCAGATTGTCATGTTCCTCATGAGTGGACCAATAAAATTGCTCGTAAAATGCAGGCTTCGAAAGAGGTTTGGGGCAAAGTTTTTGGCACCATCAACACGCGTGAAAAATTTGAAGCTAAACGCCGTGAATTGGCAGAACATGAGTGGGCACGCCTTAAAGCTAATGACTCATTAGAATGCCGTAACTGCCATAATTTCGATTACATGGACTTTACTCGTCAATCTAAGAGGGCTTCGCAAATGCACTCTACTTCATTAGCGAGCGGTGATAAAACCTGTATCGACTGTCATAAAGGGATTGCGCATCAATTACCGGATATGGCGGGGGTTGAAGGATTTTAATTTTTAGCCGGTTATAAATATCAATAGGCCAGCGAAAGCTGGCCTATTTACTTAGTATATTACGATATAAAATCTATGTATGATTAAAATCTTTGTCGCTTTTACTTAATAGTTGCTGGGATCAATAGCTAAGAGAAATAACAGAGGGTATGTATTTGAACGAATGAAATAACTCATTAAATAATGCCTACTGTACATCCTTGTACAGAAGCGATTAGAGCACAATTAAATATTATTTTTCTGATAGGTATAGTTTGACTGTCCGTAATCAGCCATTAGCTTAGAGTGCCTTTTAAGCTTTTTAGCTGGAATTAAGGAAATATTGTTACTATCACTAATAACTAGTAACGTCTTAAGCTTTCCTTTTAAAAAACCTTGTTCTTTAATTGGCGAAAATAAAATGCTATTTGGCTTCGCGGTGTGCTCCCATTCACCATAAGAAAAACCCTCCATTCCAATGGCTCCATTTAGTTTAGACTCGTAACGCCCATCTTCATTTAAAACAATATCAATACGGTTTCCAAAACCATCATCATTAGTATAAATGCCAACAAGGGAGTTTGAATTTAGGTTTGAATCATTGAAATGAGGAGATTGACTACAGCCAGATATGAGCATAAAACTGGCAATGTATAAAACAAATTTTGACATTTTTCCTTTCCGATAAAGTTATGATTAACATCAACATAGAACTAATACTATGTACATAACACTAATCCATTAGATTAATGGCGCAATATTGTTGCAATTAATTGTAAAAATCAACAAATAAGTCATTTATTTGACACAAATTAAGAAGTTGACACCTTTTTGAAGTTTTTTGTGATAGTGGTCATGCTGAATTAAAGTGTTATATTTCAGCCTCTTAATCTAGGTGGTTCTGATATCTAGCTACAATATACTCACTTGACGATAATAATTCTGCTTGAAGAAGTTGTTAAATTATTGTGCTGAAACTTGAAAAGTGCTCTAAACTATTAGTTAGATTTAGTCGTAGTTTTTTGATTTCAATACGAGGGCAGTCAAATGGTGAGTTCAAAAGATTTTGCGAATTGGCTAATGATTCAATTTGAACAATTAGAGAATGGAGTAAGCTTAACTCGTGAGGATATTAATCAACTAACAGGCAGACAGAACTTTTCGGTAGTATTTGTGCATGAGATTCATTATGAATTAATGCAACATGGGATTGCATTCGTCACTGATACCTACCGTGAGCGTTTTTATATGGTCAGGGTTCAAGATAATCCTTGGCGCAAACAATTGGAAGATGCTGGCCATCAGCAAACATATTCCAATATTGTTTCAATCAATATGACGCGATAGCTATTTTGTCGTGAATCGTGTATCCAGTTGGTATATGTGTTTAGATTTATAATTGGCTTTTGATGTTTTCAACCAAGTAATCAGTAAAGTTTTCGCCGTGGTTTTGTAGCATTTTTGGAAACATGGAAATTGGTGTAGAGCCAGGGAAGGTATTAATCTCGTTTAATAAAATTTCATTCTCTTCGGTTAAAAAGAAATCAATTCTTGATAAGTGACGTAACTTCATCCCTTTAAATGCTTTTATCGCATACCCGCGAATCGCTTCAATCACATCCTCAGATAAATTCTTAGCAACAACATTGGTGGTCGCCTTACTTGAAGCATTATATTTTTCTTCAAAAGTATAAAAAGTGTTACTGGCGCAAATAATTTCACCTGGCAATGTTGCTATGACTTCACCTTGATATTCATAAACGGCCACTTCCAATTCGCGGGCGACAATGGTCTTTTCAACCACCACAGAAGGCGCAAAACTAAAGGCATCAGTTAATACTTGTTTTATTTGCGCTGCATCATCAACTTTGTAACAGCCCACTGATGAACCCTGAGAGGCGGCTTTAACAAATACCGAGCCCCATTCAGATAAAGCCGCTGCCGTTTGCTGTATGGCGCTGTCGTTTAGCTCGTTAAGAAATATATAAGGCGTATTAGGTATCCCTAAGGCGCTAAACCACATTTTGGCGGTAATTTTATTAAAACAGTTTCTTGAAGCTTCTGACTCGCAGCCAAAGTAAGGTAATTGGATTAGGTTAAAGTAGGACTGAATATCACCAGTTTCACCAGGGAAACCATGAATACAAGGAATCGCGTAGTCTACAGGCCAAGGCGCTTTAGCTTGATTTTCATAGCGAATTTCACGTTTATTAGTTAACTCACAAAGGTTGCCTTGTTGGTCGTGGTAATGACCATTTTTGTCTAACTCCACTCGAAGAAGATTTATCTCTTTATTGTCAGTGAGTGATGCTTCAAAAAAATTAGCTGATAACAAAGACACATCATGTTCTGCACTGCCGCCGCCACAGATTAAAAGTAAATTGATAGTTGTCATTGTTGCTCCGCTAAATAGCTAAAAGATTGAGTGGTTATGTTGACTAATTAACTCATCATAATGAACTGGTGAGCCTCTAAGCAAGAGGGAGATTGAGTAAATGGTGCACAAATCAGCAAATAACGATTTACTCAGCTTGATTGCTGCTTTAGTGGGCAATTAACTGGCTAGATGATTTAACACTACACCATCTGCCAGTTGTAACAATCATATATCAAATAAGCATTACAGCTGAAATGTAAACAGCGGTTATTACCAACCTATAAGGTAACGGCTACGTTTGCTTAATAATTTCTTTATTACAATGGCAATGAAATACGAAATAACAATAACGCCCATGGTCACAACCAGTGTCGTGAAAATATTACCTTGTCCAGCAAAGCCAAAAATATCAGGACTTTCGTATATCATCCACCAAGGGGTGGTTATCCAAGGGTGAATAAAATATACCGCAAAACTCACTTCAGCTAATTTTTGTAAAGGCTTGATACTAATATGTTCAAACTTATTCAGAATGGCCAAAATTACCAAGGCTAGTAACATTTTTTGCGGCAACATTAAATCTGGCACTGTGAGTTCAAAAGCCGCTTTATTAAGCACGCCTGCACCGAACCAATAAGCTTGACCAATGGCCAAAGCAACAGCCGCAACTAGCATCGCAATCCAGTGTTTATCAATAAATGGAAACAGCTTGTCGCGATGGGCAGATCCCCAAACACCGAATAAATACACAGGTAGAAAATAAAATAATGACTGAATGGCATTGAGATTGGATTCAGGACGGTGGATCACCATCGCGATGATAAAAAGTGGTAAGGACACTGTTAGTAAGTGGCCTCGTTTGATTAAGTGCATCACCCAAGGTGAAAGGGCAAATAGCATCATGCCCATGGGAATATACCAATAAGCGGTTAACGTGCGTCCAGTAATGACATACCAACTGGCAGCTTTAACGGGGTTTTGAATCTCAGCATATAAAATATGTAATGCTGGATCTGTGCCCGTTGTTAAATGCCAAACAATCCAAGGTAAAGAAAGAATCAAGTAAGGAAGAAAAACAAACTTGGTTTTGTTTTTCATGTATTTCTGATAATCCCAGCGATGATAAAAAACATGGTGGAATAAAAAGCCTGAGATAAACACAAAAAAAACCGTGCCGTTCATCATTAAATTAAACCATGCTTTATCTGCCAGCGTTTCAACTTCCCATCCCGCTGGACGGTAGCAATGTGCCATGACGATAAAAATAATCGCGATACCACGAAAATGATTAATGCTGTTTAAAAAGCCCTTTTTTACAGCAGGCTTTTCAGCGGCTGTGGGAGCTGTGTTATCTGACATATTAGGCCTTGATTTTGTTGTTATTTAGCATTCAGTCTCATATTTAGTTTTATTGTGCTTTTTTTGTTAAAAAATAACAATAATCAGCAGTCACTTGTTTGAAAATTCAAATTTGATATCTAAACATCTTCTAATTAGCTTATACCTTTGTCGACAATATAGGCTTTTATTGTTGACTAAATGCTAAATAAAGCCTAAATTGTCGACAATTACCATTTGGTCAGACAGCCTATAAAATGACATTTTTTACTGAACAGCCTATTACAGCAGCCGATAAGACCTTTTTTGAATTAAGAAAGGACATCGTTGAAGGCGATATTACGGCAGGCTCAAAACTGAGTGAAACAGAACTGTCGACAAAGTACGCCGTTAGTCGTGCAGTTATCCGCGAGGCAATAAACCGTTTAGAGTCATGCCATTTGGTTGAACGTAAAGCCAACATAGGTGCCCGAGTGGTGGCATTAACGCCTGAAGGACTCATAGAGTTGTATCAAGTGCGCGAATCCCTTGAAGGCATGGCAGCAAGGCTTGCCGCTAAAAACATGACTGATGAAGAGATTGCAGATTTATTAACGCTTCTGAGCCAACACTCCGCTGAAGTGAAATCCGGTGAATCTTATTATCAAGAAGCAGGTGATGTGGATTTTCATTATCGCATCATATTAGGCAGTAAAAATAAGCACCTCATTTCTGTGCTGATAGACGGTATGTATCACTTAATTCGCATGTATCGCGTGCAGTTGGGCATGGCAGGACCTCGGGTGACAACCGCATTTGAAGAACATACCCATATAGTTAAAGCCATTTCAAATCGTGATGAAGAGTTAGCTGAGATGCTAATGCGTCGTCACATTATGTACTCCAAAAATAATATCGAAACTAAATTAAACCGCTAATTAAGCTTCGGCAGTTAAACGAAAGCAACTGCCGCATCGCAGTAAATAGCAATAACAAATAGAGAGAGGGATATCATGAGCGCAGGCAAAAAATTCCGTCAGGCATTAGTCGACAACAAGCCATTACAAATCGTTGGCACCATTAATGCGTATTCAGCCATGATGGCAAAACAAATTGGTCATCAAGCGATTTATTTATCAGGTGGCGGTGTGGCGAACGCATCTTATGGTTTACCTGATTTAGGTATGACGTCACTCAATGATGTCATTGTTGACGTTCAGCGTATTACCTCTGCATGTGACTTACCATTATTAGTGGATATCGATACTGGTTGGGGCGGTGCATTTAACATCGCTAAAACCGTTCGAGATATGGAAAAAGCCGGCGCTGCTGCAGTGCACATGGAAGATCAAGTAGCGCAGAAGCGTTGTGGTCATCGCCCCAACAAAGAGATAGTGTCTACTGAAGAAATGGTTGATCGCATTAAAGCGGCTGTCGATGCCCGTATTGATCCTGATTTTTTCATCATGGCAAGAACCGACTCATTTGCTCAAGAAGGTTTAGAGGCGGCAATTGCCCGTGCTAAAGCCTACGTTGCCGCCGGTGCAGACGGTATTTTTGCCGAAGCGGTAAAAACTGAAGAACATTATCGCGCCTTTGCCGATGCACTTGATGTGCCGATTTTGGCCAATATCACAGAGTTTGGTCAAACAGAATTATGGAACAAAGAGCAACTCGGTCAGTGGGGCGCAGCCATGGTGCTTTACCCGTTAAGTGCATTTCGTGCGATGAATAAAGCCGCCGAAAATGTTTACAGCGCAATCTTAAAAGATGGCGACCAAAAAGCGGTTGTCGACACCATGCAAACCCGTATGGATTTATACGATTACCTCGGTTACCACGATTATGAGCAAAAGCTTGATAGCTTATTTGCTGAAGGTAAAAACAAGTAATTACTGGCAAGACATAAAAGCGGTTTGTTCTCTTGTTTAGCTGTGTCGATAAGCTATGTCGATAAGCAGTGTCGTTGTTGCAATAGAAATCAATTGCGATTGTATGATAAATGCACAAATCTTGTTCTTAAACAAAGATTGCAGCTAGGCAAACCGTTAGCTTAAAAGATAACCAGAAAGTAACTCAGAAATAGAGATAAAAATATAAGGATAGGAAATCATTATGGTAGACAAGAAACTAAGTGGTGCAGGCCTTCGCGGCCAAAGTGCAGGTGACACAGCATTATGTACAGTGGGTCAATCTGGCTCAGGATTAACGTATTGCGGTTACGATGTTGCTGATTTATCTGAAAATGCTACTTTCGAGGAAGTCGCCTATCTATTATTTAATGGCGAATTGCCAAATCAAGATCAGCTAGATACTTATAAATCAGTATTGACGACACAGCGTGATTTACCACAAGCATTAAAAGAAGTATTACAACGTATTCCTGCCGATGCTCATCCAATGGATGTGATGCGTACCGGTTGCTCATTTTTAGGTAATCTTGAGCCAGAAGCTGATTTTGCTGAGCAACATAAAGCAGCAAACCGCTTACTCGCCGCTTTTCCTGCCATCATGTGTTACTGGTATCGTTTCAGCCATGAAGGCGTTGAAATTGACTGTGTCACTGATGAAGCATCAATCGGTGGTCACTTCTTAAAACTTTTAAATGGTAAAACGCCATCAGAGCAACATCGTAAGGTGATGGATGTATCGTTAATCCTTTATGCTGAGCATGAGTTTAACGCTTCTACCTTTACTGCGCGCGTATGTGCATCAACCTTATCTGACATGTTCTCGTGTATTACGGGTGCTATCGGCACATTGCGTGGCCCACTTCACGGTGGTGCTAATGAAGCAGCAATGGACATGATTCAAAAGTTTACTTCGCCAAGCGATGCTAAAGCGCAAATGGCAGGCATGTTAGAGCGTAAAGAAAAAATCATGGGCTTTGGTCATGCGATTTACCGTACTTCAGATCCACGTAATGTGATTATCAAAGCCTGGTCAGAAAAACTGGCTCAGGAAAATGGCGATACTAGCTTGTACGACATCTCAGTTGCCTGTGAAGAGTTCATGTGGGATAGCAAAAAACTATTCTGTAATGCTGATTTCTTCCATGCATCGGCTTATCATTTTATGGGTATTCCAACCAAACTATTCACGCCTATCTTTGTGTGTTCACGCCTTACTGGCTGGGCAGCTCACGTCATGGAGCAGCGTTCAAACAATCGTATTATCAGACCAAGTGCTGATTACATCGGTTCAGAGCCTCGCACAGTAACGCCAATTAGCCAAAGATAAACAGTCAAAGGCTGGCCAATGGGTCAGCCTTTTGTTTTTCAGACCTTATTGAACATGCAAATTGCAAACTAGCTAACAATTACCAAACTTGATGGATTGGGTTATGAATTCAAATTATAGAAAACCGTTACCAGGTACAGAGCTTGATTACTTTGATACCAAAGCTGCTGTTGATGATATCCAAGCTGGCGCATTCGACAAACTGCCATATAGCTCTCGCGTCTATGCCGAGAACCTTGTGCGTCGTTGCCCACCTGAGACGCTAACAGATTGCTTAAAACAAATTATTGAACGTAAGCGAGATCTCGATTTTCCTTGGTTTCCAGCCCGCGTTGTTTGTCACGACATTCTTGGTCAAACTGCATTAGTTGATTTAGCGGGTTTGCGTGATGCTATCGCTGAAAAAGGCGGCGACCCATCAAAAGTGAATCCAGTAGTGCCAACGCAGTTGATTGTCGATCATTCACTGGCTGTCGAACATGCAGGTTTTGAAAAAGATGCCTTTGAAAAAAACCGCGCCATTGAAGACCGACGTAATGAAGACAGATTTCATTTTATTAACTGGACTAAAACAGCCTTTAAAAATATTGATGTGATCCAGCCCGGCAACGGCATCATGCATCAAATTAATTTAGAGAAAATGTCGCCAGTAGTGCAAGCCCGTGAAGGCGTGGCATTTCCTGATACCTTAGTGGGCACGGATAGTCATACGCCCCATGTTGATGCTTTAGGCGTTATCGCTATTGGTGTTGGTGGACTCGAAGCTGAAAGCGTGATGCTAGGTCGTCCGTCTTATATGCGTCTGCCTGATATTGTCGGTGTTGAGCTGGTCGGCGAGCGTCAATCAGGCATTACTGCAACAGATATTGTGTTGGCGATTACCGAGTTTTTACGCGAACAAAAAGTGGTATCAACTTACCTTGAGTTTTATGGTGAAGGTGCGGCTAATCTGACCTTGGGCGATCGCGCTACTATTTCGAATATGACGCCAGAATTTGGCGCTACAGCAGCGATGTTTTATATCGATGATAAAACCATTGATTACTTAAAACTGACTGGCCGTGACGATAAACAAGTTGAGTTAGTTGAGACTTACGCCAAACAAAACGGTTTATGGGCTGACACCTTAGTTAATGCAGAATATGAACGCGTGCTGCGTTTTGACTTATCCAGTGTTGGACGTAACATTGCAGGTCCTTCAAACCCACATCGCCGCGTATCGACTAGTGATTTAGCCGTTAAAGGCATTAGCGGTATTGTTGAGAATGAAGAGGGCTTAATGCCTGATGGCGCTTGTATTATTGCCGCTATTACCAGTTGTACTAACACGTCTAACCCACGCAATGTGATTGCCGCAGGCTTAATCGCTCGTAATGCCAATGCCAAGGAGCTGACACGTAAACCTTGGGTTAAAACTTCATTAGCCCCAGGTTCAAAAGCAGTGCAACTGTATCTTGAAGATGCCAATTTATTAACCGAACTTGAAGCGTTAGGCTTTGGTATTGTCGGTTTTGCCTGTACCACCTGTAATGGTATGAGTGGCGCACTTGACCCTGTTATTCAAAAAGAAGTGATTGATCGCGACCTTTACACCACCGCAGTGTTATCGGGTAACCGTAACTTTGATGGTCGTATTCATCCTTACGCTAAACAAGCGTTTTTAGCATCGCCGCCACTGGTGGTTGCTTACGCTATTGCTGGCACCATTCGTTTTGATATTGAAAAAGATATCTTAGGCAAGGATCAACAAGGTAATGACATCAGACTTAAAGATATCTGGCCATCAGATGCTGAAATTGATGCGGTTATCGCTGCTAGCGTTAAGCCTGAGCAGTTCCGTAAAGTGTATGAGCCAATGTTTGATGTCAAAGTGGAATACGGCAGCGGCTCTTCAGCAAAGATTGATCCACAGTATGATTGGCGTCCTCAGAGTACCTATATCCGTCGACCTCCTTATTGGGAAGGTGCATTAGCGGGTGAGCGTAAGATGAAAGGCATGCGTCCATTAGCGGTATTAGGTGACAACATCACTACCGATCATTTATCACCATCAAACGCGATTATGCTTGATAGTGCTGCAGGTGCTTATCTTGATAAAATGGGCTTGCCTGAAGTTGACTTCAACTCATATGCCACCCATCGCGGCGATCATTTAACCGCCCAGCGCGCCACATTTGCTAACCCTAAACTGTTTAATGAAATGGTGACCACCTTAGGTAAAGACGGCAAGCCAATGATTAAGCAAGGTTCTTATGCTCGAATAGAGCCAGAAGGGCAAGAGTCGCGCATGTGGGAAGCGATTGAAACCTACATGGAACGTAAACAGCCGCTTATCATTATTGCAGGTGCTGATTATGGTCAAGGTTCAAGTCGTGACTGGGCTGCCAAAGGCGTGCGTTTAGCAGGTGTTGAAGTCATTGTTGCTGAAGGCTTTGAGCGTATTCATCGTACTAACCTTGTTGGCATGGGCGTTTTACCGCTTGAATTTACCAATGGCGATAATCGTCATACCTATCAAATTGACGGTACAGAAACCTATGATGTGATTGGTGAACGTACTCCAGGCGCTGCACTCACGGTTATCATCACGCGTCATAATGGTGAACAAATAACTGTCCCTGTTAAGTGTCGATTAGATACGGCTGAAGAAGTGTCTATCTATGAAGCGGGCGGTATTTTACAGCGCTTTGCACAAGACTTTTTAGAGGCCAGCCATTAGTTTTTAGTGATTAGTGATGATTAGTGACTAGCGATTAGTCATAAGTAATTATAGCTGCGTTAAATTTAACAAACATCAGCACAATGAGCGCCTCTCACTCATTGTGCTGATTGATTTTAGGAAACATGATGTCTCATATTCCACAAATAAAAATTCCAGCAACCTATATGCGTGGTGGCACCAGTAAAGGGGTGTTTTTCAATCTAACTGATTTACCTAAATCCGCTCAAGTGGCTGGTGATGCCCGCGATGCCATGCTGCTTAGAGTCATTGGCAGTCCTGATCCTTATGGTAAGCAAAATGATGGTATGGGCGGCGCGACTTCTAGTACCAGCAAAACGGTAATACTGTCTAAAAGCACCCAAGCCGATCACGATGTGGATTACCTTTTTGGCCAAGTGGCCATTGATAAACCCTTTGTTGATTGGAGTGGTAATTGCGGTAATTTAACGGCGGCTGTGGGTTCATTTGCCATATCCAATGGCTTAGTTGACAGTAGCCGCGTACCTGAAAATGGTATTGCGGTAGTGCGTATATGGCAGGCCAATATCCGTAAAACCATAATTGCGCACGTGCCAATGGCTAACGGCGCAGTGCAAGAGACCGGTGATTTTGAATTAGACGGGGTGACCTTTCCTGCAGCCGAAGTGCTGGTAGAGTTTTTGGCTCCAGCTGACGCTGATGCTGCTATGTTCCCAACTGGCAATGTAGTGGATGATTTAGTTGTGCCAGAGCTCACCGCAAAAGGGATCCCATCTATTAAGGCCACTATGATTAATGCAGGTATTCCAACGATATTTGTTAATGCTGCCGACATTGGTTATGTGGGAAATGAGCTTCAAGATGACATAAACAATGATGATAGCGCATTAGCATTTTTCGAAAGCTTACGTGCCCATGGCGCAGTGCAAATGGGGTTAATTAAACATATTGATGAAGCCGCAGCGCGCCAACACACGCCCAAGATTGCCTTTGTGTCGCCGCCAAGTGCATACAACTCATCAAGTGGTAAAGCGATATCGGCCACTGATATTGACTTACAAGTGCGGGCATTATCAATGGGTAAACTGCACCATGCCATGATGGGTACCGCTGCGGTAGCAATAGGCACGGCTGCTGCCGTTGAAGGCTCGCTAGTCAATCTTGCCACTGGTGGACAAGCACGTACTTCAGTGGTGTTTGGTCATCCATCAGGTACTCTAAAAGTGGGCGCAGAAGCGACATTATCCAATGGTAGCTGGCAGGTGAATAAAGCCAGCATGAGCCGCAGCGCTAGAGTGCTTATGGAAGGTTGGGTAAGAATACCTGGGGATAGTTTTTAGGTTGTTTTTAGGGGTTGATTTGGCAGTTATCTTAACGGGATAACTGCCAGTTTAAGTTTTTAAAGATTATCGGTTCGATGATACTAGCCTGTTCGCTTTAAAAATACGACGCATTCAAACCTATCCTTTCCAGCTGAAGAACTTAAAACAGGCTTAGAGGTTTTGCCCGTTGAGGGAGTCGTTTGTGAGTCACAAGCCAGATCATTGAACGCGACTGAAACACTTATAAGTTCGCCGTTATAATCAATCACAGTGGATATTTTATCATTAGTGATATGGGTTACAATAAATGCAGCGTTGTCAAAGTCTTCCTTATGTAGCGGCGCAATTTTAAATTCATGCCCTGGACTGAATCGATTGAGAACTAGGTTATAGTTTTCTTTACCTATCTTTTGCCATCTAGGCGGGTTGGGGTCATTTATTGCCTTATCTGCTTGGTCTAAACTATTTTCTAGATCCATTATACTTCCTTGTTTCTATGAATTAACTGATAGAAACTAACTTAGCTGCTTTATGGAAAAACATCAAAAAAGTTACATTTCTAGCTCTCTCAATTTGACCAATTGCTTGGCGGCAGCCCCCGTAGTTTAAAATACCAACTACTCGTTATCCTCTTCCCATAACCTCAGCGCTAAGCCTGATGCGCGTGAGGTTACCTGTTTGCTGGCACGCTCAAATACATAAGGTGTGCCTAAGCAAATAAAATGCTCTTTAGCGCGGGTGATAGCGGTATAAACCAACTCTTTAGTCAGCAGCTGCCATTGGGCGTTACTGGGTTTTTGTGGTAACACAAAGGCGACTTTTTCAAACTCGCTGCCTTGGCTTTTATGTACGGTCATCGCAAAGCAACTGTCGTGATTGGGTAGCCTTGCAGGTTGTACTTTTAACAAGCTGCCATCGGCTTTAACGAAGTAGGCCATTAATTTTTCAGGCTTTTGCTCATCTTGCAATATCAAACCAATATCACCGTTAAACAAGCCTAAATTGTAATCATTGCTTTGAATGATAATCGGTCTGCCAAGGTAAAATTCTTGAGTGGGTTTTATCCAATGGTTTTGTTTAAGTACATTAGTGATGGCGAGGTTCATGCCATCAACGCCAAATTCACCTGAGCGCATGGCACATAGAATGCGGAATTTATTGAAGGTATCAATAATCTCTTCTGCGCCATAAACCCTGCTTAATTGCTGCGAGTAAGCATGCTGATTATCGAGCACTTTTTGTAAGTACTCAGCATAAGCTGCTACTGCCGATTGCAATAACGGCAGACTTTGGGCGTCGGGCTGATGCTCTATCCAAGTTAACTCTTGATGGCCGCACTGCCACTCACGGCGAATGCCGTTGATGTTGACATAGTTAACCGCATTGGCCAGCAAGCCAATGCCGCCATCACCTTTAAAGCGGTGGCTGTGCATCAGCATACATAAATTGTCGCCGAGCATAGGTTTAGGATGAATAAACTGACTGGTATTTTGCTGAGTTAACTGCTGCAATAAGTTGGCTTGCTGTTCTGAATAGCGCATTTGCCATGGTGATGCATTAGCACTAAGATCGGCAGTCACTTTCAAACCGGCACAAATATCAGCCAATACTGCGCCTGCTTCAACGGATGCCAGCTGGTCTTGATCGCCCAATAATATCAGCCGTGCATTTTTAGGTAGCGCGCTTAACAGCTTATGCATCATGGGCAAATCAACCATTGATGCTTCATCGACCACCAATAAATCTAACCTAAGAGGGTTATCTTTATGGTGTCTAAATAAGTGTGAGTTAGGGATCACTCCCAACAAACGGTGCAGGGTAGCGGCCTCTTCAGGAATTTTGCTTAGCGCATCAATTAGCTCTGGCTTAGCGGTTTGCTCAACTTGATTTACTAGCCGCGCTTTAGAGGCTTTAATGGACTCACTTAATCGCGCTGCGGCTTTACCCGTAGGTGCCACCAGTCGAATGGTTAATGCTGATTGGGTTAACAGCAGTAATAATAACTTGGTGACCGTGGTGGTTTTACCTGTGCCGGGGCCGCCAGTAATCACCGCTAAGGCTTTAGTTAGCGCCGTTGCAGTGGCCACTTTTTGCCAGTTGATGCTAGTGCTATTTACATCAGTTTTTTCATCGAATAAGTCATTCAAATATTGCGCTAGCGTTGCGGTATCAACAGTTAAGTTAACTTGTGCCAACTGGTTGAATCGGGCAGCCACTTGGGTTTCAAAGTGATAATACTTATTTAAGTACAACCGGTTATGTTCAACAATTAATGGCTGGTTTTCAGAAGGTGACCCGACACAGGTTAATGCTTCGATAGCGTCGCTGAGTTGCTGGTGGGTCATTGTTAACTTGCAATGGGACTCTTGCTCGCAAAACGGATTATCAAGATCGATATTATTGATAACTAAGCAGCTGTGCTGACTTGATAATTGCTGGCTTAATAGCGCACAGATTAATAATAAAAACTCATTATCAGCGTCATCTTTGGCATCAACTTGAGCGAGCTGAGAGTTAGCCATTTCAAGGGCGAAGTGACGATCTAGTGGGGTAATTAACCCTTGTAGTTGCCAATTTTTAAGTAACTGAGTCATTGGGGCGCTTAGGGTAATCATTATTTTTGCTCCAATGCATTGTTGTTAGTAAATAGTGCATCTAAATCAGTGATTAAGGCCTGTGGCGGTCTATCGAAAAATATTCCAGCGCCTAAAGCTTCTGGGCTCATACCACGTAAGAAAAGGTAAAAACTGCCGCCTATATGACGCTGGTAATCATAACTTGGCATTCGCAAAGATAAGTAACGATGCAGTGCCAAGGTATAAAGAATATATTGCAAATTATAACGGTGGCTACTAATGGCTGTCGCCATAGCATTATGGTCATAACATGTTAAATCGTCACCCAAATGGTTAGATTTATAATCGGCAATAAAATACTGGCCTTTATACTCAAAGGTTAAATCGATAAAGCCTTTTAACATGCCTTGTAGCTCGTCAAATTCAAGCCCTGCATCATAACCATATTGTTGTAATAACTGATTTAACTGCTGAGATTTTAATTGGCTAATGGGCAGATAAAACTCCATCTCAACTAATTTTTGCTCTGGGGCTAACTGGGCTAATGTCAGTGGCAAACCATGGTCATTTAATAGTTGACTATCTTGCGCTGCATTATTGGTAATGAGCGGGCTATTAAGGATTTGCTGATACCATTCGATTAAGGTATCTGTCCATATCTCTTGGTCAAAACCATATTGCTCCATGGCTTTGGGTAAGGCTTGTGGCAATTCAACCTCAGCATTGGTGAAATCAAATAGCTCTAACACCAAATGCATGAAGCTACCGGCATTGGCGCCGCGCTCGAAGGTAAAGCGGTTAATGGCGTTGTCTTCAACATCTGTGTCAAAAGGGTTGATGTCAGCGGCGGATTCAAATTGCGGCAGGGTTTCTTGACTAAAGTCTTCATCGTCGGCACCCGGAGAGACTTTTTCATGGGCAAGGTGTTTCACCAAACCTGAGTAACTGCCCACTCGCCATGGGGTGTGGTAATCACGCTGCAAGGTTTTTGCCGCTAACTGTTGCGACTGGCTATTAAGTTCAGTGAGTACTGAGTCATCAATCGCCTCTAGCTGAACCACGCTAATGGCATCGGGGATTGGCGCGCTGGTTTTTATGGCCTGTGCTTGTTGTGATAACAACTCAAAATCACAATCTTTAGTGGTGATCCCCAATAAATAACCAATGGCGGTTTCGTATAAGTGACTACTTACCCCTGCTTTAAGCATGCGGCTATGGTTGGCAATGTATAAGTAACACACATAAACCGGGCGGGTGAGCGCCACGTATAACAGACGTAAATCTTCAGCGAGGTTTTCTTGTTTGTATTGCTCCCAGCCTTCTTTGCTACCCTCAACATCCCAAACTAATTGGTCATTTTTATGGTAAAGCATAGGTGCAGGCTTTTTACGATTATCCCGCGCGAGACTGATAAATGGCACCATACAAACGGGATATTCAAGCCCCTTACTTTTATGAATGGTAACGATTTGCACCAGATTTTGTTCGCTTTCAAGGCGCAATTGCTGCTCATCATTGCCTTGAGCATCAATCAGTTGCTGGTCAAACCAATTCATTATCGCGCTGCTACCATCAAGTTCGGTGGCTTTTTGCTGCAGTAGTTCGCACAAATGACGGAAATCGGTGAGGCGGCGCTCGCCACTTTCAGCATTACTATTAGCACTACTATCAATACTACTATCAGCCATGCTATTTGAGTTGCTGTCGACGCTTGGGCTAAGTTGTTTACTTAAATAGCGCTTAATCAGCTGGGTTTGGTTAGCCAAACTTAACAGCGCAGGCATGATGCCGCGCTTAAGCCAGGTTTGATGCCAATCAGCAAATTGATCCAGTAAGCTTTGTCGCTGCTCTTCATCTTGATTAAACAGATGAATTTGCTGGGCGCTGTAACCCATAAGCTCGGTGGCAAGTGCTGCGCGAAGGCAGCGCTCATCTTTCGGGTTAGCAATAGCCCGTAAAATGATCGCCAGTTCAAAGGCCTCTTGGGTGTTAAACACGCTATCTCGGCTTAAAAATACTGCGCCAATATTACGCTCGCTTAAGGCTTGCTTCATCACCGAGGCTTCGTTTTTATCGCGCACTAACACGGCAATATCTTTGGCGATGAGCGCTGTGCCATTCATATGGCATTGTTTAGTTTGTTTTTGACCATCTATCTGGTCTTGATTAGTTTGCGCTTCAGTTAATAAACGTTTTATTTCACTGGCAGCATCATTCGCCAGTAGATGACGGGCAGTGGTTTTATTTAAGCCGCTTTCACCTTCGCTAAGTAGTTTAATTCGCAGCGCTGATTTGTCTTCTGTGGCTTCAGTGAGCTTTTTATTGTCAGCGCTGGCTGGGGTATCAACCACATCATAAGGGATCGCATCACTGATAAATGGATCCTGATGTTGGCTAAAGAGCTGGTTAACCCCATTAACCAGTGCAGTAGATGAGCGGTAATTGGTTTCGAGGTTATAGTGCGCTTTAGTTTGCTTACGGGCATGAATATAGGTATGAATATCGGCGCCGCGAAAGGCATAAATGGCTTGTTTGGGATCGCCAATCATTAATAAACTTAAACTATCAAGCTGAGTTTGCTGCTGATAAATGGTAGAGAAAATCGTAAATTGCAGCGGATCGGTATCTTGGAATTCATCAATTAATGCCACCGGAAAGCGCGTCGCAATGGCTTTGGCTAAATGCTGCGCGCTTGGTTCATTCTTAGTTGATTCAATAGCAGTTGATTCAATGGCAGTTGAATCAGTAGCAGTTGATTCAGTAGCAGTAGTTTCAGTCGCCGTTGATAAGGCATCAGCCAAGGTGATCAAGAGATCATCTGGGGTCATCAAGTTGCGCTGGGCTTTTTGCAGCATAAATCGCAGGCGAATACCGTCACGGGCGCGAATTAAAAATGATGGCTTTATTTGCTGGATAAGTGCAAATAATCGCTCGATATGATCGAGCAGTGGCGCATCATTTGCGCTGGGGATAGTGCCACCTTTATTGAGTTTTAGCTCAGATAGCGCCAGCATTTCTAAATCTTTAATTGGCGGCAGGCCATTGCCGAAGGTAACCCAATTGGTTAAGCGATCATACATGGCGGCAAGCTTCGGATAATCATCGGCTTTTTTGCCGAATCTCGCGCCATTGAGCGGTAAGCTGTGTAGTAGTTCCAGTTCTTTTTCACTGTCTGTTGGCCAGCGCTTTTTAAAGCGAGCAAGCCTTTGAACTAATTCATCAGCTAACTGGTTAAACTCTTTCGCCACAAACGGGATATTGGCTTGGCTCGCGCCGAGTAACGGTTTAAGTTGCCAAGCCAAACTATCAGGGTCGCCAAACTCGTTATCAATCACTTGGGCTAATACTTGTGGTAGCGGATAACAGGTCTCACGCCAAAAATCACGTACAGCATGATGTAAAAATTCACTGTCATCGAGAGTAAATTCTGACTCAAATAATAGCGATGACTCAAACGCCATGTCAGATAAAATGCGCTGACAAAAACCGTGAATGGTAAAAATAGCCGCTTCATCCAGTGACTTTAGCGCTAAATCTAAGCGTCTTAGGGCAATTGCCCGCTCAGGCTCTGGTACTTGTTGGTACAGCGCCTCTACAAATTCATCATCGGTGTCTAAGCCAATAAAGCACTTAAAGGCCACTTGAATACGTTTACGAATTCGATCCCGCAACTCTTCGGTAGCGGCATTAGTAAAGGTCACCACTAAAATCTGTTCACAGCTGAGCGGCGCTTTATCTTTATCGCCCAGTAATAGCCGTAAATACAGCCCTGAAATAGTGTAGGTTTTACCGGTGCCAGCACTGGCTTCAATTAAGCTTGAACCTGCAAAAGGCAGTGTTAGCGGATTAAGCTTGCTGACTTGGGAGTGAGTTTCTTTGCCATGAGCGATTTCAGAGTCAGTCATTTCTGTGTTAGCGGCCTCTAACTTGCTAGCATTGTCAATAATATGAGTCATTAGGCTTTGCCCCCTTTTATCACTGAGAGCTTAGGTGGTTGGGTCGCATATTCGTCAAGCTCGGCGAGGGTGCCTTTGTGATAAATACTCAACATAGGTTGCAGTAACATGGTGGCTGTTTTGCCAAATTCAGCTTCAGTAAAGTCTTCAGGAAAACTAAATAAACGCCGATTATGGGGATCGTTCCCTTCACCAAAGCCTGATTGTTCATCAAGCCATAATGGCTCGGCTGCTTGCAGTTTTTCCATATGATCACCATCGGCTTCAACATAGGCTAATGCGGTGCGCGGCATAAAGCATAACGGCTGGGCTTGGCCATTGAGATAAGCTTGAATAAATTGCTGTAATAATTGCTGAGCGGACTCTGGCGTAATTGCACTAAAGGCATGAAAATGACCAATATCCAGCAGGTAACTGTTTTTCTCAACTCCTGCGGCATTAAGACATAAATGACGTAGATACACCCTGACAAAATCACGGCCATGGGCAGTACCAGGGCGATAATTTATTTGCCCTTTAGCGTAAATATCATCGATGCGGCCAATAAGGTTAACGTTAATGTTTGATTGAGTGCTGTCTAGCGGCGTTAGCCCTTCAAACTGTAAATCAATATCTACTTCCTGACTGTGGCTCTTATCGCCAGTAAGATAGAGCACCCTGCCAATGACGTATTTAATGTCGTTTTGGTAGCGATTAAGCAGCACGTCATCAAAGGGCGCCATGGGTAAACTGCCACTGGCTTTTAGCTGGTTGATAAACTCAATGTCAGCGTGTTCAAGTTGGTGATGCACTGCACTGTCAATCATTGCTGATTGTAATTTATAGCGCTCTAATGCATCTAAGTTAAATGGCTCGTCGTTATCGTCAGCTTGAATACGTAAATTAAAATCAATTTTTAAACTGCGATTAAAAAAGAATTGCGCCGGGCTTCTGAAAAATCGTAATAATGCCGACAATTCAAGTTGTACAATTGCGCTGCCATCGTCGGCAACAGCATCAAATGGGTTGTCATCGTTGGCTAAATCTAACGGCTTAAGGCGGTTAAAGAAGCGGGCATTATTAAGTAAGTGGTTCGCATCAGCGATACTTGGCGGGCACCACTGATGATTATAACTTTGCTGCAATTTAGTTTGCTGAGTTGCAGTAAACAATTTGGCATCAAAGGGTTGCAGCGGTTGCTGCTGGATTAAATGGCTTAATATTGCTTTATCGGCATTATTTACTTCAACGCTTTCACGTAAGCTTTCACGTAACCCTTGGCCGGTTTCCAGTTGTGGCTCATTATTTGTAGTGAAATAATAGTCAGCAAAATAACACAGCTGGCAATACTCGGTTAGCTCTGACACCAACATTGAGGGAATTCGTTCAGCGTTATCACGCTCAGAGTGGCCAATATAGCTAATATAAAATTGCTCTCTGGCAGACAATAAGGCTTCTAAAAACAGGTAACGATCGTCTAATCGGCGGGAACGGTCACCTTTAATGGCGCCATTGTGGGCCATTAAGTCAAATCCAACAGGGTGTTGTACTCGCGGGTAAACGCCATCATTCATACCCAGTAAACATACCACTTTGAAGGGAATTGAGCGCATCGGCATCAAGGTACAAAAGTTCACACTCCCCGCAAGGTAGCGCTGACCAACTCGAGATTCATTAAGGTTTTGATTAAACCATTGCTTGAGCACTTCAACATCTAACTCTCCTTGGTGACCCGCATCTTCAAGCTCGGTGCTTAAGGTGACTAAGGCTTCGCGAATGGTTTGAACTTGCTCGCGCTCGTCATCATCAGCATCAAAGAAAACCTCTAATAAGCCTTGTAGCTGCGCGATACGTTCAAGGGTTGGACATTGGCTAGCCAGTTGCAGTTGGTATTCGTCAATGGCCTCTAAGAAATTGAGTAAATAGCCAAGAATTTGCGCAGACTGGCCTTCAACACCTTGTACGAGCAATGAATCGTTATAAAGCGCTGACTCGTCATTAAAAGCATAACCTTGAATTAAGCGGCTAATACCAAATGCCCAAGAGTTTTGCTTAAAGGCTGGCACTCCTTGTTGCAATCGGGTTTTTTCATCACGGCCCCAACGCACGTTGGCATCATCTAACCAACGTCTAACAAGCTGCAGAGCATCATCATCGAGCTGAAATTTTCGTAAAATTGCTGGGACTTCGAGAATACTGATAATGTCAGTGAGGCCAAAACGGCTTTGATTAATATTGAGTAAATTCAAAAAGCTGTTAATTAGCGGTGACTCTTGAGCTGCGCCTCTATCGGCAATGGCATAGGGAATATAGTAATTAGCTGTTTTGCCTGAGTCTTGATTACTTCGATGTAAACCGCTATTGCTAGTGCCAAATACCGCATCAATATAAGGCGCATAAGCTGCTACATCTGGCATCATCACCACTATATCTTTGGGTTTTAGTGATTCTTTACCGTTGTCATTCGCATTGGTTGACAGCAACTCAAGTAAATGATCGTGCAGGGTTTCGACTTCACGTAGCGGGCTATGGCAACTGCGCAGGGTAATAGATTGGTCTTGCTGGCTTAACGAGCGTCTATTGGCGACATTTTGATAAAGCGCTGCATCAGGTCCAAGGGCTTGGCCTAAGGTTTCCATTTGCAGAATATCGTATTGCCCCCCTTGCAGTAGATTTAAACTGTCAGGGGATTGATCGGGCTCGATATAGCAGTCGTAACTAAAATCAGTGTGTTCAGGCGGTAATTCGAGCATTAAATCCAATAATTCACGGCCCATTTTGCCATTGTTAGCCAGAATCGGATTACCCACTTCAAGCTTTTCTTCCCATTGCTCGCCTAACTGTTTTTTATCAGCGTATTGCAGCGCCATTCTTGCGCGAGCTTTAGGGTCAATAATATCGCCCCAGTAATGCTGACACGGGCTTAAGGAAAACATGATCACTTCAATGCGTTCAGCCAAGTGATACAGCACTTGCAAGGTTTGCGGCGGCATTGAAGAAATACCAAACACAAATAACCGCTCTGGTAGCGACTTAATCACAGTATCAGAGTTTTGCAATGCGGCAATTAAGTGTTGATGCAAGTTAGCGCGATGATAAGTGCTGGCATTAAGTTGATGCTGGTTATATTCAATCAGTGCCCGCCACAGTTTAGGCTGCCAAAGCTGGTTTTCTTCCAATTTAAGCGGATGCTCATTTTGCTCCCAAGCTAAAATCCAATCAGGGCGATAAACAAGATATTGGTCAAAAATATCAGCAATACGGCCACACAATTGATACAGCTTAATAGCATCAAAACTGCCAGCTTGCACATAGGGCAGTGTTTCATCGCTGTTACTAGCGTGCTGAGTTTCTACTGGGGCTAAATAGGCTTGCAGCGGCGCAAAATCTGGGTCATCAAGTAATGGCGGCAGTAAATCCATTAACTTCCACGTCATCGCCGCTTTAGTAAAAGCATTATCTTTAGGCACATCAGGCAACAGCTCATGGCATAACTGCCAAGTAAAGCTTGAAGGCAGCGGAAAGGACAGGGCAGCGGCAATGCCATTATATTTGGCCACTTCTAAGCGCAGCCAAGTCGACATCCCCGGGCTTTGCACCAAGATATGTTCATTTGCGAGTAAATTAGCGTTATCAAGGGGGATAGCGAGCATTTTAGACAGTTGTTCAGACAGAACTTCCATCTGATTTGATTGAATTAATCTAAGCATTAATCGACTCTACAAATGATGATGAAAACCATTCTAAGAGGTTGTTATTAGGTTTGAAAGGCTTTTATCACATCGAGGGTTTAAGCGCTAAATAAGCAACCAAATTCGATGTGTATTGGTTAGGGGGTATAGCGTATTTCATTTAGTAGGCTTTACTTGTGGAAGCAGATTTTGGGCATTAATTTTTAGAGAGTGAAGAGTTATAAAAGGTCAGAATAAAGTTCATTCTGACCTTTTATCTATTCAAATTAAATAGCTTTATATGTGTCTTGTTGATGCAAAAATTTATTAACCACCAAGGATTGAAATAAACTAGTCACGCTAGATGTAGCCCAATATAAACCGATAGCGGATGGAAAGCTTATTAAGGTAACAACACAAATAATAGAGGGGATTATAAGCAACAAAGTACTGGTGTGCTCCGCGCTACCTGGCATCATAGTCATAGAAAAGTATGTGATAACGCCAACAAGCAATGCCAGTGCAACATCAGGTTTTGCAATGTTAGCAATCCAAGCAAATTTACTATTAAACACTATCTGTTGAAGGGCTTGGAACATGCCTAAACCAAAAACACCCTGACTGACAATATTCACTGCACTATTTTTATCCAGAATTTTAATATTGTGTTTTTTATATAGCGCCATTGTACATTTAGCTATTTCATTTGGTTTGTCTTTATATATTGTTTTTATTTCTTCTAACTCAGGTTTTATTGCAGATATTGCTTTTTTATTTCTATACATATTTGTCATAGCCAGAACGTTCATAGGCATTAAGACTAAGCGTCCAATCAGAGTAAACAATATGATTGCTACGGCCTCAGTCACACCAACTTCGTTAGTGAAAAAACCAATAGTTTGCACAATAAAACTGGTGAAAAAATTCCAAATATCCATTTACACTTCCTTGCTTGACATATTATGTCTAAGTTAGCTTTTGAGACATATTATGTCAATTGTTTTTTATTTGACCATTTAGTTAATAAAAAAATAACTGAGACACCCATAATTAATTTTCAATTATCAGCTTTGGGCATAGGCAAGTTACCATAATTGTATTGGTTAGGTTATGGAACACCATAGCTTCAAGTTAATCAATTGCCTGCCGCAGGCTTATGTGCAGATGCATCCAAGACACGCCGTGAACACATCCCTGTGGGCTCTACGAAAACATCCATGTTTTCGAAGGTCTTGAACGCATCTACACCGGAATTATTATCTCTTCGATTTAACTTCATTAGTAACGAAGTTTAAAGATAGGCATGTTCAATTTGAATTGAGGAAATTATTTGTGACACCCATAAATAATTTTTCAATTATCAGCTTTAAGCCATAGGCAAGTTGCCATAGTTGTATTGGTTAGGTTATGGAGAACCATAGCTTCAAGTTAATCAATTGCCTGCTGCAGGCCTTTGTGCAAGCACGACTGCGACACGCTGCATTCTTTATATAAATCAAAAGGTCCCTGAAAGCTCGGCCATGACGTCCATGTCATGGACGGTCACAGCCGCGCTTACACTGGAATTTTTATCTCTTCGATTTAACTTCATTAGTAACGAAGTTTAAAGATAGGCATGTTCAATTTGAATTGAGGACGCAGAGAAAATAGCGTGAAGCTCACATGGATGTGAGTTTAGCTTTCGCGGTGCATGGATGCACCATCGGAAGCGTTAGCATTTTCGAATAAGTCTGAAGTTAGCAATAAACGAAGTTAAAAGCTGGATTAATCCCCATCGGAAATTATGCGCTTTTCAGCATTTTTCGTTAGGGGCGGCAGGGCCTAATTCTTTAACAAGGAGTATAGAGGGTATTGCTGTTGATACCCTTTTGGCCGGTGCAGGATGGAATCCTGCGATGTTGCTTTTATCTCTTTAGCACCACGACTTTGATCTAATAAATGAACTCAACAACTTTTAGAAATACACAAATCAGCCTACAAATTCCTTTTTACCTTCCTAAAATAGCGCTTAAACAATCTTTGGTGCAAAACAACTTGTTTCGCCGTCAATGGTTGATATTGCAGCGCAATAAAGTGTTCAGTCATTTTGTCAAAATGAGCCACCAGTTGTGGTTGCTGCTCACTAAATGCTTGATGAATAAACTGGGCATAAGCTTGTGGAGGCATCGCATCACGTTGAAAGCCTTTGTGTGCTAACTTTTCACAAATAAGGTTATAACGTTTAATACATGGATCTTGCTTGGGTTGCAGTTTAAACACGCCAGCAAAATAGGCGATTATAAGGGCAATAATGATAAAGCTGATGATCATCATTATGGCCACTTTACTGCTAGTGACATTGCCAAGTAGTTTGGCTAATACTTGTTGCTGTCGCTGTTCATCAAAACCCAGTACCCACACACTCCAGTAGAAATCGATGCTAGCCAGTTGCAGGCGAATATTGTTCAACCACGGAATATTTTTGACCTGTAAACTGGTAAATAGGCTGTCTTGTAAGTAGCTATCTTGGCCTGTAAACGTAGCATCAAAGCCGTCTAATACACGCTCTGGGGCAATCATGGCGGTGGGGTCAAACCTTACCCAACCTTGGCCTTCTAGCCAAACTTCGGTCCATGCATGGGCCATGTATTGATAAATGCTGTAATAACCGGCTTTGGGGTTATATTCGCCGCCTTGGTAACCTGTGACCAATCTGGCAGGTATGCCACTTGAACGGGCGAGAAACACCAGAGCTGAAGCGTAGTGGGAGCAAAAGCCTGCTTGGTTAGTAAATAAGAAGTCATCTACTTGCTGCTGGCCAAGCTTTGGCGGGCTTAAGGTGTAGTAAAAAGCTTGCTCGGCGAAGTAACCCATCATGGCATTGATGCGCGCTGCTGGCTGTGGGTAATCCTTAGCAAATTGGGCTGCCAACTGGCGAGTTAGTGGATTGCTATTATTAGGAATGGCCAAATTTATCTTGCTGATATCTGGCGCGAGTTTGTCATCAAGTGCGCTATTGGGATAAGAGCTCACTTGGTAACTTAAACGTTGATCAATGTTGCGCAGTGAGAATAGCCTAAAGTCGGATAACTCGACAATGTGCTCAGATTGACTAAAAGCCTGATCTAAACCAAACAACCATTTTTGATAAGTCGGCTCAGTGATCACTTGATAATTTAATGGCGCCGCAAGACCTGCTGCATTGGGCTTAGCGCGCTTAGGTTTATTGCCATAGGCGCTACGCTGTTCATTTTTACGATAAGGCGACTGACTCCAGCGCTGACCATCGTAGTTTTCCATGACCTGTGTGCGCCAATACAGTTGCTCATTGCTAATCAGTTGCTGCTTATCGGTGTTGTTGAGTTCATTTTCAAAACCCACTCTAAATGCCAAATCCGGCGAGCGGGTTAACTTACTGATATCCCCTAATGCGATTTCATCTGACAGGCCGGTAGTAGCGTTTTTCATGCTGGGGGCTAACCACAATGGTGGCAGCCTTGGAAATACCACAAAAAGCAGTATGGCTAAAGGCAAGCTTTGGGCGAATAATTTTACCCCGAAGCGAAAGTTTACCTTCCGACTTGAATGCTGATAAATACTGATTAACACACAGGTATTAATGATGGCGACAAAGCTCAGTTGCAGGGTGTCGAGTATGGATTGACGATCTAATAGTGCAAAACCGATTAAGAAAAAGCCCACCAATACCACGACTTTAACATCGCGTACTTGGCGCATTTCGATGTATTTAAGGGCATAGCCGAGCAGTAGCAAATTGACTAATGCATTTAGTAATCCAATTTCCTGTGACACTAAAGCCAAGGTGACAGCGGCGCCAATGGCTAGCCCTGTGACTAATACTTTAGGCGGCGCCGCCACCTTGCCAAGGTAAATCCCCACCCGCCACACAAAGCAAATGGCGCAAATGCCGATGCTCCATAAGGTGGCATGCTGGTATAACGGCGATAGCACCAATACATTGGTAATTAATAACCAAAAGAGGGTATTGCGACCAATGTTCTCATTAAATGGGTCATTTAACTGATGTTTTAACGCCTTTGAGCCTTGGGTCATTTTCTGCTCTCCACTGGGCGTTTATCAGTAAATGCCGATGTTGACTCAGGTGTAATTGTTGACTCTGGTGTATTTGTTGGTTTAGGTGTAACAGTTGGCTGAGCTGCTGAGCCATAAAGCGCAATCATTTGCTGACATTGTTTTCGATGTGACTCGCCGCTGTCTTGTTCGATAATTTGCTGGTTTAATGCCAAGCCAAAAACTTGCTGTGATTGAGATAAGGCGTTGACTTGCCACGCCAGTTTACTGAGTTTTTGTTCAAGACTATCACCACGGGTGTCGTCTAAACTGAGCCACACAGGTTTGCCTTCAGGTTGGGCAAATTCTTTTGTTAGCATACCGCGCCCTTGTGCCCATTGCTTCCATGCCACTTGTTTAAGTGACTCACCTTCAACAAAGGTTTTAAGGCCTTTATAGTCATCAACCCCAGGTTGCAATTTACCGTGTTCAAATTCGGTTTGATTGTCATTATCTAAACTGGTTAACGATACATGGGTGGCCAGCGGCGCGGCATAAATAATATGCTGGATATTTAAATCCACATAGGACCAAGTGTTAAATAGCCCCAGTGGGAAACTGGATGAGACGCGAATTCTACCGGGGTTAACTAGACCTCTGGATTGCGCAGAGCTGCTGACGCTGGTGTCGATGCCTTCAGCGACATCGGTAATGCGGCTATGGCGCTCATTAGGTAGATTCAAGCAAATTTGCTGGTGACTGGTTTGGCTGTTGTCTTTGTTGATTTTACTGGATAACACAACCGGAAAGGCCAAGCTTTGGTTGGCATAAGTCTCAGGTGGGGTTAATGCGGTTAAGGTTAAACCTGCAAGATTTTTATAGCTGTAAATAATGCAGCTATGGAACACACTGGCCAGTAATAAACTTAAGCCGATCACCAAGTTGTTTTGATAGTTGGTGCCAAATAAATACAGCACCACAATCAGCAAAAACCAAGCGACCCCAAAGCCACTGGGTAAAATAAAAATACTTTTATGGCTTAAGGTGATTTGTTTGTTCGCGGGTATTCGCTTATCTAACCACTGTGACCAGCGCTGCTTAATCGCGGCTGGGATCAAGCGTGAATACCATTTCTTTGTCGCCTTGGAGTTATTCATCTGCAATTAATTTCTGCTTAGCTAATTGGGTTAACGCTTGCGAGAATTTGATCTGACAACGCTTGCCCCTGCAGTTGGCTATTGGTTCTTATGCGGTGCTCTGCTACGCAGTGAAATACGGCCTGAATATCTTCAGGTACCACATAATTGCGATGATTTAATAGCGCCCAAGCTTTAGCTGAGTCCAGCAGTGCAATACTGGCCCGAGGCGATAGCCCATTGCCATCGATTTGCTGGCGAGAGTATTGGGCAAGGTTGATTAAATATTTAAGCACTGCATCAGAAGCACTGACTTTTTGTACCTGATGTTGCAAACTCATTAGCTCGGTTGGGCTTAAGCATTGTGTAAGCGGCGGGGCATCGCTGCGCTGATGTAGCCCCTTTAGCATGGCTAACTCAGCATGTTCATCAGGGTAGCCAATAGAAATGCGCATCATAAAGCGGTCAAGTTGCGATTCAGGCAGGGGGAAAGTCCCCGATTGCTCAATGGGGTTTTGGGTAGCGATAACAAAAAATGGTTGTGGCAATGTGTGTGTTTCACCATCAATGGTGATTTGTCTTTCTGCCATGGCTTCAAGTAAGGCACTTTGGGTTTTAGGACTGGCGCGGTTGATTTCATCGGCTAACAGCATTTGATTAAAAATTGGGCCAGGGTGAAACTCAAATACTTGATTTTGCTGCTGGTAAATGGATACCCCTAAAATATCGGCAGGTAACATGTCACTGGTAAATTGAATGCGTTGATAGCTCATGCCTAGCGAGGTGGCTAATGCTTGAGACAGACTGGTTTTACCCATGCCAGGTAAGTCTTCGATCAGTAAATGACCTTTAGCGAGAATACAGGCTAGCGCCAGTTTGATTTGCTCAGGTTTACCTAATAATACCGTTTCTAATTGGCTTAACAGCGATTGTAGTTTTGTTGCTGACACTAAATACTCCGTTAGTTAACAAATACGGCCTAATTAAGCTATTTTGCTAACAAGTACATCGAATGGCTTACGTTAACCTGCCAAAGATAATAAAGGAAGATATTCAGTGATAAAAAATGATAGCTAAACTCTGTGATGAGTTTAGCTATCGTGGCAGTGAGTTATCGGTTTAGAGCACTGCTCACGACAGCCTGAGTAAGCCTTAAACGGGCATTAAAGTGGCTTAAGGCTAATGACTTATGACAAATGTATTAGTAAGCAAACTTGCGTTCGGCATCGCTAAACATAGGGGCATCGCGACCCTCTTGCTGCTGATAGATCATTCTATAGCTGAGTACGGCTTGCACATATTCCCGGGTTTCCTTAAAGGGAATGGTTTCGATAAAGCTCATGACGTCCAGTTTTCCGTCAGACTCTTTTAACCAACGGGTGACCCTGTGGGGGCCGGCATTATACGCTGCTGTGGCGAGGACGCGATTTTGATCAAACTGTTTGAGCAATTGGCCGTAATAAGCACTGCCAAGTTGGACATTATAATTCACCTTATATAGGTCATTTTTATTGTTAAATTTGAGCTTATTTTTACGGGCAGTTTCTTTTGCGGTTGCGGGCATGAGTTGCATTAATCCGCGCGCGCCCACACCAGAGGTGGCATAAGGGTAAAACGCACTTTCGCGGCGGGCGATTGCGCGTATTTCATCTATCTCAACCTGATATTTTTTACTTGCTTGTTCAAATTCGTTTTGGGCGGCGTTAGGAAAGCGTAGTTGCAAACTATTCCATTTTCTGGCTTGTATGCTGGCTTCGACGCTGTAATCAAACCAAGCATTTTTAAGGGCGAGTAGGCCATATTCGGCCTTCATCGCGGTATCATGGCGGCGCAGCAAATGAACCCATTCACTGCGAGCATCGCGGGTTTTATCGATGGCAATTAATTCGATAATTCTGGCAAGGCCGGGGTCATCATGCAGTTTTTTAGCAAGCTGTGGCGATGACTGTAACTTGTCATCATTTAACGCCAGCGGGGCCTTTATGGATTGGGCGGCGTAAAAGCCATAAAAATTGCGTGCTTGGCTAAGTTGCTTCGTTATCTTGTCTGCTTGGGTTTTGTCGGTGGTTTGACTTATGCGTGCGCTCCAATACTGCCAGCGAGAGTCATCAATCACATCATCACTGAGTAATGTGAGATAGTGTTTAATTGCTTTTGTATCTTGCTCTGCGATTGCCCAGCGCAAACGAATTTGAAATAAGTCATCAGAGTCTAAAATCGGTAAGCTTGCATCAATGTGTTCCAGTAAATCAGCTTCTTTTCTGATTAATGCCCTGCGGACAATATAACGATTAAGTTGTTGGCCTTTGATAGCACTAAAACGATTAGCCTTATCATATTTCTTATATAATTTGACTGCTTGTTTTAAGTCTTTTCTGGCAAGTTTTCTGAGCCCAACATTAACAATATCCGCTACAATGGGCGTTTTAGACGAAAACTTTTTGGTATTACGTAGACTGTTGGGATCGCGATAAACTGAAATGAGTAAATCCGCTTCAGCTTTATTTTTGGTGATTTTTCTTGATAGGTATTGGGTTAAGCCATATTGGTTTTCATTAAAACTAAGTAACATTCTTGACCAAATTAATGCTTGGGTTCTTTTACCTGCTTTGGTCCATTGACTAAATAACACATCACAAGCCTTGGGGCGTGAGCGACCATAAAGCCACAGTTTTTCAGCGCCTTCATAAGCGATGTTGTTATTGCCTTGAGATAATTGAGCGCGGTAATAGTAACACTGCAAGGTGACATCATTAGGGGCGTTAGGTGAGATGGCTAAAAAGTTTTGCCACTGCTTTTTCTCGCCAGCATTTTTCAAATAGCGATAGCGTAAGCCGTTATAAAGTGGAGTGGTATTAAATTGCTCGATAGCTTTATGGGCTTGAGCTCCACTCATTTTTAAAATCTTGGCGATTTGCTCATGATAATCAAGATAAACAGTTAATGGGTAATCACCCAACTGCTTACGTAGCTTTTGGTATTGGTTGAGCTGTTGTTTGTCTAACGCCTCTCTGGCATCAAGATACAATTGCTGTTGGGGGCTTAAACTTGATTTTTCAGCATGGGCGAGATTAATGCTAGCTGACAGCCACAGTAACCCTAGAAAAACTACAAAATTAACCAATATGTTGCGCATAATAATGAGAATCTCCGCCTCAGTACGACATCTTTTGCGAACCAATCTGTTTGAATCTAATTAATGAATAGTATCTATTAAGCGGCATTATCAATATTAGCCAAGTGTCTATTTTTGCTTAAGGTGTTGCCACCTCAAGCCAAAGAATAGTGCAATTAGCTATAATTGCTCATAAAAATTGCTTATAAAAACTAAATTAAAACCGCTTATGACTCTTTAGAGTCATCTAAGGCTTTATTTATTAATTGAGGATCAAGGTTTTTACTGGTTTCAACACCCAATTTTTGCATAACATGGGCTTGCCTTATTAAATTACCTTTACCTTGGGACAGTTTATTCATTGCTTGCTGGTAGGCTTTATCGGCAGTGTCTAAAGCGCGGCCCAGTTTATCCATGTCGTCAACATAGCTGCATAATTTATCGTAAATTTTACCAGCTTGGGCTGCGATACTTTGGGCATTTTGGTTTTGGTACTCATAGCGCCAAATATTGTTAATGGTGCGCAGTGCCACTAATAAGTTCGTTGGGCTGACTAACATAATATTATGATCGAGAGCAAAATTGACCAAGCTAGGATCTGACTCCAGTGCCAGTAAAAATGCAGGCTCTATTGGAATAAACATTAATACATAGTCGAGACTTTTGAGGCCATGTAGCTTGTGATAGTCCTTATGGCTTAGGCCTTTAATGTGTTGACGAATAGATAAAGCCAGCTCTTTTATCGCCTGTTGCTGCACTAGCTCGTCTTCACTATTAAAAAAGCGCTCGTAGGCAATTAATGACATTTTGGCATCAATCACCACATCTTTTTGTTCAGGTAGGTGAACGATGACATCAGGTTTAAAGCGTTTACCTTGATCGTCTTTTAAATCTTGCTGGGTATCGTACTCATGGCCTTCACGCAGACCACTTTCTTGTAGGACTCGTTCAAGGATCACTTCACCCCAATTACCTTGTTGCTTGTTATCGCCTTTAAGCGCTTTGGTCAGATTGACTGCATCTTGACTCATTCTCAAATTTAACTCTTTGAGTGCATCAAGTTGATGTTTAAGGGCGCTGCGCTCAGTTTGCTCCTGGCTATAGGATTCTCTAACTTGTTGTCTAAAGCCTTCTAGCTGCTGTTTTAAGGGCCCAAGCACGCCATCCATTTGGCTGACATTTTGCTTCTTAAAGTTTTCTGACTTCTCCTCGAAAATACGGTTGGCCAGGTTTTCAAATTGCAGTTTTAGCCTTTCTTCGGCTGATTCTAGTAAGGCGATTTTGTCATTTAAGGCGGTTTTTTCGATGTTAGCCTGGGCTTGAATGCTTTGTTGAATCGCATTAGATTTAGACAGTGCTAGCTGGGTTTCCATGAACTTACGCTGGCCATCGTTTAACTGTTGTTCTAGTAATGGCACTCTTTCGGCAAAGGCTTCCATTTTAGCTAATTGACCAATCAATGACTCGAGCTTATTTTGAGTGAGCATTAACGCATCTTGTTTGTCATCAATTTGCTCTGTAAGTGTTTGCTGTTTAATTTCAAATTCAGCAGTTAATTGGCTCATTTCTTCAGCAATGCGCTGCCTGTGTTGCTCCCAGCGCTGACGGGTTAACCGCTGATTAAGTAATGCGCCAATAAGAAGCGATAAAAAAGCGACGGCGGCTAAAACGATAATTTCGGGGATAGTTAAACTTGTAGGAAATGTCATGCAAAAAACCTGCAAAAAATGATGCTTAAGATTCTCATGCAGGGCAGTACACTGCAAGCTGCAAAGGGGCTATTTAATACTTAAGCGCTTAATTATTAAACTCAAAACAGCAAAATTGTAAACTTTTTGAAATTTAAACGCGTATTAGACTGTCTACTGTTTATATCAAATGATAATAATTGAATGAGGTGACCTATGGTGTCAAAGAAAGGTTTTTTCAAAGGCATTGCCAACCCACCATCATGGGCATTAAAAGACAATCAAGTCACCCCTGAAGCGGTGTTTAAAGATAGGCGAAATATCGTAAAAGCCTTGGGGCTAGGCTCGCTTGGGGCTAGCTTGCCGGGGCAAGTGCAGGCGGGTTTATTCGATTTGTTTGGCAGTGACGATAAACCCGCGTTTGCAGTGCAAGGTCTTGATTATACTAAGCCCAGCCGCTTTCAAAGTGATGATAAGTTAACTCCAGAAGACAAAATTACCCGTCACAATAATTTCTATGAATTTGGCACTAACAAACAAGACCCGTTTGAAAACGCACAATCATTTCAAGTGAACCCTTGGGAGCTTAAAATTGAAGGTTTAGTGGATAAACCGTTAACTCTAGATTTGAACGACTTAACCACTAAGTTCGCCCTTGAAGAACGTATTTACCGCCTAAGATGTGTAGAGGCGTGGTCAATGGTGGTGCCTTGGGTAGGGTTTTCACTGGCTGAGTTATTGAAAATGGCAGGGGTATCTAACAAAGCGACTCATGTGGCCTTTGAGACCTTGTTTGACCCTGACCAAATGCCGGGGCAGCGAAATCGTTTAATGGGCGGCGGAATACATTACCCTTATGTGGAAGGGGTAACCATTGCTGAAGCCATGAATGAATTGCCATTTCTTGCTGTAGGTTTATATGGTAAAACCTTGCCGCCGCAAAATGGTGCCCCAGTGAGATTAGTTTTACCTTGGAAGTATGGTTTTAAGAGTATTAAGTCCATCGTTAAAATCCGCGTTACCGATAAACAGCCGCCTACCAGTTGGAACCAATTAGCGCCCAGTGAATATGGTTTTTATGCCAATGTGAATCCGCAGGTTGATCATCCTCGTTGGTCGCAGGCCTCTGAGCGCAGTATTGGTGAAGGAGGTTTGTTTTCAGCCAAACGTATCCCAACGCAAATGTTTAATGGTTATGGTGAGTCTGTGGCTGGTTTATATAACAATCTTGATTTGAGGAAGTATTATTAATGCGCTTAACCCCGGGTGGTTTATTGTGGTTAAAAGGGCTTTTACATCTTGGTTTTATCTTACCATTTGTTTATTTAATTATGTTGGTAGTAACCGATAATGCTGGTGGCGATCCGGTGCAATATATTATTCATTTTACCGGTATGGGGGCGATAAATGCTTTGGTGGTGACCTTAATGATCTCACCACTGGCTAAGCTGACTAAACAAGGCTTGTTATTGCAAACAAGGCGGCTAGTGGGTTTATATGTATTTGCCTATGCTTGTTTACACATTAGCGCCTTTATCAGTTTAGATTTGCTGTTTGCATGGGGCTTTTTAATTGAAGAAGTCATTAAACGGCCTTACATTTTAGTCGGGTTTAGCGGCTTTATTATTGCACTATTGCTCGCGGTGACGTCTTTTAAAGCATTAAGGCGCAGTATGGGTAGACGCTGGCAATCATTACATAATTGGATTTATGTGTTAGCGATATTGGCGCCGATTCATTTTTACTGGTCGGTCAAATCTGAGATTATCGAACCGAGTATTTATATTGCTGTGATAGCGTGTTTGCTATGGCTAAGAAGACGCCAAATTAGTCATTGGCTGATGCCGAAATCGAAGCCCAAAGCTAATTCGAAAAGCTAAATGGCAAACCTGAATGTTTTAGCTTGCAGGCATAAGCCTTAGGCGATGACAGAAAAATACCGACATATTGTCGGTATTGTTATTTAAAGGTGATTAAACGGCTTTCATAACAGCTGTTATCTACATCATTTATCTAAATAAGCTTTGTTTGCTTCTAGCTTGTTTCACTAAACCATTGACCGAGTAACTGGCAAATAGACTAAATAGCATTACCCCTGTCATAATCCCAGCAAGGCGCTGCCAAGGTTGCTCCATGGCAATTCGTAAATCAATATATTGAACCGTGCTTACGCCCCATACCGCGATGGTACCTAATACCAAGCCGATTTGGATTACTCGGTTTAAAAAGTTACTTTTAAAAGCCAAAAGTAACGGCAAAACCGCACAAATTATGGCTAATGGCATTTGAGCGTATCGCAAAAAGTGTGCGCCAAGTAACATGTACGCAAAGGTGATTAATAGTACGCGCCACCACATAGGAATTCTCCGACAATTTGACAATAGTTTGATGATGTTCTGAGTAAGGCCGTCTTGAACAGAGTGTCTTGAGTCAGAATATTTTAATCAAGAGGTAAAATCTTGGCGCAATATAACCGATTTCGTCATGCTAATTTCTAACCTCTATCACATATTTAATAGAGAATAGTTCTTTAGGTGACAAAGATAGATGAAAGCGCTGAAACTGAGATTTGAGGATTAAAACTCGGCTTGGGCTTATGTGGTGATATTTTACTTGTGCGGCAACGACAGATGAAGTTATTAAGCTAATTTAAGCCGCAGAGCTTAATTAATGTGTATTGATTTTATGTGTTATTTAGGCAAACGAAAACTTAAAGAAGGGAGGTAACACTAAAGCAGAAGAATTGGTCGGGATAACAGGATTTGAACCTGTGATCTCTTGTCCCCCAGACAAGCGCCTTACCGGACTAGGCCATATCCCGAACGTCATTCTTTAGCTAGATTACCTAGAAGGTATTTGCGCCGCAACAATAAAATGCAAAATTGAATTTAAATGATTAATAAACAGGCATTTGCTCTGTAGCTTTTACATCTTTAGTTATCTTTCGCTTGGATAATAGTCAATATTTTCTGACGACTAAACCGCGATTGAGTTAAATAGTCACAACCACGGTTTAATGGTTATTTATTGTAAAGCCTTCGACCTTCTCGCATGACCTGAATTAGCTCAGGAGCACTGAGTTTTCGCTTAAGACGTTTTTTGTAGTCGATATCATAAATTCGATATTTTCCGTGTCGGCCTAGAACCGTAATTTCATCTCGTTGATAAATTGCAAATGTACTGCTGTCACCGATATAAACCCAGCTCTGCTCGCTAGGTTGTAATAGGTTATAACCAGAGCTGTAATCGGTGATTGGGTTATTACAGTGCAGTGCTTGCCCCATGATTGTCGGCACTACGCCATAGTGGCTAGTTCGATAATTTACGGTATCAGAGCTTGTTTTAGGCCAATGCATAACAAAGGGCACTTTGACATTAGCAGGCGAAAGATCCTGATTAACTTCACGAGGATTACTACTGAAAATTTGTCCGTGGGTACCGGTGACAATGACTAAGGTTTGCTCATCAAGGTTTGTAAGCAGTTGTTGTATTTGCTGATCGATAAAGAATAGCGACTGTCTATATTGGTTATATAACACTTTTTCAGCAGGTTTTAAGCTTAGATGGGGTTTAACGGTTTCAATGCCTAAAAAGCCAATTGGGGTGTCATAGTGCTTAGTAGCAGATAAGTTTACCAATGAAAACCAAGGCGTGGCTTGCTGAGCTTGCCATTGAATAAATAGCTCAGTATTTTTGATGTCGGTTTGGGCGCTACCAATATCACTATGGCTTAGGTGCATATCCATGCCGTCAAAAATGGCATGGTTGGCAAATTCGTCGGCATTGTCTTGGGGCATAAATACCGCTTGATGATAGCCTTGCTCTGACAATACTTGGGTCAATACTGGCGCAGTATGCTCAAACGCTTTTTTATCACTATAGCTGCCTTGTAAGCCATAAAGTAAGGCAAACATCCCGGTTTTAAATTGGTTGCCACCACTAAAGTGTTCAGTAAATTGTTTATTCTGCAGCTGATACTGGCTGAAAAACGGCATTGTTGCCGAGTTCACCATATCAGCTCTTAAACCGTCAACCGAGACGATGAGGATATTTTGTTGTTTTTGCGCTTTGCATTGCAGCGCAGCTATTGGGTAATTCAGTTGTTTTGATTTTGTTTGATAGGTCTTATCTGGCGCAGTGGTGCCTTCAATACCGTGGTTTTCCATAAATGAGCGTGCCGTTGCCGGATAAGACAATGGCATGGTGTCATCAAAACGGGTAATTTGGGTAACATCATTAGCATCTGCCCAAATATGGATAACATGACTACTGACAAAACAAATACCGATAAAAGCAAGGACTTTATTACCTAGCTGCTTTTTCTCTATTTTTTCAATTCGTTTCCACAGAAAATTCGCTGCTGTGAGCTCAATTAAAATTATGCCGATAGGCGTTGCAATATAAGAGGTGTTACCTAATAGGGCATTGAGATCTGACCAAGCTAAGTCAAACGCGAATGGACTTAAGTGAATACCATAATCATCAAATATCACGGTGTCATAGAGTAAAATACATAAGCCAAGGGTTGCAATTAAGGCTGCATAACCCCGCAGTATTTTTGAATAAGGCAGTAATAATGTGGCAGGGAAGAGAAAAACGACGTAAACAATAAAAGCCAAAAAGCTAAAATGACCAATACTGCTAATGGCTAAGTAACCCCATCCAATAAAGGTTTCAGGGTAACCCACACTACTGAGATACCGTGTTCCCACAATAATAGCTAATAAGCCATTAAAGAAGGCAAACCAGTGGCCCCAGTTAACAAGACGTGACACTTTGTCACGGGTCATTTGTTTTTTGCGCTCAACCATGCGGTATCGTTTTCCTAATCCGTATTAATCAAAAATAACAGGATAATTGATTAATTTAAATGCCTTTTAATGATACTTAACTGGTTTTTACAGATTGAGCCAAGGCTTTAGCGAATTGCTCAGCTACTGCTTGACGAGACTCACTGGGTACCTTGTTTTCCAATAAGTGAGAAACGCAGTTACCTAGCACCATTAAGCTTAAGTCTGTAGGTGCTTGATGCTTATTCAGCACTGCTAATAGCTCAGAAATTAATGCTTCAACTTGGGTGTTGGTGTATTTAGATTGGATAGCCATATTCGAAATCGTTCAAAAAGTAATGAATTAGCACGTGATTATATCGGATTTAATGCTGATACGCTGCAAGTTTCTGTTGCAGGGCGTTAGCGATTATGGGGTTTCGAGCTGGTGTTTTCTAAAGCGGACTGACCATCTGTTTAACCGTTGGATCTCTGGAGAGGCATTTGACGTAATTTGACGGTTTTATTTTTAGATTTTTGAACATGGTCTGTTATGATATCTACCGCTATTTCGCTTCCATCACAAAGATCAGTTAGGGCTTATGAGCATTAATATCGAACAAGCAATTATCCATGAAATTTCTCAAGATAGTCAGGGGCAACTAAGTTGTCGTTTAAGACCTCAGCCACTATTAAATAGCAGCGCCGTAGAAGCAATGTTAGAAGAATTACACCAAACCTATACCGGTAAAGCGGGTAAAGGGTTTGGCTTTTTTGGAACCCACGGCGAAGATGGCGAAGCAAATCCCGCTTTTTCTGATGCATTAAGCGAATACCGCAGTGGTGAATTAGGCTTTGTTGAGTTTAGCAGTGCTGCCAGTAAGCTTTTACAAGAAGAACTCGCTAAATATGATTTTAGCCAAGGCGGTTTTTTATTAATGTCTTGCTATACCAACATGACCAGCGATTATTTGTTTGTTGCCTTGCTTAATGCCAAGCCTTCAATGACGGTACTTGATGATATGGAGTTGTCGCAAAATAATCATCTGGATTTAACCAATGTCCAACTTGCCGCCAGAATCGATTTAACCGAATGGCAAGCAGACAAAGCTTCACGTAAATATATTTCATTTGTTAGAGGCCGCGCGGGCCGTAAAGTGGCAGACTTCTTCCTTGATTTTATGGGCTGTGTTGAAGGGGTAAATACGAAAGCGCAAAATAAAACTCTAATGCATGCAGTTGAAGATTTTGTAGCAAGTAGTGAATTAACCAAAGATGAGCGTCAGCAGTGCCGCGACAAGGTATTCGAGTATTGTTCAGAAAGAGCAGATGAAGGCGCTGATATTGAAGTCAAAGATTTAGCGGATGAACTTGCCGACTCGGGTATGGATTCGTTTTATGACTTTGCCTGCGGTGGCTCTTATGAACTTGATGAAGAGTTTCCAGCGGATAAGGCCAGTTTACGCACCTTGAAGAAGTTTTCAGGTACCGGTGGCGGGGTAACATTAAGTTTTGATGGCGGCCATTTAGGTGAGCGAGTTATCTACGATCCTATTTCTGACACGCTTTTGATTAAGGGCGTGCCTGCAAACTTAAAAGATCAATTAGACCGTCGCCTAAAAGGTGAATAAAGCAACGATTTACAATTAAAGTGTCCAAATGGGCACTTTTTTTTGAAGTTAATTTAAAGATTTAACGATTTCAGCACATTAATTAGGGAATTTGGCTGTTTTTACATTTTTATCATGGCAATGTGTGTTCTTTTTAGTACACTAGCCAGCAAATTTAACCTATTGTCAGTGGACGAGAAATCGACCACATTGGGGGATACATGATTACTGCCTATGTTTATGAAAATCGCAAGTTAACTGTTCACGAATTAAATGTTCGAGACAGTATTCCCGATCGAACATTGTGGTTAGATATGTTTAAACCCAATGATGATGAAAGGGAATGGCTAAGTCGGTTTTCGGTAGAAGAAGTACCCGAAGAAGAAGACATCAATGAGATTGAAGCCTCTGCTCGTTTTTTCCAAAGTAAAGATGGCTTACACATCAATTCATTATTCCCTCAGCGTGTAGGATCAGATGTTAGAGGCATTAACGTTTCTTTCAATTTACGTAAGGACTTTTTGCTGACGATCCGTGAAGAGGATATCGGCCTAATTCGCTTACTGCGTAACTACTTACGCTTGGGTCGCTTAGATGTTACCTCTCCTCAGGGATTAATGCTGGAACTTTTTACCCTTAAAGTCGATTACCTGTCTGATTTAATTGAAGATGTTTACTCAGTGCTTGAAAGTGTCGGTGAGCAAGTGTTTGAAGATCAAGAATTAGATGATGTGTTTAAGCTCATTACCTTACAAGAAGATTCCAACGGTAAAATCCGCTTAAGTTTGCTCGATACTCAGCGCTCTTTACGTTATATCCAACGTTATTACCGCGAGCATTTATCAGAAGAAAATATTAAAGACTTGCGTGAAATGCTGTCTGATATTGAATCATTGATGCCCCACAGCCAATTTATTTTCGATAAGTTAAACTTTTTGCTGGATGCAGCGATGGGCTTTAGTGGTATACAACAGACTAAAATCATTAAAATTTTCTCAGTTGCCGCAGTGGTGTTTTTACCGCCAACGGTAATTGCCAGTAGTTATGGAATGAACTTTACCAATATGCCTGAGCTAGATTGGCGTTTTGGCTATCCCATGGCCATAGGAATGATGCTTGCCAGCGCTGCCGGTACGTATTTCTTCTTTAAACGTAAAGGCTGGCTATAGCGCTTTTATAAAGCTGATGACTTTAAAGCCATTAACGTAACCGTTAATGGCTTTTTTGTTGGCCGATGCTGATGTTAAAACGCAAACTCAGCTATTCGATTATGCATTGCCAATGGCATAACTTATGTTTTCTCTTGGGCTTAGATACTTGAAGATTTTTTCGGGTAATGCCGACGCTGGCAAACAGCGCACAATGCTGATGTCTTCTTTTTCTAAATCAATAATTGGCGCTTGCTCTTTTGGAACGATAGGATCGTAGAGCATAATTTGCGGAAATAATATCTTGTTCAGATTTACTGACATCACCATGCCAAATTGGCCACTTGAAAGCTCGATCAGGCTGCCCGGTGGATAAACACCGATGGTTTTGATGAGTTTACCAACGTACTCAGGGTTAAGTTTATTTTGATAATTTTTGTAAAGTAGCCCCAAAGAAGCATAAGGGGTTTTAGCTTTTGCTAACTTAGTACCGTTACACAAGTTATCGTATTCATTAATAACACTTATTAGTTGTGAATATTTGTCTAACTGATCGCCTTTTAGGCCTTTGGGGTAACCAGAGCCGTCAAGGTACTCATGATGATTAGCAATCATGGGTTTAGCCTGCTCAGGAAAGCTGTCAGCTAATTTTAAAAAGTTGAGGCTCATCAAAGAATGCTGTTTTAATAAGTTCTTTTCCGGTGTCGTTAGTGGCACTTGTTTATTCATAATATTACTGGGGATTTTTAGTTTCCCCAGATCATGAAATAACGCGCCAAGACCTATAAGTTCAATTTCATCACGAGACCAGTTTAAGTTTTTAGCCAGCATCATACACATTGTCGACACATTGAGTGAATGATGGAAAATGACATCATTGGGCTTGGCATCAGTCATTAAATGCAGCACCAAATCATCAGAACTCAATAGCATATTGGTCATGTCTGTGATCATTTCTTTTGCATCGCTGACCGAATTTAAAGGGCGACTGCCAAGCTTTGATACGCTTGAGCGCATCATGGCGATAGAGCGCTCAAATTGCTGTTCGGTTTTTTTTAAATTACGGCGTAACTTTTTTTGGGCTTCTATTTGGATCTGTTTGTAAGACTCCATTTTCGCTTTAATCTGTTTTAGCTCCTCAGGATCAACCACTGTACTGGCGTTTTTATTCGCTGAGTTTTTTAAGTCTATTAATCCTAAATCACTGCGCTCGGCGTCATAATAAATATCATTAATATTGAGGCTTTTAATTAATTCAATTTGTGACTGGGATTTTAGTTTGAAATTACTAAATAAAAATGGGTGATCTTTCCATGAAATAGGTAGTCGAATGAAATGGCCTACCTGAAGTTGATTGATTGAAATTTTGATGTTTTTGTTCATAGATTAAAAGAATATCACCTGGTTTATTGTTTTATTTATAGTGGTTATGTGTATGCACTTTGCAGTTCAAAACATTCCGTGGCAGCATAATATCATTACAATATTAAAAAGTGCCTATAGATTATGGATTTTATTGACGTTATACCCAATGCGATTAGTACTGATTTGTGCGACAGGTTACGAAATGCATTCGATAATCACTCAGGAGTGACTGAAGGAAAGACCGGACAGGGTGTCGATAGGCAAAAAAAGCGCAGTTTAGATTTAACCTTGGACTTGCACAATAACTTAACCCCGCTTAAAAATGAGTTATTACAGTTAACATTAACTCATGCGGCAAACTACTTCAGCCAATACCCTATGGCACTGATGGGCGCGGTCGCTGTCACTGTAGCTAATGATAAAGGTGACGCAGTTACGTTAAGTCCTGATAACTTTGCTGATCTAGGGGCAAATAAAGCCAAAGCAATAACGCAATATTTATACCGCAGCGGTACGGTAAATGTGCAAAAGTATCAGCAAAATGTAGGCGGTTACCCCCATTGGCATTCTGAACATTTTCCGCAGTCTGGTTCTGATGAAGCTTTGCATAGGGTATTACTGTATATGTATTACCTTAATGATGTTGAGCAAGGCGGTGAAACTGAGTTTTACTATCAAAATAAAGCCATTAAGCCAACAAAAGGCACTATGGTTATTGCTCCCGCAGGCTTTACACACACTCATAGGGGCAATATCCCTATCAGCGATGATAAATATATTGCCACTTCATGGATAATGTTTAATCGCGCTGAGCAACTCTATGCTACCAAAGCAAAGTAATGCTTATTGATTTGGGAGTTTAATGGTAAATTTTGCACCTTGTAACTGACTTTCTGTAATCGACAAGATGCCGTGATAACTGCTGACAATTTCATTACAAACAGCAAGTCCAATACCTTGACCGGGGGATTGGGTATCAGCGCGCACGCCACGCTGAATAATGCGCTCTATAAGCGAGTTTTCAACTCCAGGGCCATCATCTTCAACAATTAACACCGCAGTGCCATCGTTATCAAAACAGGCTGTCACCTTGACTTGGCTGATACACAATCTAAAGGCATTTTCCATTAAATTGCCGCATAGCTCCATCAAATCACCTTTGTTGACAGGAAAGCTTATATCGGGGTCAATATCACAGCTAAACAGCACTGACTTTTCATGATAAATCTTCAACAACATTTGTGTTAACTGCTCAACCATGGGTAATACGGGCGTTTGTTCATGTACTAACCCTTGTCGGCCGACCAAGGCTCTTTTGAGTTGGTATTTAACGAGTTGATCCATTTGTCCTATTTGCTGCATGATTTTTTCACTTGCATCGGCTTTACTGAGCTGATTGTCGTCAGTGATCGCGTGAACCGCAGCTAATCGTGTTTTTAAGCTATGGGCTAAATCATTCATGGCATTTTGATAGCGGGTTTGTTGCTCGCTAGATTGCACTAACAATTGGTTTAATGCTTGGGTGACACCCTTTAGCTCTTGTGGGTAATCACTTGATAGAGTTTGCTTTTTGCCCTTGGTTATTGCTTGCAACTCTTGTTTAAGGGTAATCATTGGGTGCATGCCCCAATAGGCGGCACTTATCAGTAATATAAAGGCTAAACCCAACACCACTGCCAGTCGCAGATAGGTTAAGCGTTTAAAGCGTTTGAAGTCTCTTTCAACGGTTTTTGCATCTTTAAGCACAATCATATTGTATTGCTGTTGATTCAACTCAACCGGTAATTGATAGGCAAAATAGGACTTATTATTTGCCATGGTGAGATAATAGGGCGGGGATGTATCGGCAACAGTTTTAAAGCGGCTGCAAATGTCATTAATGCCGTTTTCTTTTGCCAGTGTAGAGGTCCAAATTTGGCGATAATTGTCACCACAACTGGCCATGAGATAGCGTTTTTGTTTGTTGTTTTCTTGCAGCCAATTGTTATTTTTCGGAATTAAGTCGTGCTCTCTTAATTCGGCTGCAATTTGAGGCATTTCAGCGATTAATTGCGAGGTTTCGACATTGTAACTATTTTGGGCGTGTAAAATGGTCAATGACCAAGCTAGGCCAAAGCCAACAAGTGCAATAATCGCTAAGGATGTGATTAACATCCTCGTGAGTAGACGCTTTTTAGGTTTAAATCTTAGCTGCATGGTAAGTTAAATTTATATCCTTGACCGCGTATTGTTGCGATGGGGTTTTCAATAGCGCCTTTAGTCAATTTTTTTCTGATACGGCTCACCATTACCTCGATAGTATTAGGGTCACCTTCTTTATCACCATAAATCACATCAAGTAAGCGTTGCTTGGCAACGACCTCATGGCAGTGGCGCATTAAGTATTCCAAAATTAAATATTCAAAGGCGGTGACTTCCATTGGCGCATCATTCAGTGAGACTTGTTTGGCGGCTAAATCAAGCTGCAGTGCACCTGAGCTGATGGTCGATTTAACAAAGCCTGCACTGCGGCGCACTAGAGCGTCAAGACGAGCGACTAACTCTTCTTTTTGAAATGGTTTTACCAAGTAATCATCAGCACCGGCATTCAGGCCTTCTACTTTATCTTGCCAGTTAACTCTGGCGGTTAAGATGAGAATAGGGGCTTTGACGCCAGCATTTCGAATGTCAGAAATCAATGTCATGCCATCTTTATCGGGTAGGCCAAGGTCAACGATGGCAATATCAATAGGATAGTTGGTTGCTTGATAAAATCCTTCTTTAGCCGTCAAAGCCACTTGGACTTGATTGCCTAATTCAGACAACTGCACATTTAGATGGTGCGATAAAATCGGATCGTCTTCGATTACCAAAATTCTCATAGGAAATACTCTTACGTTGTTAATCGTTAGATATTAGCAGCCAAATACTTAACTGTAGCTGACACAGAGGCATTTAACTTTCAATCGCCCCTAGCTCAATAGGTGCTCGGATATTAATGACATTGCAATGGTAATAGCGACGCCAAGGAAAATAATACCGGTAATGATATTAATCATATTATTGCCTTTAGCCATTTTGTGTTGAATTTTTGGGTTGGTTAATATGATGGCGAGAAAGCAAAACCAAATGATAGATAAGCTAAATAATAAGCTAGCTGAAGCAAATTTCGTTTCTATAGTGACCTGTGGTGTCACCAGTACGGTAAAAATGGTAATAAAGAATATTAACGCTTTAGGGTTTAGCAAATTAGTATAAAGGCCAATTTGAAAGCCTTTTAAAGCAGACATAGTGCCTTGGTGAGGGATACTGGCATTGAGTTCAGTTTCCTCCGATGATGCTTGAGTTTGTGTATATGCCCGGTATGAGGCCGCTAAAGCGCCATAACCCATCCATGCCAAGTAACTCACCCCAATAATTTGCACCACTATGTAAGCCATTGCAGATTGCTGGATCATGATGCTGATACCTAAAAGCGATAACAGACTGTGCACTAATATAGCGACGCTTATTCCTACCGCGCACATGATTGCAGTGCTGCGAGTTTGTTGTGTGGCTGTTTTTACTATAATAGCGAAATCAGGCCCTGGGCTAATTAATGCTAAAGAGTGAATAACCGCAAGGGTTGAAAGCAGGGTAAAATCCATTTTAATCTCATGAGTTAAGCATCTGATTAGTTAGGTTATAACACAAATAAAAAAGGCGCCATAACATGGCGCCTAAATATTCAATACCAATGTATTTTACGCTTTGACGTTCTTAACTTGATCTTCAAAGCTTGCACTTACTTTACCCGCTTGTGAATCATTGAATACAGCTTCATTGAACTCACCTTCAGATTTAGCAATGACGATAGTGGCGACTGAGTCACCCGTTACGTTAACCGCGGTACGGATCATATCAAGCAGACGATCGACACCGATAATCAATGCAATACCTTCAACAGGAAGGCCAACTTGGTTCAGTACCATGGCAAGCATGATTAAGCCAACGCCAGGAACGCCAGCAGTACCAATGGATGCCAATGTCGCAGTCACAACCACTGTTACATAATCCATTAGGCTTAGTTCAATACCAAATACTTGGGCAATAAATACCGTTGCCACACCTTGCATAATTGCGGTGCCATCCATATTGATGGTAGCGCCTAGAGGTAAGGTGAATGAGGCGACTTTATTGTCAGCACCTAAACGGTGTTCACACGTCTCGATGGTAACAGGTAAGGTGGCATTTGAACTTGCAGTACTGAAAGCAAATAATTGCACATCACGGATTTTACGTAAGAACATTAACGGGCTTAAACCTGAGAATGCTTTGAGTAACGTAGGATAAACAACTAATGCTTGCAGTAGTAAGACAAAAATTACCAAGAAGAAGTATTGAACAACACTACCGAAGGTTTCTAAACCTAAGGTTAAGCTTAGTTTTGCCATCAGCGCAAATACACCATAAGGCGCAAGTTGCATGATTAAAGTAACCACGCGCATGATGACTTCATTTAAATCATTAAATAATGCCGATACACGTGCGCCGCGCTCGCCAATGTGTGAAATTGCAAAACCAAAGATGACTGCAAAAATAATGATTTGCAGCATGTTGCCTTGGCTCATGGCTTCAATTGGGTTTGTTGGTACGATATTAATCACGACTTCAGCAAGGCTCGGGGCATCTTTAGCGCTGAATTCCATCGCAGAGGTTGCCAGTGATGCGTTACCTGGGTGAACCAGAATGGCCATTGAAATTGCTACTGTTAAAGCAATGGCAGTGGTGAACATGTAAAACGCAATAGTTTTACCGCCAAGGCGGCCTAATTTGGACGGGTCACTCAACGAACAGGTACCGCACACCAGTGATACGAACACTAGCGGAACCACTAACATTTTTAAACTTGAAATGAAGATGGTTCCAACAACGTGCAAGATACCTTCAGTAATATAATCTTTTACGAATAAGCTTTCGGGAAACACATTTCTTAGAATTAATCCAAGAATAATACCCGCTGCCATACCTATTAGTATTTTGCTTGTTAAACCAAGCTTACTTTTATTAATCAAAACTACATCCTTCCCATCATTTTTATAAGTATTTTATTTTTTACATTTTAAAGCCTAGCAGGAAACTAAATCTTATGAAATGGTGTAAAAGTTAAAGTTTTTGAGGATAAATGTGGAAAAAAACAGTAGAGTAAAGAGAAAGTTGCAATATTTTGTTTAATATCGCCTACTAAGTAACTATTATAATTCATAAGTACGAGTTTAATGTAACAGGGAGACTGACAATGAGGTCAGCACAAAGACTATTTTTAGCGCTTTTAAGTTCAATATTTCTATTTGCTTGTAGTGGTGGAGGAAGCATTTCCGATGATGGTAGTGGAGGAACGGATCCAGTTCCTGTCACAATTGATGTCGGATTAACTATTTCCACACAAGATGTAGATGCAACTGTCGGTGCTGAATTAACAGCAACTGTGATTAACTCGTCTACTGGTGCCGTTTCAGGGACTTTGGTTACTTTTGCATTAAATAATGCCGAGCTAGGAACTTTTAATAACGAAACCGCAACAGCAGTGACTAATTCTGAAGGTGTGGCAACAATAACGCTTTTTTCTGCTGATATCGCCGGTTCTGGTACTGTGACAGCATCTATTGATAGTGGTGAAAGTAATTCTGTTGCTTTTACTATGGTCGGTGATGGCAACGGCGGCGGCGGAGTTAATATTACCACTGTAGAGTTAGCTTTATCGAACCAAGTTATATCGGCAATTGATGGCTCAACTCTTACAGCGTTAGTTTCAAATTCAATTGATGGTGTACTTGCTGGTGAATTGGTTACTTTTGCACTAAATGATTCAAATTTAGGTACGTTTGATAACGCGACTGCATCAGCAGTGACAGATTCAGATGGTATTGCAACCATAACACTTTATTCAGCTGAGATAGCCGGCTCGGGTTCAGTGTCTGCATCAATAGAGTCAGGTGAAATAGACACTAAAGCCTTTACTATGCTTGGTGATGGTGGCGAGGCAGGTGGTGGTGCTCAGGTAACCTTACAATTATTTGATTCTGCAGGTGAAGCTGTTGATACTATAAGTACTTTATCTCCGGGTGTATTAGTTGCAACTGTGACAGGTATTAATAACGCCACAATCGTTTCTTTTGCCTCTGATATTGGTGATTTACCGATTACATCGGCAGTAACTGACGATGAGGGTAAAGCATCTGTTGATATTTATGCCGGCAGCTCTTTGGGTGCTGGATTAGTGACGGCTTCATTATCAAGTGGTGAAAAAGGTGAAACCATCGTTGTGGTTGGTGCAACCAATGTTGAAATGGGTAGCGGTTCACCTTTTGAAAAAGGTGTTGCACAAGTGAGTACTGCAGAATTAACTGCAGGTGGCACGGCAACAGTAACTGTGCTTATTCAAGATGAAGAAGGTAATCCATTTACCCAACCTATAGATGTTAACTTCTCTTCAACCTGTGCGACAAAATCTCCTGCTCAAGCCGAACTTAGCTCACCAGTGTCCTCGTCAAATGGGGTCGCGACATCAACCTATCTTGCTCAAGGTTGTGTGGGTGAAGATCAAATTAATGTCACTGCAAACGCGGGTGGCATTAGCTTATCTGCAGTGGCAACTTTAAACATTCTACAAGCAGATATCGGTAGTATTGTATTTGTAGAAGCACAACCTGAAAATATTGGTATTTTAGGTACCGGCGGGATTGAATCGTCAGTGGTCAAATTTCGCGTGTTAGATAAAAACAGTAATGTTGTTGCTAACCAAGCAGTAGATTTTTCATTGAATACCATAGCGGGTGGTATTTCAATAGATCCGATTACTGCAACGACTAACAACGATGGTATTGTTCAAACTGTTGTCACAACAGGTACTGTTGCAACTTCTGTGCGTGTGACAGGTACAGTGCAAGGATCTAGCCCTGTAATTTCAAGCCAGTCAAGTCAGCTTATCGTATCTACGGGTATTCCTGATCAAGATAGTTTCTCACTATCAGCTGAAGTATATAACGCTGAAGGTTGGGATGAAGAAGGTACGGAGGTTGTTGTCACTGCACGTATGGCAGATGCATTTAATAACCCAGTCCCTGATGGCACAACAGTATCTTTCACCACTGAAGGTGGTGTGATTGAAGATGCATGTCAAACATTGAATGGTGCTTGTTCAGTAATATGGACCTCTCAACTTCCTAGACCAGAAGGTAAGACATTTACCGATGCTTTAGGGAATCAAACTATCAGTCCACAAGCCTCTCTTAAGTGCTATAGCTTGGCCGATAAAACAGAAGACCTTACCTGTTCAGAAGCAAACATCGTTTACGGCAACTTTTATGGTCAGCCATATGGTGGGCGAGCAACAATTACAGCAACGGCAATTGGTGAAGAATCTTTCCCAGACTTAAATGGTAATGGTCGTTTTGATGCAGATGAATACAATGAGTTTTTAAATGGCAAAGATGTCACAGGTCAAAAGTTTGACTTAGACGATGCCTTTAATGACTACAATGAGGATACTGTTTTTAACCCTCAAGCAGAGGATGCTTTAAAAGGCCTTGATGGTGGCTCTCTTGAAGAGTTAATCGACTTCAATGTTAATACTGTTTTTGACAAAGCTGATGGCTTATACAATGGCGTACTTTGTTCTGAACCGGCTCATGATGGTTGTGCTGACGGTATCACTGACGAAAAATCATTATTTGTCCGCCGTAGTATTGTAATGGTGATGTCGGGTAGCACTGCAGTGGCAACACTACCTACTGAGATTGTTGTTGATGATGAAGTGATTGGTGTTGATGATGCGGGTGACCCTGCAGTTTTAGTCAGAAGACATTTTGCTGCTTATTATGATTTAACTGGGGATTTAGTTAGTTTCCCAATTCAAATTATTGGCAAAGGCTCTGCAGCAGTCTATTTCACGCTTTCTGATTTGCATAACCAACAGCTACCTGCTGGGAGTATTGTGACATTCGCGGCATCTGCGGGGTCAGTAACTAGTACATCCCAATATATTTGGCCAAGTTCTAATCATAATGGTGGTCGCTCTTTTGCTGTGTCATTAAAAGGTGAAGATGAGCCTAATAATGGAGTGTTCTCTGTTAAAGTAGAAACTCCGGGTGGAACAGTTACTGAAGTTATTACTATCCCAATTAGCATTCTATAAATAGAGTTAATAATTGAAAAAGGGCGCTTAGGCGCCCTTTTTGTGTTTATTACTATTTAAAAGCTACTTCTGAAATTGATAAACACTGCCAAGTTTTAATATCTGAGTTAACTCATCCAATGCGGTACGCGATTCAATAATTAACTGCGGGTCGGCTAAGTCTGCCACAGCTAAACTGTCGCGGTAATGCTTATCAACCCAAGTATTAAGGCGATTAAATAATGCATCATTCATTAAGGTGTGTTGATTAACCGCTGAAATCTCCAGCTCACTCATTGCTACACGTAAACGCAAACAAGCAGGGCCGCCGCCATTTTGCATGCTTTGTTTGACATCAAAGTATTTAACTTGTTTTATCGGCGTACCTAAGGTCACCAGTTCATTTAAATAAGCATGGACCGCTGGGTTTTCTTGGCAATTTGTTGGCGCTATGATGGCCATCTCACCATTTGGTAATGTAATAATTTGGGTATTAAATAAATAGCTTTTAACCGCATCATTTATTGATACTTGCTCAGTTGCTACTTTGATAAAGTGCATTTCTGCATTCATCTTACTGCGTATTTCAGCAAATTTTGCATCGGTATTTAAAAATGCTTGCTCATGATAAAACAGCACATTTTGGTTGCCGACAGAAATAACATCATTGTGGAAAACCCCTTGATCAATCACATCAGGGTTTTGCTGCATGAAAACGCAGCTTTCGTCATCGAGTTGATGTAATCGGGCGACCGCTTGTGATGCTTCTAATGTTTGCCTTGCAGGGTATTTAGTCGGTTTAACTGCATTTGGATTAGTCGCTTCTTGACCGTAGACAAATAACTCAACCCCAGCATGACCATAATCACCACACAAACGGGTGTGATTGGCTGCGCCTTCATCACCAAAGCTTGCATGTTCTGGTAAATGTTGATGATGTTTAAAAAAACGTTCATCTTTAAATGTTGCCTTTAAAATATTCGCCGTAGTTATAGGTTCTATACTACGATGTAACTTATCTACCAGATTTGCTGGCGTAAAATGAACCTTGCCATCTCGGCTGTCAGCACTTGGAGAAACAGTAGCCGCATTAGCTGTCCACATAGATGAAGCACTACAGCAGGCATTAAGTAATGCAGGAGCTTGTTTCGCAGCTTGTGCTAACACTTCAGCGTCAGAGCCAGCAAAACCCATACGACGCAGCGAATAAAGGTCTGGTCGCTCTTGCGGAGCTAATACACCTTGAACCATGCCGAGATCGGCAAGTGCTTTTGCTTTTTGAAGCCCTTGCTTAGCGGCAGCCTTTGGGTTTGATGCTTGGGCCGCGTTACTGTATGAAGCAACGTTTCCGAAAGATAGCCCTGCATAGTTGTGCGTTGGCCCGACTAGACCATCGAAGTTTGCTTCGAAGTGCTTCATTTATTTTCCTTAAAAGTCATTATTATTGTTATTTAAATAGGTTTTTTACGATTTAAATTTGTGAAATTACCGTCAGTATACTGATGATATAAGGGTTAACAAGCGGTGACTCGGGTCGCAAATATTGAAAAAGTGACTAAACATGCACAAGTTTTACTTGCTAGACCCTAAATAATGAAATATTACTTTTTATTAACGCAATATTATTTTTTCTCCTTTTTTATAATTGATTAAAAAATGGCTCGCTGGACACATATTAGAGGTATTTACTTGAAACATTCGTCTCAACACTCTATATATGGAACCAATTTATATCTGTTAGAGACTTTTTGGCGCAAATTAAACTATGGGTAAATCACTAGTTATTGTCGAATCGCCGGCCAAAGCCAAGACTATTAATAAGTACCTTGGTAAAGAATTCATCGTTAAATCGAGTGTAGGTCACATCCGTGATTTGCCTACATCATCATCGCCAGACAGCACGGTTGCGACTAAAACGCCGGCTGAAGTTAGAAAAATGGCGCCTGAAGAAAAAGCTAAATACAAACTTGCGCGGGATAAACGTGCTTTAGTTGCCCGCATGGGGATTAACCCAGAAAAAGGCTGGGCGGCTAAGTATCAAATCCTACCGGGTAAAGAAAAAGTCGTTAAAGAGCTGCAAGCATTAGCTGAAACTGCTGACCACATCTATCTCGCAACCGATTTGGATAGAGAGGGTGAGGCAATTGCATGGCATTTACAGGAAATTATTGGTGGTGACGAATCCCGTTATCAACGCGTTGTGTTCAACGAAATTACCAAAACAGCCATTCAAGATGCATTTAGCAAACCGTCGGTACTTGATACCAACATGGTTAACGCACAACAAGCGCGTCGCTTCTTAGACCGAGTTGTGGGTTTCATGGTGTCACCATTACTTTGGAAAAAAGTAGCTCGCGGTTTATCTGCAGGCCGTGTTCAATCGGTAGCCGTTAGACTGGTAGTTGAGCGTGAAGGTGAGATTAAGGCGTTTGTCCCTGAAGAATTTTGGGATGTGCACGCTGATTTAGCAACCTCGCAAGCTCAAAAGCTAAAAATGCAAGTGGCAAAATATCAGTCGGCTGCCTTTAGCCCGATTAATGAAGCCCAAGCTCAAGTAGCATTAGATGCGTTAAAAGATTCAAAGTTTGTGGTTACCGGTCGTGATGATAAAGCGACATCAAGTAAACCATCAGCGCCATATATCACCTCAACATTACAACAAGCAGCGAGTACTCGTCTTGGTTTTGGTGTTAAAAAGACCATGATGATGGCGCAGCGTCTTTATGAAGCGGGCCATATTACCTATATGCGTACTGACTCGACTAATTTAAGTCAAGAAGCGGTAGATGGCGTACGGGAAATGATCGCTTCTGAGTACGGCAACGACTATTTACCAGAAAACCCAATTCGATATGGTAGTAAAGAGGGCGCTCAAGAGGCGCATGAGGCTATCAGACCGTCTAACGTTAAAATCCTATCAGCTACAATGACTGACATGGAAAGAGACGCTCAGCGCCTTTATGAGCTTATTTGGCGCCAATTCGTTGCATGTCAAATGAATCCAGCTAAATATGATGCGACTCGTTTGACTGTGACTGCGGGTGATTACGAACTTAAAGCCAGTGGTCGTACACTGCGCTTTGACGGTTGGACTAAAGTGCAACCGCCAATGGGTAAGAAAAACGAAGAAGACAAGACCTTGCCAGTGGTTAATAAAGGCGATGTGTTAGATCTGAATGAATTGTTACCTAAGCAGCACTTTACTAAGCCGCCTGCGCGTTTTAGTGAAGCGTCATTAGTGAAAGAACTTGAAAAACGCGGTATTGGTCGTCCATCAACCTATGCAACGATTATTTCGACCATTCAAGACCGCGGTTATGTAAAAGTAGAAAACCGTCGATTCTTCGCTGAAAAAATGGGTGAAATTGTTAGTGACCGTTTAGTTGAAAGCTTCAGTGACATTATGAACTTTGACTTTACAGCTAGCATGGAGCAAACCCTCGATGATGTCGCTCAAGGTAAACTTGAGTGGAAAAAAGTCCTTGATGGTTTCTATGGCGATTTAACTAAGCAGCTTAAACATGCCGAGTTAGACCCGGAAGAAGGCGGCATGCGTCTTAATGAGATGGTGCTAGCGGAAGACATTAAGTGTCCAACCTGTGGTCGCCCAATGGGTATTCGTACCGGCACTACCGGTGTGTTCTTGGGCTGTTCTGGCTATGCATTGCCGCCAAAAGAGCGCTGTAAAACCACCATGAACTTAACACCTGGTGAAGAAGCGGTCAGCGACAATGAAGATGCTGAAACAGATGCGCTGCGTGCTAAACATCGTTGTGGCAAATGCGGCACAGCGATGGACAGTTACCTCATCGATGAAGAACGTAAATTGCATGTTTGTGGTAATAATCCAACCTGTGAAGGTTACGAAATCGAAGCCGGTCAATTTAAGATTAAAGGTTATGAAGGGCCAATCATTGAATGCGATAAGTGCGGCAATGATATGGAACTTAAAAATGGCCGCTTTGGTAAATACTTTGGTTGTACTAACACCGAATGTAAAAATACCCGCAAGTTGCTAAAAAGCGGCGAAGCGGCGCCACCTAAAGAAGATCCTATCTTCTTACCGGATTTAAAATGTACTAAGTCAGATGCGCATTTTGTATTGCGTGACGGCGCGGCAGGTATTTTCCTTGCAGCAAGTACGTTCCCTAAATCTCGTGAAACACGTGCGCCTTTGGTTGAAGAGCTGGTTCATTATCGTGAGCAACTATGGCCAAAATATCAGTACCTTGCCGATGCGCCAGTGACTGATGATGATGGTAATAAAGCCGCGGTTAAATTTAGTCGAAAAACCAAAGAGCAATATGTTGCTACTGAAGTTGACGGAAAAGCCACTGGTTGGTCATCAAAATTCATTGGTGGCAAATGGGTGAGTGAATCGACTAAGAAAAAGCCAGCTAAGAAAGCGGCGGCCAAAAAGCCTGCAGCGAAAAAAGCAGTAAAGAAGAAGGACGATTAATCTTCTTTTTCTAACAAATTAGTGACTGAAAAATGGGACCATAGGGTCCCATTTTTATTGCTCTATTTTTAGGTTTTTGAATTATCGATATAACTCGCGATCGGATAATGAGCATCTAAGTTATGAGTTTTGGCTATTGGGGCAACATTATATTTCGGCTAATAAAAAAGCCTCCGAAGAGGCTTTAAAAAGTTTCAAGCTAATGGGTTAAGTGATCACCACTTCTTTTTAGGTTGGAACAGCATATCAATATCATCACCTTCATTTTTATTCGGCTTCACCGCATCTGGGATCACTTGTTTTTGCTGTGAATTTATCTCACTGAGTAATTCTTTGGCTTCGTCAACTTTGCGGGTGATAAATGGGTCATCCGGGGTTTTCGCCTTAATGGCTTGCAGTGTGGCTAGCGCCTTAGACACCATTTGCTTAGAAGAGCCAAATTGTTTTAGCGAATTAGACGCTCTTGCTCTTGAAAGCATGGATTCAACATTGATGCGTAACTGATAACTGTCGATTCGACTTTCTGCTTCAGCAAACACCTGCGGCTCTATTTTACCTTTATTATTTTCAGCCCGAACAATGGCTTTCAATTTTTTAAGCATTTGTACTAATTCTAGAATTTGCTTGTCATTGTCAGGCAAACGAAAGTTTTCTATGGCTAAGGCTTGCATTGCATTGTTATTTAAATTGGTTATTTGCGCTTGAATGTCAATTTGTCTACGTTGGTAATCCGCCTGCTGAGGCTGATTTACTAGATAGGAAATCGACACCTCTAGGGCTTCATTGATGCGTTTATATAACGCCAAAATAATACTGCTAGGAAAGGAGGCTAAGCCAGTGCTGGATAGTACTGACTCAGTTTCATCAATGATGGCTCGCTGACGTTTTAATTCCATTCGGCGTTCGGCTTCAGCACGCTCTTTTTGTTGTTGTATCAGACTGATACCAATGATGAGGAGAAAAAGTGCACCTATAAGGATCAGTACCAAAGTAAAGGTCATGTGGTTTCCATTCAATAATAAAATTGGACAGTGGCTTAACTGCCACTTTTATAAATATCTAAGCTGGTATTCTAGCTTATGACAAAGTGTGTGTCGTAAAAAAGTCTTACATTCTGACGAAAAATTGTGGAAATAGTGACACAGTGGTCAAGATTAGCATTACAGACCAATTGCATGCAAAATTCTCAATGTTGTTATTACTGTTTGCATTAATATTTTAGATGTTCTATAACATTTAGCTATAAGGTTAAAATAAGATGTGATTGGCAAGGGTGAAGGTCGTAACATGAAATTACAGCAACTAAGATATATTGCCGAAGTGGTAAAACATAACTTGAATGTCTCGGCTACCGCTGAAGACCTTTATACTTCTCAGCCGGGGATCAGCAAACAAGTACGGATGCTAGAAGATGAGTTAGGGATCCAAATCTTTGGTCGCAGTGGTAAACATCTCACACATGTGACCCCCGCAGGGCAGTTGGTTATTGATATTTCTAATGACATTTTGGGTAAAGTTGAAAGCATTAAAAAAGTATCAGAAGAATATACCCAGCCTAACCAAGGCGAGCTGAATATCGCAACCACTGATACTCAGGCGCGTTATGCTTTACCGCAAGTGATTAAGCCTTTTATTAAGCGCTATCCAAAAGTTAACTTACATATGCACCAAGGTACGCCATCGCAAATTAGTGAACAAGCTGCTCGCGGTGATGCCGACTTTGCCATTGCAACAGAAGCGATGCACTTATACTCAGATTTAATCATGCTGCCTTGTTACCACTGGAATCGTTCTGTGGTGGTGACCAAAGATCATCCATTAGCCAATCTTAAAACCTTAACTATTGAAGATTTAGCTGAATTTCCGTTAGTGACTTATGTATTTGGCTTTGATAAAGCCTCAGAAATAGAAAAATCATTTAATAAAGCCGAACTTGAGCCCAGAGTAGTATTTAGTGCCACGAGCGCAGATGTGCTAAAAACCTATGTCAGATTAGGCTTAGGCGTGGGTGTGATTGCATCTATGGCCATTGATCCCATTATTGACAAAGACTTGGTAGCCATTGACGCGAGCCATTTATTTGCCCACAGCACCACGAAAATAGGCTTTAGGCGTGGCAGCTTTTTAAGAAGTTACATGTATGACTTTATGTATAACTTCGCCCCGCATCTCACCCGTGATGTGGTAGAAAAAGCGGTCGCTTTACGTGACCAGCAATTAATTGATGAAATGTTTGCTGGTATGGCGTTACCTGTTCGCTAGTGTTGAACTTGAAGGGTGCTTAAACAAAAAATCTCGCCAATGCGAGATTTTTTATTTTAAGCTGTTAGCAACTTAACGTGATTTAGTCAGGTGCGTAACCATGAACGCCAATCGCTTTATCATCTAAATAGGCGATGTTATTCACCATTTTTAAACGCTGTAAGCTGAACCATTTAACGACCAGTGGGTAAATAGCATGCTCTTGTTCATGTACACGTGAAGCAAGCGTATCAATATCATCTTCTTCATAAACCGGTACTTTAGCTTGCAAAATCACAGGCCCTGCATCAAGCTGCGGAATAACAAAGTGCACACTGGCGCCATGTTCAGCATCTTTGGCTTCTATGGCTCTTTGATGGGTATTTAATCCAGTGTATTTAGGCAATAAAGAAGGATGGATGTTGATCATCTTTCCTAGATATTGGCTAACAAATTCATCAGATAAAATACGCATAAAGCCAGCAAGTACAATTAAATCAGGTTGATATTTCTCGATGGCTTGCTTCAGGCGTTGATCATATTGGACACGAGTTTCATCTTTGCGTGCAATAATGCAGCTAGTATCAATTTCACTCTGATGCGCACGGATTAATCCGTAGGCATCAGGCTTATTACTAATTACGCCGACCACCTCAGCACTGACATTGTCATCGCAACCATCAATAATGGCTTGTAAATTACTACCATTACCAGAGATGAGTACTAGAACACGACAGCAATCAGTCATCTAGTTAATCTCCACTTGCTCTTCGTCGCCTTGGCGAGTAGCAATTTCACCGATTAACCAAGCGTTTTCACCTTCAGCTTGTAGCAAGGTTAAAGCCGCATCAACTTGCTCTGCTGGTAAGGCGATGATCATGCCTACACCGCAGTTAAAGGTGCGGTACATTTCAAATTGTTCAATGTTGCCGTTTTCCATTAACCAATCGAAAACTACAGGCCACTGCCAAGAATCACCTTTGACAACGGCTTTGCAATCATTAGGCAGTACACGAGGAATATTTTCCCAGAAGCCGCCGCCAGTGATGTGAGCCATGGCATGCACTTCTGTTTGTTCAAGCAGCTTTAAAAGCGGCTTAACATAAATTCTTGTTGGTTCTAACAGATGATCGATAAGCGGCTTACCGGCTAAATCTTGCTTAGGATCAGCTTTGCTTACTTCAAGTACTTTACGAATTAAAGAATAACCATTTGAATGAGGACCTGTAGAACCCAGAGCAATTAACGCATCGCCAGATTTTACTTTAGTACCATCGATAAGGTTTTCTTTTTCAGCAACACCTACACAAAAGCCTGCTAAATCGTAATCTTCACCTTCGTACATGCCAGGCATTTCAGCGGTTTCGCCGCCAATTAAGGCACAACCAGACTGAAAACAGCCTTCTGCAATGCCATTAACAACTGAAGTTGCTGTTTCGACATCAAGCTTGCCTGTTGCGTAGTAATCAAGGAAGAATAAAGGCTCTGCACCAGATACGATTAGGTCATTAACACACATAGCAACTAAATCAACACCGACAGTGTCATGCTTTTGGTAATCAATGGCTAAACGCAGTTTTGTACCAACACCGTCAGTACCAGAAACTAATACAGGGTGTTTATATTTAGTTGGTAGCTCGCATAGCGCGCCAAAACCACCTAAATTGCCCATAACTTCAGGACGATGAGTGCGTTTTACTGCAGTTTTAATGTTATCTACTAATGCATTACCAGCATCGATATCAACGCCAGCGTCTTTGTAACTAAGTGGTGTAGGAGTAGTCACGGAGGATCCTCTAGGGTACATCGTTTTATGGGATTTTATGCGGCGATATTCTAACAGCTTGTGATCGTCGTCGAAAGCCATCATTTGGATTTATGCGCCCATGAAAACAGTTTTCTGTAATAGTTTTATTGTTTTAGCGTGAGATTGCCTGCAAATATGAAACTTTATGTTTTCTAATGAGGATAAATAAACTAAGATTTGAAGAATTTGCGAAAAATATCTCATCAATAGGAGTGCAAAAATGAAAGTCGTTGAAGTTAAACACCCGTTAATCCGCCATAAAGTGGGTTTAATGCGCGAAGCTGATATTAGTACTAAAAGATTTCGTGAGCTTGCTACTGAAGTCGGTAGTTTATTAACTTATGAAGCCACTTCTGATTTTGAAACTGAAAAAGTGACCATCCCTGGTTGGAACGGCCCTGTTGAAATTGAGCAGATAAAAGGCAAGAAGGTGACAGTGGTACCTATTCTACGTGCAGGCCTTGGCATGATGGACGGTGTTTTAGAGCATATGCCAAGCGCTAAAATTTCAGTTGTGGGTATTTACCGTGATGAAGAAACACTTGAGCCAGTGCCATATTTTGACAAGTTAGTCAGTAATGTTGATGAGCGCGTTGCCATTGTGGTTGATCCAATGCTTGCTACTGGCGGCTCAATGATCGCCACTATCGATTTACTAAAAAGCCGTGGCTGTGTGTCCATTAAAGCATTAGTGCTTGTGGCTGCCCCTGAAGGCATTAAGGCACTAGAAGCTGCCCATCCAGATATTGAATTATATACCGCCGCTATTGATGACTGCCTAAATGAGCAAGGTTATATTTTACCTGGTTTAGGTGATGCTGGTGACAAGATATTTGGTACTAAGTAATTAACCTCAGTTACTGACATTAGTTACTCGCATGAGTTACTAGCATTAGTCACTAACCTAAGTTAATAGCAGTGTTAAGCAATAAAAAGGGAGCCAATTGGCTCCCTTTTTACTGCTTTTTTTATGAACTACAAAACCATCGCTGCAATCCAACCAAATGCAATTAACGGAATGTTGTAATGAATAAAGGTTGGGATAACACTGTCACGAATATGATCGTGCTGGCCATCAGCATTTAAGCCTGCAGTTGGGCCTAAGGTTGAGTCAGATGCAGGAGAGCCCGCATCACCTAATGCCGCAGCTGTGCCTACCAAGGCGATTGTAGCCGCCACTGAAAAGCCAAAAGTCATTGCTAATGGCACATAAATCGTAGCAATAATAGGAATCGTCGAGAAAGAAGAGCCAATCCCCATAGTGATAAGTAAGCCTACCACTAGCATTAATAATGCCGCTAATGCTTTATTATCACCAATGATATCGCCTAGTGAGGTTACTAAGGTGCTGACTTCACCAGTCGATTTTACTACAGCAGCGAAACCTGCAGCTGCAATCATGATAAAACCAATATTGGCCATCATTAGCACGCCTTGGTTAAACATATCTTGTCTCACATCCGCTTTGATGATGCCAGAGAAGCGGAAAATGAGGAAACCCGTCAAGGCGCCAAAAATCATTGAATCGGTTTGTAGCTGCACCACTAAGGTTGCAAAAATGGCGAACAAAGAAATAACGATAGTTTTCTTGTTGATACTCACTGCTTTTTCAGTGGACTCGACATCTTTAATTTCATACTGACGTGGTTTACGGTAAGTGATAAATACCGCTATTAATAAGCCAGTGATCATCCCCAGAGCGGGTAGCATCATTGCCATTGGAATTTGCTCTTTAACTGCGCCAAGGCCATTATTGTTCAAATTAGCTAACAAGATGTCATTTAAGAAAATGCCACCAAAACCAATGGGTAAAATCATGTAGGTGGTTACTAAGCCAAAAGTGATGATACAAGCCACTAAGCGGCGATCAATGTTGAGCTTACTTAATACATGTAATAGTGGCGGAATTAGAATCGGAATAAAGGCGATATGAATAGGCAAAATATTTTGCGAGCTAATGGCCATGATTAATATTGACGCTAAGATCAACCAACGAACGACTAAGGTATTGGTGCTGTTTGGTTCTTTTCCCACTTTTCTAATGATGTTGTGGGAAATGAGCGTGGTTAACCCTGAGTGTGACAGTGCAGCAGCAAAGGCACCTAAAAGTGCATAACTTAACGCAATTTGCGCTCCGCCACCGAGACCATTATTAAAAGCGGTGATGGTTTGATGTATGTCTAATCCACCAAATAGGCCAGCCGCGAGGGCACTAATGGTGAGCGCGATGACAACATTCACACGCATAAGACTTAATGCAAGCATTAAGGTGACAGCAATTACGACGGCATTCATATTAATTAATTCTTATTGAGTTGTGTTTTAGATAATTATTCTGATCTTATTCTTATCTGTATAGGTATACATGTCCAGTTTATCTCTAACGAGTTTAAATGTTTTGCCTGCTTGTGATTGGGGTTTATGATTCTTGTAACAAGGCTTGTAAGGATGTTATTTTTATTCTTTATGTCACAGAATCTTTTTAATATGGAGCATTTATCAGCAGCTGAAATACTTTTCAGCATAAAGGGCTTATCTCTTTTATCAATAACGGGTAAGGTATAGCTCAAATATGAGAACAATATATCTATTTAGGTATGCATTAATGCGAGCTATCTCGCATATTGCTGCAGTTCGGGTATAATGCCATCCAGATTAACAGGCATTGTTTTAAATTTTTTTCAATCCATAGATGGAGATATAAAATGAGCGTATTAGTAGGCCGTCCGGCCCCAGATTTTACTGCCGCTGCGGTTCTTGGTACTGGTGAAATCGTTGATAGCTTCAACCTAGCGACTGCTATCAAAGGTAAGCAAGCTGTTGTTTTCTTTTACCCACTTGATTTCACTTTCGTGTGTCCTTCTGAGTTGATCGCATTTGATCACCGTATTGAAGAATTCACTAAACGCGGTGTTGAAGTTATTGGTGTTTCAATTGACTCTCAGTTCTCACACAACGCTTGGAGAAATACTTCAGTAGATAAAGGCGGTATTGGTGAAGTTAACTACACGCTAGTTGCTGACGTTAAACACGAAATCTGTAAAGCTTACGATGTTGAGCATCCAGAAGCTGGTGTTGCTTTCCGTGCGTCTTTCTTAATCGACAAAGAAGGTCAAGTACGCCATCAAGTTGTTAACGATCTACCACTAGGTCGTAACGTTGATGAAATGCTACGTATGATCGATGCATTACAATTCCACGAAGAGCACGGTGAAGTTTGTCCTGCTGGCTGGGAAAAAGGCGACAAGGGTATGACTGCAACTACTGAAGGTGTTGCTTCTTACTTAAAAGATAATTCTGAGCAGCTTTAAGTTTTTAGCGAATTAGATTAAAAAAGCTGCCAATGGCAGCTTTTTTGTTTTTAGGGTGTGTTAACCCAAGATGTTGTCTTTATTTAAGCCGCTATAGTTGTGATAACGGCTCAATTGAATCTTCATTAAGTTTCAGAGTTTGTCACAACGGCTGCATTTGTCTCAGGCCCTGCTGAAGCGTCTTCAGTGTCTTCTGCAACTGGCATAGGCCAGCCACCTAACGCTTTCCATCTATTGACGATATAACAAAAAAGTTCTGCAGTACGTTCAGTATCATATAAGGCGGAATGTGCTTCTTTGTTATCAAAATCAATGCCGGCCATTTTACAGGCTTTGGCTAATACCGTATGACCAATAGCAAGACCTGCAAGGGTTGCGGTGTCAAAGGTCGCAAAAGGGTGGAATGGTGAACGTTTTAAATCATTGCGCTCAATGGCTTTATTTACAAAGCCAATATCAAATGCCGCATTATGGGCAACGATAATACAGCGATGACAGTCAGCCGCTTTTTGCGCTTTTTTAACCATTTTGAAGATTTCTAGAAATGCTTGTTTTTCGTCAATAGCACCACGTAATGGATTGGTTGGATCAATCCCATTAAAGGCTAAGGCTTCAGGTTCAAGATTGGCACCTTCAAAAGGCTCGATATGAAAGTGAATGGTTTTATCCAATTCAATCACACCATCATCATTCATTTTAAGGGTGGTGACAGCTATTTCTAGCAACGCATCAGTTGCAGCATTAAATCCCGCAGTCTCGACATCGATAACTACAGGGAAGTAACCTCTAAAGCGGTGTTTGAATTTGTTTGCGTCGCAGATATCGCTCATTAAAAACCTCATTCTTCATTCTGGCGGCTATTATGCTAAAACTGCGCCTCGGTGTCATGTTTGATCGGCGAATAATTCTGCTAAAGAAAAATTAAATACTGCCGATAAAAATTATGTGACCAGCAATCGGGATGTTTTTATGTGGCGTAAATTACTTTTAGTAAGCAGTTTTTGTTTTGTATCTTCAGCACAAGCTGATTTACAACAATATGTTGCGTCTCTTGATGACTCGATGTGGCGTCTAAGCGAAAGTAGCCCGATAGAGTGCCGGCTTGAACATGACATCCCTGCATACGGCAAAGCTATTTTCACGAGTCGTGCAGGTAAAGACTTAAATTTGAATTTTAGTCTTGATATGTGGAATAAACCCGATCAAATCACCGAGGCGCAGCTGATCAGTAAAGCGCCCCAATGGCGACCTGGCGTTAATGCAAAAGAGATCACCACCTTAACCTACCATAAGCAGTTTAACGGTGAAGTGCCGCGTAAAGCCGCTTGGTCGATGCTGACAGAATTAAGTAAAGGCATGCAGCCGACATTTTATTATGCTGATTGGTACAACCGTACCGATAAAGTCGAGGTAGGGTTATCAGCAGCTAATTTTGGTGGCGAATATCGTCAATTCCGCTCTTGTTTGTCCACGCTATTACCTTATAGTTTTGACGATATCGCATTTACTGTACTTAATTATGAAGCAGGCGGCACGGCATTAACCCGCTTCTCTAAGCATCAATTAAACCGAGTGCAGGAATACTTATCTTATGACCCTGATGTTGAGCTAGTGTTTGTTGACGCTTATACCGATAGTTATGGTGGGCGTTCGGTTAACCAAAGGGTATCGGATAGACGTGCCGATTCTGTGGCCGATTTATTAGTTGCCAGTGGTATTGAGCAAAGCAGAATTCATAAAACCGGTCATGGTGAAAGACGCCATGTGGCATCGAATCAACTTTCAGAAGAAAGAGATCGCAACCGTCGAGTCGTGATTAAAATTTCTAAAACGATTTAAGCTACAGATGATAAATTGTCTAATTGGCTTAGTCAGGTGATTAGGCCTTTTTTGTCTCTACTATTTGTGTCTTATTCTCGAAAAACAGGCAAAAAAAAGCCCACTTAATAAAGTGGGCAAAAAATTTGTATTCACAAATTCAAGGAAGGAAGTCAAGCATAAGAACCAGGGATAAGTTGAGGTATTGGGATACATCAACTAGAAGTTCTTGGTTTTCTATAACTCAGTAAGCTATGTCAACTTAATAAGCTATGTCCTGAAAACAAGGCATATATTAGAGACTTTGCTCTAAGCTGACAAACTAGAAAAATTCCATCTTCGCATTAAAAAAACTAATGCTACTTTTGATTGGACTTTAGCGCTTAAGCACCCATTTATGAACTAAAAGCGCAATAAGTAAATTAATAATCATCTAGTGTGCATATTTAGTCGTAAACGCCCAAGATTTGATGATAATCAATTGTTAAGTTATTCAATTAAAGTATCTGGCTACTTATTTTTATTATAAATAATCTTGTGATAAGCCTATGAAATAGTCTTGTAATCACTAAATAAATACAGATTGTCGCAATAATTATATTTTGAGGTATATTACTTTCAGGCATGAAGCCACAATGCAAAAGAAGGTTGCTTAAAAATGATAATAAAAATGCCCTTATTACAGGGTTCACTACTCTCCATTGTCCTTGGAACTGTACTTGCTGGTTGTCAACACGCACCAGACTCCACGGTAGAACAAGTCACAAGTACCACTAAATATTCTTATCCAAATATAGTCGAACAAGATTTAGTTGAAACACTACACGGTGTGAGTGTTGCCGATCCTTTCAGACATTTAGAGCAAAATACGCCAGAAACTGAACAGTGGGTTAAACAACAACAAGATTTTGGTAGTCAGTATTTAAATAACATTAACAATAAGCAAGCTGTGGTTGATCGCATAACAGCGTTATGGAATTTTGAGAAAGTGTCAGCGCCATTTGAACATGGCTCAAATACTTTTTTCTATCAAAATGACGGCTTGCAGTCACAGTCTGTGTTGTATGTAACTGACAAAGATGGCAATTCCAAAGAATTACTTAACCCCAATACACTTTCTGAAAACGGTACCGTTGCGCTATCTGGTGTTTCTGTCAGTAATGACGGTAAAACACTGGCCTACGGCGTTTCAAAATCTGGATCTGACTGGCAGCAATGGCAGTTCATTGATATTGCCTCTGGCGCAGCGCTGGTCGATAAATTGGAGTGGATTAAGTTTTCAACCGCCACGTGGGACGCCAATAACCAAGGTGTTTATTATTCTCGCTATGATGCACCAGTCGGTGGCGATGCACTGGCTGATGTCAATTTTAATCAAAAAGTGTATTACCACAAAATTGGTACCCAGCAAGCTGAAGATATACTTATTTATGAGCGACCACAAAACAAAGATTGGGGCTTTGGAGCTGAAATAACCGAAAAGGGTGACTACTTATTATTAACTGTCACTCAAGGCACTGATAGCCGCAATCGGTTCTTCTATAAGTCACTGCAATCTGCTGATGCTAAAGTGGTTGAGTTAATCACCGATTTAGAAGCTCAATATGTTTTCCTTGGTAATGATGAAGAGCACTTCTATTTTAAGACAGATTTAGATGCGCCAAATGGAAAAGTCATTGAGATAAATATTAATCGCCCAGAAAAAGCCCATTGGCAAACCATTATCCCTGAGTCTAGCGATCCCATTAACGATATTGCGATTGTCCATGATAACTTTGTAGTGAGTTACCTACATGATGTATTAGGTAAAGTATCGATATACGGTTTAAATGGCACCAAAAGGCAAGATGTTGCGCTTCCAGGTAAAGGGCGTGTTTTAGGCCCATACGGAAAACGCAGTAAAGATTATTTTTATTTTGCCTTCAATAGCTATGTGCAACCGCAAACGATTTATAAGTTTGATTTTAGAAGCGGTGAAACCAGTTTATATAATCAGCCTAAAGTTTCGTTTAATCCCGATGACTACGTTTCTGAGCAAGTGTTTTATTCCAGTAAAGATGGCACCCGTATTCCAATGATGGTGTCTTATAAAAAAGGGGTAAGCCTTAATGGCGACAACCCAACACTGCTCTATGCCTATGGTGGCTTTTCGATTTCGATGACACCACGTTTTAGCCCTGCAAATATTGCCTGGCTTGATATGGGCGGAATATATGCCGTTCCCAATATCCGCGGCGGGGCAGAATATGGCGAAAGTTGGCATCAAGCAGGCATGTTCGATAAAAAGCAGAATGTGTTTGATGACTATTACGCTGCTGCGGAATACCTGATTGATAATGGTTACACCAACAAATCAAAGTTAGGTGCTTATGGTCGCAGTAATGGTGGTTTATTGATGGGCGCGGTATTAACACAGCGACCTGATTTATTTGCCGCAGTACTGCCAGCGGTCGGTGTGCTCGATATGCTGCGTTTTCAGAAGTTTACCATAGGTTGGGCCTGGGTCAGTGAATATGGCAGCGCCGATGTGGCTGAGCAATTCCCTGCATTATTAGCATACTCTCCGTATCATAATGTCAAACCAGGAGATTATCCTGCCACTATGGTGATGACAGCAGATCATGATGACCGCGTTGTGCCACTGCATAGCTTTAAATTTGCTGCGATGATGCAAAAACATCAACAAGCAGACAAGCCGGTGATTATGCGTATTGAATCCAATGCTGGTCATGGCTCTGGTAAACCTACTGCCATGAAAATTGATGAAGCTGCGGATATATACAGTTTCTTGTGGCACAGTTTTGGTTTAGCTATTCCGGCCAAAATTCATTAGTGATAATTTATGTTGAGATTAATATCTTGAAAGGCCTAGATTTACAGCTTATTCATGATGTTAATCTCAATTTTTATGTTACCTAAATGTAACTGCAAAAGGTGCTAACATTAAACTTTATTCATTTGCCGCCAATATCTCTGCAAAAGCCATATTTTAATGCCAAATTAAGTCTTAAACCCTAAAATAATCACCGTTTTGCTAGGTCGCTTTGTTCACAAGCGTGGTGGTACTCGGTATAGTAAGCCATCTTTTATTACGCAAAATTCACAATCGCTAATTATGTTTACATGGCCTATTTCTATTTATTATGAAGACACCGATGCTGGTGGTGTTGTTTATCATTCGAATTATTTAAACTTTTTCGAACGTGCTCGCACTGAGTGGTTAAAAGCTATGGGAATAAAGCAAACTGAATTGTTAGCTGATGACATTGCTTTTGTGGTGAAACATGCTGAGCTAGACTTTAAAGTTGCTGCAAGATTCGAGCAGAACTTAATTGTTGAATCTGAGCTCACAGAATTAAAAAAAGCCTCGCTGATATTTAAACAGCGATTGCTAGATGATAATGGTGTTAGCTATTGTGAAGCCACTATTGTTGTCGCTTGTATTGCTTTATCTCGAATGAGACCTAGGGCTATTCCATCCAATATTGTGCAGGAGTTTAATCGTGCAAGCTGAAATTTCTTTTATCGGTCTTTTTCTAGAGGCAAGTCTTCTCGTTAAGTTAGTGATGCTAACCTTATTATGTTTATCTATTGCCTCGTGGGCGGTAATCATTCAGCGCCGTAAATTGCTCAACTCAGCCCGCGCTAAATCAATAAAATTTGAAGATACTTTTTGGTCTGGTGTGGATTTGAATAAACTTTACAAAGAGTTGTCAATTCGCGGCGAATCATTGACTGGCCTTGAAGCATTATTTGTCGCAGGCTTTAAAGAGTACTCACGCTTAAGCTCAGCAAACAGTAAGTCTCCTGAAGCGGTTATGGACGGCACATCTAGGGCGATGCGAGTCAGTTTATCCCGTGAAGTTGAAAAACTTGATACTCATTTACCTTTATTAGCCACAATCGGTTCAACCAGTCCTTATATCGGCCTGTTCGGTACAGTATGGGGCATTATGAATTCATTTATTGCATTGGGCACAGTAGAAAATGCCACTTTAACTATGGTAGCACCGGGTATTGCTGAAGCTTTGATCGCGACCGCTATGGGGTTATTTGCTGCGATTCCAGCTGTTATTGCCTATAACCGTTTCTCGACACAAGTAGAAAAACTTGAAATGGCCCACGTTAACTTTATGGAAGAATTTTCTAACATATTACAACGCCAAGCCTACAGCGAGAAGGAATCGGTGTAATGTATCAACGTAAGCGCCGCCGTCCAGTTGCCGAAATTAATGTTGTACCTTATATCGACGTAATGTTGGTGCTGCTTATTATTTTTATGGTGACAGCGCCAATTGTTTCACAAGGCGTAAAGGTGGAACTACCTCAAGGCAAAGCTGAACCATTATCGGCAGAAAGCAAACCGCCTATTGTTGCCTCTATTGATGAGTTTGGTGAATATTTTCTTAATGTGGGTAGCGGATCAAATAACGATCCACTCTCCTTGGATGAAATTTCAGTGCAAGTGGGCGCAATGATCCAGCTTGAGCCAGAAAGACCAGTTGTAGTAAAAGCTGACCGTCGCATTGCATATGAAAACGTGATTCAACTCATGGTCAGTTTACAAGGTGCTGGTGTACCTGCGGTGGGCTTAATGACTGATTCGCCAGAGGAGTAGTTTAGTGGCTGTTAAATCTGAATTAACTTTACCCGTTGTTATTTCTGCCGGCATTCATATTGGTGTTATCGTGGTGCTTGCTTTAGGCATTAGTTTTGAAGATAAACCTAAACATTTACCACAAACCCAATCCGAACCCATTGTGCAGGCCGTTGTGGTTGAACAGCAGCGCATTAATGACCATGCTGAAAAACTTAAACAACAACGAAGCGATGCCGAGCGAAAAGAAAAACAACGTCAAGCTGAAATTGATAGACAAGCGCGCAAAGCTAGAGAAGAAGTGCGAAAAGAACAAGAGCGTATTAAGCAGCTTGAAATTCAACGTAAGCAAAAAGAGCAAGAAACCATAAAAGCCAATAATGCCGCTAAGGCTGCGCAGCAAAAAGAAGCTGCAGAAAAAGCCAAAGCAGAAAAGGCCGCCGAACTTCGTAAACAGCAAGAAGCTGAGCGTATAGCTGCAGAGAAAAAAGCTGAAGAAAAGCGTCAGCGTGAAGAAGCGGCAGCGGCTAAAAAGCGTGAAGAAGACAGAAAACGTAAAGAAGAAGCAGAACGTAAGCGTAAAGCCGAAGAAGCTGAACGAGCTCGCCAGGAAAAAGAAATGGCCGATGCGATGGCTGCTGAGCAAGTTGCCTTATCTGCAACCCGTAATAAGCAGGTTGTATCTGAGGTAAACAAGTATACCGCGATGATTAAATCAACCATCCAACGTAATTTGGTTGTTGATGAGTCAATGCGTGGTAAAAGTTGCCGTGTGTTAATTCGATTAGCGCCAGATGGCTTTGTTACCGCGAGTCAAACATTAAGTGGCGATCAAGTTGTTTGTCGTGCAGCGAAAGCTGCGATAAATAAAGCAGGGCGGTTACCAGTTTCTTCTGAAGCTGATGTGTATAACAAAATGAAAGAAATTAATTTAACCGTATCACCGGAATTTAATTAAAGGGGTCACATGAAGATTTTGGCAAAATGGTTAACACTATTTGTAGTACTTGTAAGTAGCAGTGCGAATGCTGCATTAGATATCGTTATTACTGAAGGTGTTGATGCTGCAAGACCTATCGCGGTTATGCCGTTTGTATGGCAAGGCACTGGGCCTGCACCTGAGCGTATCAGCGATGTGGTGACCAGTGACTTAGCTCGCAGTGGCACATTTAGTCCGCTTGATGCGCGCAGTTTACCGCAAGCAAATATCAGCACTGTGAAAGAGTTTACCTCTCAAGTGTGGAATTCAACGGCATCTGAAGCGTTATTAGTGGGCTCAATTAAGCCTTATGGCACCAATCAATATTTGGTGAGTTTTGATCTGATTGATTTAGTCAAAGCCCAGCTACAAACTGATAAAGGCCCAATGAAAAACAGTGAGCTTCTGCTTGAGAGCCGTGAAACTGTTATCAGTGAAGCACAGTTTAGACAATATGGTCACCGCATTAGTGACATTGTTTATGAAAAATTAACCGGTATTCGCGGGGCATTTTTAAGTCGAGTCGCTTATGTTGTAGTTAAACAAGGTGAAAAATCTCCTTACCATTTGATGATTGCCGACTATGATGGTTATAACGAGCAAATGTTACTTCGCTCGCCTGAGCCATTAATGTCACCAAGTTGGTCACCTGATGGCAGACGTTTAGCTTATGTGAGCTTTGAAAACCGTAAAGCGGAAATCTTTGTGCAAGATATTTATACCCAAGAGCGTACTAAAGTCAGTTCTCATCAGGGGATTAATGGCGCACCGAGTTTCTCTCCAGATGGTAAAAAGCTTGCTGTGACCCTATCTAAAGATGGGCAGCCTGAAATTTACGTAATCGATATTGCCAGTAAAGCGATAAAGCGTATTACTAATCATTATGCTATCGATACTGAAGCATCGTGGATGCCAGATGGAGAATCACTTATTTTTACCTCTGAGCGCGGCGGAAAACCGCAAATTTACCAAGTGAAACTCAGCACAGGTAAAATTTCACGTATGACCTTTGAAGGCGAGTGGAACTTAGGTGGCACGATCACTCCAGATGGTCGCAGTATGATTTTTGTAAACCGTACTAACGGGAAATACAATATTGCACGAATGGACTTGCAAACCCGTTTTATGCAAGTGCTGACATCAACGACCCTTGATGAGTCGCCAAGTATTGCACCAAATGGCACCATGGTTATCTATGGTACTACACACCAAGGCAAGCAAGTGCTCGCTGCGGTGTCTATGGATGGACGATTTAAAGCAAGATTACCCGCAGGTCAAGGTGAAGTTAAATCACCAGCCTGGTCACCATTTTTATAATATTAATAAGGATTTCCAATGAATCTGAATAAGTTGTTTAAAGCTATGTTAGTTGTTGTACCTGTTATGGCATTAGGTGCATGTAGCACAACTTCAGAATCTGAAACCGATGCAAGTGGTTCTACAAGTGGCTCAACCACAACTACTGGCGGTGAATACGGTTCTGGTGGTGTTGAAACAGGAGGCGTTGCACCAATCTTAACGCCTGAAGAGCAACAACGCGTAGAGCAAGAAGAATTACGCGCTCAAAATATCATTTATTTTGATTTTGACCGCAGTGAAGTACAAAGCGAAAACGCTGCCATTATTCAAGCTCATGGCAATTACTTAGTTGAGCATCCAAATGTTCGCGTATTAATCGAAGGTCATGCCGATGAGCGTGGTACACCTGAATACAACATTGCTTTAGGTGAAAGACGTGCAAAAGCCATTGCGAAATACCTTCAAGGTATGGGTGTACAGCCAAGTCAAATGAGTGTTGTTAGTTATGGTGAAGAAAAGCCATTAGATTTCTCTCGTAGCGAGAGTGGCTTTGCTAAAAACCGTCGTGGTGTTTTAGTTTACTAATCATCGCGGTTGAGCTGACGTAATAGGAAGGCCAGCACTTGCTGGCCAGTTTAGGAGTTTATTGATGAAACATGCTGTTTTATTTGCTGCAATGTTTTTTGCTGCTGGTGCCACTGCTGCGCCAGCACCGGTGCAAGATCTTGCTGGTGGTTCAAATGACGATCGTATATCTCGTCTCGAGCGTATCATTAAAGCAAAACAACAAACGGAATTTGAAGCGCAGCAGCGTTTAGATACTTTGCAACGTGAAGTATTAGATTTGCGAGGCATTACTGAGCAGCAAGACTATCAAATTAGTCAAATGTTACAGCGTCAACGTCAGTTGTATGAAGAAATTGCTAATTTATCAGCTAGTGCAGCGGCGACTACGGTTACCGTTGCTGAAAATAATGCCGCTTCAGCAGGCCCATCTAGCTTAGGTGAAACTGCAAGTTACGAGCAAGCGGTGAATTTAGTGCTTAAAGAACGTAAGTACGATGAGGCTATTCCTGCCTTTAGTAATTTTATTAAGCAATACCCTGATTCCACTTATGCAGCAAATGCAAATTATTGGTTAGGGCAACTGTTGTTTAATAAAGGTACCTTTACTGAAGCGAAGCAAGCTTTTGATGCTGTGGTCACTAAATATCCTAATTCTAATAAGCGTGGTGATAGTTTAGTTAAGTTAGGCATGATTGCTGAAAAAGAAGGTGATAAAGCTACCGCAACTACTTTTTACAATCGAGTGCTTAAAGAATACACAAATAGTGCGTCGGCACGTTTAGCACAGCAACAATTGTCTGCGTTGTAACCCTAATTTAACCTAAAAACAGCCTCTTAGTTTGTTTTTAGTGCAAACGGCAAAAAAACGCTAAATTGCGCTTGCATGAGCAAATGAAAAAGGTATTATAGGCGCCCTCAGAACGGAGCGACGTTCTGGGGTCATTTGAATGAGTTAGATTAACTTATTTTGATGACAGATTGATTGAATACTATTTATAGACTTCAATTATTCTGAAAGCTTTAAGATGGGTCGTTAGCTCAGTTGCTTGTTCAAAACAGACAGTTGGCTTTTGTTCCAATCAAGACTTTAGTGTTGATAAAACCAAGATGGGTCGTTAGCTCAGTTGGTAGAGCAGTTGGCTTTTAACCAATTGGTCGAAGGTTCGAATCCTTCACGACCCACCACTTTTCTGAAAGTGAGATTGCCGGTTTGGCTTTAATTCAGACGTAATCAATCGTTACGTAAAACTAGATGGGTCGTTAGCTCAGTTGCTTGTTCAAAACAGACAGTTGGCTTTTGTTCCAATCAAGACATTAGTGTTGATAAAACCAAGATGGGTCGTTAGCTCAGTTGGTAGAGCAGTTGGCTTTTAACCAATTGGTCGAAGGTTCGAATCCTTCACGACCCACCACTTTCTGAAGGTGAGATTGCCAGTTTGGCTTTAATTCAGACGTAATGAATCGTTACGTAAAACTAGATGGGTCGTTAGCTCAGTTGGTAGAGCAGTTGGCTTTTAACCAATTGGTCGAAGGTTCGAATCCTTCACGACCCACCACTTTTCTGAAGGTGAGATTGCCAGTTTGGCTTTAATTCAGACGTAATGAATCGTTACGTAAAACTAGATGGGTCGTTAGCTCAGTTGGTAGAGCAGTTGGCTTTTAACCAATTGGTCGAAGGTTCGAATCCTTCACGACCCACCACTTTTCTGAARGTGAGATTGCCAGTTTGGCTTTAATTCAGACGTAATGAATCGTTACGTAAAACTAGATGGGTCGTTAGCTCAGTTGGTAGAGCAGTTGGCTTTTAACCAATTGGTCGAAGGTTCGAATCCTTCACGACCCACCACTTTTCTGAAAGTGAGATTGCCGGTTTGGCTTTAATTCAGACGTAATGAATCGTTACGTAAAACTAGATGGGTCGTTAGCTCAGTTGCTTGTTCAAAACAGACAGTTGGCTTTTGTTCCAATCAAGACATTAGTGTTGATAAAATCAAGATGGGTCGTTAGCTCAGTTGGTAGAGCAGTTGGCTTTTAACCAATTGGTCGAAGGTTCGAATCCTTCACGACCCACCACTTTTCTGAAAGTGAGATTGCCTGTTCGGCTTTAATTCAGGTCATTTCCCCTTAAATATCCCTCTGTTATTTTTCGTTTTATCATTTTTACAATCACTTTACTATTTAGCGTTAATTTTCATTTTTTCACTTCCAAACTTTGAATCTTCTTGCCTTTATTTGGTCGAGCGTCAGTCTTTAGGGCTTATTTTTTCGTTGCTCACCTACTTTTGTCTAATAGACCTATTGCTAATGTTGCTTACTTGTTAAGTGAGTCATATTGCTAGGGATGAAAAGAATAGGGAGAGAATGATGAAACAAGCAAAAGTTGGTTTAGTAATAGGGTGTTCTTTACTAGCAATGAGTAATGTCACCTATGCAGATACAGAAATGGAGTTTGGTGGTTATGTTAAAGCTGATGTGATGTTCAGCAGCTATAGCAATGGGGCACCAGATTCAGGTAACTTATCTCGTCAATTTTATGTACCAGGTACCATTTATGGTGAAGCTGGTAACGGTAAGGAAGTCGTCGACTTTCAAGCCCGCGAAACTCGTTTTAATTTTAAAACCGTATCAGACTTTGATGGTCATAAACTCTCGGGATTTATCGAACTTGATTTTATGACTCATACAGATGGTAATGAGCGAGTATCAAACAGTTATTCCCCGCGAATTCGACAAGCCTTTGTCAGTTATGACAATTGGACTGTTGGTCAAACATGGACAACCTTCCAAAATCCAGGTGCATTACCTGAAAATCTAGACTTTGTCGGTGCTGCAGATGGTACGCCGTTTGTGCGTCAAGCGATGATCCGTTATACCAATGGCGGCTTTCAAATTGCGGTAGAGAACCCAGAAACAACCGTAAATCAATATGATACAGCGTCAAGAGTGACCAGCGGTAGCGGTATGGTTCCTGATGTCGTTGCTCGTTATAATTTTAAGTCTGAAGGAGGCTCTGCAATTTCACTTGCTGCAATGGTTCGACAGTTGAATGTAGAGCAAAATGTAGGTACTGAAGCTGTTGACTCGTCCGAAGTAGGCTATGGTGTCAGTCTTGCTGGTGTTATTCCCGTTGGTGATGATGACTTTAAGTTTTCGGCCACATATGGTGAAGGTCTAGGTCGCTATATGGCACTTAACTTTGCTAATGCCGGTAACTTAGATGAGTCAGGTAATATTAAGACGATTAGCTCGTACGGTGGCTTTGCCTCTTACCGTCATTGGTGGAATGACAAATTACGTAGTAGTTTTACCTTGGCTGCACTAGAAATTGATAACGATACCACGCTTTCAAGCGATGCTGTAAATGCGAGTTCGTATTCTGGTTATATCAATTTACTGTACTCTCCAACAAAACCGTTAACTTTTGGTGTTGAGTATATGTATGCGATGAACGAAAAAGAAAGTGGCGCAGATGGTGATTTAAGCCGAGTATTATTCTCTGCTAAATACGTTTTATAAAAAATATTTCTGTTAAAAACAAAAAAGGGTTAATTCAATGAATTAACCCTTTTTCTTGTCTGCGAAATGCGCTCAACGCAGCTTAGTTGTAATCATTGGTGATTAAGCAACTAATTTATTGTCGCGAACGTACTTATCATATTCTGTGTAACCGCCAACATGAACTTCATCAACGAAGATTTGCGGTACTGTTTCAACTGGCTTACCAACGGTTTTCTCTAAGTCTGCTTTAGAAATACCTTCAGCGTGAATATCGACATATTTGAATTTAAAATCGTCACGTTGCGCGGTTAATTTTTCTGATAATTCAACAGCACGAACACAATATGGACAGCCTGGACGGCCAAAAATAACAACAAACATAGTGACTCCTTATTTTGATTTGAGGATTTATACCATAAGTTTTGTTGAATTGATATTGTATAAGCGCAGCGACTAGAAACTACTCTCAGTGATTGTTTTATAACGGCCTTTATAGTCAAAAAACTTTTCGACTAAATCCCATTTATGCTTTTGTTTTTTAAAAAGTAATAAGTCCGGCTTTTTAAAATGCTCACTATGGGCGATTAAATCGGCAGGCTTTTTATATTGTGGGTGCTTCATGCCGGGTGTTCGAGAATGAGGTGAGATAAATATGGCAAACAAAGCGCGACGCTGCGCTGGTGTGTCCATATTAAAGTATTCTTTAAAGTCATTCGATTCAATATCAAAGTACTGCACCACAAGTTTGCCATTTTCTTCGATAAGCTGCATTTCTTGGCATTTAAATAAATGATGATGTTGAGACGACAATACCTGCTTTAAGCGTTTATCAGGATCAATAAGGGTCGATTGACACGTATGACAAATACGTGCCGCGATATCATTTTCAGCGCCACAATCAGGGCAAGCTTTAGAACGAAATCTAAAATCACATTGTTGAACACCAGAATTAACAGTATCTATAAGCCCCTGACAGCGCCTACCGAAGTGTTCAATGATATCGCCGTCATTATCAACTAAACCCCAAAACGTATTGGCAAATTGGCATACAGGGCAATGTACTTGTACTGGCACAGATTTACTATTGGGTTTTACTTGTCCTACTTCAGGAAAATATAAATCATAACCGTTAGCCGCATAATCAATGACTAAGCAATCTTGTTTATCTGGTGCTAAACGTAAACCTCGGCCAATCATTTGTTGAAATAAGCTTACTGATGCAGTGGGCCTTAAAATAACGATTAAATCGACATGTGGGGCATCAAAGCCGGTGGTTAATACAGCAACATTGACGATGAATTTAATTTTTTGTTGTTTGAACTGACTAATAATGTCATCGCGTTCTGCATGTGGTGTATCTGCTGTAATGAGTGCCGCATCGTCATTTAATAATTTAAGTACTTCTTTTGCATGTCGAACAGTGGCCGCAAAAATCAACACTCCTTTACGTGAGTCTGATAACTGTTGTACTTGTTTTATGATAGCTGTGGTTGCGCGGCCTTGATGGTTTAACAGATCATCGACCTCTTTTTGCGGGTACTCACCTGTATTACTCGGCTCTAACTGACTAAAGTCATATTGGGCGCTTAAGCCGTCAAATATTTTGGGCGCGGTTAAGTAGCCTTTTTTAATGAGCGGCCGCATAGGTAATTCAAAAATGCACTTTTCAAATACTGGCTTGTCAGCATTGCCCATTTTGCCATGGTAATGATGTCGATATATCCAACCCAAACCCAATCGATAAGGCGTGGCAGTTAGCCCTAACAGTTTAATTTGTGGATTAATTTTTTTGAGGTGGGTTAATAACTGTTGATACTGACTATCTTTATCATTACTGACGCGGTGACATTCATCAATAATCACCAATGAAAAGGGTTGGTTGAATTGCTCGGGCTTTCGCGCTGCTGATTGCACACTAGCAACCACGGTTTTACCATGGGCTTTTTTTTGTTTTAAGCCCGCAGAATAAATATTGGCATCTTCTGTGAGTAACCCCACTTTTTCTGCATTTTGTGCCACCAGTTCTTTCACATGGGTCAATACTAAAACGTTACCACGGGCAATACGGGCCAGTTCAGCTATCACAATACTTTTGCCTGCACCTGTTGGAAGTACCAGCACTGCAGAGTCATTAGATTGCTTAAAATGGGTTATAGCAGCGTTAACAGAGTCTTGTTGGTAATCGCGAAGTGAAATGGTTGCAGACATAAGTAAGTATGAAATAGTTTATTATTTGATATTGATTATGCTGGATACTTTAACATGAATGTAAGCTAGCGCGGCGCAGCATATTCAATAAAAATCGGCTAATACATATCATTTCAGCATGGGTTGATAGAGTTTTAAGCCAGAATAATTATATCAAATATAAAAAAAAGCCCCCTCAGTGAGGGGGCAACGAGAATCTGGTCAGGAGTTCTCAGGTTGGTAAGAGGGTGGGGAGTACTTAATAACCTCTTATTTAAAACTGCTGTTATTCAGTTTTGTTTAAACGCGACTCAATCAAGGTATCAATCACCGCTGGATCAGCCAGGGTAGAAGAATCACCTAGGTTTGTTACTTCATTTGCGGCTATTTTACGTAAGAAGCGACGCATGATTTTACCTGAACGTGTTTTAGGTAAACCGCCAGCCCATTGAATTAAATCTGGGGTAGCCAGTGCGCCAATTTCTTTACGAACCCATTGACGTAGCCCTTGACGTAACTCTTCTGTTTCTTCAACGCCGTTAATTAAGGTTACATAGGCATAAATGCCTTGGCCTTTAATGTCATGGGGATAACCCACAACCGCGGCTTCAGCTACAAGATCATGTGATACAAGCGCGCTTTCAACTTCTGCAGTACCAAGGCGGTGACCCGATACGTTGATTACGTCATCAACACGGCCAGTGATCCAGTAATAACCATCCTCATCACGACGAGCGCCGTCACCAGTGAAGTACATACCTCTAAAGGTTTTAAAGTAAGTTAAGGCAAAACGATCATGGTCGCCAAAGACGGTTCGCATTTGGCCTGGCCAAGAGTCAAGAATAACCAAGTTACCGTCAACAGCGCCTTCAAGAATATTACCCATGTTATCGACTAATGCCGGCTGAACCCCAAAAAATGGACGGGTTGCAGAGCCCGGTTTTGCATCTGTGGCACCAGGTAGTGGGCTAATCAAAATACCGCCGGTTTCAGTCTGCCACCATGTATCCACAATTGGGCAGGATTCATGACCAATCACTTCATGGTACCAGCGCCAAGCCTCTGGGTTAATGGGCTCACCCACCGAACCCATTACCCGTAATGAGCTACCATCAAAACCATCAAACTGTTCTTTACCTTCTGCCATTAAAGCGCGAATTAACGTTGGCGCAGTATATAAAATATTAACTTTATGACGGTCAACCATTTCACCAAGGCGAGCAGGATTTGGAGAGTTTGGTACCCCTTCATGAATAAGGATAGTTGCGCCATTGGCTAGTGGACCATATACCATGTAGGAGTGACCGGTGATCCAACCCACATCAGCAGTACACCAATAGACTTCACCTTCTTTGTAATCAAAAACATACTCGTGAGTCATTGAGGCGTAAACCATATAACCCCCAGTGGTATGCAACACACCTTTCGGGTTACCGGTTGAGCCTGAAGTGTATAAAAGAAATAGTGGGTCTTCAGCGCCCATTTCTTCTGCTTGGCAATGCTCAGATGCCGTTGCAACGACATCGCTCCACCAAATATCTCGGCCTTCAACCCAGTCAATGTCCCCACCAGTTCGATTAAGTACAATGACTTTTTCGACACAATCTACATCTGGGTTATTAAGCGCTTCATCAATGCTACGTTTAAGCGGAATTTTACGGCCACCACGTACGCCTTCATCAGCGGTGATCAAAACTTTTGATTTGCCATCAATCACACGTGATGCAATTGAATCAGGTGAGAAGCCGCCAAATACTACCGAATGGATCGCACCAATGCGGGCACAAGCCAGCATAGCAACGGCCGCTTCTGGCACCATAGGCATATAAATTGTGACTACATCGCCTTTACATACACCTTGGCTACGCAGGGCGTTGGCAAATTTACATACGTCAGTATGCAGTTCACGATAAGTGATTTTACGTTGCTCATTAGCATCATCACCTTCCCAAATAATAGCAACGCGGTCGCCGTTATCTTCTAAGTGGCGGTCTAAGCAGTTTGCAGATGCGTTCAATGTGCCATCATAAAACCATTCAATAGACAGATTATGATCATCAAAAGAGGTTTGTTTAATTTTGGTATAAGGCTTGATCCAATCGATGCGCTTACCGTGTTCTCTCCAAAAACCTTCAGGATTAACCACAGATTCTTGGTACATTTTTTTATACTTATCATTATCGACCAGTGCATTTTTAGCGAAATCGGCTGGTACTTTGTAGAGAGACTGCGAGCTCATATGGCTTCCCTTTGTCAAAATTTGCGTTATGAAAGTATCCTCTGCATGATGATGTTAACTCCATTAGACCTTGGTCTAGTTTTAAAATATCCTTAATATTTAGTTTGTTGCGCGTGTTAACATCTCATGCAAATAACGCAAAATTATTGCATAATTAATAAGCGAATATAATAAAAAGAGAAAGCTATGAATTTAACCTTAGTCGTTGCTGTGATTGCAATTTGCTATGTGTCGTTACTGTTTATACTGGCGTGGGGCGCTGAACGTTGGTTTAGTAAAATCACTAAAAAAGTTCAAGTCTGGATATACGGCTTAAGTCTAGCGGTTTACTGTTCTTCTTGGAGCTTTCTTGGCACTGTTGGTCAATCAGCGAACGATTTATGGTCTTTTTTACCGATTTATCTTGGGCCAATACTGATTTTTACCCTAGGTTTTGGGGTATTACGCAAAATGGTTTTGGTCTCTAAAGCGCAAAATATCACCTCAGTAGCCGATTTTATTGCCGCGCGTTACGGCAAATCTCAAACCCTTGCTGCTATTGTCACCCTAATCGCACTTTGCGGCATCATGCCTTATATCGCGCTGCAACTTAAAGCCATGGTATTTAGCCTTAATTTATTTCAACCAGATAATTTACCTTTAAATGGCGTCAGTATCCCACTGGTGATCACTTTCATTTTGGCCATTTTTGCAATTTTATTTGGCACTCGTAAACTGGATGCCACCGAACATAACCCTGGGATGATGGTGGCGATCGCTTTTGAGTCACTGATTAAATTAGTCGCCTTTTTGATTGTCGGGGTGGTGATTACTTATGGCTTTTTTGATGGTTTTGATGATATCTGGCAACAAGCGAAAGACAAAGAACTCATCAACCATGGCATCTTAAATATCGCATCAATTTTACCGGAAATGCTGGTGGGGATTGCCGCCTTTATGTGTATGCCAAGGCAATTTCATGTGATGGTGGTTGAATGTGCAGAAGAAGGGGTATTAAAAAAAGCCCGCTGGATCTTTCCTTTGTATTTGGCCATGTTTGGTTTATTTGTGGCGCCATTAGCCCTTGCTGGTAAATTATTACTTGGTGATACCGTGGCGGCAGACACTTATGTGATTAACCTGCCTTTAGCATTGGATCAGCCTGTTCTCGCCGTTATTGCCTTATTAGGTACGCTTTCAGCAGCGACTGGTATGGTGATTGTTGCTGTTGTGACCATTAGTGTCATGATCAGTAACGAATGGTTAGTCCCAGTCATGCTACGTACCGGTAAAATCACTGGCACGAATTTCAATCAATTTGCGCGTTTTTTATTAAATGCGCGCCGTTTAGCCATCATCATTATTTTGGCCTTGGGTTATTTTAGTTACTTAATATTTGGTAGTAATGAATCGTTATCTCACCTTGGCCAGCTATCATTCGGTGCTTTTGCTCAGCTAGCACCCGCACTCATAGGTGGCTTGTATTGGAAGTATGGTAATCGTGCTGGGGTATTTTTAGGCTTAGCAGTAGGCTTTTCATTGTGGTGTTATATTTTATTTGAGCGCAGCGTAGGCTTAGTGGGCGATACTGGGATTTTGGCATCTATTAGTCCGGAAGTGGATGACACTTTAGTGGCGCTATTAGCCAATATTGCCTTTTATATTTTAGGCTCACTATGGTTTAGAGCAGGGGTTGCTGAGCGCATTCAAGCCAGCCATTTTATTAATCCAGGCATTATTAAAAAGGACAGTAACCGTAAGCATGGGGCGATATCACAGCAAGACTTATTAATTCTTGCCAGTCGCTTTGTCAGTCCAACCCGCGCTTATGAAAGCTTTAGTCAATACTCCCCTGCAGCAGTAAGAAGTGACTCTTGGCATAAAGTGGCAGATGAAGCGTTAATTTCGCACACAGAGCATATGCTTGCAGGTGTGCTAGGAGCATCGAGCGCCTCATTGGTGATGGAATCGGTGTTACAAGGGCGCGATTTAGCCCTTGATGAAGTTTTTAGTTTAGTGGATGAAGCTTCAACCAAAGTCATGTTAAGCCAGGATATGTTACGCGGCGCCATTGAACATGCTTATGAAGGCATGAGTGTGGTGGACAAAGATTTAAATCTGGTCGCATGGAATTATAAATATGCTGAGCTATACGATTATCCTGATGGTTTTTTAAAGCAAGGGATGCCCATTAGTGAGGTGGTACGTTTTAACGCTGCCAGAGGCTATTGCGGTGTAGGTGAAGTTGAAGAACAAGTTGAGATGCGGGTGCAACATATGCGCGCGGGTACAGAGCATACCTCAGAGCGACAACGCCGAGACGGTAAAGTGATAAAAATTCAAGGCAATCCAATGCCAGATGGCGGCTTTGTGATGACCTTTACCGATATCACGCAATATCGTCAGCAAGAAAAAGCCTTACTTGAAGCCAATGAAACCCTTGAAAGTAGAGTACAAGAACGTACCTATGAACTGGCAATGCTTAACAGCGAACTACTAGAAGCAAAGGCCCAAGAGGAAATGGCTAATGCGTCAAAAAGTCGTTTTCTTGCCGCTGTTGGGCATGATCTTATGCAGCCACTTAATGCTGCAAGGTTATTTACCGCCTCATTAGCGCAATACCCAAACCTTGATTTAGAAGGGCAAACCACTTTATCCCATATCAACAACTCCTTGCGTACAGCGGGGGAGTTATTAACTGATTTATTGGATATCTCAAAGCTTGATTCAGGCATGGTGGAGGTTAATCGCCGTGATTTTGCTATTGCCGACTTACTCACAGGTCTTGCTGTTGAGTTTGAGGCCATGTCAAAAGACACGCAAATTCGCTTCAATATGGTCCCTTGTAATGCCACGGTAAACTCAGATTTATCGTTGCTAAGGCGCATATTACAAAACTTTTTAACCAATGCTTACCGCTATGCTCGAGGCGGAAAAGTGCTATTGGGTTGTCGCCGCCGAGGTAAGTATCTCGAAATTCAGGTGTTAGATACTGGTTGTGGCATTGATGAGCATGAAACAGAAGAGATATTTAAAGAGTTTAAACGCTTAAATCATCCCAGTAGCCAAAATGTCAGTGGCTTAGGCTTAGGGCTCGCCATTGCTGATCGAATAAGTAAAGTGTTAGATCATCAAATTCAGGTTTCATCAAAACTTGGTCAAGGTTCAGTGTTCTCCATTATCGTGCCTTTAGGGGAAACCATCAGTGAAAAATCAGTCAAACCAGTGCCAAGCTTAACTCAGCCATTAGCTGGGGTGAAAGTGCTGTGTATTGATAATGAAGAGGCGATATTAGCAGGGCTTGAAAGTTTATTAACTCGCTGGAAGTGTGAGGTGATTTGTGCAACCGATTTAGCCGATGCCCGCATTAAACTTGGCCTTAAAGGTGTTGCTCCTGATATCGTCTTAGCCGATTACCATTTGGATAATAATCAAAATGGTGTCGATGCTATGGATGGTATTCGTTCGCGCTACGGTGAGCATTTACCCGGGATTTTGATAACGGCTAATACGAATAAGGATTTGGTTGAAGATGTACAAAAACGTGGTTATCACTATATGGCTAAAATGATTAAACCAGCGGCATTAAGGGCGTTAATATCAAGTTTAGTGAAGTAGGCCAATGAAGGATTAATAAACGAAATAAAGCGCGTTAACAGCAAAAGGATGAGCAATGATAACTGTTTATGGCGATGAAAAATCAGGTAACTGTTACAAAATAAAGCTGACTCTGGCGCTACTTAACATTGATTATCAATGGCAAGACGTGGACATTATGGCTGGAGGCTGCCAAACCAAGGCTTTTTTAGCTAAAAATCCCAATGGTAAGTTACCGATTATTGAGCTAGATGATGGTCGAGTGCTAGCCGAGTCTAATGCCATTATTGGTTATTTGGCCGCAGGCTCGGGGTTAATTCCGGTTGATGAATTTAATAAAGCCTTAATGTATCAATGGTTGTTCTTTGAGCAATACAGTCACGAGCCTTGTATTGCTGTAGCGCGGTTTATCAAACTTTATCAAGGTATGCCAGTAGAGCGACAAGCAGAGTTTGATCACTTACAAATTCAGGGGCGTAAGGTATTAAAATTACTTGATAACCAGTTAGCAGGGCAGGCATTTATGCTCGGTGAGCTATTTAGCCTTGCTGATATTGCGCTTTATGCCTATACCCATGTGGCCCATGAAGGTGGCTTTGATTTAGCGGTTTATCCCAATATCCAACAATGGTTAGCTAATGTTGAGTCACAAGCGGGTTTTGTCCCCATGATCGATTAATCAATCGCGATCTTTTATCTGGCTAGCTTAATCATTAGCAGCATTACTGATAACTTAAGCGGGTTGCAGCAAATCGGTTAAGCAAAGTGTGCATGATGCAACACAGCAATAAAGTCGCAACTATGGCAACCAAAATACTACTAATGCGGTAAAGTGCGCTATATATCAGATCGCTCCCTGGGCTGAGGTATTGGCCAAATAAAATACCCAGCGTGGTCATGGCTCCAAAACCAACGCCTGCGCCGACGTTTTCTTTTACATGAACTTGGCTAAATAGCATTAACCCGAACCATAAAACTGGCACCACTAAGATAAGCAGCCCCGACCAGTCATAAAGAAACAACTGGGCTAACACACCAAATGTTACCCCTAAAAAAGTACCCGTCGCCCGCTTAAGGGCATAATTTAATACTCCAGTAAAATGCATCGGGTAAAGTAATAAAATTGTGGCAGCTTGCGCCGACATAGAGTCTTTGAGGTTAAATATTTGAAAGACAATAAAAGATGCCGTGGCAACGCTTGCCCCCAGTAAAACCTCATGTCGCATTCGATATACTGACTTTGCTGGTGGTTTTGTCAATTTTCTGGGTTCAACATCAGGGATTAATGTAACCATGATATAGGCGATAATGATGGCCAGTATTGTGGCGCCCAGATTAGCGCCGATAAGACTGTTTAGATCGGTATCAGGGTAACTGGCAAAATTAAGCATGATGCTCAGATTAAGTAAGCTATTGGCACCATATAGAAAAAAGCTGCCACGGGTCATGGCGCTAAAAAAGCCAATAAACACCCCAAAAATAATCAGGGTCATTAAGACTGGATGACCACCAAATAAACCACCGATAACGCCTACCACTAATCCAGCGGTGACCGAAGACGCCAACACCTGCCGCGCAACATGGGCGGTGAGCACAGGTGCTAGCCCTAGCAATACCATAGGGGTAACAGTAAAAAACACCCCATTACTAAAGCCGAACAGTTTGCACAAAGTAAAGCCAATCGTGCCAGCAGTGGCAATACGTAGACATTGACGTAAATCATTGGCTGTCATGGGATTAAATCTTAGTAACATGATTGTTGCCTTGTGTCGCTGTAATATATTTAAAATAGCGCAGCTATCAAATGTATGATGTTAATAGATATAGCGCAGCTATCAAATGTATGATGTTAATAGATATAGTGCAGCATACTGATGGCTTTAATTTGCCCATGAGCTAATAAGTTCAGCAAACTATTTTCTGGCATTATCTGCACAGTTGCCCGTGCACCTGTTGGCAATGTTCTCATGACTTCGTCATTATCTAATTGTAAATGCAGTCTCATTCTTTGGGCGTCACGGACCCAGCGATCAGATTGTTGCGGGGTCGCTAAACTGCCATTGGCATCGAACTGTCCGGCGCTAACCCCTGCATCTATACTGCTGACATGGGCGTGATATAAACGGCCTGGTTCACCGTCAAAGGCAACAAGGGCTTTAGATGCAATTGAGACATCTCGTAATGCCTTTTCTCTAAAATCAGCAATAATATCAACATCATCAGAAACAAGAGCCAGTAGTGGCTGCCCAATGGCTGCAAAGCCGCCGACCATGATTTGTAAGTTAGTCACTGTGCCGTCTTGATCCGCATGAACTTGGGTATAAGACAGGTTTAATTTGGCTTGGGCTAAGCGGTTTTCGGCCTGACGTATTTTTAAGTTTTTGTTACCGTAAACACCGCGGCTCACTTCTAATTGCTTTAAACGGGCTTGGGTTGCCAGTAAATTGGCTTCAGCCGCAGCGGCATCGCTATCAGCTTGATCGCGTTGCTGTTGAGATACGCCATTGGTTTTGTACAGTGCATCAAGACGCTTTGCTTCACTGCGCTTTTGTTGTGATGTGGTTTGGCTGGCATTGACATCAGCTTGCGCCGCTAACAAAGAGGCATCTAGCTCAACGTTATCTTGCTGGACTTGCTCTAAAGCCAGCTGCGCTTCATCTACCGCTAACTTATAGGGTCTAGGATCGACTTCAAACAGTAATTTACCTTTGCTAACAACTTGGTTATTGGTTACAGCAATGGTTTTAATGCGGCCATTAACTTGTGGGGTAACCTTTGTCACAACCCGAGTTGCCATAGCCTGCGGCGTTAATGGCATAGTGGCATCAGCAAACATAAAATAGCCAAACACTAGCATAAAGCCTGCTAAGGCAATTTTTGTGAACCGCGAAAATTGTTGATCAGGTGTCATATTTGTATTCACTTACTTGTCTGTCGTTTTAGCTAACTTAGTTAGCGCATTATTACCAATCAGATTAATGACTCTTTCAAACTCAGTAACTTCTTCTGGGTTTATGCCTAAGAGCAATTGGGTGCGGATATTGATAATTGTTACTTCGACTTTCGTTATTAAATCTAGCCCAGCAGGAGTCAAATTGACAATTCTGGCGCGTTTATCATGGGGGCAACAGTGGCGTTCAATGAGCCCTTGCTGTTCTAATTGGCTTAAGGTGCGCATTAAAGAGGCCAGTTCAATTTCTAAGGCATTGGCTAAGACTTTTTGACTGAGGTTGTCGCCCAATCGCCACAGTTTCCATAAGGCGGTCCAGCGTGGATAAGTTAGCCCTAAAGGAGCGAGTTCGATATCAACAGCGGTGCGCCATAAGCGATGCAGACGGCCCAATTGCTCTGCCAGTGATAGCTCTTTCATATGGTCAAATTCTTTTTGCATCATGGCTCTCATTTACTTAGCGTGCTAATTATTCTACTTAGTTAGCACGCTAAGTAAATTGTTTTTTTACCATCAAAATCGTTTGTTCAGCCTAAATGACCTTAAGGTAATGATAAAAAACAGAATAAATAGTAAACAAATAAAGCGGTGAATTAATGTTAATACTTAAGTCGTAAAGCGTGGCAACAACAAAGGAAAAACCAACAGGCAAAAGTTGACACCAAAGTGCGAATAAAAATGAATAAAAAGTATTTAGCAACAATATCGGTAACTCAGCTTATACTGAATTATCTAACCTCATTAAAGTACTCCAATCATAGCTTTTGTCATCGTAGCACCAGTGCGAACACCACTTGGTCAAGCATGACTATTGATACTCGTAAGTTCATCATAAAGATAATTGCTTCTTGGTAGGTATTATCTGATTTTTCCTTAAACGTATTTATTTAAAAAAGGTAGACAATGTGGTCGCCATAAAGAAATGCCCATCAATGACTGGTGATAGTCCAATTGATGAAACCTTGTTTGCGCTTATTGCGCAAGATATCGAAACAAAAGGCTACAGCATTCGTCCAACAGCCTTGCCAGATGCATTAGCGAATAATTTGTTTAATTATCAGCAAGGGATAGAAGCTGACAAGTTTGAAGAAGCAGGTATAGGAAGAGGCAGCGAGTATTTAAAAAATGAGTTTGTCAGAACTGATGCCATTAGCTGGATAACCAATGGATCTGATGCTGGCAGAGATTGGTTAACTTGGACTGCCCACTTGCAAAGTTTTTTAAACAGACGCTTATTTTTAGGTTTGTTTTCATTTGAAAGTCACTTTGCTCATTATGGCCCAGGTGATTATTATAAAAGACACTATGATGCTTTTAAGGGTGAAGCGAATCGCGTGCTTTCAATCGTGGTTTATTTTAATCGAGCGTGGTCAGCAACAGATGGCGGCGAGTTAGTTTTATATCAAGATAACTTCGATAAAGAGGGCATTAAAGTGGTGCCGTTACTGGGCACGATAGTGACTTTTTTAAGTGAAGATTTCCCCCACGAAGTATTGGCAGCCAAACGGGATCGTTATTCTATCGCTGGTTGGTTTAGGGTTAATACTTCTATCGCTGCTAAAGTCGATCCGCCGAGGTAAGTTATTCGTTGAGATACGCTTAACCAACTGCTGGGCGATAAGCGGTTTATTTTACTAGTTTTGATAATGAAGCATCATTTTTTATTGAATTTTGACAGGAGAGAGCCGTTGAAATTAGCAACTGCAATAAAACATTTTTGGTCTTTTGGCATTATCAGCGGATTAATCGTCTCGGTATTGGTAACACTCTTTATTGTGATATGGGAATGGCTCGAAAATCCTGGGGGTATATTCCACGGCGCTGAAGGCACAAATTGGCAATTTGTTTATGACACTGGCATCAGCTGGTTTACGCCTACTTTTATCTATGTTGCTATCATTGCCGCAGTAAGCCACCTCATATACTCAGCAATACTATGGCTGCGTGATTCTATGCAAAAGTAGTGAAACTAAAGTTGAATTATTGCCCAGACAATTTAATTAATGAGCACTTTGGCTTTTTTATCAACACTTAAACACTTTTATGTCATTTAGGGATTTACAGCGACCGCAGCTTGTCATATTATTCGCGGCGTTCGGAGAGATGGCAGAGTGGTCGAATGCACCGGTCTTGAAAACCGGCATGGGTTTGTAGCCCATCTAGGGTTCAAATCCCTATCTCTCCGCCATATTAAATACGAGAAAAGCCGTTGATTATCAACGGCTTTTTTTGTTTCTGGCGTTTGAGGGGCTTTCTGAGAGGATTGACTCAGACAATGTACCTTTATAGAGCTCCCAATCGTGTGTACTTCACACGTATCTGTTTAGCCAAATCGTTACGCGATAAAGGCTTTCCTTTTGATATTAAAGTTTCCTTGTTGACTCGTGACAGAGCAGAAGCGTCTATTCGCAATATCGATGTCGCAGGCACGCTGAAAAAAATCATCAATACAATTGACCATCAAACGGGTATTAATGACTTTATTCATTATGTTGATGAAGTGATTAACAGTCTCCGTAGTGAATTTGATAAAAACAACTCAGCCAGTACCGCTTCACCTAAGCAGTACAAAATCCCCATCAGAGATACTAAGGTGTATGAACACCGTGAAACCACGGCTGTCGCCCAAGCAATGCCCGTGGTGACGTTAAATGATGCTCTAGCAGGTTTTGTCACTTCAAAAGAGAAATCAGGCATTAGACCACTCTCTATTAAGCAACTAGAGCAGCGAACCTGTCACTTCATTAAGTTACTGCCAACAATCGGTAACCGGTCATCAAAAAGTACTCAAACTATTTGCACTAACGACATCACCTCGGCTGATGCGATGAAGTACCGTGATGAATTGCTCACACAGGGCAGAAGTTATAAAAGCAATAAAGAATACTTAGCGGCCGTATTTCAGTTTTTTAAGTGGTGCAAGTTAATGAACTACTGCAATCACAATCCTTTTGAAAACGTGACAGTAGGGCAAAAGCCCAAAGTTAAAGCTAACCAAGAAAGACCTCGTTGGGATAAGAGTGAATTAAAAAGGCTGATACATTCAGCTGAATTTCAAGCTTCAGCAGCGGACTTTAAGTGGGTCACCCGATTGATGCTTTATGGCGGCCTAAGGCCATCAGAGGCGTGTCAGTTAAAACCCAGTGATATCGTTGTAATCGAGGGTGTTTATTGCATTAACGTTGATGACAGCGGCAAAGGGCAACGTATAAAGAATGCCAATGCAAGACGCAGCATTCCAATCCACCAAAGCCTGATTAAGCAGGGCTTTATTGAATTTATTGAAACACGTAAACAACAACCCCAGCTGTTTAATTACAAACCAGTGGGATTAGTGGAAGACTGGTCAAAAACCTACTGTAAGCACCTATCGATATTACAAACCTGCATTGGCATGAAAGCGAGCCAAAGACCAACGGCTTATAGTCTACGACACACCTTTATCGATGAATTTAAGCGATTGGATATTAGCGAGCATATTGTGGCGCAGATAGTCGGTCACGCGAACCCAAACATCACCTACGGCCGTTATGGTAAGGATGTTCAGGCTAGGGCATTACTCAAATACATTGAGCGACTTGAATATGATATTTGATGATCGGGTAGGTTTAATGTGTAATCTTAACAGGGCAAAGCTATCACGCTTTTGTCGGATAGACGACACTTGTTACCAAGTGCCGCCCTCCTAAGAACCCAGCGTGCAACTTTCACTGCACTAGGCTCAAGCCTCCACAAAGGTATCGTTTGATACCCAGCAACTTATAAAGCAGTGAGAGCTGGTTCATTCCAAGAATTACGAGCTTGCCTTTTCGATTTTCTCCTAGCCAAATATTCTTGGTATTGAGGATCGAATGGTATAGCCGCATTTCGGATTTTTACATGTCTCTCAATGGGCACTTTGGCTATTTGGAATAGATTGAATTGGCAATCCATATCCTTGACCTTCTGCCAACCGTGAAATTGCCATTGGCCTTTGCGGTTGATGAAGTATTTAAGGGCTACCCAAGTCTTAGACTTTGTTGGATGGCGCCTTACTGCCCAGTGCCATAACGTATAGAATAGTTTGTGCCCAACATACCCGAATACTTGTTTAGCAACGCAATGACGATAATAATTCGCCCAACCCCTTAGTTTTGGATTTATCAGTTTGATAAGATCGTTAACTGGGATGGTTGCGTGCTTTTTGATGAGTTCGCGCAGGTTACTCAAGAACAACAAGGTATTGGATTTACTCGGTTTAATGAGCAATTTCCCTTTGTACTTCCTGTGATTGAACCCTAAGAAGTCAAAACCCTTGCTGATGTGGGTAATATGCGTTTTCTCTTCGGAGAGTGTTAAGCCTCTTTCCGCTAAGAAATTAGCTATCAACGGTTTGATATCGTTCTCGAGCACTTCCTTTGAAGCGCAAGTGACGACGAAATCGTCGGCGTATCCAATAAAGTTGGCTCTGGCACCCTTTTTGAGTGCTGTAGACTTTATGCGCTGCTCAAGTCCWGCAAGGGTCATTAGCATCAAGGTTGGGGATATAACCCCTCCTTGTGGCGTGCCCTCATCAGTACGATAAAACAGCCCTTTATCCATAAAACCAGACTTTAACCATTGTTCCAACATACGTTTATCTATGGCGATGTTATCCATTAGCCATTGATGCYCGATTTTGTCGAAGCAGGATTTGATGTCTCCCTCAAGAACCCATTGCGCTGATYTCTTTAGAGCCAAGCATTTGAAGCACTGATCGACTGCGTCGGCAGTGCTACGATTGGGTCTAAATCCATAGCTGTTAGGGTCGGCAAACGTCTCTGATATAGGCTCTAATGCAAGAAGGTGGAGCGCTTGTTGCGCTCTGTCTATCATGCATGGGATACCAAGAGGTCTGAGTTTGCCATTCTTTTTGGGGATATAGATACGCTTAAGTGGTTTGGCTTGATATGCCTTCCTGCTCAATTGATTTACTGCTTTCATGCGGCGTGCATCYGTGTTCCAGATGACACCATCTATTCCAGGCGTTCTACTGCCTTTGCTTTTTGATACTCGTCTAACAGCAAGAAGTTTTGCTGAACGCGAGTGAGTCAGTATCCATTGCAATGCTTTCGCCTTACCGTGTTTACCTTCTCGTGTTGCCTTTGCAATACGCATTTGAAGCTTTAATACATGCGGTTCAACGGATTTCCAGTCTATGGACTGCCATTGTTCGCTGTCAGGAGAGGCACTAATCTCTGTTGAAATCATCATTTGCGTTTCTCCTTGAATAAAGTTCTTCAAATTATCTTGCAACGGGAGACCAGTCGGAAGTGGGCTCACTTTCGTGATCAGACACCAGTCTGTATCTGCATCGTTACAATGCAGCTTTTGCTTTTTCCAACCTCCTATACCAGCATCACTAT
>NZ_MPHK01000001.1 GCF_001957135.1 Shewanella sp. UCD-KL21 | reverse complement strand
GCAGACTTCTTTTATGGATTGATTACGGATTAATCCCATCCACAGCACGAGCCAGACGGCTTGCTGCGCAGGCAAACGACGATTACGGATACTTGCCTTGTTGGCTGAAAGTAATGATTGTTCTATCCACTGTGAATCGATAGCCTCCATTACAGAAGCATAATCTCCACTTTCTTCTACTGACTCATGAACTAACTCAAGCTCTTGCGCAAACATAAAAAAATCCCTACCAGAATACTGGTAGGGATTATCATTCATCTGCAGGATCGTTCAAGTGTTCTTAACCGATCGGCATTACTTCTTTGAAGTGCTTTTTTATTAGCAAATCATTATCACATTGCAGTTTTTTAATATTCTCAGCTGAAATAGCCCAGTCTTATCAAAGAAAGATTTTTCACGTCGAATAGCTTTTAACCAAGTTCAGTTAATATTTATTCGATACGTTTATTTATGCGGCAAACGCGCTGAAAACAACGAAAAAACTATAAAACTTCATTGACAGAATTGCTTAAAACAGTAAAAATGCATCCCGTAGTCAACGACAACACCTTGTTATTGATTCGGTAAAGCGACATTAGCTCAGTTGGTAGAGCGATACCTTGCCAAGGTATAGGTCATCGGTTCGAACCCGATATGTCGCTCCAATTCATTTAATGAATTACGGCGCGATGGCAGAATGGCTATGCTGCGGATTGCAAATCCGTCGACCTCGGTTCGACTCCGGGTCGCGCCTCCACAATTTTGTTTAGTTGTTATATTAACAATTAAAACAACACTTTTGCCCGAGTGGTGGAATCGGTAGACACAAGGGATTTAAAATCCCTCGCTTAATAGGCGTGCCAGTTCAAGTCTGGCCTCGGGTACCATTATTCTTAGTCTTTGCTTAGCAATGATGAGAACTTACATACGTAAGTATGGTGCGAAAAGCCTCAACATTAGTTGGGGCTTTTTTGTATCCAAAATTTGTTGAAATAAAACATATTACTCAAAATCCCTCGTCGTTTGTAAATAGACTACATCAGTTAAACTTTAACCAGTCTTTCTTTATTCGATGTACTCAATTAAGACTATCTGAAATAAAAAACACACAATACTGAACCATGAACTTAGTTAGAGTGCTTTTTATCAATAATATTTAGTTTTATGGGAATATTTTTAATGAATCTTTAAACTGTGATCTAATTATTACCAGAATGTCTTTTGTGACTACTTCCTAAAGTCATACAATGGTATAAATAGAAAAAAGTTGTTCACTTCAATAGTAGGAAAGATGTAATGATATTTTCTCAAATCTCTCAAGCGCCAGCAGATCCTATCTTAGGTTTAACCGATGCCTTTAAAAAAGATACTCGTACAGACAAAGTTAACTTAGGTGTTGGGATCTACAAAGATGAAGCAGGTCAAACTCCTGTACTGACATCGGTAAAAAAAGCTGAAGCCATTTTATTAGAGACTGAGAAAACAAAGAACTATCTTGGAATTGAAGGTGTAGAGCGTTATAACCAAGTGGTTCAAAGCTTATTATTTGGTAAAGACAGTGCCATCATCCGCGACAAAAGAGCATTTACCGCTCAAGCACCTGGCGGAACGGGTTCTTTACGAGTTGCTGCTGAATTTTTAGTAAACAATACTGACTCAAATACCTTGTGGGTGAGTAACCCGACATGGGCAAACCATCAAAATATTTTTCAAACAGCTGGTTTAGAGATAAAAGAATACGGTTATTACAAAGCTGAAACCCATGACATGGATTTCGATGCTATGGTCAGCGATCTAAACACTGCGCAAGCTGGTGACATCGTGCTTTTACATGGCTGCTGTCATAACCCTACCGGCATTGATTTGACTATCGAGCAGTGGCAAATCATCGGTCAACTCTGTAGCGACAAGCAATTGGTTCCTTTATTTGATTTTGCTTATCAAGGTTTCGGCGCCGGCATCGAAGAAGATGCACAAGGTTTACGTGCTGTAGCTGCTAAAGTGCCTGAATTATTGGTCGCTAACTCATTCTCAAAGAACTTCGGTCTTTATAATGAGCGTATCGGTGCAGTAACCGTTGTTGCTGAAACAGAAGTTGTAGCGCAAAAAAGTTTTAGCCAAATTAAAAAGACTATCCGTGCGAGTTACTCAAACCCTCCAGCTCATGGTGGCTTAATTGTGAGTACCATTTTATCTGATGATGGCTTACGTAAAGAATGGGAATCAGAGCTTAGTGCTATGCGTCAACGTATCGCTGAAATGAGAACCTTATTTGTAGATACCTTAAAGCAAGAAGGTGTATCACAAGACTTTAGCTTTATATCACGTCAAAACGGTATGTTTAGTTTTTCTGGTTTAAATAAGCAACAAGTCACTCGTTTAAAAGAAGAGTTTGGTGTTTATATTGTAGGCTCAGGTCGTATTAGCGTTGCAGGAATGACAAAACAAAATATCCCTGTGATTTGTAAAGCGATTGCACAGGTGCTTTAACGATAATGCATAATGGGCCTTTAAGGCCCATTATTTTTACTTAATCAGTTATCTAAACTTGATATAAAAAACCTTAAGATAGTACATTTTTAATCTCTATTATTGAAATATTTCAGTCTGTTAAAATAGCGATTAATCGCTTCAAGTCATCCCTTCTATTACGTGTAAATCTCGGTATAATCACTAAAAAAATTACATAAAGGCTTTTAATTGAAAACAGGTAGAATTGGAAAGTTTACCCTTGCTTTGGGGGTAGTCATCATGGTTATTTTTTTAATCAGAGCTTGGCTAGTACCAACGATTGAACAAATCTTGATAACCACTCCTGATATAAAAGAAAACCCACAGCTTTCAAATCAAGTGCCAGATTTTTCGAGCATTTCAGATATCCCGACTAAGAAGCAAACGTTTTTTGATTACATGACGCCTGCAGTCAAACATCAAAATGCAATTATTAGTGCAGAAAGAAAATTTTTGATCGTTATTCTCAATAACCTTAGTAATGGGCAACCGCTTACTGATGCTGAAATTTTTAAGTTACAAAAGCTAACTCAAAAATATCGATATCAAGTAAAAAAGTTTGATTTAATCACACTGACACCGTTACTTGAACGCGTCGATACTGTGCCAGTTAAAATGGTACTAATTCAAGCCGCCAATGAAACTGGTTGGGGCAGTTCGCGCTTTGCTACAGAAGGTAACAATTATTTTGGCCAATGGTGTTTTTCTAAAGGCTGTGGTTTGGTGCCGCAATCAAGAACCCCAGGGCTTAATCATGAAGTTGCATCGTTTGATACCCCAGAGGACTCAATAGCTGCATACCTGCTTAATCTGAATACTAATTCGGCTTACCATTTATTACGTTCAATCAGGGCTGATCTAAGAGCCCAAGATATCGAGCCTACTGCAGAAGAATTGGTCTTTGGCTTGTTACATTACTCAGAACGTAAGCATGAATATATCGACGAATTACTTCAAATGATGCGTCATAATAAAAATTATTTAGCTGGATTATAGTTAATGAAAATAATAACAAAATTAGCAATGGCCACAGTGGCTTTCTCGGTAAGCTTTTTTTCAATTGCCGATACGGTATCTATTCCTTATGCCGGTTTTTACGAAAGATTAAAGCAGGTCAACAAAGCTAATTATCAGTTAGTTGAGATTGTGTTTAGTGTTCCTAAAACTGAAGCTTGCACTATTTTAAGCGGGGATATCAGTACTGAAAAAAACCAATATCCATTAACTTTTAATAAGCAGCAGCGGCTTTTTTTACCTTATGATGCTCAGTTAAAATCTGATCGCGGTTTAATTAACTTAACCATGAAGGGTGATCCCACAGGATGTGGCGTGGCAATGCAGGTGAGGGCGAAGCAACAGCTTCAATCCTATAATCAGCAGCAAATCCTTGCCGTTAAAGATGATATGGATGCGTTATTGGATGGTCAGCAGGGTTTTCCGATGAAGTATTTTAGAAAACCAATATCTGGTGTTACTTTTAGTTTTAATGATACTGACTATCCGGTAACTGTTAGCATTGATAATAAACAGCAGCTTATTAATGAGCCGCTACAACTGGCTAACTTTACACTCAATGAATTAAATGACATTTCTTTTTCAGCTACTCCTGCAGTCATTAGCCCTTTTGTTGAGTAACACTTTTTAGATAGATTGAAAAAGCCCTCAATAGAGGGCTTTTGTATATCTACAGCACTTATTAAACTGCTGTATAATCAAACGTTATTCGATTACGGCTTGTAGGTACTCACAACATCAATTCTTGCTGCAGTATCAAGATTAATATGGCCGTTGTTATTCATATCAAGAAAATCAAATGCCGGTAGCTCTGATTCAGCCACAGCGCCAGACATCGGTGCGTCAGCATTTCTTTCAAGTGATAAGAAATCAAATTGGTTACGATCAACACCTTGCGACGGCGAGGTATTTTGCATCGCAGTGAAGATAGATTCGATTCTACCTGGAAAATCCACATCCCACTGTTTTAGCATGTCTTTAACTGCACCACGTTTTAAATTTTCTTGTGAGCCGCAAAGGTTACATGGAATAATCGGGAACTGTTTCAAGTCTGCGTATTCAGCGATGTCTTTTTCTTTACAGTAGGCCAATGGACGGATCACCATGTTAGCCCCATCATCAGAAAGTAATTTTGGTGGCATGGCTTTCATCTTGCCACCAAAGAACATATTTAAGAATAATGTTTCAATGATGTCGTCGCGATGGTGACCTAAGGCAATTTTAGTGGCGCCGATCCGCTGTGCGAAACCGTATAGGGTTCCTCTACGAAGGCGAGAGCATAAAGAGCAAGTGGTTTTACCTTCTGGGATCTTATCTTTGACTATCGAGTAAGTGTCTTTTTCTAAGATATGGTAGGCCACTTCTAAACTATCTAAATAGGCCGGTAAAATATCTTCTGGGAACCCAGGTTGCTTTTGATCTAAATTTACCGCGACAATTTCAAAAGAAATCGGTGCCCGTTTTTGTAAATTTAATAAAATATCAAGCATGGCATAACTGTCTTTGCCACCTGAAAGGCAACACATGACAATGTCACCTTCTTCAATCATTTGATAATCGCCGATAGCACGGCCAACTTCATGGCGGAGCTTTTTTTCGAGCTTATTTTGACGATCCAATTGTAGTTTGTTTTGTTGTTGCATTTGCGACATAAAAAAGCGCCCAGTAACCATTCGTTTCAGGGCGCGTATTATTCCAGCATTCTGGCTTAGGGTAAAGGATTTACTCTTCTAGAGGTGACTTATACCCATCTGGCTTGATAGCTAGTAAATCACAGTTGATGCTGTCAATAACATGCTCTGCGGTATTACCAATCAGTGCGGCAGAAAAACCAGTACGACCCACGGTACCTAAAATAACTAACTCAGCGTCTAACTTTGAGGCTAATTCAGGAATAATATCTTCAGGCAGACCTTCTTCAACATGGCAATTTTCTAATGGAATATCAAAGCTATGGGCGATAGATTGGATCCGTTGTTCATGCTGCATTCGCACCGTGTCGTTATAACTTGCGGCATCAAACTCGGGCAATTCTATGGCTAAATTGACAGGGGTGCCAGGATAGCCGTTAACCAAATGCACTTTGGCTGAAAACTTATCTGCTAAATTTAAGGCATTTTTAATGACTTTGGAATTAAGAGTCTGATGATCTTCATCTTCAGAGGCGACGTTTATTGCGCAAACAATATTACCTGCTACTGGCCAGTCGTGTTCTTTAACCATCAATACAGGAATTGGCGCTTTACGTAATAAATGCCAATCCGTAGGGGTGAAGATAATTGATTTAAGTTTGTCGTGCTCGTGGGTGCTTTTAACCAACAAATCGAAATTTTCATCGATAGCGTATTTGATAACACTTTCAAAAGGACGATTGTGCCAAACCACTTTCGCATCGATAGAAATTCCAGACTTGGTATAACTTTCAATGGCTTCATTTAACCAGGTTTCACGTTGATCGATAACGCCTTGGCGCATAGCTTCACGTTCATTACTGGATAAAATTGAGGTCATCTCGTAGGAGAAGTCAAAAATAGTGAGAAATGCAGTGATAGTTGCGTTGGACTTACTGGCTAGTTCTACAGCTCTAGCTAACGCAGGTTGATGGTCTGTCATAGGGTTTATGACAACGAGTATCTTATTATAATCCTTCATAAAACCTCCAAGCTAAAATGTTAAATTCTGTTAATTAACTATCACTGTTATTAGCATAAAATACCTTGAGAGAGATCAAACTTTGAAAAGTTAGTGAGCCTAGGTTGCAATCCGCGAATTACCCGCTAACTGACTCAGTGCTTTATGATCAACAATAGTGATGTATTTGCCTTTAACTTCAATAAAGCCTGACTTTTGAAAGCGCCCAAGTAAGCGGCTAATTGTTTCAACTGTCAGCCCAAGGTAATTACCAATATCACCACGGGTCATAGTTAATCTAAACTCATGTGGTGAGAAACCGCGGCTACCAAAACGGTTAGCTAGATTACTGATAAATGCGGCAAGACGTTCTTCGGCATTCTTTTTAGATAACAACAAAATCATTTCTTGATCGCTCATGATCTCATTACTCATGAGACGCATAATTTGCTGTCTAAGTTTTGGCATAGTGCCCGCTAAGGTATCTAAAGTATCAAACGGAATTTCACATACCATTGCTGTTTCTAATGCTTGGGCAAAACTCTGATGAATTTGAGAATGAATACCATCAAAGCCGATAACGTCACCAGCTAAATGAAAGCCAGTGATTTGTTCATCGCCTTGCTCTGTGATGGTATAGCTTTTAATGGTGCCAGATCGAATAGCAAATAAAGACTTGAGAGGATCACCAGACTTAAATATTTGGTCACCTTTTTGCACCGGTTTTTTACGCTCAATAATCTCATCGAGTCTATCTAACTCGTTGTTATTAAGCGAGAAGGGGATACATAATGATTCCATACTGCAATCATGACAATGTATCGCGCAACCTCCAGTTGATGCTCGAAGTTGTTTAGTTGGGTCTATAGGCATATGTACTCTCAATTAATTACTACTTAGCCATGTTAAACTAATAACAAAGTTACAGCTAGTTTAGCTGCATGATGGCGATATATATAGTTTGTAGCCCAAATACTACAATCAAGATCCCACTTATCATTCGGACCTGCTTTTTTTGTACCCATTGAGCTAACGTTTTCGCCGCTAAACCGGCACTGAGTAACGCGGGCAAAGTACCCAAACCAAAAGCGAACATGATTAAGGCGCCATCAAGGGCATTACCAGCCGCAACAGCCCAAGTTAAGGTGCTATAGACTAAACCGCATGGTAACCAACCCCATATTATACCAGCCATGACGGCTTGATGTTTATGTTTAATGGGTAACAATTTGTTAGCTAATGGCTTTAAAAAGCGCCATAACAGTTTGCCCACTTTTTCGATTTGCACAATACCAAACCAAAGTTGGGCGATGTAAAGCCCTGTGGCTATCATCATAATGCCTGCAAAAATACGCAGGCCGATAAGATAACTATCAAGGTCAAACATATAACCTAAGGCTGCGGTACTGGCACCAGCTAATGCTCCTGCTAGGGTATAACTGAGTATTCTTCCTAGATTGTAGCTTAATAAAAAACTCAACTGATTGGCGAGCTGATTCGATGCTGTATTGGGTAAGTTAGATGCAAATGCGCCAACTAAACCACCACACATACCGAAACAATGTGCCGCACCCATTAATCCGACTAAAAAAGCACCCCAGACATTGTATTCAATCAATTCTCTTTCTCTGATTTTGTTTTACTTGGTTTATCTTCATCAAATAAAATAGACACACTTTGACGGTCTAAATCGTCAAACTGCTCACTTTTTACTGCCCAAAAGAAGATAGCAACAGCAATAGCAACAAATAGCATTGCGATAGGAATTAGTACGTAGATGATACTCATATTTTTATCCTGAGTAAGCGTAAGCTGTTAGATACGACGATAATCGAACTAACTGACATACCAATCGCAGCGATATACGGTACAACATGACCGGTAACCGCTAGCGGTAGAATAATGACATTGTAAGCAAACGCCCAAATTAAGTTTTGTTTTATTATTTTATTTGTTAACTTTGAAACTGTAATCGCTTGATTAAACTTAGAGAGTTGATCACCAAGTAAAATCAAATCAGCACTATTTTTAGCGATAGCGCTGCCACTTCCCATCGCGACGGATAAATTGGCTCCGGCTAAAACGGGTGCATCATTAATGCCATCTCCAAACATTGCGACATCTTGTGTTTGTTGTAATTTGTTTATCAAATCTAGTTTATCTTTAGGATTAAGTCCTGCATAACTATTTTTAACATTAAGCTGTTGCGCGATAGCGTTCACATGGCTGGCACTGTCACCACTGGCAATACTGACATCGATATTTTGTTGTTGAAGTTGTTTTATGGTTGCTAGACTATCTACCCTGAGGGCATCCTTGAGGGAAAAACAGGCTGTAATAATGCCATTAACAGACAACCACAACAGTTTGCCGTTGCAATGATTGGCATCAACTCCCACAAAGTCAGCATTACCAATTTTAACGACATCAGTATTAATGTTACCCGATATGCCTAAGCCAACGTGATGCTGTATGTCGGTGGCACAAATATCAGTGTGAGCATGGGCTTTAAATGCACTGGCAATGGGGTGAAGTGAGCCAGTTTCTAATGCAGCGGCATAGGCTAAAACGGTTTGTTCATCTTGGCTATCGGTTAATACGATATTTTCAAGAGAAATAGTGCCGCAAGTTAAGGTGCCGGTTTTATCGAATACGACATGGTTGATACGAGGCAGTTTTTCAAACACATCAGCTTTTCGGGTGATAATACCCAGTTTGGTAAAAATAGCCGTCGCGCAAGTAATCGCGGTTGGCGTAGCAAGGGCGAGGGCACAAGGACAGGTTGCCACTAATACCGATAATGTCACCCAAAAAGCATCTTCTGGTGAAATTTGTAACCACACCACATAGGTTAACGACGCAATTGCTAAAATCGTACCTGAAAAATAACGCGCTAACCTATCGGCCAGTTTTGCAATAGCAGGTTTGGTGTTTGAAGCCACTTCTTGTAAGCGAATAATTTCAGCGACTAGTTGATCTTGCCCTAAAGCGGTGACTTTTACCGTAAGGGCTTGATCAATATTAATGGTGCCAGCAAATACACTGTCATTAATGGTTTTAATGAGCGGCATTTGCTCACCGGTGAGCATTGATTCATTAAGACCCGATTTTCCTTCAATAATATCCCCATCAGCGGCAACGATATCCCCCGGTCTAACAAGGATAATATCGCCTAATTTTAGTCGCTTAGCAGGTATTTCTGAAATATCGCCATCAAGATTTAAGTGAGCCGTTAATGGCACCAATTTATGAAGATTACTTGAATTGACGGATGCAGTTTGTTTGGCTTTTTGTTCAAAATAGCGGCCAAGTAATAAGAAGAAAGTAAACATGGAGACAGATTCAAAATACACTTCACCATTGCCATTAATCGTTGCAAAACAACTGGCAATATAAGCTCCGGCGATTGCAATCGATACCGATAAGTCCATATTGAGTTTGCCACTCAGTAAACTTCTTATGGCGCTGAAATAAAAAGGCTGAGCAGAATAAAATACCACTGGCGCGGCCAAGGTCATACTGACCCAGCGAAAGTAATCGCGCATTTGAGTATCTTGGAGGGTGAAGTAATCAGAGTACAAGGCCAATGCAAACATCATCACTTGCATGGTCGCAAAACCAGCTAAGCCTAAGCGCAATAAAAACTTTCTGCCTTCTGCTTTACTTTGCTTTTCTTGCTCATCTACTTGATAAGGCGCAGCTTGGTAGCCAATACGGCTTATCGCCGCAAGAATTTCACTGAGTTTGAGTGACTCTTCATGCCAACTAACTAAAGCGCGCTGAGTGGTAGAATTGACGCTTATGTTAGTAATAGCCGCTAATTGTTTTAGCTTATGTTCAATTAACCATGCACAAGCCGCACAGGTGATACCGTCAATCGAAACCGAAATGGTATTGATACCATCAACTTTATGGGTAAGGTCTTGTTGAACTTCAGGGATATCATAAGCTGAGTATTGGGCTAATTCAGCTGGGACCAGGGCAGTTTGTTTACTACCTGGTTCACTTCGATACTGGTAATAACTCGCCAGACCTGAATCAATAATAGCTTGTGAAACCGCCTGACAACCAGGACAGCACATAAGCTGATCTTGGTTGTCGATAAAAGTGGTGAATTCATTGCCAGTTAAAACAGGTTCATTACAGTGATAGCAGTTTTGCATTATAATTATTAATTCAACCAGTATTCGACATCATCATGAATTTCAATACGTTGCTGGATTCTCCAGCTTGCATCAAAGCCTTCAAGACGGACATTCCATGGCCCAGAAATCGCTTCTGATAAACCAATTCGATATGTGCCGTTACCATCAGCAGTGGCATTGATGTTGAAATCTTTTTCTTCAAGGGTTGGGTGAATAAAACTGACTTTCAATACGGCTTGGTACGCAGGACCGCCATGTTGCGATATTTTAAGTTCGTGATCGTCAACTTCAATTAAGTATTGCATGCCCAAGTTTTTAGCTTGCTTAATTTTACGCAAATCCATATTGATGGCTTTGCCTTCTTTGTAATAATCATCTGAAACCAACGAGTCAGCATTATCAATGGCGATACTCATCGCAACCATACTTTTAAGGACAACAACAAAAAGAAGAACAACGATAAACCAAGGCCAAAAGTGCTTATACCAGGGAAGAGGAGCAGACATAAAACGGTCCTAATTATTAACTTTTATTATTAATCTATTTTAACCTGAAAACCATTAATAATCACTTAAAAAAAAGGCCTCGTTTAAACGAGACCTTTTATGTTATCAAGCTGTAACTATTTGTTTGATAAGCTATAAACGTAAGCAGATACTACATGAACTTTTTCTTCACCTAAGATATCTTTCCACGCTGGCATAACACCTGAACGACCATTTGCAATTGATTGCATAACTTGTAAACGGCTTCCGCCATATAACCAAGCATCATCAGTTAAATCCGGTGCGCCCATAAACTTATTACCAGTGCCGTCCATACCATGACAAGCAAAACAGCCTTTCATGAATGAACCTTGACCTTGAGCTGCTAACGTAGCGTCATGATCACGTCCTGATAGTTTAAATACGTATTCAGCTAAGCCACGAATTTCACTATCTTCGATGGGTAATCCACCTTTAGGAGGCATCATGCCATTACGACCATTCATCAGCGTTGTCTTGATAGTTGCAGGATCGCCACCATATAACCAATTACCATCGGTTAAATCAGGGAAGCCAACACTACCACGAGCATCTGAGCCATGACATTGAGCACAGTTTTGTAGGAATAAACGCCCACCAACTTTAAGTGCTTCTTCGTCTTTAACTAGCTCTTCAATTGGCGTAGCTAAATAAGCTGCAAAGATAGGGCCGTATTGCTTATCGGCACTTGCGAGTTCACGATCGTACTGAGAAAGGCGTTGCTCTGCAGTAGCTAACTCAACCGCGGCTTTAGACTCTTCGATTGAACGAACACTTTGGTTCGAACTTGTCCAACCAAATAGCCCTTGATAGCTACCAAGACCGGGGTAAAGTGCTAGATAAATCAAACCAAACACGATACTGATGTAGAACATATAAGACCACCACTTTGGTAGTGGGTTATTGAGTTCTTCAATTCCGTCAAAGCTATGACCCATTGATTCACCTTCATCAATTCCTGTGTTGTTCTTAGAGCAAGCTCTAAGCAGGAAAAAACAACCGGCGATAACTAATAATGTTGGAAAAATAATCCAAACGTTCCAAAAGATACTCATTACTTATTATCTCCTGAATTATTAGCTTGAGTCGCGATTTCTTCTTCAGAAAAAATCAGATTGGCAGCTTCATCAAATTTGGCTTTGCTTTTTGAGCTATAAGCCCAATAGAAAATACCGGCAAATACCACCATAACAATAATGGTTAGAATGCCTTGTAATGTTCCATAATCCATAACTGCCTCCTTATTTCAGTGCATGACCTAAAGACTGAAGATAAGCGATTAACGCTTCAAGTTCAGTTTTGCCTTTAACAGCAGCTTCAGCACCTGCAATTTCTTCCTCGGTATACAAATTATGATCCGGGTGGAAATTACTTAAGATTTGCATTTTATTGCCCGTTAGTTTTCCATCTAATCTGGTATCTGCTAACCAAGGGTAAGCAGGCATATTAGATTGAGGTACTACACTACGTGGGTCGATTAAATGCACTTCATGCCATTTATCACTGTAACGACCGCCAACACGGGCTAAGTCAGGACCAGTACGTTTAGAACCCCACTGAAATGGGTGGTCCCAAACTGATTCGCCAGCAACAGAGTAGTGACCGTAACGTTCAGTTTCGGCACGTAAAGGACGGATCATTTGGCTGTGACAGTTATAACAACCTTCACGCACATAAATATCACGACCTTCAATCTGCAAAGCATTGTACGGCTTTAAACCTTCAACTGGTTCAGTAGTATCTTTTTGGAAAAGCAAAGGGGTGATCTGTACTAGACCACCGAAACTGATTGCGATTACTGTAAAAATACCAAGCAGACCGATGTTTTTTTCGATTATTTCATGATTAAATTTCATCGTTCTGCTCCTTATGCTTTGGCTTCAGCTAATGCTGGAAGAGTGTCTTTAGGGGCATAAACGGTACGTAACACGTTATACGCCATGATAAACATACCCGTTAAGAAGAACGCACCACCAATAAAGCGAACAAAGTAGAACGGATAAGATGCTTCTAAGCTTTCAACAAAGCTATAAGTCAAAGTACCGTCAGAGTTAACTGCACGCCACATTAGACCTTGCATCACACCAGAAATCCACATTGATACTATGTATAACACTGTACCGATAGTCGCTAACCAGAAATGAACGTTAACTAGACTAGTGCTGTACATGCGGCCATGACCAAATAGCACTGGAATTAAATGGTATAAAGAACCAATTGAAACCATAGCAACCCAACCAAGTGCACCAGAGTGAACGTGACCAACAGTCCAGTCAGTGTAATGAGATAAGGCGTTGACCGTTTTAATTGCCATCATTGGGCCTTCGAAGGTAGACATACCATAGAAAGATAATGAAACAACTAAGAAACGTAATACTGGATCAGTACGTAATTTATGCCAAGCACCAGACAGAGTCATAATACCGTTAATCATCCCCCCCCAAGAAGGAGCGAATAAAATTAGCGACATCACCATACCTAATGTTTGTGTCCAATCAGGTAACGCTGTGTAATGAAGGTGATGGGGACCAGCCCAGATATATAACGCAATCAATGCCCAAAAGTGAACAATTGATAAACGGTAAGAATATACCGGACGACCAGCTTGCTTAGGCACGAAGTAGTACATCATACCTAAGAAACCTGCTGTTAATAAGAAACCAACAGCGTTATGGCCATACCACCACTGCACCATGGCATCTACTGCGCCAGAATACATTGAATAGGATTTGAATAAGCTTACAGGTACCGCCATTGAGTTAACAATGTGCAATACTGCAACCGTAATGATGAAAGCACCGAAGAACCAGTTTGCAACGTAAATATGCGATGTTGTTCGTTTGATAATGGTACCAAAGAACACAATTGCATAACTCACCCAGACAATGGTAATGGCGATATCAATTGGCCACTCAAGTTCTGCATATTCTTTACCAGAGGTGAAACCCATTGGTAATGTAATTGCAGCAGAGAGGATAATGGCTTGCCATCCCCAAAACGTGAAAGCAGCTAATTTAGGTGCAAACAATTTGGTTTGACAAGTGCGTTGTACAATATAGTAGGATGTTGCGAAAAGGGCTGAAGTACCAAACGCGAAAATCACGGCATTCGTATGTAAAGGTCGTAAACGACTATACGTTAACCATGGAGTTTCAAAGTTTAGTTGTGGCCAGATTAACTGGGCCGCAATCAATACACCAACTGCCATACCAACGATTCCCCACAATACTGTGGTTAATGCAAATTGGCGAACAACGGTGTAATTGTAATCAGCGCCTGTAGGCTGGGAATGGTTCATCATAATGCTTCCACGGCTTATTACTTTTACTTTAAAATTAGTAAAGAAAGATCTTTACCTGTTTAGGGTGACAGTTGGTTAAAAAAGTATCTGTTTTAGAGTTGCTTTTTTAATTATTGTCAAGGTATTACCTCATATTTTTTATAACTATCACGAGGCAATTCAATGATACTTGAGCTAAGTCAAAAAAGATATATGTGAGCTAGGTGTAAACTTGATCTAGATCAATTTCCGAAAGATAATGTTATCAATATGAATCGAGAGGTTAAAAGTTGTGCGATTTTTAACAAAGTTGCTTGTAGGGTGTTTTTTTATCGTATATTTAGGGGGATGTAATCCACAATCAAACACTAAAACAGTAACAACTGATGTAATAGACAGCAGTTTATGCCAATTTCAACAAGGCGAATGTAAGTTAAATGTTAACGGTGTCGAGCTTGGGTTGATGATTAACCCGGTTTTTACCCCAAGTGAAAAACCTTTGAGTATTGATTTACATTTTTCCATCCCTGTCACTGATGTAAAAATGCGTATCGAAGGGCGAGACATGTTCATGGGGGTCATACCGGTAAATCTTACTGCAGAAAAAAACAGTAATAATAGCCACTTTAAAGGTAGTGCTATTTACGGTTCCTGTAGTAGCAATTATATGGTCTGGCGCGCACTGATTAACTATGTGGTTGACGGAGAGCCGCAATCAACTTGGTTTGACTTTTTAGCTGATAATAAATAATTGGCTTAAATCTTATTGATAATCATTCTCACTTAGTTATAATAGCCAAAAAATCAATTGAGAAAATAGTATGTCGCAATTAAACATTTCAATATCCATCGATAAACTTGCTGAGTTGATTCAATCAGGCCAATTATGCGTTGCTGACTTTAGAAGTTTAGACACCGAGACAAAACAACAGCTATGGCAGTTATGCCTGATCAGCTGCAAAGAGCGGATACACTGCAAGCATCCTGCCGATAACCCTAACAACTTAATCGAAATGTTTTCTGAAATCGCATGATTAGAGCCCTAAAAACCAAATAGCACGGTTAAGCAAGCTCGTAAACTTAGGCTGTTAACTGATAACGGCATTAGGCAATGAAGAGTAACATTCATCAAATGCCCGCATTAACAAGCCAACTGTTTAAGTCAGCGCATAAGGCTAAAATATCAGTTTGTTAATTTAGGTTTTGTTAGGCACCCAAATTGATGGTTGATAAAATACCCAATCAGCTATTTGATGCCGCCATAATCATTTTATTACGCAGCCACTTATTTGCCGGCTCTTTGTCGACATTCACATGCCAATATAAATGCACATCAATACCCGGTAATTCAACTGGCATGGGATATATATTGATATCGAATAATTGACTGTACATTTCTGCCGCTCTTTTGGGCAAGGTCAGCAACATATCGTTATTGGTGATAATGCGACATGCCGTAAAAGGATGTTGGCAGCGTAATGATATTTTACGATGTAAGCCCAAGCGTGATAATTCAAAATCTTCAAGTCCTGGCCCTGTTGAGCGCGAAGACACTAAAACATGCTGCAGATGTAAATATGTATCTAAGTCTAAGCTGCTATTAATAGAAGGGTGATCCTTGCGCGCCATTACCACTACTTGATCTAGTTCTAGTTGGGTATGCAGAATATTATTGCTAACAGGAATAAGTGCATCAATGGCTAAATCGATATCGCCACTGGCTAATTTATTTTCTAAATCACTACGCCTTACGCGTTTATTACTGCGTATATTTATCGTCGGAGACTCTTTAGATAAACTTTGTTGTAGTGGCGGTAAATAGTAGGGTTCTAATGAACCGTGCAATGACAGTGAAAAATTTTCACGGGAGGTTGACGGTTCAAATTGCCTTGATTGCACCAAGCAAACCTGCAGTTGATGTAAGGCTTCACGCACATCCGCAATAACATTCTTTGCCACCGGCGTTGGTCTCATTTCATTACCTTGCCGCACAAATAAAGCATCATCAAAGTGAGCACGCAACTTGCCTAAGGAATGACTGACTGCGGGTTGAGACAAATTTAGTACAGAAGCCGCTTTAGTTATATTTCCCTCACAATAAATGGCATCAAAAACGACAAACAAATTCAAATCTATTTTCATGCTGGCACCATTGCATCCTTGCTAAAAATCTACACTGCTAACGTTAATCAAAAAAATTCAACCGACACTGGCCAAATTTTATCAGTCTAACTATTTAAAATATAAATAGTAGGGTATAAGAACTATTCATTTGTTTAATCTAGGTTGTGACCTTAGCATAGTCAAGTCGATTTTAAACGGCTCGTTTACAAAGGTAACTGAACCACCAGCAATGGTTAGTCCTAAAACGTGCGGGTGGTAATTAAAAGCTATAAAACAAATTGAAGCATCAATAAACATTTTTTGTTTCGCTGCTTAAAACCGAATATCACACTGAGTATTTATATGGCTGCAATATATTTGATAAGGCATGGGCAAGCTTCTTTTGGAAGTGCTGATTACGATCAGCTGTCAAAAAAAGGCGAACAACAAGCACAGCTTCTTGGTGAATATTGGCGCGCAAGAGCCCAGCCAAGTAAGTTTTATTGTGGCGATCTGTTACGCCATGGGCAAACATTATCTGGATTTAGTGAAGGTTATCAAACCAGCACAGTACCAATGATTATTCACTCGGGCTTTAATGAATTTGACCATGTTGATATTTTAAAAAAACACCACCCTCAATGGCAAAACTTCGCCAAGATGAGTGAAGATATCAATAAACTACAAAACCCCAATAAAACCTTTCAAAAAGAATTCGCACTCGCGTTAGAACGCTGGATGTTCAGTGATAATCATGACGAATATAAAGAAAGCTGGCCGCAGTTCAAGTTACGTTGCATCCGTGCGCTACAAAATATAATAGATCAAGAGTTAGCCACTAAACGCCAGCTTAGTGCTAATGATGACAATGCAAAAAAATCAAAAGATATATTGGTATTTACCTCTGGCGGAACAATTTCAGTCATCATTCAGCATATTCTTAAATTAACAGACCAAGAATTATTAAAGATAAATCATCAGGTTAGAAATACCAGTGTCACTAAATTATTATTTTCAGAACAGATGCTAAGTATCGATTATTTAAATAACTATAGTCATTTAGAACAAGCAGGCGAAGATTGGGTAACCTTTAGATAACGCCGCCAAAAACAACTTAAAAATAGGTAGGGATTAAGCATGTCAGAGATTAACTTATTTGATTTAACAGGGAAAGTCGCATTAGTCACTGGCGCGAGTCGTGGTATTGGTGAAAGTATTGCTAAACTTTTAGGCCAGTACGGCGCGCATGTTATCGTTTCAAGTCGAAAACTGGATGCGTGTAATAAAGTGGTCGATGACATTGTTACCGCTGGCGGTAGTGCGGAGGCCATTGCATGCCATATTGGGGAGATGGAACAAATAGACTCGCTGTTTGCCACTATTACACAAAAGCATGGCAAGTTAGATATTTTAGTGAACAATGCCGCCGCTAATCCATATTACGGCCACATTATGGATACTGATTTAAGTGCCTTTCAAAAAACTGTCGACGTTAACATTCGTGGCTATTTCTTCATGTCTACCCAAGGCGCCAAATTGATGAAGCAAACGGGTGCAGGCTCCATTGTCAATGTGGCATCCGTTAATGGTGTTATCCCGGGTGATTATCAAGGTATATATTCGATAACCAAAGCTGCTGTCATTTCAATGACACACGCTTTTGCCAAAGAATGTGCCCAGTTTAATATTCGAGTTAATGCGTTACTACCTGGCGGCACAGATACTAAATTTGCATCAGCATTGGTAGATAACCCTGCAATTTTAAATAAATTAATGCATCACGTGCCAATGAAACGTGTGGCGCAGCCAGACGAAATGGCCGGCACAGTCTTGTATCTGGTCTCTAACGCTTCAAGCTATACCACAGGTACCGCGATTAATGTTGATGGTGGCTATTTAATCGGTTAATCAGCTCGATTATGGTTAAAGCCGTGATTAATAGCAGTCAATTGGAATCAAATAACCCATTACCAATTACCAATAACCAATAACAATAAAAAACCGTGTTAGGAAAAAATCATGAGCAGTCAAAACAGCACCATTGCAAACAACAGCAGCACGACTAATACCACTACCAATAGAGCTAATAGCACCAATAGCCCGAATAATAGTATCGATAAACTATTTGAATCTTTCAGCAGCAAAAGTTTGTCATTAAAAAATAAAACCGTTATGGCGCCAATGACACGCGCCTTTTCGCCAAACTATGTGCCTACTGCAGATGTTGCGGCTTACTATCGTCGCCGCGCAGAAGGAGATGTTGGTTTAATTATTACCGAAGGTACCTTTATTTCCCATAAAGCAGCTAACGGTTATGAAAACGTGCCCGCGATTTATGGAGAGAAGGCCCTTGCAGGCTGGAAACATGTCGTTGATGAAGTCCACGCCGTGGGTGGTAAAATTGCGCCGCAACTCTGGCACGTAGGTGCGGTTAGAAAACCAGGCATTGGCCCAGATAAAGACGCGCCAGCATACAGTCCATCTGGGTTATACAAACCTGGGGCTGAAAATGGTGTCGCGATGACTCAGGCTGATATTGATGAAGTTGTTGCTTCATTTGCCCAAGCAGCACTGGATGCGAAAAATATCGGCTTTGATGCTATCGAAGTGCATGGCGCTCATGGATATTTAGTGGATCAGTTTTTCTGGGAAGGCACCAACCAACGAGATGATCAATACGGTGGTTCTTTAGAAAATCGTACTCGTTTTGGTGTTGAAATTGTCAAAGCCATTCGCGCAGCTGTAGGTGAAGACTTTACGATTATATTCCGTTTTTCTCAATGGAAACAGCAAGATTACAGCGCCAAGCTTTGTCAGACTCCTGAAGAGCTAAACACTTTCTTGAGTTTACTTAGCAATGCAGGTGTGGATATTTTTCATGCCAGTACCCGCCGATTTTGGATCGCTGAATTTGAAGGCTCAGATCTCAACCTTGCTGGTTGGACTAAGAAACTGACCAATAAACCCGTTATCACAGTGGGCAATGTCGGTTTAGATGCTGACTTTATCGGTGAAGGTAACGCCGATCTTTCTCGCACATCTAACCCAACGGGTATTGATGAATTACTGATCCGTTTAAATAACGATGAGTTTGACTTAGTGGGCATTGGCCGCGCTTTACTTGTTGATCCGCAGTGGGTAAATAAGATTAAGTCCAATGCGATAGACGAAATTAAACCATTTAATAAAAAATCACTGATGTCGCTTAGTTGATTGTTAACTGACCATCTGCACCAGCGTACTGCACTGTTGTTATACACGGTTCGTAGTGAACGGTTTGTACTGCAATAAATAATGATCAGATTTAAAGGGGAATAAAATGGATTTTGAATACAGTCCTAAAGTTCAGCAGCTAATCGAACGTGTCAGCCAATTTATGGATTTGCATGTTTTTCCTAACGAAGAAGCAATGCATAAACAAGTTGAACTTGAACCTTGGTCAACCCCTCCTTTAATGGAAGAGCTCAAGGCAATGGCAAAAGCGGAAGGCTTATGGAATTTATTTTTACCGCTTACCTATGGCAAATATAGCGCAGGGTTAACCAACCTTGAATATGCACCATTGGCAGAGTTAATGGGTCGAGTCATGTGGGCGCCTGAAGTATTTAACTGCGCTGCACCTGACACTGGAAATATGGAAGTATTAGCCCGTTACGGTAACGAAGCCCAAAAGAAACAATGGTTAGAGCCATTACTGGAAGGCAAAATTCGTTCAGCTTTTGCGATGACAGAGCCAGAAGTTGCTTCAAGTGATGCGACCAATATTGAATTACGTATAGAACGTGACGGTGATGAGTATGTCATTAATGGTCGCAAATTCTATATCAGTGGTGCCTGTCGTAAACAATGTGAAATTATGATTGTGATGGGTAAAACAGATCCAACAAACAGTAATCGCTACGTGCAGCAGTCACAGGTGCTCGTACCAATGGATACCCCTGGTGTGACTTTAGTCAGGCCGATGAAGGTATTTGGTTTTGATGACTCACCAGAAGGCCACGCTGAAGTCACTTTTGACAATGTCCGTGTACCTGTTGCAAACATTATTGTGGGTGAGGGCAAAGGTTTTGAAATCGCTCAAGGTCGTTTAGGGCCTGGGCGGATTCATCACTGCATGCGCTCAGTTGGCATCGCCCAACGGGCATTAGATTTAATGTGTAAACGCGTCAGTGAACGTATTGTATTTGGTCAGCCGATGATAAAACAACAATCAGTACGTGAAGATATTGCAAAGTCAGCCTGTCAAATTGAACAAGCGCGTTTAATGACCTTAAAAGCAGCCCAAAAAATGGACACCGAAGGCAATAAAGCGGCTAAAGATTTAATCGCCATGATTAAAATCGTTGCCCCGAATATGTCCCTTGATGTCATTGACCGTGCAATCCAGTGCCATGGGGCTGTGGGGGTTAGCCAAGATACATTTTTAGCGCATGCTTGGGCAGGGCAACGTACCTTACGTTTAGCTGATGGACCCGATCAGGTGCATATGATGCAACTGGGACGTGACTTAGTTAAGAAAATCTCAAGTTAACATCAGGCATCACCCGACTGTAATTCAATGGGTGATGCGGTTTTAATTTGCCACACTAAATTAAGTTAACTGTTGACCCTTAAGTGGTCTGAAAGAGTATTGCCAATGTTAGACGATAATTTAATCGACCTTAATCAATTAACTCAGTATCTAGAGCGCCATATTACTGGTTTTCACGGTCCCATTACGCTTGAAAAGTTTGCCGGTGGTCAGTCTAACCCGACGTTTAAATTACAAGCGGCAACAGGTGTCTACGTGCTGCGCAGGCAACCACCAGGCAAGTTGTTAAAGTCTGCCCATGCGGTGGATCGCGAATATAAAGTGATCAAAGCATTGCAAGATACTAAGGTGCCCGTCGCTAAGGTATATCACTTATGTGAAGACCCAAGCATCATCGGCTCGATGTTTTACGTGATGGAGTATTGTGATGGCACTGTGTATTGGAGTGCATCTTTATCCGACATAGCCACCAATGGGCAACGTACCGAGATGTACGATGAAATGAATAAAGTCCTGGTTGCGCTGCATAGCGTTGATGTCGAGCAAGTAGGGTTAAGTGATTATGGTAAAGCTGGTAACTATTTTGAACGTCAATTAGCCCGTTGGACGTCACAATACCGCCAAACTGAGATGACCCCCATTAAAGCAATGGATGATCTAAGCCAATGGCTAGAAGCGAATTTACCTAATGATGACGGCCGTAGTTGTCTAGTCCATGGGGATTTTCGCCTAGACAATATGATGTTTGCCAAAGACTCAGCCAAGGTCATAGCACTGCTGGATTGGGAATTATCAACCTTAGGCCATCCCTATGCTGATTTAGCTTATCAATGTATGCAACTAAGAATGCCAGCAGGCATGGGCAGTATTGATGGCTTACAAGGCATTGATCGCGCTAGTTTAGGGATCCCAACTGAAGACGAATATGTCGCCAGCTATTGCCAGCGTATGGGGATTGAGCGCATCAACAATTGGACGTTTTATCTGGCATTTAGTTTCTTTAGGCTAGCAGCCATTGCTCAGGGGGTTGCAAAGCGTGCGACGCAAGGTAATGCATCCAATGAAAACGCTAACAAGGTGGGGGCATTTGTCGCGCCATTAGCTCAAATGGCGTTACAAATCATCAGTGCAGATAGCTGATAAGCGCCATTATTCACAGGTTTCATTTATATCACTCAGTACAATCAATAATTTAGAGGAAAGTTCTCATGGATCCATTATTAGATTTTAGCGGTAAAGTCGCCATCATTACCGGTGCAGCACAAGGTTTTGGGCAATTGCTCGCACAAGAGTTGGCCAAACGCGGCGCTAAATTGGTAATAAGCGATATTAATGAAGCCGGCGTACATAAAGTGGCAGATGACATTGCCGCTACCGGGGCTGAAATTCTCGCCATGAAATGCGATGTTTCAAAAATTGATCAATGTAAATTAATGGTCGACACCGCGATTGAGGTATTTGGACGTGTTGATATCGGCGTGAACAACGCCGGTGTTGCCCATGAATTTATGCCATTTCATGAAATAGATGAATCAATTATGGATAGCCAATTTGCGATAAATGTAAAAGGTGTGCAATTTGGCATGCGTTACCAAATAGAGCAAATGCTAACTCAAGGTGAAGGGATAATTCTTAATGTCAGCTCTATGGCGGGTATTGGCGGCGCGGCAAGAGGCAGTGCTTATTCAATGGCCAAACACGCGGTTATTGGCTTAACCAAAACAGCTGCCGTTGAATATGGTCGCGCAAATATTCGGGTTAATGCTATTTGTCCATTCTTTACGTTAACGCCTATGGTCACCAATTTTGCAGATGCAGAGCAGCAACAAAAAATGGGCCGCGGCGCACCTATGAAACGCCTCGGTGAGCCTAAAGAAATTGTCGCGGTGATGTTGATGATGTTATCGCCAGCAAATACTTATATGACTGGCCAATGTATCGCAGTGGATGGCGGAGTATCAGCCTTTTAAATGGCAACTTTTAGCCAGAGTGAGTCACTGTTTTACAGGATTGACAGCGAGTTTTTGACCAGTAAAGAGAACAAATTATGCCAGCTACTTTAATGAATCAACGCGATCTTGAATTTATGCTTTATGAACTCTTTGATAGTGAAGCTTTAATTAACCGTGAGCGTTATCAAGATCATGATCGCCAAACTTTTAATGAGGTAGTTAATACCGCAAAAGCCATTGCGGAAAAGCATTTTTTACCTATTCGTCAAAAACTTGATATTGAGCAACCGACTTTTGATGGGTCAAAAGTTCATCTGCTACCTGAGCTTAAACCTGCTATTGATGCGGTCAATGAATCTGGTATAGCGGCCGCCACAGCTGATTATGACCTTGGTGGTATGCAATTACCGCCTATTGTTGCCAGTGCTGCCAATGCTTATCTTAGTGTGGCAGGTGGGGTTGGTATGGGTTACAACATGCTAACGACGGCCAACGCCAACTTGTTGCAAGCCCATGGCAGTGACGAGCTCATCGACACTTGGGTAAAACCAATGCGAGAAGGGCGTTTTATGGGCACGATGGCCATGACTGAGCCTGGTAGTGGTTCAGGGCTAGGGGATTTAACCACTAAAGCGGTTAAAGCAGATGACGGCAGTTATCGAATTACCGGTAATAAAATATTCATTTCTGGCGGTGATCACGATCTTAGTGAAAATATCGTCCATTTGGTGCTTGCCCGTCTCCGTGGCGCACCGCAAGGGGTAAAAGGAATTTCTCTTTTTGTCGTCCCTAAATTTTTATTAAATGAAGACGGCTCTATAGGCGACGATAATGAAGTCGCGCTTGCGGGACTTTTTCACAAAATGGGTGGTCGTGCTCAAACGTCAACGGCATTAAGTTTTGGTGAAAAACAAGGTTCGGTGGGTTATTTAGTTGGCGAAGAAAACTGTGGCCTTAAATACATGTTTCATATGATGAATGAAGCGCGGATCATGGTAGGTACCAGTGGCGCAGTATTGGCCGTAGCAGGTTATCAATATTCAGTAGACTATGCTAAAAACCGTCCACAAGGTCGTTTACCTTCTTGCAAAGACCCGTTATCTCCAATGGTCAATATTATTGAGCATGCAGATGTAAAACGGATGCTATTAGCACAAAAGGCCATTGCTGAAGGGGCGTTAGCCTTAGTGCTTTATGGAACCCAATTAAGTGATGACGAACATACTGCAGCTACAATTGAGCAACGACAATATGCTCACACACTATTAGATTTTTTAACCCCTATCATTAAAACATGGCCATCTGAATATGGTCCCAAAGCTAATTCCTATGCCATCCAAGTACTCGGTGGGCATGGTTATACCAATGAACACCCAGTTGAAATGTTCTATCGAGATAACCGTCTAAACCCCATTCACGAAGGCACAACAGGCATTCAATCGTTAGATTTAATGACTCGTAAAGTGCCCATGAACAAGATGCAGGGCTATATAGCAACTTTGGATGAGATAACTAAAACCATCGCTGCAGCAAATATACACCCAAGTTTAAAAGTGTATGCGTGTCAGCTTAATGATGCTGTAAGACTATTAAGATTAACGACAGATTCAGTATTAACCGCGATGTCGACCCACAACATTGATTTAGCATTAGCCAATTCGGTTAAATATCTAGAGTTATTTGGCCACATTGTCATAGCATGGCTATGGTTAAAACAAGCGATAGTCGCCACTGAAGCACTCAGTCAAAAGCCGCATCAAGCAGATGAAAACTTTTATCAAGGTAAGCTGCAGGCTCAGCAATATTTTTATCGATTTGAACTACCGAAAATTGAGCACTGGTCAACCATTTTGTTAACGTCTGACAGTACAAGTTTTGATATGCAGCCTGATTGGTTTTAAAAGTTTTATTGTGTATGCGGCTGATTTCATATCTTAATTTATAAAATAATTTATAACACTCTTAAAAGCATGATTGATTTTATCAGTCATGCTTTTTTTATTCTCAGGGTTAATTCTCTTTCAAATTTTCTTTGTAACTCCCATAGCAACTATTCGCTAGGCTAATGTAAAGATATCAAAACTATTCATTTGTTTAATCTTGTTGCTCACATTAGCATGAGTTAATGCTTAATTTTTATTCATATAATTTAATGTGATGAGACAAGGGAATGACAACAAATGCCAACAGTAATTAATAGAGAAGATATTGCTCAGTATATTGGTTTCCAAGCTGAACCGACTCAGTGGCATACCATCACTCAAACGCAAATTAATCAATTTGCAGATTGCACATTGGATCACCAGTTTATACATGTAGATGAAGAAAAAGCCAAAGCGACGCCCTTTGGATGCACCATCGCCCACGGATTTTTATCATTATCAATGCTGTCTCATTTTGCTGAAGATTTCAGTGTCATTATTGACGGATTTTACATGGGGTTAAATGCCGGCTTCGATAAAGTGCGCTTTTTACAGCCTGTAACGGTTAATAGTCGCGTGCGAGCACATGCCAAAATTTTATCCATTGAAGAAAAGAAACCAGGCCAATTTAGATTATCCACAGAAGTGACTGTCGAAATTGAAGCTTGTGATACGCCAGCGCTAGTTGCCCAATGGATTTCAGTACAAATGGTTAAATAAAGACTCTTCTGTAACCACAATAACAAGAAAGAAATATAACAATTAGGAAATCATTATGACGATGAGTTTTGAAGGAAAAGTGGCAATAGTTACCGGCGCAGGAAATGGTTTAGGGCGTTCTCACGCATTAGAGTTAGCTAAAAGAGGCGCTAAAGTGGTGGTGAATGATCTTGGCGGCGCCCGTGATGGCAGCGGCGCTTCAAGTAAAGCCTCACAAGAAGTGGTTAGATTGATTGAGGACATGGGCGGTGAAGCCATAAGTCATGGTGCTAACGTGGCTAATTATAGCGAAGTGGAAGACATGGTGCAGCAGGCCATGGCTAAGTGGGGACGCATTGATATTCTAATTAACAATGCTGGCATCTTGCGGGATAAATCTTTTTCAAAAATGACCCTAGATGACTTTAAATTAGTCATGGATGTCCACGTTATGGGCTCAGTGAACTGCACTAAAGCGGTTTGGGAAATCATGAAACAGCAAAATTATGGCCGTATTGTGATGACCACATCTTCAAGTGGCATGTACGGCAACTTTGGTCAGTCTAATTATGGCGCGGCGAAAATGGCAGTGTTAGGTTTGATGAATACCTTAGTGTTAGAAGGCGCTAAAAATAATATTCGAGTCAATTCTTTAGCGCCAACAGCAGGCACACGTATGACGGAAGATTTAATGCCAGAAGAAATTGTAAAAGCGTTTGCACCTGAAGCCGTCACAGCCGGGATGCTGACCTTATGTGATGATGATGCACCGAATCGTTTCATCTTATGTGCTGGCGCTGGCGGGTATGCCAGTGCCAGTATTTTTGAAACCGATGGTTGCTTTTTACCACAATCTTCGCAATCACCTGAACAAGTCCGCGCTCATTGGGATGAGTTAACCGCGCAAGACAAGCAGGCAGAACTTGCCTCAGGTGCTAAACAAGGTGAAAAATTTGTCATGAAGGCAATGGCATTTATGAAATCTCAGCAGCAAGACTAATACTTGCAAGTGCCAATTTAAAAAATTGTTTACTTTCAATTAAATAAATACAAGCTAATAGTTATAAACGAGATTAATAATAGCTTACATTAATAATAAAAATAAGGGATTACCATGAGACAAGCCGTCATCGTATCTGCAGCAAGAACCCCCATAGGCAAAGCTTATCGTGGGGCGTTTAATGATTTGTCAGCGCCTACGTTATCAGCCGTTGCAGTAAATGCTGCCATCGACAGAGCTGGAATCGACCCCAATGAAATTGAAGATTGTATCTTTGGCGCCGCATTAACTCAGGGGAACCAAAGCATGAATTTTGGGCGTCAAGTTGCGATGGCGGCAAAACTACCAATTACGGTAGCAGGCATGACCATTGATCGCCAATGTTCATCAGGGTTAATGTCAATTGCCACAGCGTCAAACCAAATTGTGTGTGATGGCGCTCAAGTGATTGTTGCCGGTGGCTGTGACTCTATTAGCTTGGTACAGAACGACAAAATGAATATGTACCGTGCCGTCGATCCGAGCGTAAAAGATTATCGTCCCGCGATTTACATGCCAATGCTAGATACCGCGGAAATTGTGGCTAAACGCTATAACATCTCCCGTGAGGCGCAAGATGCTTACGCAGTTAAATCACAGCAACGAACCGCAAAAGCCCAAGCTGACGGTAAGTTTGATGACGAAATTGTCCCTGTGAGTTGCACTAAATTGGTTATGGATAAAGCCACTGGCGAGATCAATAAACAGCAAGTAACCCTCACTCAAGATGAAGGCAATCGCCCGTCGACAGACTACCAAAGTTTAGCCGCGTTAAACGCGGTAAAAGACAATGGCTCTATTACTGGTGGTAACGCATCACAGTTATCAGATGGCGCTGCTGCAGTGGTGGTTATGGATCGTGAACTGGCAAAGCAGCGTGGTATTGAGCCATTAGGTGCATATCTTGGTATGGTTGTTGTTGGCTGTGAGCCTGATGAAATGGGTATTGGTCCTATTTATGCGATTCCTAAATTACTCGAGCGTCACGGCTTAATCATGGATGACATCGGTTTGTGGGAAATAAACGAAGCTTTTGCAGTTCAAGTGCTGTATTGCGCAGAATACTTAAATATCCCAGAAGATCGTTTAAACGTTAACGGAGGTGCAATTTCTATCGGCCACCCGTATGGTATGAGTGGCACACGAATGGTAATGCATGCATTAATTGAAGGTAAGCGTCGTGGAGTTAAATACGTAGTCATAAGTATGTGTATTGGTGGCGGACAAGGTGCAGCAGGGTTGTTTGAAGTGCTTTAAGGTTTAACAATAATAAATAAGAGGCAAGTATTATGGAAAAGATTTGGCTTGAAAAAAGTTATCCACCTGGGGTTGCTCATGAAATTGATCCTGACAAATACAATTCATTAGCAGAGTTGTTTTTTAAATATACCCAGTTATATGAAGACAACACCGCATTCGTCAATATGGATGTTGCTATTAGCTATGCAGAACTTGAGCAACAGGCAACGGATTTTGCCGCATATCTACAACAAGATTTAGGTTTCGTTAAAGGTGACAAGTTTGCCATTATGATCCCGAATCTATTGCAATACCCTATAGCCTTATTTGGTGCGCTAATAGCAGGACTGACTGTTGTAAATGTTAACCCACTGTATACCCCACGGGAGTTAGAGCACCAGCTTAAAGATTCGGGTGCTAAAGCCATTCTTATTTTGGAGAACTTCGCCCATGTACTGCAAGCTGTTATTGATAAAACCGCTGTAGAACAAGTGATTATCACTGCTGTGGGTGACCGCTTAGGTACAATAAAAGGTGCGTTAATTAATACCGCGCTAAGACATGTAAAAAAACAAGTACCAGAATATAACTTACCTCAAGCAATAAAATTCAATAAAGCCTTAGCTTTAGGCAGTAAACTCACTTTCACTCCAGTTGACATTGTCGGTGCTGATTTAGCTTTTTTACAATACACCGGCGGCACGACAGGGCCATCAAAAGGCGCAATGTTAACCCATAGAAATATGGTAGCTAATATTGAGCAATCTAAAGCTGTGACTAAGAATGTTTATGAAGTAGGTAAAGAAATCATGATTACGGCTTTACCGCTTTATCATATCTTTGCATTGACTTCGAACTGCTTAGCCTTTATGCCTTTTGGCGGTAAAAATATTCTTATTACTAACCCGCGAGATATGGACGGCTTTGTTAAAGAGTTAGCTAAATATCCTTTTACTGCTATTACTGGGGTTAATACTTTATTCAATGGTTTATTACATACCCCAGGTTTCGACAAACTTGATTTTAGTTCGCTTAAAATGGGTTTTGGTGGCGGCATGTCAGTGCAACGACCTGTCGCAGAACTGTGGGAAAAAGTCACTAACACACGTTTGTTGGAAGGTTATGGATTAACTGAATGCGCCCCATTAGTCACTATGAGTCCATATAACCAACAAAGTTATAACGGCTCCATTGGCGTGCCTGCCTCATCAACGGATATCCGCTTAGTGGGCGCCGATGGTGAGGATGTTGCCAATGGTGAGCCCGGTGAGATGTGGGTTAAAGGCCCCCAAGTGATGAAGGGCTATCATAATCGCCAAGATGCTACCGATGAAATACTTATAGATGGCTGGTTAGCAACTGGTGATATTGCCACCATGGATGAAAATGGTTTCTTTACCATTGTCGATCGTAAAAAAGACATGATTATTGTCTCCGGCTTTAACGTGTTCCCCAATGAAATTGAAGAAGTACTGGTGAGTCATGAGGGCATATTAGAAGCCGCTGCTGTCGCTGCGCCAAGTGATGTAACTGGCGAAATGGTTAAAGTCTATGTGGTTAAAAAAGACCCTGATTTAGATGAAGCTGCAGTTTATGAACATTGCACCGAATTGCTGACGAACTACAAGCGCCCGAAAGAAGTCACCTTCTTAGATGAATTACCTAAAAGTAATGTCGGTAAAGTACTCAGAAAAGAGCTTCGATCATAGTCAATGTGTTACTAGTAAGTTTGTAATAGGACTGAAATAGTTAAATTTCAATACTTTATTAACAGATCAGGCGCATAATGCCCTGATCTGTTTTTACGCTCCCATGATTTAGCAATCATTATAGATATTCATTAATGACAAAGCTTAGTTTGTTAGCGTGACCCATTTGAAAATAACAAGAATTACAGGAACCAATATATGAAATTTAAAAAACTGCACATAAGCCAACTGTCAGTTTCTATTATGCTACTTTTAGCCGGCACAGTAACGTTACAAGCTAATGATTTAGAAGAAGTTGCTAATGAATTAGATGCAGCTAAACCTGCTATCAATATCAATGACGCCAGCTTTAGCTGTATCCGAGATATGACACCTGTAAGACATTTTTATGTCGATAACATACTGGGCGATCTTGATACCACGCTGGCAGTAGCCAGTGCCCCTGAGGGCGTAAAATATCCACCTGGCTCAGTAGTGCAGTTGGTTCCAACTGAAGTGATGGTAAAGGGCGAGGCGGGTTCATCTCCTGTTACCGGTGATTGGGAGTTTTTTGAGTTAGAAGTCAGTGAAGACGGCTCAAAAATCGTTAATCGTGGCTTTGTTGATGTCAATAACCGTTTTGGCGGCAATTGTTTTACTTGTCATTTACCAGCTCGCGATAAGTGGGATTTTATCTGCGAATCAGATCATGGTTGTGAACCGATTCCAATCGATCACAGTATGACGGGGGCGCTGCAACGCTCAGATCCTCGCTGCGGTGAAGAAGCACTTGAATCTGGCGACAGTATGGCGTTATTTAAATTAAAAACCATGGTTGTTATTGGTTCGGTTAAAAAGTGGTTTGAAGACCTTTTTTAACCACACAGCTATTAAAGAGTAAAGTGAATAAGCTTTGCTCTTTTTTATGGAAAAATTTTAAAAGTAAGATTAACCAAGTCAGGGATGAACATGAGTGAAGTTAAAACCCATTACCGAAATTGTAATATTTGTGAAGCCATGTGTGGCTTGGAAATTAAATATCAAGACAAACAAATCTTATCGATAAAGGGCGATCAAAACGATCCTTTTAGTAAAGGTTACAATTGCCCCAAAGCCACCGCGTTAGAAGACTTTTATTACGACGAAGAACGTTTAAAAACCCCCATTAAACGTACTGCATCGGGTTGGGTTGATATCTCATGGGAAGAGGCATTTGATGAAATAACCGAGAAATTCAAAGCGATTCAACATCAACATGGCAAGAACGCACTGGCAGTGTATTTGGGCAACCCTAATGCCCACAGCCTTGGCAATGCCATGATGCTAAAACCCTTTTCAAAGTCTTTGGGCACCATAAACCGTTTTAGCTCAGCTTCAGCTGATCAGCTGCCGCATCATGTAGCATCTAACTTCATGTTTGGTGCAGGCATGTTAATCCCAGTCCCCGATATCGACCGCACCGACTTTATGTTAATTATAGGCGGTAACCCTGTTGTGTCGAACGGTAGCATGATGACAGCGCCAAATGTGATCGGACGCATGAAAGCGATTCAAAAAAAAGGCGGCAAGGTTGTTGTCGTCGATCCTAAACGTTCCCGAACAGCCAAAATTGCCGATCAACATTTGTTTATTCGACCTGAAAAAGACGCTTTACTGCTATTTGCGCTGATCCATTGTGTGTTTGCCACTCAAAAAGTAAATTTACGCCATTTAGCCACCATGACGGATGGTGTTGATGAGCTTGAAGCTGTTGCTAAAGGCTATGCTCCTGAAGATGTGGCTGATTTTGTTGGTATTGATGCTGCAACTATTCGTCAGCTTGCTGATGATATGACCGCAGCCGATTCAGCGGTATGTTATAGCCGTATGGGCGCCTCCACACAAACCTTTGGTGGCTTATGCCTATGGTTAACTAATGCGCTAAATATCATCACAGGTAATTTTGATCGTGCTGGTGGCGCGATGTTTCCTCAGCCTGCTTTTGATTTACTCAGAAATCACGTAAAAGGCCATAAAACATCATTTGGCCAATACCAATCTCGAGTGAGAAAATTGCCATTCTTTAATGGTGAATTTCCAGTATCTACCCTAGCTGAAGAAATACAAACACCTGGTGAGGGGCAAATAAAAAGCTTAATCACTATTGCGGGTAATCCGGTGTTGTCAGCGCCCAATGGCAAGCAATTAGCCGATGCATTTAATGAATTGGATTACATGGTATCAGTGGATATTTACCTTAATGAAACCACAAAATACGCCAATATTATTTTACCCGGCACCACAGGTGTTGAAAATTCCCATTTTGATATCTTCTTTAACTCATTCTCAGTAAGGAACACGGTTAAATACTCACCACCGCTATTTGAAAAAAATGCTGATCAGCGTAGTGATTGGCAGATTTTAAAAGAAATATCGTCTCGTATGACCAATACGCCCATGGATCCTTATACTCCTGAGATGATCTTAGATATGGAATTAACCCATGGACCATACGGTGATCAAGGTATGAGTTTACAAAAACTGATCGAGAATCCACATGGAATTGATATCGGCCCACTGATGCCGTGTATTGAACAAAGGATTAAAACCGCAGCAGGTAAAATAGATTTAGCGCCGCAAATATACCTCGATGACTTATCACGCTTAAATGCCATTATCAACACTGCGCCCAGAGATAAAACATTCCCATTTGATTTAATCGGTCGCCGTTTAGTTAAAAGTCACAATACCTGGACACAAAACTCTGAGCGTTTAGTCAAAGGTAAAAATCCCTGCACTTTAGAAATCCATACCCTAGATGCACAAATGCTTGGTGTTAGCGCGGGGCAATTACTTAAAGTTAGCTCCAGTGTTGGTGAAATTGAAATCGAGGCAGCCATTACAGACGACATTCTCCAAGGCGTGGTGTGTATGCCACAAGGTTGGGGCCATAATCAACAAGGAACGCGTATGTCTATTGCCGCAAAGCAGCCCGGAGTGAGTATGAATGACTTAACGGATGCAAGTAAGGTCGACATGTTAACGGGTAATGCGGTACTTAATGGCATACCCGTTGCGCTTAAACTTGCGTAACTGTAGTGGAAACATGACAGATGAAATACTTTACACCGTTATTTGTTTTTATCGCTGGTTGGATACTGTTAATATTTAGTGATACGTTGTCGACAATTAGCATTGTTAATGGTTTGCTGCAATTACTCTTGTTTACCCTTGTGGTATGTATTCCTACATGGCGAACAGGCCGAATGTCCTACGTGGATATAGGCTGGCCATGGGGACTGACGCTTATTGGTATTATGACGTGGTGCTACAGTGACGGTAATTCAACCCGTGTTGCGTTAGTCAGTATGGCTTATATATTTGCTGGCAGCCGTATGGGGCTAGGGGCGTTAAAACTGTGGACATCAGGTCACCTGCAAACAGAGCTGCCACGTTATGAATACCAAAAACGTCGCTGGCAAAAAGTAGGTAAAACTAACGTCGCGTTAGCGCAGCAAATAGAGGCGATAATACAAGGTTTGGCCAATGCATCTTATTTGGCATTACCTGCATTTATTATTGCAACCAATACAGACTCACAAATTTCAAAATTTGAAATTATCGGCATTATTGTGTGGCTGGCGGCATTTGCGATGGAAACCATTGCCGATATGCAAAAGCTAGCTTTTTTGAAAGCGAAGAAATCGACAGGGGTTAACAATCAGGTTTGTAATGTAGGCTTATGGCGATTTAGTCGTCATCCAAATTACTTTGCAGAATGGATGGTGTGGAATGGATTGGTTATTGCCGCTATTCCATCGTGGCTAGCCTTATACCAACAAGAGACCGTGGTTGTGTGGGGATTACTAGGAGTAGGTTTACTGATTACCTCCAAAATAATGTACACCACTTTAGTCAGCTACACAGGCGCAGTCCCTTCAGAGTTTTATTCAGTTCAAAAACGCCCTGAATACAAGGCCTATCAGCAAACAACCAATATCTTTTTCCCGGGCCCGAATAAGACAGTAAATATAACTAAAAATAGCATTAGAACTAAAACTATCACCAATAGGTAAAAGCATGTTTAAAAGTACTGACAACTATATTGCTTCAAGTGATCTCACTATGGCTGTGAATGCCGCAATCGCATTAGAAAAACCGTTATTGATTAAAGGCGAGCCGGGTACCGGTAAAACTCAATTAGCGGAAGAGTTAGCTAAATCTTTAAATTGTAAGTTATATCAGTGGCATATTAAATCGACCACTAAAGCGCAGCAAGGCTTGTACGAATACGATGCGGTGTCGCGCCTAAGAGATAGTCAGTTAGGTGATGCACGCGTGCATGATATTTCAAACTATATCGTTAAAGGTAAGTTATGGCAGGCTTTTGAAGAACAGCAAAGACCCATCTTACTTATTGATGAAATAGACAAAGCTGACATCGAATTCCCCAACGATTTACTGCAAGAATTAGATAAGATGGAGTTTCATGTTTATGAAACTCAGCAAGTGATCAAAGCTAAACAAAGACCCATTATCATCATTACCTCAAACAACGAAAAAGAACTGCCAGATGCCTTTTTAAGACGCTGCTTTTTCCATTACATCAAATTCCCCACCAAAGTGGAAATGGAAAAAATCATCGATGTTCACCATCCTGATGTGAAACAAGAACTACTCAAGCAAAGCTTAGAGGTATTTTTTGAGCTACGAGAAGTGAATGGCATTAAGAAAAAGCCGTCAACCTCTGAGCTAATAGATTGGATCAAACTGTTAATATCAGATGATATTTCTCAAGCGAGTCTATTAGATAAAAATTCTGACGTCATTCCGTTATTTGGTGCGCTACTTAAAAATGAACAAGATGTGTCACTACTTGAAAAACTGGCTTTTATGAGTCGAAGAAATCGCTAATAGCTAAATAAAGGTAACAAAATCATGTTTATTGATTTTTTTCTTACGTTGAAAAAACATAACGTACCTTGCAGTTTGCGTGAGTTATTAGATCTCATTGCCTTATTAAAAAAAGGCGTCGTGTTTGCAGACGTTGAAGATTTTTATAATTTAGCCAAAATCGTGATGGTGAAAGACGAAATTTACTATGACAAATATGACAATGCTTTTGCGGAGTATTTTAAAGGTATAGAAAGCATTGATGTGTTTGATCAAATCTTGCCAGAAGATTGGCTACGTAAAGAATTTGAAAAGCATTTAAGTGCCGAAGAAAAGCAAAAACTCAAAGCCCTAGGCGGTCTTGAACAGCTGATGAAGGCACTAAAAGAGCGACTAGAAGAACAGAAAAAACGTCATGCTGGTGGTAATAAGTGGGTCGGCACCGGTGGCACATCACCTTTTGGCGCTTATGGCTATAACCCTGAAGGCATAAGAGTGGGGCAAGAGGGTAACCGTAATAACAGCGCGGTTAAAGTCTGGGATAAACGCGAGTTTAAAAACTTCGACCAAGACCGAGAGCTAGGTACCCGTAATATCAAGTTAGCATTAAAAAAACTACGAAAGTTCGCCCGAACAGGTGCCAGTGAAAAGTTAGATATAAACACCACTATTCGCTCAACCGCTCAAAATGGTGGCTTGTTAGATGTTCACATGGAGCCAGAGCGCCACAACGCGGTAAAAGTGCTGATGTTTTTTGATGTTGGCGGCTCAATGGATGATTACATTCAAACCTGTGAAGAGCTTTTTTCTGCAGCCCATACTGAATTTAAACAATTAAAATTTTTCTATTTCCATAATTGTTTATACGAAAAAGTCTGGCAAGACAACAGCAGACGCTATCAACAAACCATCGATCTCGAAGAAATTATCAGAACATACGGATCAGATTATAAAGTAATATTTGTTGGCGATGCGACAATGGGCCCTTATGAAATTGTCGCCCGCGGTGGCAGTGTTGAACACTGGAATGACAAACCAGGCAGTGATTACATGAATCGGCTATTAGGCCATTTCAATAAAGTGACGTGGTTAAATCCACAACCCGAGCAGCATTGGTCTTATCATCACTCGATATCGATCATTCAACAGCTAATGGATAACAAAATGTACCCTCTAACGGTTGATGGTATTGGAAGGGCGATTAAAGAGCTGAGTTAACTTAGTCTCTATTTCAAGTACCTTTCTTTATCTGGCTTGAACTGTAACCCTGACCTATCAAGACACTGTTGACAATTGTCTCGCGCCAAATACGGAATTTAATTTTTAAAAAGGACGCAAATATGGCGTATTTATACAGTATTTTAGGTTGGGGCTCGCCACTTGGTATTGGGTTGTTTTTGTTCTTTAGTGGTGCTGGCGCAGGGTTATTTTTTTGGGGGCTTGCTTGTTTAAAGAAAAGTCAGTAGCCCACATAACAAAACATTAAAATAAGCCGCTGGGCGGAGCTAAATCAGCACTTAATCGAGTTTATTAACCTCATTAAGTTAGGTCCACTTAAAAACTTGGATGGAACACAAAAGTGACAAGGGAATTTCAATAAAAATAGTACATATCAACGAATATTAACAATTTCAATCAGCCCAATAGCCCAGAGCCAGTATCAAAAAATCAAACCCCTATAGAATAAAGCACTGCCAACTAACGCTTATTTCGAAAATGGGCACTAGATTATCCTATAAAATCAGTAAACTTGGTTTATAATTTCAAAATTAATTGGCAAACTAACACTGAGTTTGGAGTGAATGTATGAATCGAACTTCGCCGTCTAAAGGTTTCACTCTTATGGAGTTAGTTGTTGTGATTGTTGTTTTAGGTTTGTTGGCAATAACGGCGCTCCCCAAGTTCATTAATCTAAGTGATTCAGCGCGTACGGCATCGTTTGAAGGCTTAACAGGGGCATTACATGCTGCTGCAGACATGGCCTATCTCCAGCAGCGTACCAAAGGCAAGCAACTCAATGATGATATTGTGATAGACGGTACTACAATCACCATGATTAATGGCTACCCCTCTCCTAGAAGCATGCGAGGCTTAGTTGTTGCTTCGGGGGGCAAATGGGAACTAGAGGACCCAAGTAACCCCAGCTCTTGGAGTGGAGCGGAAAATTTCGCTGAATACATGTGGGTGAAGTCTGATGGGACTTACAACAGAAAATGCCGTGTGTATTACTATATAGATGCAAATATGACCGAATATGTGGTTCAGATTGACGAATCGGGATGCTAAGAGTCCAAATGAAACCTTCGTTATAGAATCCAGCAATGAAGGATAGTCTGCGCGAAGTGGCATTGTTATCCCTTAGAACACCAGTAAGTTTACGAACATCAAATGCCAATGTCATCGCGCCGACTTATACTGCACTTTCTTTGCTCCTAAATCACATAAATATTGTTAAGTTATGAAAGATGAGTTTTTGTCAGTGCTATTTCTTCATAAGCTATGTCTGCAAGTGCTATACCTGCATAAGCTATAATAAAGTTATCATCTAAGGATTGGATATGAGTCATTTTTCTAAAGTTTGTTTTTGGATATCGTTAATCATCTTGCCGCTGTTAATTATCGGCGCTATTTACAATATTGGTTATTTAGTTGGCTATAATATTTATGCTGATGAATTTGGTTTACCTATAACATTCAACTCAATGGGGTTAATTGCTGCTGGAGTATGTTCATTTCAGCCATTTATTAACACGATTAAAGAGTTGCAAGAAAAAGCCTTCAAGTGTTCAAAAGGCTAAGTAACAGCAAACAACAAGTGTTACAAAGTAAATAGTGCTTGGTTTATTTCAATACGTCCAACATATAGCCAAGCACCAAGTTCTGTTTATCTGGCGTTAGCGTAATAAGCAAACTAAGGGGTGAAAGATGGAATTAGGTGCATTTTCAGTAAGTTTAGCGGTTAAGAATCTTGAAGAATCCAAACTTTTTTATCAAAAAATTGGATTTAAAGTCATTGGCGGAGAGCAATCGCAGCATTGGCTAATTCTCAGAAATGGCGATCATACTATTGGATTATTTCAGGGGATGTTTGAAGGCAATATGCTGACGTTCAATCCTGGTTGGGATAAAAACGGTAAGCCACTAGAATCATTTGCCGACGTTAGAGATGTCTTAAAAGAGTTCGAATCCCAAGGTCTGAATATAACCCAACACTCTATTTCCGGTGATACGGGGCCGTCGAGCTTTTCTTTACAAGACCCAGATGGTAATTCAATCCTAATCGACCAACATGTGTGAAGTCTTACAACTTTAAGTCGTTAACAACTTTATCAACTTAAACGTTTTCTGACTAAGGATAGATGTGTGAATACCTTACAAAAAATCGCTGGCGTTGCTGCACTTTTTGAAGCTGCCATTTACATATCAGCATTTATATTTTTTGGTGCATTTGGGGATTACCCAGTCAGTGCCGATGATACACAAAAACTCATTTATCTAACTCATCATCAATCAACGTTATCAATCATTAATTTTGCTATGTATGTCGCTTTTGGGCTTTTTTTAGCGATATTAGTTATAGCAATCCATCAAAGAATGAAAACCCGAGCGCCTCTTTTGTCACAAACGGCTGCAATCTTCGGTATCATTTGGGTTGGCCTTGTCATCGCAAGTGGAATGATTGCAAATGTTGGCTTAGCAGCTGTTATCGATTTGTCAGCCCAAAACCCACTGCAAGCAATGACCCTTTTATTGGTTATAAACACAATCGTTGAGGCTTTGGGGGGCGGCAACGAAATTGTCGGCGGCCTATGGGTACTATTATTGAGTGTTGCAGGCTTAAAAGCGATTGAATTACCGAAATGGTTACACTATTTCGGACTATTTATTGGAACTGTCGGTGTTCTTACAATTTATCCTGCTGAAATTCTGACAGAAATATTCGGCTTAAGCCAAATATTGTGGTTCTCTTGGCTAGGTATGGCAATGCTTGTAAAGCCTAACAGCGAATAGGGCGTTCAAACGGCTTAATCACCATTGCAGTCACTAAGTAAATTGCTATGGCGTTAACTTTAAAAATAAATATGCAAAAAATTGGGCACCTTGTAGTAAATAAAAATAGGCCGCCAGAAACTATGACTATTGTTAGCTTTACTTTATAAATAGAGCTGACTTATTTAGCTGCTATTAAGTAATAACAGTATTAATACCATTAGCCTTGTTACCAGTCCTTGACTATGGCTTTAATCATATTGGCAGTATTTTCTGGTTGCTCTAGGGGAAACATATGACCACCATTGGGCATCATAGATACTTCAATCTTGTTTAAGTTAGCAAAGCGAGTGAAATACTTAACCGGGAATACATCGGTTTTTTCGCCATAAATAAGCGCCGCTGGGATCTTAAGTTGGTTTTTATATCTGGCTAAGTTACAAGGTAAATGTCTGAAAATATCGGCTTCAACTTCCGGTAAAAAAGATAGCTCTAAGCGTTTGTTTTGCTGGGTTACACCATGATCAACGTAATCTTTTAAACACCTTGGGTCAAAGTTTTTAAAGAGTTTTTTCTGTGCGAAGTTACCAACTAAGTTGGTGTTTAGCGGCCAATGACGTTGACGGTTTTGCGCCCGACCTGCAGGAGACCACTTATCAATTAAACGGGTCTTTTTAACCACGTTGAGCACATGACTAAAAGGGCCTGTTACTACAGGCGGATCTAACATGACGACACCACGAAACAACTCTGGATGTTGGCATGCTGCAAGAAAAGACAGAATGCCACCAAATGAATGACCAATACATATCACTTTTTCATCTTGCTGTTTTAGATAATCAACCAACTCAGTAACCAAGTGCTGCCAATTAGTGTGTATAGGGTATTTATGATTATGCCCATATTGATCATGGGCTATGGTACTGAACTTTTCATTAAATTCACCGAGGAATGTTTTATAACTTCCAGCAGGAAATCCATTGGCGTGAACGAGGTTAATCAGTGGCTTAGTCATAGTTACTTCGATACCATCTTATTGATTACTTTTGGTTTAAAATCTTTTTATCAGAGTTTTGTTATGAAGGGTTATAAAAGACTATTGCCGCTTAAACATATTAAGTTAAACCAAGCGAGCAATAGCCTTATAGCCAGTTAGAATATTTTTGTATTATCAATGGGTGTGAGCTCTTGAAACTCAGGTGCTCGTTTTTGCGCTTTGGCAGTAAAGGTTTCCATCATGTCATTTTGTGGTTGGAACATGCCACTTTGCCAAGCTGCCATATAATTTAAGCTATCAGCGACTGAGTGGTCGCGGCCATAATTAATCATCTCTTTACAGCCGGCAATGGCTAGAGGCGAGCGCGCGGCGATTTCAGTGGCTATGGCCATTACGCCGACTATCATGCTTTGTTGATCTTCAAATACTTGATTGACCAAACCAGCATCTTTAGCCTCATTAGCTGGCATTCTGCGACCGGTATAGGCTAACTCTTTAACTAAGCCCATAGAGATTAACTTTGGTAAGCGTTGCAATGTGCCTAAGTCAGCAGTCATGCCCAATTTAGTTTCTTCAATACTGAAAAAGGCATCACTGGTACAATAACGGCAATCTGCAGCACTGACCATATCAACCGCGCCACCAATACAACCGCCTTGAACCGCCATTAGCACTGGCATTCTGCAATTTTCTAGTACATTAAAACAGTCTTGTAGTTTTAACACTAGGCGACGCAGTTGCTCATGTTTGCGACCTAACTCAATATTTTTATCACTGCTAGTTTGAGTAAATACCGCTAAGTCCATGCCAGCACAAAAATGCTTACCCGTTGATGAAATAACAATAACGCGGGCAGCTGCTTGATCATTTATTTGATGAATAACTTTTGGAAACTCCTCCCAAAAATCTATATTCATTGAATTTAATTCATTAGGACGATTAAGTTTTATATGAGCAACTTTGTTAGTTATCTCTAAGGTAAGGCTATTGAATTTTTCATCATTATTCATGTAATTACCTTTAAAACGTCAAGGTGCTTTGGGCATCGATTTCTATCGCTGCGTCTAAAGCTTCAAGGATTGATTGGCGCTCTTTTAGTTTAGTGCCGTGATGTGATTTCATATCAAGAGACTGCATATGTTTCGCCACACCATGAGCAGTTGCCATGAGGTGCTCAGCGTCTACGACTTGATCGAGAAATCCAGCAGTAACCGCTGTTTGAGGGGCAAAAAGTTCAGCAACTATCACTGAGCGAGTAAGATAATTACGTGGAATACGATTTCGCGCAAGCTCAATGCCAGCACTATGCATTGTCATGCCAATAGCCACTTCATTTAGACCAATTTTAAAATCGCCTGCACAACCGATGCGATAGTCGCAGCTGAGTAATAAAAATGCGCCTTTAGCGATGGCATGGCCGCTACATGCACCAATAATAGGGGTAGGGAACGCCAGCATTCTGCGTGCTAATTTAGAACCTGCGGTAACCAGCGCAATAGCAGCGTCTGAACTAGATTTCATGGTTTTAAGATCAAAGCCACCAGAAAATATGCCAGCTTGACCAGTTAAAATTACCACGGCTTGTTGCTGCTCAGCCGCATCTAAAGCTGTATTGATTTCAGTGATAATTTGCGGAGAGATTGCGTTTACTTTGCCATTATTAAGTGTAATAACATGTACGTTATTCTCAATGGCTACGTTGATAAGTTCCATTTACTACCTTTTGGGTCTGTTTTTGTTATTAGTAAGCTGTTATTTGCAGTTAACTTTGGTTGCCAGTTTGTTACTGCCTTTTGTTACTGTATACAGTATTTACTCTAAAAAAAAGTGTTATCCCTGTTTTGCTGCTAATTGATAGGCAGGTCTATTTTGCACTTTAGCTAAATAATTGACTATATGAGGTTTATCGTTGATTAGCTTTAAACTCATCGCTATCTCTAACATGATAGTCATCATGATATCTGCAGCACTAAAATTGTCTCCAGCAAAGTAACTATGCTGCGCTAGATATTGATTAATATAAGCAAAGTCCACCGCTAATTCTTTTGCAATATAGCCATCTAACGGGTAGTTAGCCTCACGGGGCTCCATTTGCAGTAATAAACTGGTGATTACGGGTAAAGCGAGTGAGCCTTCTGCAAAATGACTCCACTCAATATACTGGTAAAACTCAGCCGTATTGTCAGCTGGGCGTAATGACGACTCAGGGCTTTGGTTTAAGATATATTCCATAATGGCACCCGATTCGCAGATAGTTATGTCACCGTCCACAATGATAGGGGCTTTACCCAAAGGGTGAAGTTGTTTAAAGCTGTGTGGCGCGAGGTTTGTAAGTGGATCGCGATCATGACAGATTAACGAATAGGGCATGTTTAGTTCTTCCAGTAACCAAATGACTCGTTTTGAACGCGACTTTTTTAAGTGATGTACGGTGAGCATATGACATTCCTATTTATATGTAAGTTATTCCATTGGCGCAGCAGCAAGCTTGCGGTCTTCATGTTGATTTTTGAATTTCGATCCCAGTATTTTCACTAACACACCAGCGGTAAACAGCATAATTAGGGTATAAATAGCCGGGGTAAATGACATTTTATAATTGGCAAGTAGCGTTAATGCCATAAACATCGATAAGGTACTATTTTGCAAACCGACCTCAATGGTAATTGACGTGCGTTGCGCGAGGTTTAAGCCGAACCATTGACTTGAGTAATAACCCAGCGCCATGGTAGAAATATTTAATATTAATGATACTGGTCCGGTATTTATAAGCGCATCAATGACGATATCTTGTTGAATATATGTCAAAAATATAATCAGTAGCGTTAGAAAGAGTATGCCAAATTTTGATACATGAACTTGACTACTATCGGCGACTTTAGGCCAATATTTTTTGATAAGCATTCCAATTGTGATGGGAACTATGGTCAATTTCATTAAGCTGATCATGGTGCTGACAATGGGTAACTTAAATTCACTGCCTTCACCCATAAAATAAACTAGCGATAAATTAAGTACCACGGGGATAGTAAATACGGTGATCAAGCTGGCAATGGCGGTCATTGTGACTGACAGGGCCACATCACCTTTAGCAAGGTGGGAAAACATATTTGAGGTAGTGCCGCCAGGGCACAGCACCAGTAACATCACCCCAACAGCATATTCAGGTTCTAATGGCATAATATTAGCTAATGCAAAACCGATAATAGGCAGTAAAATTAATTGATTGGTTAATCCTATCGTCACAGCTTTGGGGTATTTAACCACGCGTTTAAAGTCATTGGGGACTAAGGTTAAACCCATTCCCATCATAATTAAAAAGATACAAACTGGAATAACTTGTGAGTTTACAAATGTCACTAATTCAATATTTTCCATAAACACCTCAGGTATAAAGGGCCATTCGTTGGCCTATAGATTGACAATAATGTTAGCTATAGCGAAACGATCTGCCCAACGGAGGGATCTGTTTTACCCGCTAATACCTGCTGATAAATAGTTTCCAGCTGATTGATGTTGTCAGTATGATTAATGGTTATCTTGCTGCGGCAAAATTCAATATATTGCAACAGTGACAAATTAATTTGCTGCATTGTTTGTGATGCTCCCCAATCAAGCGTGCGCTTTTTGATGTGAGTCGGAGCAAAAAAGAATGTTGGCACCGCGCCGGGTAAAGCATCATGTTTAAAATTATCATTGATATTAATGTCTTGGTGGTGTGTTGCACCGATAAGGCAAGAATATTTAATCTTGTCGGCAAAGTGCTGATGAATTGCGGTAAGTATTGTTTTACTACCCGCCATATCGACTAATATAGAGGCGGTATTTAGCTGTAAACTCGTTATTTGCTGGTAACTTATCACCTGATCGTAACAGCCCAAAGCTGCAACGAATTGGCAATTAGATTGCGAGGTGATCCCAATAGTTGGCAGATCATTTCGCCGCTTAATGGCAAAGGCAAGGGCGATACTGGTTTTACTTGATGCACTGGTGATTAGATATTGCTCAGCCCCAAAGTAATGATTATCAAACATGAAATCATCTACTAACCATGAAGTGGTAAATAAACCACGCAATAAAATATCAAAATCTTCATTGGTTTGTTTATAAAAAGGGTTGCTAGCAACTCGGTCAAAACGACTGTACACAGGTGCTAGGCCTTCACGGCATGGATTGCGATCTGAAAACCCAGAGGAATTAATATTTCCGGCAATAATTTTAAGGTGGCTAGCCATAGGAACAAATCCCCAGACGCGTTCACCCACCCGAATTTGTTGATTATTTGAAGCGACAACCTCAGCAAAGCCCATAACCGGAAGCTGGCCCCATTGTGCTTGCTCTGCGTTTTTTTCAGTAGGAAAAAATCGCCAGTAGCCCAGTGAGTCGCCAGTAATGCCATAACTAATGTTATTCGCTGTCAGGGCAAACTTATCTATTTTGAGTAACACTTCATCATCTGCCAAAGCTGTAGTGGTATTAAGCGATACAACTCGGGTCTTGGTTAACTTCGATTTAGCAACTTCAAATACGACTGCATGATTTAGCCTAGTGTGAGATTCCATTCTAGTAAGCCTTTTGGTAAGTACTTAGTTATGATTTAATGAAACAATTTATGGCTTGATTAACTTCATCAGGTCTTTCGTGTTGTAGCCAATGGCTAGTATTAGCAAAACGTTTAACCGTCACGTCTGCGACATATTGTTCGATGCCAGTTAAATTGTCATTTACAAAAGCAAGGTCTGCTTCGCCCCATAAAATCAGTGTTGGCACATTAATGCGTATATTGGGGATTTTGATACTCGATGTCGCTTTGACTGGGCTAGTCTGGTTTAGCTGTCTATTATTTAACTTGCTTTCATTTAACTGGGGATCTAGCTTAGTTTGATTATCCGTTTGTATAGGCTCTTCATTGGCTGCTAACTGCGGCATCGCGCGATAATATTGCAACATACCTGTAATCGCACCAGCTTGTTGCCATGCCTGTTGGTAGTCGGTCATTTTTTGGTGATCAAATACTTTATTGTTGCAACTCACCATTACATCATCTTTTAAGTACTTGAAGTTGTCACGGCTTAAAAACGACTCGCCCTGAGGACCGATTAATTGATGAATGTAAGCACTTTTTTGCCGCTGTAATGGGTTTGAAATCATTTCACGGGTAAATGTACTTGGGTGGGCGGCATTCAAAATAATCAACTGACTAACGAGTTGCGGCTTAAAGGCGGTTAATGGCCATGCGATAGCGCCGCCCCAGTCATGTGCCACTAAAATGACAGGCTTTGTAGGGCTAATAACCTTGATGAATTTTGCGATGAAATTAATTAAATTAGGTACGGCGTAGAAATCTAAATCAGCAGGTTTGTCGCTTAAGTTATAACCGGGTAAATCTGGTGCGATAACCCGATACTCCTTAGCGAAAAAATCTAATTGTTGTGCCCAGCTTCCCCAGTATTCTGGAAAACCATGTAAAAAAATCATTGTAGGCTTAGCATTATTCAAAGGATCATTGGCTAAGCCAGATTCAACATAGTGAATACGAACCTTGTCGATAATGGTGTAGTTATGCTCGAGTTTCATATTCTCCCTCATTTACAATGCTAATTAATGACCAGTGCAATAGGGTGGGTTAATCAAAAAAAGCCACAGCATTGTCAATCGATTCACGGCTGGTACGGGTGTTATTAGCTGCCGCTGTTTCATCGGCATAGCCAAATGACATGCCAAATAAAATGCCGCGTTCTTCTGGTAGGTTTAATACGTCTCTGACAGGATCTGGGAATTGCCCTAATGCACCTTGCATGCAGTTGGAAATACCATGCTCAGCGAGAATTAAAGACAGGGTTTGGGCATAAATCCCTAAGTCGACAGCGCCCATAATGTCCAAGTATTTATCCATAGTAAAAAATACCGCATGGGGCGCATCAAAGAACTGCCAGTTACGCAACATTGCCATTTGACGCGCTTGTTTATCTTCCCTAGCGATACCTAACTCAGTATAAAGCGCATTGGCTGAGCCAAACTGACGCTCACGATGAATACCACTGTATTGGGCTTTCCAATTAAAATCGGGATTAGGAATTGCTCCACTCATGAGCAATTCCACAAATTGATGCTGGAGTTTGTCTTTTGTTTTTCCTGAAACCACACAGGTTTGCCAAGGCTGAACATTACAATTTGACGGCGACAGTTGCGCTGTTTCAAAAATGTGTTTTAAGGTCTCTTGTGGCACTGGCTTATTGAGAAAAGCACGTGCCGAATAGCGTTGTTTTAATATGGATTCAATGGGCATATTGCAGACTCTTTGCTTAGTATAGAAATGTATCGTGTTAGTGATTCATTGCGTTAAACATTAAAGCCAATAGCGACAATGTGAATCATTGTTGCTATTGGCATCACTTATTTAAAATTCATAAGAAATGTTGGCGCCGAAAGTGCGAGGTTGATTTGGGTAGCCATTAAAACTACCTGCTTGAATAGGAGGCGGGAACGCTGACAATAAGTATTCATCATTGGTTAGGTTACGCACCCAAACCTGCAGATTAATACCATTGCTAAAGGCTAACCCGGTGCTGGCATTAACGGTATTAACTTCGCGTGTTAATGAATCAGGCACGTTTTCAGCTAATTTAGTGTCACTTTCATATAAGTAATCAACTCTAGCGAAACCATATATGTCATCACCTATCTCATAATTATAAGCAAGTCCTGCAGTGAGGCTTAAATCAGATATGCCTGCTGGTTTTTCCCCTGATAAATCTACAGGCCCCTCTAGGCCGGATGCGCCAACAAAGGAGTCGTATACAGGGTCAAGGTAAGTACCTGCAAGAGTGATAGACCAATCACTACTTAAATTATATTTAGAGTCAAACTCAATCCCTTGAGTACTTTGCTTACCCGCGTTAGCGAGCACAAAACCGGTACCGATAAAGTGATGATTGGAAGCCCTCAATGGTTTGATCAAACAAGGTTAGATTGAACGCACCATCTTCAAAACGTGTTTTAACACCAAGTTCATACACGGTTGCTTCTTCTGGTGATGCATAACGACCACCGTAGACTTGATTAGGTTGTGAGATCCCAGCTGTTTCTAATGCACCTTGATCTGCAGCAAAAGGGCTACTGTAACGGGATAAATTCCAAGATGTTGCTTTAAACCCCGTCGCTGCAGTGGCAAACACATTGACGTTATTATTGATTTCGTAAGCTAAACGAAATGACCAGGTTGTTTTGCTGTCATCTGTTTTATGGTTTTCAACCTCATTAGGTAATTCCATCATAGGCGGTAAAAACTGTAAGCCTTTCAATACTGGAACTGCAGGAGCTAATTGGGGGATCGAACCAATTGGCACACCAAACAAGGTAAGTTCATTATCTAAATCAATTGCAGAAAACACATCAGTATTAGTTTGTTCTATGGTGATGTCTTTTTGGTCATTGATATAACTGGCACCAAAAATAGCCGTTAGCAGTTCAGTGATATGGTAATCAAAGCTTGCGAACAATGAGTAAGCATCATTTTTTTGTTCAAACTCTGAGTTAATCGCAGATTGATTTGAGAAAAAGGTACCAGGTTCAAGCCCATACACTCCTTCAACACCACCTAATAACCCCGCAGCACCTCCAGCGGCGGTTAATACATCAAAGTAATTTCGAATATCATTACCGTAATATAAAGTATCGCCAGTAATCACTTCTTCATGGAATAGGTAGGCGCCTACCATCCATTCAAAGTCTCGTTCACCTGTTGAAGTTAAGCGTAACTCCTGAGTGATGGTTTCTATTTCAGTATGGCCGCCTTCAGTGAGAATATCTAAAGAAGTGTAATCAACATCATTCATAAATCCTGAATCATTACTGCGATATGCACTGATCGATGTTAATGCAAAACCATCAAAATCAACGTCGATTTGGAGTGATGCGCCGCCATCCTCTATGTTATTATCAGGATCTGAATTAAGGGCTGATTGATAAGAAAACGAATCATTTTCGTCAATAACAATGCCACCTAATGCGCGAACGGCTGCTGTTGTCGGGCCGTTAATTTCATCTTCAACAGCGCAACAGGCTTCTTGAATTTCACTGTAATCTGCTATTAATCGAAACTTAACATCTTCAGTGGGTTCATATAAAGCTTGCCCTCTGATGTTCCAACGGTCGCGATCATTCACATCTGAAAGACCAACAATACTTTCAGAATATCCATCACGAGCGTTATATCCGCCTGATAAACTCACGGCAAACGTATCAGACAGGCCATTAGTAATGTAGCCTTTAACAATTTGCTGATTGTAATTACCATAGCCCAATTCAACCATGCCCTCTAAATCATATGAAGGCTCCATGGTGGTTACGCTGATAACCCCAGCTGATGCATTTTTACCAAATAAGGTACTTTGTGGTCCGCTTAAAATCTCAATTTGTTGCACACGAGGTAGGTCACCTATTTGTGCCGCTGCACGAGAACGATAAACACCATCAATAAACACGCCAACAGAAGGTTCAATACCGGTATTATTGGTACCATTACCAAATCCACGAATAGAGAAGTTGGTATTGGTTGAGCGTTGTAATGGTGTAACTCGTAAAGTTGGTACCAATGTTTGCAGATCGTTTATATCTAAAGTATTTGATTGCTTAATGTCTGAACCGTCGACTACGGTAACGGCGACAGGTAGCTCTTGTAGGCTTTTTACACGTTTGGATGCCGTAACATAGATGACTTCAATATCATCTTTTTCTTCTTGTCCGTTGTTTACCTCTTCAGCCATTGCTGTAGAGTTCAGAACCCCAAAAACGGCTAAGGCGGTTAGCGATTGTTTAAACACTTTTTCTTTTTTTAAATTCATTTTTATCCCCAATACTGACTAATAGTTATTAAGTAACTGTGTCATCAAACTGATTTACTTATGACGCTTGTGCGCTCTAATTAATAACCGGTAAACATCTAGTTTTTTATTTGCGTTATTCAATAACAGCAAGGGGATAAATCAGAATCCAGCTTGATTCCTAAAATAACAAACTACCACTTTTCATGAACATGCAAACGCAGAATCATGCTATGACTAGTTTCAGTATTTAACCAATCAATTGTTTTAATAGATGACTATTCATTACGGGAATACAGGGCTATTTATATCGCTTACTTAAAGCGCTTGTAATCTCAAAAAAAACAACTATGACGAAAGTCTATATTCGTTGAAGGAGTGACATAGACAACTTTAAATCAAGGTATTCTCCATTTGAATAATGAGTCATAAGTAATATGCATTTGGATAATACCCTCAGTTCACATAGCATCGACTTAACGATAATGTTATTTGTGTGAATTATCATCCAAATACTCAGTTACCACATTATTTACCAATAACATATTTGGAGAATGACCATGCCAGAATATAAAGCGCCCATTCGTGATTTGAAATTTGTGATGCAAGAATTATTAGATTGTGAAAACCATTACCAACACCTTGGTTATGAAGATGCAAGTATAGATATGATTGATGCCATCATTGGTGAGGCAGCTAAATTAACTGAACAAGTCGTGGCACCATTAAACCAAATAGGTGACCAACAAGGCTGTACTTGGACTGACGGAAACGTCACAACGCCTGATGGCTTTAAAGATGCCTATAAGCAGTATGTAGAAGGTGGTTGGCCAACCTTATCCCAATCTTTAGAATTTGGTGGGCAAGGCTTACCTCATTCATTAAATATGAACATTGCCGAAATGTTCTCTAGTGCGAATCATAGCTTTGCCATGTATCCAGGCTTAAGTCATGGCACTTTGGCAACCATCGAAGCCCATGGCAGTGAAACGCAAAAGCAACAGTTTATGCCAAAACTTGTTGAAGGAACATGGACTGGCACCATGTGCTTAACTGAACCTCATTGTGGCACTGACTTGGGCATGTTACGCACTAAAGCCGAGCTTAACGAAGATGGCACCTATTCGTTATCAGGGACTAAAATCTTTATCTCTGCTGGTGAACATGATTTATCAGATAATATTGTGCATATTGTAATTGCGCGGATACCTAGTGCTCCAGCAGGTAATAAGGGCATTTCGTTATTTATCGTGCCTAAGTTTAATGTAAACCAAGACGGCAGTATTTCAGATCGTAATGGGGTGAACTGCGGTTCTATCGAACATAAAATGGGCATTAACGGTAATGCGACTTGTGTTATCAATTTCGACGGCGCAATAGGCCATTTAATTGGCGAGCCAAACCGCGGCCTTAAGTGCATGTTTACCTTTATGAATGCAGCCAGAATCGGTGTTGCCAGTGAAGGGGTTGCTGCAGCAGAAGCTTCATTCCAAGGCGCTTTAGCCTATGCCAAAGACCGCCTACAAATGCGATCAATTAGCGGAGTTAAAAATCCCCAAGGCCCAGCAGATCCTATTATTGTGCATCCAGATGTACGAAGAATGCTACTGACTCAAAAATCTATTGCTGAAGGTGGTCGCGCTTTATTATCATATCTTGCCCAATTGGTTGATATTGTTCATGCAGAAAAAGATGAAGCAATAAAAGTCGAAACTGAAACTAAATTGGCTTTATTAACCCCCATTGCAAAAGCATTTTTGTCTGAACTTGGTTTTGAAGCGACCAGCCACGGGGTGCAAATATTTGGTGGCCATGGATTTATAAAAGAGTGGGGCATGGAGCAACTCATGCGAGACACTAAAATTAGCTGTTTATATGAAGGTACCACCGGTATTCAAGCACTTGATTTATTGGCCCGCAAAATAATAGGCACTAAAGGCGAAATATTAAAACCATTTTCAAAAGATGTGACCCTATTTTGCCAACAGAATATGGATGATACTGCGATGGCTGAATTTATCCAGCCGATAATGGCATATGCTAAAGAGTGGCATCAATTGACCGTGACAATTGGCGCTAAAGCGGCGAAAAATCCAGATGAAATTGGTGGTGCATCAGTTGATTACTTAATGTTTGCCGGTTATGTCACCGTGGCCTATTTTTGGGCCAAGATGGCTAAAGTCGCTCAAGATAAACTGGCTAATGGTGCTGAAGATAAAGCCTTTTACGAGGCTAAAATTAAAACAGCACAATTCTTTATTCAGCGTATGTTGCCAAGAGCCAGTGGCCATGCTGCCTGCATTAACAACGGTGTAGATTCAATGATGTCTTTAGACAGTGAAGATTTTGCATTCTAACGACATTGGCCATTGTTAATAAAAAAAACCGTAACAGCAAACTGTTACGGTTTTTTATTGCGCTAACTTTTAACTTAAATCGGCGTAAGATAATATGTTATTTTTACCTGTTTATTGATCAAATTCTAAATAGTGTTGGAATAAGTCTTTTAAATAATACTCTGCTTACTTATTCGCTATTTGCTACACCAGTGCTGCCTCGAACAATTAAATCAGTCGCTAAAAAGTGAGGTTGCAATACTGTACTTTCATCAACATTTCCTTCAATGAGATCACACAGTAAAGCCATTGCGCAACTACCAAGCTCAATAGCGGGTTGGCGGATTGTTGTCAGCGGTGGATCACTGTATTTTGCAAATTCGATATCATCAAAACCCGCAACTGAAATATCCTCAGGCACTTTAATCCCTTTAGCTTTTAGCCCTTGAATTAGACCAATAGCCATTTTGTCGTTCATACAAAATATGGCACTTGGTCTTGGCATCATATCGGCAAATTTGTTCGCAGCACTTAGGCCACTGTCAGCTGAAAAGTTACCTTTAATAATGAGTTCTGGATTATAGGTTAATCCAGCTTTAGTTAACGCATTTTGGTAACCCAATTCTCGATATTGGGTTGCGTGGATAAAATCTAAGCCACCCTAGTGAACAAGGTGTAAAGCAAATACCTGACCCTTTCGTAGCACGCTTAAATCTATTATCAACTAATTAATTTAAAAGCAATATTTAAACTGTGCTGATAGCTGCACTTAATAGTTAAATTCATAAAAGTAAAAACCGCCAATAGCGAACTGATTGGCGGTTTTTTTGTTATGGCTGAATTACATCAGCCAATATAACAACTTTTAACTAGACTTTTTCATAAGGTAAGCCAACATATTGGGTCGCAATAACTGTCTGGCCTGCTTCATTATTCAGATAAAAATCCAGTTCAGAATTCATGAAGCGTTCGAATGTTTGACTGGTTTGGCTATCGACTTGTTCATCTTTAAATTCATGCAGCATGTTAGACATCCACCACGAGAAGCGTTCAGCATGCCAAACACGCTTTAACGCAATCTGTGAATAACGCTCAACTGCTGCATCATCGCTACCATCATAAACCTGACACAATAATCTAAATAATGTCGCTACATCAGATGCGGCTAGGTTAAGCCCTTTAGCGCCAGTAGGTGGTACGATATGGGCTGCATCCCCGACTAAAAATAAGCGCCCATACTGCATTGGCTCACAAACAAAGCTGCGCAGTGGGGCGATGCTTTTTTCTAAACTCGGGCCAGTCACTAAACGCTCGGCGGCATCTTGAGGTAAACGTTTTTTAAGCTCATCCCAAAAGTCAGCATCACTCCAATTTTCTACTTTATCGGTTAATCGCACTTGTAAATAATAACGTGAACGGGTGTTAGAGCGCATACTGGCTAAGGCAAAACCACGTTCTGTTTTACAATAAATAAGCTCATTGGCTACCGGTGGGGTGTCACTTAACAACCCAAGCCAACCGAAAGGATAAAGCCGTTCAAATTCAGTTTTATTCTCATCAGGGATGCTTTTGCGTGACACGCCATGAAAGCCATCACAGCCAGCGATATAATCGCAGTTTAAAGTAAATTGCTCACCATTGTGAGTAAAGCTAACTGAAGGTGTGTCGGAGTCAGCATCATTAATTTGCACATCACTAGATTCATAGTAGGTTGTTGCAGCTATATTTTCACGCGCTTGCATTAAGTCACGAGTCACTTCTGTTTGGCCGTAACACATCACAGCGCTGCCCTCAGTTAGCGTTTTCAAGTCAATGCGAAAACGTTTACCGTAATGGGCAATTTCAAAACCATCATGGAAATGACCTTGCTGCTTCATGCGCTCATCAACGCCAGCCTCGGCTAATAAGTCCACCAAGCCTTGTTCCAAAATACCAGCTCGAATGCGCCCCAATACATACTCGCCAGATACCCGTTCAATAATGATATTGTCGATACCTTTATTGGCCAGTAATTGGCCTAATAATAATCCTGATGGGCCTGCGCCAATAATTGCGACTTGAGTTGTTAATGTTTGCATATTTAGCTCGCTTGTTATACCAATCACGATAAATAAGTGATCAGAAATAGCGTAGAAAAAATGCTTGAGAACAAGGCATATTTTTTTATAAGTAGTTATTCTACAGTCAAAAAATATAACGCCGTTATCGAGTATTTCACAAGCTAGGGTGAACAGTTATTTATTACGATTGGTATTATTCATTATATCTAAATGATGCAAGCTAACTTAGGAAATATTAATTCACATTCTCGCTAACATATTGTACTTTTGAGTCACATTTCGGTTTTAATTTTCGGTAGTCCATGGCCAAATCTATTCCATTTTATGATTTATATGGTGACGCGTTTATTCGCAGTGAGCCGGAATTAGTCCATGTAGAAAACATCGCTCATCGTAGCAGTGGCTTACAATGGGAAATCGCCCCACATCGACACACTAAGTTAGCGCAAATGGTGATGGTGTTTGATAATGATTGGCAGGTTATGCTCGATGATAAAGTACATCGCTTATCGGGTAACTGGTTAACCTTGATCCCTGCTGGGATAGTACATGGGTTTCAATTTCAACCTTATAGCCAAGGTTTTGTGATCAGTATTAATAACGAATTATTCTCTGCCATTGACGGCATCGATGACGTAAACTGGCAGCCACAAGCGATTGAATTTAAGAGTGAAGTTCATTTGCGCCACTTAAGACATCAAATAGAGTTATTGATGTATGAACTTAATTATAATGAGATAGGTCAGGGCCAAGCTGTCAGTCAGCTAATCAGGCTGATATTAATTAATGTCCTGCGACAGCAAAAACGCCAAGATTTACAAGCCTCACCCAGTAATAAAGAGTCGCAAGTGATTATAAATTTCAGAGCGTTAATTGAAGCGGACTATAAACAGCATGCTAATGTGGCACAGTACGCCAAGAAATTACATGTTTCAGTGTCCAAACTAAATCGCTTATGTCAGCGTTTTTTTGCTGACTCTCCCAAAGCGATTATTCATAAAAGACTCATCATTGAAGCCAAACGGCGCTTACTTTATACCAGCCAAACGGTTGAAGACATTGCCGAGCAGTTGGGGTTTGCTGATAGCGGTTATTTTTGCCGTTTCTTTAAACAAACGACTGGCGTAACCGCTAATACCTTTCGTAAAAATGCCGATAATCTACCCTTGTTAAAATAAGCGTTAATTACCGATACTCTGCTCGGGAAATTTATCAATAATGTAGTTTATCAATGCCTGTGCTTAAGATGATAGGGGTTTTCTACGAGGATAAAGTAACCAGCCATGGCCTTGCTCCATTGGCTTATCTGCAAACACGCTGCTTATTTCGACCTGATGAGTCATCTGTTAGCCGTGTTAGACCGGTTTGTATGGCTGCGTTAACCACCATGCGGGGTATGTTGCCATTACTATCCGATCCATTCTTTATGTCAATGGCAGTCACAATTGTGTTTGGTTTAGGCTTTGCGACTGTATTAACGCTTATTGTGTTACCAGTGGCTTATACGCTGATTATTCAGAATAAAAGTAAACCGCATACTCTTTAATCGCAATCTTAAAAAACAACTCTCAGTTACACAAAAACGCGTTAGACACTGTAGTCTAACGCATTTTTTATAGTGATTGAGCGGCTAATTAGTCGAATATTCTTGAAACAATATTAAAGATACAGTATTCAAGACACAAATATCTTCAACATATCAAGTGTATATCGCCGTTTGCTGTTTAATAATGTGTAGAAATTGCGCCTGCATTTGCGTTGGCTGCCAGTTTTTACGTAGGGTTAAGCCAATACTGCGGTCGGTATCAGCCAACGTGATAGGGCAAACGGCTAATAAACCCGCAGCAACTTCAACTTCTACCTGTTTAGCCGGTAATAATGCCGCCCGTTCGCTATGCATTAAGATGCTGCGGATAGCCACTAACGAACTGCATTCAATGACATTGCTTGGTGGATTAAGGTTTCTCTCGTTAAATAACTGGCTAAACACATGCCATGCCGGTGTACTTTTATTAGGGGCAACCCATTGTAATTGCTGTAATTCGGTTGCTGAAAATATTGTCTTGTTAGCCAGAGGGTGTTTGGCTTTAACCACAATGCTGAGTTTATCGTTAAACAGTGGCACCTGACTGATATCAGTATTTTGCGAACCTGTACGTAATGCGCCGACGATTATATCGATTTCACCATGTAATAAGCTATGCAGTTGCTCTTGATAGGGGCCATCGATTAACGCCAAGTTAGCATCGGGAAACTCACTGTTTAACGCCAAAATTGCCTGAGGCACAATGGATGAGCGCGCCAGAGGCAAACAACCGACCTTTAATGAACCGTTCATTTTACCGTTAAATTCATTTAACTCTGCTATGCCTTGTTCAATCTCATTAAAAAATAACAATCCATATCTATACAGTTGCTTACCAAGCCATGTGGCTTCAATTCCTGCAGGCGAACGCATCACCAATTTATCATGACAAATTTGCTCGGCATCTTTAATGGTCTTGTGCAATGTGGGTTGTGATAAACCCAACACCGACGCTGCGCGGGTGTAACTGTTTTGCTGCACTAATGCCACTAAGCCCAATAATTGTTTAGTGGTAATAGAACGAGAAAATTGCCATTGGCGGGCTTTATCTTTGGTTAATGCCGTTACGGCAAATTCATCAAGGTAGCGAAAGGCTCTTTCAACCCGTGATAAAAAGCATAAGCCAACCGGTGTGGTTTGCATCCCTGATGGGGTTCTAACAAACAAACTGTAACCTAATTCGCTTTCAAGTTTATTTATACCTTGGGTAAGGGCAGACTGGGTTAAATGAATGGCGTTTGCGGCAAGGGTTAGTGTGCCAAGTTCCTTTATTTTAAGGGCGAACAACAGGTTTTTAATATTAATGTTCATTGTTTTTATTTATGCACTATCCAGTTGGTAAACTAATGCTATAGAAAAAACTAATGGCAATCGACAGTTTTTTAAAGTTATTTACTGTCATCGTTTTCATATACTCGAAGGACTGAATTTAACCCAGATTATGACAGAGGTAGATAATGGCGGTATGTATTACAGATATTGCGCGTCCGAGCCAAGAAATCTTAGCTATGTACGCTAACGCAGAAGTTGCGACAGTGCATGAAGCCCAAGGGCGGTTAGGGCTATTAGCTGATTACATGAAGCCGATTTATACACCTGCTCAAATTGCAGGTAGCGCAGTAACCTGTGAGGTTGCTCCAGGTGATAACTGGATGATCCACGTTGCAGTTGAGCAATGTCAGCCCGGTGATGTACTGGTTGTTACCCCAACCAGTGGCTGTATTGATGGATTTTTTGGTGACTTGCTGGCTACATCGCTACAAGCTCGCGGCGTTAAAGGACTCATCATAGATGGCGGTGTTCGCGATGTTGCGACCTTAACCCAAATGCAATTTCCTGTTTGGTCAAAAGCGGTATATGCCCAAGGCACAGTCAAAGAAACCTTAGGTAACGTTAATGTGCCTGTGGTGTGTGCGGGCGCGTTAATTTGCCCAGGTGACTTAGTGATTGCAGATGAAGATGGTGTGGTGGTCGTTAAGCAAGAACGCGCCTTAGAAGTGCATGACAAAATGCTTAAACGCATTGCCAACGAAGATGATAAACGTAAACGTTTGGCAGCCGGTGAGTTAGGGCTAGATATCTACGCCATGCGCGAACGCCTTGCAGCTAAAGGGCTTTGCTATGTAAAACAAGGCGAGGATAGCTAATATGCAGCGCGCCATACCTTGCTCAATTATGCGTGGCGGCACCTCTAAAGGCTTATACTTTTTAGCTGCCGATTTGCCCCAAGAGCCAACTCAGCGGGATCAGTTGTTATTAACGCTTATGGGCTCGCCTGATGAACGCCAAATTGATGGTTTAGGAGGCGCGCATCCGCTGACCAGTAAAGTGGCGATTGTCAGTCCATCAAGTCGTGATGATGCCGATGTTGACTACTTGTTTTTACAAATAACCGTAGATAAAGCCCAAGTTAGCGACAGCCAAAACTGCGGTAATTTGTTAGCCGGCGTTGGCCCCTTTTCCATCGAGCAAGGGCTAATTAATTGTACCGAACACGACGTAAGTAATGACTTTGCTGATATCCGTATTCACATGGTTAACACTGGCGCCATTGCTGTTGCCAGAGTCGCACTGCAGCAGGGCATGGTGACCTATCAAGGCGATGCGCGTATCGATGGCGTCCCCGGCACTAGCGCGCCCATCACCATAGATTTTTTAGATATTGCCGGTTCAAGTTGTGGGACGTTATTTCCAACCGGTAATGCCATTGATGACATTAACGGCGTGAATGTGACCTGTATTGATAATGGCATGCCTGTTGTGATCCTGTCTGCCAGTGACTTTGGCCTTAAGGGTGATGAAAGCCCCGCAGCGCTTGAAAGCAATCAACTGCTTAAACAACAAATTGAAGCCATAAGATTACAAGCGGGCTTAAAAATGAATTTAGGTGATGTGAGCAATAAAACCGTCCCTAAGATGTCATTAGTGAGCGCACCACAAAAGGCTGGCCATATTAATACCCGCACGTTTATTCCACACCGCGTACATGAAGCAATTGGCGTATTAGGTAGCGTCAGTGTGGCTACTGCTTGTGTGCTTAACGGCACTGTGGCAAACCAGTTTGCCTCGGCGCAATTTAGTGATGGCAATTTTGATGTGGTTGTTGAACACCCCACTGGGCAATTTAACGTTGAAATGCAAGTGACTGAAGCCAATGACATTAAAGGTTTTACTGTGCATCGCTCTGCGTTACTGCGCACCGCAAGATTATTGATGGTAGGCAGTGCAATGCTACCTGACTAGTGTTGGTTGTGAATACAAAAACACCAATAACAACATAATAAAAAACGCTTAACCCGACTTCAATTAAGCAAAGTGATTAAGACAAGTCGCTTAAGTAAAAGTTAAGCAAGGAGAATTCGATGATTATTGATTGCCACGGCCACTATACAACCGCACCTGAGCCATTACAGCTTTTCAGGCAAGCGCAAATTGAAGCACACAAGCAAGGTAAAGCTTTACCAGAAGTGCCATTTATTTCAGATGACCAAATTCGTGAAAGTATCGATAAAAATCAAATCAAGCTGTTAGATGAACGTGGTTTAGACATGACCATCTTTTCACCGCGTGCATCTGCAATGGCGCATCATATTGGTGACGAAGCCGTCTCAAAGCAATGGACATCAGCCTGTAATGATTTAATCGCCCGTGTAGTCGACTTATATCCAGAGCGCTTTATTGGTGTATGCCAATTACCGCAATCTCCTGGTGTGCCGATCCAAAACTCAGTGGCTGAGCTAGAGCGCTGCGTATTAGAAAAAGGCTTTGTTGGTTGTAATTTAAATCCTGATCCATCTGGCGGTCACTGGACATCAAAACCCTTGACAGATCCAAGCTGGTATCCATTTTATGAAAAAATGGTAGAGCTTGATGTACCGGCAATGATCCACGTATCAGGTTCTTGCAACCCTAACTTTCATGCCACTGGCGCACACTATATGAATGCCGATACCACGGCATTTATGCAGCTGTTAGAAGGCAACTTATTTAAAGACTTCCCAGAACTTCGTTTCATCATTCCCCACGGTGGCGGTGCAGTACCTTATCACTGGGGGCGATACCGTGGTTTAGCTGACATGCTAAAGCAGCCACCGCTGAACGAACATCTAATGAAAAATGTATATTTTGACACTTGCGTGTATCATCAACCTGGAATTGATTTGTTGTTTGAAGTTATTGATATTGAAAATATTTTATTCGGTTCAGAAATGATTGGCGCAGTGCGTGGCATTGACCCAACTACAGGCCAATATTTTGATGACACTAAACGTTATGTCGACAGCCTGAATTTGTCGCCACAAGACCGTGAAAAAGTGTATTCAGGTAATGCACGCCGTGTTTATCCACGTTTAGGTAAAAAATTACAGGGAATGGGACTATGAGTAAGTTTATAACTGACGCTGATTGGCTACATTGGCATCAATCACCAGTAACCCCCAGTTACCAGCCGCCTGCTGGCGCTGTTGATGCCCATTGTCATGTGTTTGGCCCTGCAAATGAATTTGGCTTTGCACCTGAGCGTAAATACACCCCATGCGATGCCTCTAAAGATCAACTATGGGCACTGCGCGATCACCTCGGTTTTAGCCGTAATGTTATTGTCCAAGCCACTTGCCATGGCGCAGACAACAGTGCCTTAGTCGATGCATTAAATAGTTCCAACGGTTTAGCTCGCGGTGTTGCCACCATCAAAGAGGATATCAGTGATGCTGAGTTACAAGCGCTGCATCAAGCGGGCGTGCGTGGCGTAAGGTTTAACTTTGTTAAACGTCTTGTTGATGCACTGCCTTTTGACTCGCTCACCAAAATTGCTCATCGGATCAAAAAGCTTGATTGGCACATCGTGATTTACTTTGAAAGCCAAGATTTACCTGAACTGTATGATTTTTTTACCAGCTTGCCCACGACCTTAGTGGTTGATCATATGGGACGCCCTGATGTGTCCAAGCCTATTGATGATGACGGTTTTCAACTGTTTTTGAAATTCATGGCTGAAAACCCGAATGTGTGGTCAAAAGTCAGCTGCCCAGAGCGCATCTCAGTCGTTGGGCCTGATAGCAATTATGCCGACGTAGTGCCATTTGCACGCACTGTAGTAGAGCAGTTTCCTGATCGAGTACTGTGGGGCACAGATTGGCCGCATCCAAACATGAAAAGTCACATGCCAGATGACGGCAAGCTAGTGAATATTATCCCGCAGATTGCGCCAACTGCAGCGCTGCAACAACAACTTTTAGTCGACAATCCAATGCGTTTGTATTGGTCTAAATAAGGGAAGGTTATGGCTATCGATAAACCGTATAAAAGTATCCCCGGCACCACCATATTTGATGCTGATATGGCAAGTATGGGCTTTCATTTAAACCAATTTTGCATGTCATTAATGAAAGCTGACAATCGTGCCCGTTTTAAGCACGATCAAAAGGCATATTTAGACGAATGGCCGATGACAGAACAACAAAAGCAATCGGTTATCGAACGTGATTACAACAAGATGATGAGCCTTGGCGGTAACGTGTATTTTTTAGCAAAAATATTTTCTAGCGATGGCATTAGTTTTCAACAGGCCGCCGCCAGCATGACCGGCATGACGCAACCTGAATACGCACAAATGATGCTAGATGGCGGCCGCTCACCGGATTGGGGCATGGATAAAAAGGAACAAAAATAACATGGCTAAAATTACTGCAGGTGTTGCTACCTCACATGTGCCAGCCATTGGCGCAGCAATAGACAATAACAAAACCCAAGATGACTACTGGAAACCACTATTTACCGGTTATGACTTCAGTAAAAAATGGATCAAAGAGGCTAAGCCTGATGTTGTTTTGCTGGTTTATAACGATCACGCCACAGCCTTTGATTTAAATTTTGTACCAACGTTTGCCATTGCCTGCGGCGATGAGTTTAAACCAGCAGATGAAGGTTGGGGCCCACGCCCTGTACCAAATGTAAAAGGTCATCCACAACTGGCATCGCATATTGCCCAGTCGGTTATTCAAGACGAGTTTGATTTAACCGTCGTGAATACCCTAGATGTCGATCATGGTTTAACTGTGCCGTTATCATTGATGTTTGGCGAGCCCGAAAACTGGCCATGTCAGGTGATCCCCATTGCCGTTAACGTAGTCCTTTTTCCGCCACCATCAGGTAAACGCTGTTATGCATTAGGCAAAGCATTACGTAAAGCCGTTGAAAGTTTTGATGACGACCTAAATGTACAAATTTGGGGCACCGGTGGCATGAGCCATCAACTACAAGGTCCAAGAGCAGGCTTAATCAACAAAGAGTTTGATAATGATTTTCTTGATCGCATTGTCGATGATGCCGACCAATTAGCACTAAAGCCCCATATGGATTATGTGCAACAGGCTGGTTCAGAAGGTATTGAGTTAGTGATGTGGTTAATCATGCGCGGCGCATTAAACGAGCAGGTAGATTTAAAACATCGTTTTTATCATGTGCCTGCATCGAATACCGCAGTGGGTCATCTTATTTTAGAAAACAAATAAATCTGGATAATGTTATGAAAGTTATAGTAGTAGGCCCAGGGGCATTTGGTATTAAACACCTTGACGGCATTAAAAATATCGATGGCGTCGAGGTTGTCGCTTTAGTCGGGCGCTCGTTAGAGAAAACCCAACAAGTAGCTGATGAATACGGCATCAAACAAGTCTTCACCGATCTAACCGAGGCACTAAAAATAGCCGCCGATGCAGTTATTTTATGCACGCCAACCCAGCAGCACGCCGCGCAATCAATTCAGTGCATGCAAGCAGGTAAGCATGTACAGGTTGAAATTCCATTAGCTGATAGCTGGGAAGATTCTTTAGCCGTTGTCGAAACCCAAAAGCAAACTGGTTTAACCTGTATGGTTGGTCATACGCGCCGTTTTAACCCGTCGCACCAATGGGTGAATAATAAAATTACTGCCGGTGAATTAAACATTCAGCAAATGGATGTGCAAACTTATTTTTTCCGTCGTAAAAACATTAATGCCAAAGGTGAGGCCCGTTCATGGACCGATCACTTGTTATGGCATCATGCGGCGCACACCGTTGACTTGTTTGCTTATCAAGCCAATTCAAAAGTGGTTAAAGCCAATGCGATACAAGGGCCAATTCACCCTGAGTTAGGTATAGCGTTAGATATGTCAATCCAGCTACAGGCAGAAAATGGCGCGATTTGTACACTGTCATTGTCGTTTAATAATGATGGCCCGCTAGGTACTTTTTTCCGTTATATCTGTGACAATGGTACTTATATTGCCCGTTACGATGACTTAGTTAACGGTAAAGAAGAGCCCATTGATGTGTCAAATGTTGCTGTGTCAATGAATGGTATTGAATTACAAGACCGTGAGTTTTTTGCCGCCATTCAACAAGGGCGCGAGCCTAATTCAAGTGTTGCCAAAGTGCTTGATTGTTATAAAGTACTGCACGATCTTGAATTACAGCTAACCCGTTAATTGCAAATAAAGAGGATGCTATGAGTAAACGAATGCTTAATGGTCAATCAGTCAACCCCATTGGACTCGGTTGCATGAATTTAAGTCATGCTTATGGTCATCCTCTTAGCGAGCAAGATGCCACACGCCTGCTACTCAGTGCCGTTGAGTTAGGCGTTGATCATTTTGATACTGCAGCCTTATATGGTTTTGGTAAAAACGAGCAATTAGTCGGTAAAGTGCTCAAACCGTATCGTGAAAAATTACTGTTAGCCAGTAAATGCGGCATGACAGGCGTTGATGGCAAAAAAGTCATTGATGGCCGTCCCGCCACATTACGACGTACCATTGAAAGTTCATTAACCAGCCTGCAAACCGATGTACTCGATCTGTATTATTTACATCGCTGGGACAAAAATGTACCCATTGAAGACAGCGTAGGTGAGCTGGGGTTAATGGTAAAAGAGGGTAAAATCAAATCTATTGGTTTGTCTGAAGTGTCAGCCACAACCCTTAAAAAAGCCCATGCAGAACATGCCATTGCCGCAGTGCAAAGCGAATATTCCTTATGGAGCCGCAACCCTGAAATAGCCGTGCTTGATACCTGTAAACAACTCGATATTGCCTTTGTGGCATTCTCGCCTTTAGCACGGGGCTTTTTAACCGATCAGGTGCCGTTAGCCCAAGTGTTAGTTGACGGCGATATCCGCCGTGGCATGCCCCGGTTTCAAAGCCCACATATCGAAAAGAATCGTTTATTGGTGGCTGAGTTAACTCAAATCAGTCAACAGCTCAATTGCAGTTTAGCCCAGCTAAACCTTGCATGGTTGTTACATCAATCCGACAACATTTTAGCCATTCCTGGTACAACTAATATCGCTCATTTACAAGACAACATGGGCGCAGATAAGGTGCAATTAAGCCAAGTCGTGCTAGCGCATTTAAACAAGGTGTTTGCCCCAAGTGCCATTAGCGGCGCACGGTATCCAGCCATGACCCAAACCGAAATAGATACCGAAGATTTCTAAACGGACTAAGCAGCATTGGACTTATTGCTTAACGAATTACTCAGCCCAACTATGGCCCTTGTATTAGTGATAGCCGCGTTTTTTAGCTCGTTTATCACCGCAGCAATGGGCGCTGGCGGTGGCTTATTGTTATTAGTTTTAATGGCATCATTACTACCTATGATGATAGTCATTCCGGTACATGGCTTAGTGCAGCTGGGCTCAAATGCTAATCGCGCACTGGCCACGATTAAGCATGTTGATCTGCCAATGTTACTGTATTTTTCACTAGGTGGCGTACTTGGCGCGGCGTTATCTACCACTGTGATTAGTCAAATTTCCCTTGAGCCAATGAAACTAGTGTTGGCTATTTTTATTTTATATTTGTTGTGGGGCAAAAAACCAACATTTATCGGCTCGTCACCCAGCTCTAGGGTCGTGGCAGGTGCGATTACCAGCTTTTTATCTTTTTTTGTCGGTGCTAGCGGGCCACTGGTCGGCAGCTATATGTATGTTAATTACCTTAATCAAACTGCACTGCAAGACAAACTGCGCTTTACCGCGACCTTTTCAAGCTGCATGACAATGCAACACAGCTTTAAAGCCATAATATTCACGCTACTGGGGTTTGGCTTCACGCAATGGTTACCATTAGTGTGTGCCATGGTAATAAGCGGCGCGCTTGGCACCTTTGCAGGACTGAAATTGCTTAATCGCATCACCACTACCAACTTTAGCAAGCTGTTTAAACTCACATTAAGTCTACTTGCATTGCAATTAGCCTATGTAGGAGCAGGGCACTTTATACATTAACAATGAAAATGAATTGAACTTAATTATTTTTTGTACGTACAAAGCTGTGGTCGCATTCTTGTCAAAATAGACTAAGTGCATAAAAAATTAGAATAATTACAATTGTAGAACGACCAGCATTAGTTTAAGTTGTATACAATTTATTTTAATAACATCCCCTAAGGAACAACAGCATGTACATGATGGTTAAGCATACCCACCTGACAATAATTGCGCTCACGTTTATCTTTTTTATTATTAATTTAGTATTAACAATGAAAGGTTCTGACAAGGTCAATAATAAGCTGCTGAAAACAGGGCCACACATCTTATATACGTTATTTATCGCAACTTTCCTTTACCTTGTTATTGTTAATCCACTGAATTTATACCCCTTCGTCAACGGTTGGGCATCGTCAAAACTAGCGGGGTTTGTGCTGTATGTACTTTCAATAACCTTTGCGCTTAAGTGGGCAAAATCAAATGTTTGGCGCATTGTCGGCTTTATCAGTGCCACATTTTGGATTGTAATGAGTGCCAGACTGGGGTTTGCTCACCATCTAAAAACCAAAGGGGTTGAAGATGCGAATGCCTACATTGAACTAGGTTACGTAATGTTAACAGCAAGCTGCTAGCTCATTGTTGCAAAAACTAAGCTAAGTAGACTCAGCAAAAAAGCTGCTTAGCTTTGGTGATTTTTAGGTTTTATGCCAGCCACCATTTTATTACTGCGTACATACAGTCCTTCACATAAGAATTAAAGATTAAAAAAAACAGCTAACCTCGGTTAGCTGATTTTTTGTATTAGATAAGTTTATGGGTAGGTACTTAAGAACCGGAATTACTTTTGGACAAAAATGGGTTAGAACGTTAGCTCTAATTGGCCTGATGTTGATTATAAAAAGTATCTTAATTCCCCCCAAAATCCCTTTTGAACCGTACAATCTGCCCACTCTTGATAAATTTTACACTGACCCTAATTACATCGAAGATACTAAGTTCATCGGCAATAGTTCTTCCGATTATGGTGGTGTAATCGATATATTAGGTTCAGCTGACTGCATAACCTCAACGGAACCACGGATAGTGGGGTGTAATCCATCACACGGAACCTTTATCAGTCCTGATTTTGATTTGGTTATTAAAAACTCAATATTTGATGGAAACTCATCACATCGAAGGGCTGCAATTTCATTGGCAAAAATACAGTTAGCACAAGGGTTTCAAAAAGGAAATGTATATCTAGAGAACACTACATTTAGGAATAATACTACCAAATCAAATCTCCCATCAAATGGTGATATTCCATACGATGAAGTAGAAACTAGTATTGTTGTTTCTGGTGGCGACTTAGAAGCTAAAGCATAACACTCGAAAATAACAGCGCTGATGTTATTTTCGAGTGTTAAGGGTAACCGAAGTTGTACGCCAAGTTGTTGATGTCCGTAATGTAAAACAGCAACAACTAAGTTCAGTTGTTGCTGTTTCTACACATCGTTTTTCAGTATAAAGATATTAAAATACAAGACTGCCTTAATCATGTGGTTCAGGTTGTGGACGTCTCGGAAAAGTAAAAGGGATTTGCGCATGAACTCAGAAAAGTAAAGTTCGTGATAAGTGTTTCGCTCCATCCCTTCGCGTGCAGGGTAAAAAGTGATTAATTGAGACGACTCTTTGTACGTATACTTGTAGTGAGCTATACCGTTTCTAATTTTGTTATCAATTGCGGACTCATTAAATCGAAAGAAAGAGTCATCGATGGCACCAGCTTTTCTTCCTAAGTCCATATTGGCGTAACTATCAATTGATTCGAATGCTTTGATTTTCTCTTGTTTTTTATTGAGCCTAACCGAGTCGTCAAATAAGTCGTAGTCGCCTCTTTTTATTAAGTTATTCAGGCCTGCGACCAGCGTCATCTGTCGAGCGTATACCTCTGCTAAGTCTTTATAGAAATTACAGCAAGCATCAAAGTCAGCGGTTGATATTCTCGCTGGCGTCTTACTTGTATCATCAACTTCTGCGTAGTCTTGATAAAACGTTGGTCTAAACGGGAGCTCTAACTCAATCATTTTTGGATAAAGACTTAGGCAGTCGTGATGAAGTGTTTTAATAAAGTCGTTGTCGATGACTTTGTTAAAGAACTCATTTGTTTTTTCTTGATGGTGACTATGTAGCCACCGAAGAATTTCAGGCATTTCTCTGCTCATCTCTTTATTTTGTTCGTAGATGGTGAACGGAGATGAGATGTTCGATGTTGTAGTATACAGAGCAGCTAAAACATCTTGCTTCTTATGGCTTTCAAGGGTTACTCCATCAAGTTTATTACAGGCTTGCTCAAAAGCGTCAATATCCCCTCTTTTGTATTGAGTTATTAGTCGCTGCAAATCGCGTTTCTTTGAATAAAGGTTGTTGAGAAGAGTTAACCTAAGATTCAAGTCACGAAAAGCTTCGTCACCTATTTCGTGGATTATCCTCATGAACGTCGTAACTTGCTCGTACGCTCCAAAAGAAACGGGAAAGTCTAAGTGCAGTTCAACAAAGGGGTTTTCACCGTTAAAAGGTCCCTTAAAGTCTAATATGTCAATAGCACCAGTTATGTCGCCTTCCTGAGTGCCAATGGTAAACGAGATAACTTCTTCGCAGTTTGGGCAAGCAAATTGAAATGGTTGAATATCACGGTTGGACATACCAATTCGGCAATCAATTAGTACTGTGCATGTTTCGCATTGAAAGCGTTTGCAGATATTCATTAACTAGAGGTCTTGCGTAGCGAGACTGGAAGAAATTTATCAATTTCTTCATCTGAGAAAGTAAGTTCTTCGTTTTGTTGTAGCGCTTCAGATGCCAACTTGTACGCTGAGCCAACATTGGTGCTTGGTGAGCCTTTATAGAGTTTGTGCAGACTTGCTTGTAGTGAGTCTCTTTTAGTTCTTGCCTCAGGCTCGTCAATGGACTTAGTGGTTAGGTCAGTTATTAGAGACAAATAGGATTCTCTAATATTCCAAAGCGAGGCCGCAGCGTCTCTGTGTTTTTGAGAGAGGCCACCCAAGTCGTACTTCTTCACGTATGTGGTCAATATTGTGAGAATTAATGAGATAACGGCTGAGATATACCCGATAAAAGGTTGGCTTCCAAATACGGCAGCGAAGATACCTGTTGTGGTTGCTGCTGATAGAATAATCTGGACTAGCTTTATCAGATTGTGACTATCATCAAGGATGTCAGCGCACTTCTCGTGGGTTTTATGGGTCCACACTACTCGGCCGTAGCATTCTCTAATTTGGTCGGTTAACTGGTTATGATGGGAATTTAGTTCCATAAATTTCTCGCCACTTTTGGTTCGCTGAGTAGGGCATACCGTTACTTTCATATTCGATAGCTTCAAGTGAGATATTGTAACAACGCAGGGCTTTATATTCAAAGCCACCAGTACGGTATACCTTTTGGTTACTACCAGGGGCGTACCAATATTTTTGGTCGCTATTTTGGTTTTTTACATATTCGAAAAAATCACGACTCATCCAGTCATAAAAGCTGAATGAGCCAGCTTTATGATTCCAATCTTTAAGGAAGTTATAGGCTAAAGTATCAATTAAGAGTCCACTAATCGGGACTTGCCACCTTTCTTTCCATGCCCTCGCCATCCTGCACAAACGTTTAAGGTTTTTATTGAAAGCGTTATTCGCATCGTTAATTGCTTTAATTTCATCTCGGGGCTTTGTTACTTTCCATGAGCCGCCATTATTGGTATCTGGGTAGGTATAAGACTTTAAGTCTTCGTTAATAAAAGCTGGAACAATTTCAAAACAGATACCATCAGAAAAGTTTAATTTTACTACTTGACCGTCACCACTGATATGAGTGGTTGAATAAGTGTTGGCGATTGATGTTCGAACAACTTGTAATAAAGCTGACTGGCCATTTGAGGAATAGGCGTTATATTTTTGATATTCTGAATATGGAAGCTGAACAATTAGATCAATATCACTTGTATGTATTTCTGTTCCGCGACCGTATGAGCCCACGAACAAACTATATTGAACTTCAGAGTTTAAATCTCGAAAGTCACTGTTTACACGTTTAGTTATTTGCTTTGTTCGATATGAAATTGTCGAGACAACCTGCTCCGACATTCGCAGATTGCTACAGAAATTGGAAAACTTGTCATAAACGCCCATTTTACCTCCACTACTAATTTCACTTAATGGATATATGGGCACCTGAATAAAAATCAACCACCAAAATACAATTATTTCATGCTGTTAACCGCTTCAGTTGTTAATTCTAGAGGAACGGGGTCAGGTCTTGTATTTTGCACCTCACATTAACTGAGATATGGAAAAAGCTGACAAACAGGATGTGAACAAACTTTCTCCCCAACTAATTTTGGGGCAAAAAAAAGCTAGGTAGGTTCTAAAACAGTGGCCAGTTTTCATTGGCCACTACGAGATGTAGTGGCTTATCACATATGGCCATTCTATTGGAGCTGGTATTACATTTTTGAGGGTGAATGCAACCACTTTTTCCTCAAGGGATATCAATCTTAAACACGTTTTGGGGCATAAATGAGTTACGGTTACCTACTATTTAATTAATTTATCTTTGCTCAGGAACTGAAGACCATAGCTTCAATCTAACCAATTGCTTGCCGCAGGCTTCCGTGCAAGGACGACTCTGACACGCTGCACTCTTTTATATAAATCAAAAGGTCCCTGAAAGCGCGGCCATGACGTCCATGTCATGGACGGTCACAGCCGCGCTTGCACTGGAATTATTACCTCTTCGATTTGACAGTAATTGTGGCAATTATAAAAAGCAAAAAGATAAGAAACCAATCAGCTAAAAGACTCAATTTGAATTGAGGACGTTGATGAAAATAGCGTGAGCCTGACAGGACGTCAGGCTAGCTTTCGCGGTGCAGGGATGCACCATCGAAAGCGTTAGCATTTTCGAATAAGGCCGAAGCGGTAATCAAACGAAGTCAGAAGCTGGATAAATCCCCATCGAAAACTATGCGCTTTTCAGCATTTTTCGTTAGGGGCGGCAGGGTGATCCAAGAGGGTATTGCTGTTGATACCCTTTTGGTCTGGTGTGGGCGAAGCACCACGACGTTTGTGGCCGCAGGCCATATTCCAAAGGTACTGTGGGGCATAAATGTGTTACGACTACTAACTTTATACTTTATTTTAATTGTCTCAGTTACAGCAGGCCATTACTTCAATCTAATCCGTTGCCTGCCGCAGGCTTTTATGCAGATACATCCAAGACACGCCGTAAACACATCCATGTGGGCTCTGCGAAAACGTCCCTGTTTTCGAAGGTCTTGAACGCATCTACACTGGGATTATAACCTCTTCGATTTAGCTTTATATATGGTGATAAGTAAAAGCTAAGAAGCTGAAAACTATTTGCTTCCGACTCAATATGGATTGAGGACGTTGATGAAAATAGCGTGAGCCTGACAGGACGTCAGGCTAGCTTTCGAGGTGCAGGGATGCACCATCGGAAGCGTTAGCATTTTCGAATAAGGCCGAAGCGGTAATCAAACGAAGTCAGAAGCTGGATAAATCCCCATCGAAAATCATGCGCTTTTCAGCATTTTTCGTTAGGGGCGGCTGGGTGATCCAAGAGGGTATTGCTGTTGATACCCTTTTGGTCTGGTGTGGGCGAAGCGCCACGACGTTTGTGGCCGCAGGCCATATTCCAAAGATACTTTGGGACATAAATGTGTTATACCCGCTAACTTTATACTTAATTAATATTGGCTCAATGATGGCAGACCATGACTTCAAACTAACCAATTGCTTGCCGTAGAAGTTGTATAAGGGGTTTGCATGTTCCTTTACTGCAATTTCCCTTATAAAGATCATAAAGGTCAGGGGGTTAGTTTTAGCGGCAATGGTCCAATCCTGTGAAAATGACGCCCCCATCGTCAATGCGCTTTACAACCAAGTTGTAGCGCATTGATGATGATAAATTATTAACCTGTTAATTCAGAAATAATGCGTCTAGCATGATTGGCACCGGTATCGACGTGAATATCAATTAATGGCTGCTCTCGGAAATGCTGCATATTTTTATATTGTGCTTCAATGACCACTTTGTCTTCGTTGAAAGTAAAGCTTGTTTGATCTATGACTTTTTGCTTAATTTCTTCAATATTATCAGTCGGATTTGTCGCAATTGTCCAAAAGTAATGGCACGTGGTTTCAGTTTCTGGTGTGATGCAATGTAGCCCACGCATATGAAAACCGCCACGATTAGCATCGGTAACTAACCCTGAGTTTGCATCAATGCCACCCGTCCAAATACGGATATGGGATGGATGAAATTCAATTTCTTGCCATCGGTCAATTTTGCCCTTAAATGGATAAGCAGCACAATAGGTAGGTGGAGGAGTCGAGTTAGGCATATAGCGTTTAACCGTAACCCTGTCGCCATCGCGTTCTACTTGCATTGCTGCATTCATGTGTGTTTTAGCATCACCACCAATGGTTTGTAGATGGACATAACCTAAATGACTTAAATCTAAAAGGTTGTCATGGATAAGTTGATAGGGCGCATCATAATGTACAACGTCGCCACCAAATACATAACCCGTTGCTGAATGAAATTCATAGCTTGGTGGATCGATATCCGGCGTTGAGTCATCTGTTTTGCCAAACCAAATCCAAATAAGCGAGTCTTGCTCTTTGATGATATAGGGGGACACTTTGGCTTTTCTCGGTATTTTAGCCTGCCCAGGAATGTCGACACACTTACCAACACCGTCAAATAACAAGCCATGATAGCCACAGCGAATTCCTCCCTCTTCAATAGTACCCATTGATAGCGGTAATTGACGATGACAACAACGGTCCTCTAAGGCATTTACTTGTCCGTCTGGCGTTCGATAAAGCACAATTTGATGACCCAATAAAGTACGTGCCACGGGTTTGTCGGTCAATTCTTTACTCAGTGCTGCTAAATACCACATATCAAGTGGGAATAGGTTTTTTGCAACATGTTCTTGACTAGATTGAGTTTGGCAGTCTTGTGTCATTTGACTCTCCTATTATTGTTATTAAGTCGTTTAAGTAACTGGTTAAAGTCTTATAAATCAACGGATAATGTGCTAGTTCGAGCTCGAGAACAACAAGGGGTAAATTGATCGTTTTTGGCTTTCTCTGTTGCAGTTAAAAACTCATCACGATGGTCGGGTATGCCATCAGTCACCTTGGTTAAACAAGTTCCGCACACCCCCATTTCACAAGATACTTCAATAAAAATACCGGCATCTTCAATCGCTTCTAGCGGCGTTTGATCGGCTGCGACCTCAATTTCTAAATTTGAACGCGTTAATATTAATTTAAAGGCTTGGTCTGCTGAAGTATCAACAGCGGCGGCTTTAAACACTTCTTTATGCAGATTGTTTTCATCCCAACCATGGGCTTTTGCACTGGAAAAAATGTAATCCATGTAGCCACCTGGGCCGCAGGTGTATAAATGACGGGTTGCGCTGAAGTTGGCTAGGGCATCATTAACCTTATTGGTGTCTAATTCTGGTTGGTCTTCAAAATAAAAATACACGTTTGAGGCAAAGGATGAATTTACAAGTTGTTGATAAAAAGCAGTATTAGATTTAGAACGGGTGTGGTAATGCAGTTCAAAGTCTTTACCTAGACTGTCTAGTTCAATGGCCATCGACATAATGGGCGTAATACCAATGCCACCAGCAAACAAGACGACTTTTTCACTCTCAAGATTAAGAGGAAATAAGTTACGTGGCGCGGATATTTTAATGACATCACCCACATTGACATCTTGATGCATAGCGATAGAGCCACCAGTGGAGTTGGCGTCTTTTAATACCGCAATTTTATAAAACTCTGCTGACTGCGGATGATTTATCAATGAATACTGGCGAACAATGTTGTCAGCGATATGGACATCAATATGACTGCCTGTGGTAAATGTTGGCAGGCTTGTTCCATTGACGGCGGCCAATTCGAAACTGGTAATGTTTGTGGTTTCTTGATTCTTATTTTTAATTACAACGTCAAACATAGTTATCTCACAATTCGTTAACATAAATATATGTTTGATCAATTTAGTTGATATATCAACTAAATTGTCAGTACATTTTATAAATTATTTATCGAATGCTGGATTGCGCTGCAGTGGCTAAGGGTTTGTCGTCAATAAATCGGAGTAGGCTAGGGTAGCCTGTGCATGTTCTTTCATCATATTTTCGGCTCGAGTGCCTTGACCTAATGTTAATGCTTCAACAATGGCGTGATGTTGTAAGTGTGCATAATTGAGCCGCTGATATTCTTTTTTCATATTATCAGGGTTAAATGTCAGCGCATTAACTGAAGCAAAAGGCAGGTGTTCACTTAATGCTAATGCTGCGTTAATCGCGCTATTATTGCTGGCAGATATAATCAATTGATGAAATCTAATGTTCATTTGCTGATATTTTTCAATATCTTGCTCAACTAAATAGCCTTTATCAAATAAATGGTCGCCTTCAGTTAAACATAATAACAGGGCATTTTTTGTGGCATCATCTAATCCTGTTTCGGCCGTTTGTCTGGCTGCTAACCCTTCTAATACACCACGCACCGCAACAGAGTCTGAGATTTGAGATAGGGTAATATTTCTAACGCAATAACCGCGCCGTGGTAGTTTTTGTAACAAGCCTTCATGCTCTAACGCCCGAAAAGCAATTCGCACAGGGGTGCGAGACACGCCCAAGTGTTCAGCGGTTGGAATTTCCGCTAAGCGTTCGCCTGCGGCAAACTCACCTGAGATAATTTTGTCTCTTAGTATGCGTATTACCGATTCTCTATCGCGGCTTATTTCAACTTCTGACACGTTATTACTCCTAATAGGGACGGTATCGTTACTGCGCCTTCAACAGCATAATGGATCCAAAACAATATTTCAGCAAAATCAAACAATCTAAATAGTCGTTATTAATCAGCGCTATTCACGCTTAACTAGGCTAATTATGGCTTAATTACAATAATATTGGATCCAATATTCGGTTTTAGCGTTGAAATAATCGCAGAGTTGTTACATATTGGATCCAATGTTAACGAATTGGGTTATTTTATGACAGCACAACACTTTTGCCTAAACACTTGGTATGTTGCGGCCACGCCAGATGAGATCACTGATAAGCCTTTAGCGAGAACCATTTGTAATATCCGTTTGGTTTTTTATCGTGATCAAGACAATCAAGCCGTTGCTTTGGAAGATTTTTGCCCACACAGGGGCGCACCTTTATCACTGGGAACAGTAGAAGATGGCAGGCTTGTTTGTGGCTATCATGGCTTAAAAATGGGCTCAAAAGGAAAAACTGAGTCGATGCCTAACCAACGTGTTGAAAAGTTTCCATGTATCACCGCTTATGCCGTAGAAGAACGACATGGTTTTATCTGGATTTGGCCTGGTGATCAATCGCAAGTGGACCGCAATCTTATTCCTGATTTGCTTTGGGCTAACAGTAACGATTGGGCTTATGGCGGCGGTTTGTATCATATTCATTGTGACTACCGTTTAATGATTGATAATTTGATGGATTTAACCCATGAGACCTATGTTCATGCCTCAAGTATTGGTCAAAAAGAAATTGATGAAGCGCCGGTATCGACCAAAATTGACGGTGAACAAGTGGTAACCAGTCGTTATATGGATGGTGTTTATGCGCCACCATTTTGGAAAATGGCATTAAGGGCAAATGACTTAGCTGATGATGTGCTAGTAGACCGCTGGCAAATCTGTCGATTTAATTTACCTAGTCAAATTTTAATTGAAGTAGGCGTCGCCCATCAGGGGCATGGTGGCTATGATGCGCCCAGTGATGTAAAAGCCAACAGTATTGTGGTTGATTTTATTACCCCTGAAACTGATGATTCCATTTTATATTTTTGGGGCATGGCAAGGCAGTTTAAAGCAGATGATCAAGCGCTTACAGATCAAATCCGTGATGGACAAGGTAAAATATTTGCTGAAGATTTAGAGATGCTTGAACAACAGCAACGTAATTTAACCTTATATCCCGATAAACAAATACTCAAACTTGATATTGATTCCGGTGGGGTTATGTCACGTAAATTAATCACTCGAGCGATTAAAAAAGAGCAATTAGCGAGCAGTTAGTGCTTTTTAACACTGCCTTAACAGCACAATACGTTCCAGCAATAACACTAAAAAAACGGCTAAATTTATTTAGCCGTTTTCTTCTGTCTACTGGCTTAGTAACATAGCGGCAAGATTCACTTGATGGATAACCGATGAAGAACCCAAAATCACTTGCCAATGGACATACACTTAATCTCAATTGTTATATCCCTGCCTTAATCACTTTTATGTCTAACAAATTGTCTAGTGGCGCTTCAGCATGTTACCGAGAGCAGTTTGGTGTGGGCGTGATGGAATGGCGCATAATGGCCACCTTAAAACTGCAATCGACTATATCGGCCAATCAAATAAGTCAGGTGATTGGCTTAGACAAAGCAGCCGTAAGCCGCACGTTAAAGCAATTACAGCAAAATGCGTTAGTGAGTTTTGTTAAAGATGAAAACGATGCGAGATCGACTTTAGTCACCTTGACCAATAAAGGGCAGGGCTTACATGACCGTATTTTAACGGTCGCATTAGCCAGAGAGTCTATTTTACTTGAAGGCTTAAGCAGTGAAGAAGTGAATCAACTTATTGGACTATTACAAAAAGTTAAAGCCAATATCCACGCGACTAATGCCTATCTACCTACACAAGGCGATAAGCCATTTGAAAATGCATAATCACCTCTGTCAGCCATATTGAATATCTAAACGCGCAGTGCTTTAGCTACAGATGACAGCTACAGATGACAGAGAGTGACTAAGGCTTAATATGCTTAAACGAATCGCATTTCAGTTACATTATCAGCAATCTGCAACTTACCGGCAGTTTTAGCGATAATTTCATCAATGCTTACGCCCGGTGCGCGCTCCAGTAACCAAAATGCGCCGTCTTTAATTTCTAAATAGGCCAGATCAGTCAGCACCTTTTTAATGCAACCTTTACCCGTTAACGGTAATGAACAATGACTCAGTAGTTTTGATTCACCTGATTTAGATGCGTGAGTCATAGTCACAATGATGTTTTCCGCACCGGCCACTAAATCCATTGCGCCGCCCATCCCTTTAATCAGTTTATTGGGGATCATCCATGAGGCGATATTACCGTGCTCATCCACTTCAAATGCGCCCAGTACGGTAAGGTCAACATGACCACCGCGGATCATGGCAAAGGATTCAGCCGATGAAAAGATAGACGCCCCTTTAATGGCAGTGACCGTTTGTTTACCGGCGTTAATCATGTCGGCATCTAGGTTTTCTTGGCTTGGGAAAGCGCCCATGCCTAACAATCCATTTTCTGATTGCAGCATCACACTGGTATTTTCAGAAATATAGTTTGCCACCAGAGTCGGGATGCCAATACCAAGGTTTACGTAAAACCCATCTTTTAATTCTTGGGCGACGCGCATCGCCATTTGTTCACGGGACAGTGCCATAGTGTTTTACCTTCTATTAGTTACCGCTGACGGTGGCTTGTTCGATGCGTTTTTCAAATTGACCCACAATAACCCTGTCAACATAAATGCCGGGGGTATGAATTTGCGTCGGTTCAAGCTCACCCACTTCAACCAGTTCTTCTACTTCAACCACGGTGATCTTGCCTGCGGTAGCCACTAATGGATTAAAGTTTTGCGCTGTGTGGCGATAAACCACATTGCCGTATCGGTCTGCTTTCCATGCTTTAACGATGGCAAAATCACCTTTAATGGCTTTTTCTAGTATGTATTCACGGCCATCAAACTGTTTCACTTCTTTGCCTTCTGCTATTAAGGTGCCGACACCTGTAGCAGTATAAAAGCCAGGAATACCAGCACCACCGGCGCGCAGTTTTTCCGCTAAGGTACCTTGTGGAGTCAGTTCAACTTCAAGTTCGCCACTTAATAGTTGCTGTTCAAATAAGGCGTTTTCACCGACATAGGATGAGATCATTTTTTTGATTTGTTTATTTTGCAGTAACAGCCCTAAGCCAAAGTCATCAACCCCACAATTGTTCGACACTATGGTTAAGTTAGTCGTCTGTTTTCGTTTGATTTCATTGATGAGATTTTCTGGAATACCGCATAGGCCAAATCCACCTGCTAACACGGTCATGCCATCTTCTAGGCCGTCTAATGCTTGTTGATAACTGCTGATGACTTTATCAAATCCAGCCATATTGATTACTCCTTAGTGATACCAATCAGCATGAATAACTGCACATTCTAGCGGGTGAAAACACCTGTTAGTGGCGTTTTTTATAGGCCACTTTGCGCACTTATTTACTGTGATTGGTATGATTACAAAACTTAAATCAGACGCTAAAGCTTGGTCGAAATAAGTTTCAAACAAAAAAATGGCCCGTAATGGGCCATATTATTTTTAATTAGCGTTAGCCTGTTGCTTTAGTATTTTGTGTGGCCAAACTCTTAGCACCACGCATTTTAATTAGTGCGAGTAATACACCGCTGAAACACAAAACAGCTAAAAGTAACAGCACGCTTGCAAGGCCTGACAGTGCATTTTGCAGCACTGTAATGATAATCGGTGCGGCGAATTGACCTAAAAAGAACACGCCGGTCCAAAGCCCTGTACCCTTACCACGTACTTTAGGAGGCAGAAGTTGTAACACCCAAGTCAACATGGTTGGCAGTAATATGCCAAAGCCTAAACAAGCGATGAATGCCGATATTGATGTCACAGTCAGTGATATTGTTTGAGATGCGCCAAAGTAACCAAGGGTGCTGAGTGATAAGCCGATAACGGTTAATAGTGGGCCGGAGTGCTGCTTTAATTTATTAAAGAGTAACGATCCAAGGGCGACGCCCACATTGGCCGCAGCACCAATCAAACCAATTTGTGCAGGGGTGACTTCGCTAGTTAACGCTAAAATTGCCCCGAGTTTAACGATCATCGAATAAAAAATTATGCCCACAAATAAGGTGGTTAGTAATAACGGTAGAATACGTAGCAGCGGGAATGTATGTAAATCTGGGATACTGGTATCACTATGATAGCTAGGTTCAAATAAGGTCGTTGCGACAAAATATGCCACTGGAATGGCAAGTACATATAATAGAAAAGGGCCACGAGAGCCTAAGGTTTCACCCAAAATACCGCCAATGGCAATCAATACAATGGCACTTAAACTGACGCTAGCGACTTGAATAGCAACCCAGCGTTCACGTTTTTTACCTTGAAAATAGTCAGCAATTAAGGCGGTTGCCACAGTCATAATTGCCGCTTCTGCTATCCCTAGCGCAATACGGGCAAATATAATATGAAATAAATCAGTTAAAAAATAGGGTAATACTCCAATAAAGCTATAAGCGATTAACGCATAAAATAATACCGGTTTGCGGCCGACCTTGTCAGATATCCATCCCGCTAATGGCGAAAATATAGCAACACACAAGGCTGGGATGGTCATGGCGATTGGCACTAATACTTCATAACCCTCCACCATTGAAAACTCCGCCATTAATAACGGTAAAACAGGCACTAAAGATATAATTGCCATGGCAGGCATCACGGCTGCAAGGATCAAAATGATCCCGTGCTTGGTTGATGCTGTCTGACTAATTGCTGTTGAATTTGCTTGCATGTGTTGTCCTTATTATTTTTATGATCACCATTATCTTGCCCCTAAGGTGATGGTTATTACAGTTGCGTTAATGTTGTGGATTAATGCAATAAAGGCAGAGTAGGTGTTTGATGTATTGTGACTAAAAGACATTGATCCCCAAAACCAAGGTCTCTTATTTAATGGTTAGTACCAGGGTAACGATACTAATAGTTTCGTTACGATTAACAGATATGGCTGTTTTAAAACTTGCTTTAATGCCAGCTTAAACAGCTTCGTCAATAACTAACCCCATTCTCAGAACTGCCATAAGCCCCCTTAACGATGTTATAAGAATGTAACACTTCCACTTATTGTGAAAATTGATTATTCCGATAGTAAATATCACTTAATCTGATGGTCTACATTAGTAGCGCTTATGTCGCTTTTTAGCTTTGTTGCCAATATTGTTTTTCAATTCAGTTTGGTTTTTTACAAAACTCTCGTTTATAAACCTTCAATAGTTTAGAGTAAAAACTCCTTATTTTCTGGCACTTGCAGCATCACTATAAGTCGTTGTTGTCTCTCAAAGTTATCTATTCAAACTTATTCTCTACTTATTAACTTCATACTTGACATTGTCACAAGGCATTGCAAAATACACGGCTTAAGTATTTACAAAACAGCTAGCTGGCATCTAAAAAATCAATTAACTCGATAGATTTAGATGCGCTACAGTAGATTTGTTGCGTAGTTGTTACTTCATTATTTGAAATAACCAAACACTTTTGGGGAAGTAGTTCGCAACTATTTAAAGAGGTCTTAGCTACTTTTTTAGCTGGCTTAGGCCGTTTGATTTGAATACATAATAATAAGGGAAGAACATGGAAAAAAAATCACTGCAATTTTGCGTGTTGACGGCCTGTGTTACACCGCTTTTAGTCAATGCTCAAACTTTAGAAGATGTTGTTGACACGACCGGTATCGAGCAGATTACTGTAACAGCACAACGAAAAACTGAGTCATTACAAGATGTAGCTGTGCCAATTGATGCTGCAACAGGTGAAGAATTAGCACGTTTTGGGGTAACAAACGCTAATGGCCTGAATAAAATATCACCCGCGTTAACTGTTGTTTCTGGTGGCGGTTCAAACAATGTGTTCTTTGTACGCGGTGTGGGTAACTTCGCCGTAAACGCTTACACAGATTCTGCGTTAGCATTTAACGTTGATGGTGTATTTTTAGGACGTCCAACGTCTACATCTGCATCTTTTCTTGATGTTGAACGTATTGAAGTACTAAAAGGCCCACAGGGTACTTTGTATGGACGTAATGCAACAGCAGGTGCAATTAACGTTATTTCAAAAAAACCAGAGTTGGGTGAAACCTTCGGGAAGGTGACTGCCAGTGTTGGTAACTTTGGTAATTTGGAAGGTTCAGCTGCCATCAATATTCCTCTAGGGGATGATTGGGCGACTCGACTTGTTATTGGTAAAACTAAAAATGACGGCTATAACGATGATGGCACGGCAGCCACAGACGATACTGCTTTTAGAGCACAATTTTACGGCGAGTTATCTGAAAACGTAAATCTTCGCATTGCAGGTGATTATTCCACCGTCAAAGGTAACGGTAATGCACCTAGCTTTTTAGGTAATTATGGTTTCCCTTTACAAGGTGACAACGGCAACCCAAATAATATCATTGGTTATAATTTTAACCCTGCACCTGACAATGTATCTGCGGCCCATACTGGTCCGTTTACTGATGCCGCAGTCAATTATTATACCTCTTTAAATACAACACCTGCTTTTACTCAAATTACACCCATGCTAGAACCTTATATCGACAATGTCTTTAAAGGGGTGTCAGCTGAGCTAAACGTGGCTTTACCTTTTGGTGATTTGGTTGTTATTCCGGCTTACCGTGAAAATGAAGTCGATTTCTTATTTAACAACCCGGGTTTCCAAGCGGCAATCAACCAAGAAAACCATTCTCAATCAAGTGTTGAAGCACGACTTTCAACCTCGACTGGCCCAGTTGATTGGATATTTGGTGCATTTTATTTCGATGAGAAAGTCGAAGGCCTAGCGTCATTTAACCAATATAGTTTGCAGTCAACTCAGCAAATTGATAATTCAAGTACTGAGTCAACCGCACTGTTTACTCAAGCTAAATACCACATCAGTGACGATTTACGTTTAGTGGGTGGTTTACGTTGGACGAATGATAAAAAAGAATTCCAAGGTCAAGCAAATGTATTTTTAAACCTTTGTATTCGTGATTTACCTGCTTATCCTGGTGGACCAGAAATTCCTAATTGTGAGGGCGCACCAGTCATTCCAGTTGGAACCACAGTAGAAGAAACACTTGCAGCAATGGATCCAGCAGATTTACCAGCTGGTGAGCCAGGTATTGGAACGGGACCTGTACCATATGGTCAAGTGCCATTATTCCCAGGTGCACCTGCAACATTAACCTCTAACTTGTTGTTTATTAATCCTACGGTTGTGGATCGTGAGCAAAAAAATGATGAAATAACCTATAGAGCGGCTATAGAGTATGATGTTGCTGATGCAAACTTACTATATGCAAGTTATGAAACCGGTTATCGTTCGGGTGGCTTTAGCCCAACGACAGGGCAAGAAGAGTTTCAGCCTGAATATATTGATGCCTTAACATTGGGTTCTAAAAACAGATTTCTTAACAATACTTTACAGTTGAATTTTGAAGCGTTTTACTGGGATTATCAAGATCAGCAAGCAAGTCACTTTGGTATCGATGGCCGCGGTAATTCAGCATTTTTTACTGAAAACATCGGTAAGTCTGATATCAAAGGTTTAGAAATTGATGCCTTGTACCAAGTTGCTCCTACCTTAAGGTTAACAGCGAACCTTCAATATCTTGATAATACAATTGAAGAGTTTAGCTACCTGCAAAAAACACCTGATGAAGCGGTACAGGTTGTCACCGGCTGTGACACTAGTGTTGTCTCAATGAATGATGACGGTGAGCCACTTTATTTAGTTGATTGTGGCGGCAAAGAAGGCCGTAACTCACCTAAATATACAGCTAACATTGGTGTAGAAAAAACTTTCGAATTCAACAATGGCTACGCATTAATGTGGTCAGTTGATGCACGTTACCGTGATGAACGTTGGATTGGTTTTGACTTCCTACCACATCAACGTGCTGAAGCAGTAACCACATTTGACAGTACGTTGCAGTTACTTTCACCTGATGCTGATTGGTCATTGCTCGCTTATGCAAGAAACATTTCTGATGAAGAAATTAAAGCAACGTCACAATTGTTTGCAAATGGTAGTAACTTAATGACAGCGACTTACGAGCAACCAAGAACCTTTGGTGTTCGACTAAATTACAACTTTTAACTGATGATGATTAAGCCACCTAAATACTCGGTGGCTTAATTTTTACTTTTACACAATGCCTATATCAGACTTTAAAGCACATCTTTTATAGGCGTTTAATCACAATAACGATAAGGGATATTTTGATGATGAATTTTAAATCAATAAGCAAATCCATGTTACTTTTGAGCAGTTTAGCTCTGTCTTCCATTACACTGACTTCAAACAGCGCCAATGCGGCAAATAATGAATGGATAACACTGGGGACTATGGCTGGACCCATTCCTGATGCGACTCATTCACAACCTGCAAATGCATTACTTGTTAATGGCAATACTTATGTTGTTGATGCTGGAGATGGTACCGCAGGTCAGTTAGCAAAAGCTGGATTAGATATTAAAAATGTAAAAGCTGTTTTTATTAGCCATTTACACTTTGACCATACAGGTGGTTTACCTGCGATTTTAAGTCTACGCTGGCAGACAAGTGCACAAAATGAGCTGGTTGTTTATGGCCCACCGGGTATTAAGGAAACCGTTGACGGTATATTTTCTTTCATGAATTATGGCGCAGCAGGAAACTACGGCGTACCGGGGCAAATTCCCAACCCTGCCAATACCAACGTTAAAGTGGTTGAAGTAGCAGATGGTACGACACTCAAGCTTGAAGATTTTACTTTTTCAGCTATTAGAAATACCCATTTCAGTTGGCCTGAAAATAGCCCTGAATGGAAAAAATTCCAAGCACTTTCATTTAAGTTCGAACTTGAAGATTATACCGTAGTCTTTACCGGTGATACTGGTCCAAGCAAAGCGGTTGAACAATTATCCCAAGGGGTAGATTTACTGATCAGTGAAATGATGGATATTGATCATACAGTCAATAAAATTAAATTAGCGAACCCTCGCATGCCAGAGAAACGATTTAAAGGCATTCATCGTCATTTATCTAAGCATCACTTAGCACCTGTTCAAGTGGGCGAATTAGCGGCCGCGGCTAACGTTAAAAAGCTGGTTATTACCCATATGGCGCCAGGTTTAAACACGCCAGAAGAGGTTGAGTTTTATAAAACGCAAGTGACTGCAGAATATAAAGGTGATACGACCTTAGCCAATGACTTAGATAGATTTGAACTGATTAGAAAATAGTAAATATTAGCGCGTAAAAGCACTGTTATTGATTAATAATAAAGCCCATTATCTTGTATTAATGGGCTTTTTTTATGGGCTTGTTTTATGATCGATTGTTAGCGCTATATTTGAAAATGACTTATAAAGCTTTAGCACTTGCGATGATTTTATCTCGCAACCAGCGATGCATGGGGTCATTATCTAAGGTTGTATGCCACATCATCGACATTTTCATTGTCGGTGCCTCAAAAGGCATGCCAACCACCTGTAGCATAGGATTATTGAGGTGTAACTCAACGAAACGCTTTGGCAGCATAGCGATTCTATTCGAATTAAGCATAGTGTGTAGCATGGTAGAAAAGTCATTGGTGATCACTTCGACTTTACGACTGATCCCCATGGTATCAACTAGCCAACGCTCGATACTTAAGTGACTCGCCTTAGCAAAACCCACTGATACATGTCCTAGGGTTTTAAATTTATCAATGGTCATTTCACCATCAATAAGAGGGTTATCTTTATTGGCGACACATACTAATTTATCACTGATAACCGGCACACTGGAGTAGTGACTTAACACCACTGTTTCTGGCGCAATCATCATGTCTGCACCGCCTCTATCAAGTATGTTGACCTCATGGGCAAACGGCGATAAAAATTCAAAAGTAATATTAGGCGCTACTTTTTCAAGCTCTGGCAGCACCTTCACCAGTAACGCTTGTATAACATAATCAGACGCAATCACCCTAAAATGACGATTACTTTGCTCGGGGTTGTTAATTTTTTTTCCGATGATTGCGCCGCGGATAGTGGCTAACACACCGGCGACAGGCCCCTGAAGCTCTAAAGCAAATGGCGTTGGAAGCATTTTTTTGCCGACTTGAACAAGCAGGTCGTCTTCAAAATATTCACGTAGTCTGGATAAAATACCACTGGTCGCAGATTGTGAAAGATGCAGCCTGGCTGCGCTTCGGGTGATATTTTGCTCTTCTAATAATATGTCAAGGGCGACAAGCAGATTTAGATCTAACTGTTCAAATCTCATTTTTATTCTCTTATTTTTATGTAATTTGTACGCTAATAAAAATCAAACCAACTATCAGTTTTGTGGATGCATTCTATCTAAACATTCAATTTCATCGATTGCAAGCAAGGTATTAGTATGTAACACAGTTGTTAACCATTTATTACTGGGTATTGTTTGTAAGCTTATGAAATTAGCATCATTAAAAACCAATCATCCTGATGGCGAATTAGTATTGATATCTCAAGATCAAGGCTCATTTATTAGCTTGTTAGCCATTGCGCCCACCATGCAAATCGCATTAGAAAATTGGGCTGAATGTTATCCCGCATTTGAAACTGTAAACAATCAACTCAATGATGGCCTATTAGCTGAAGCGTTACCGGTTTCAGGCTGTCAATTTACTGCGCCTTTACCTCGCACTTGGCAGTGGTTAGATGGGTCATTATTTTTGAATCATGGCCATTTAATGCAGCAAGCGTTTCATCTTGATCCTATTGCAGATGCTGATATTTATCCTTTGGTATATCAAGGCGCTGGTGACAATTTTATTGGTGGCAAAGATGATATTTGTGTCGCTGATTTAACTCACGGTATTGATTTTGAGGGTGAGTATGGAGTGATTGTTGATGATATCCCCCTAGGCAGTAGTGCTGAGTATGCCTTAAAACAAATCCGTTTAGTCGTGTTATTAAATGATATTAGCTATCGTGCCTTAGGGCCGCGAGAAATGAAAACAGGTTTTGGATTTGTACAGGCAAAGGGTGCAACCGCATTTGCGCCTTTTGCCATCACTCCAGACGAGTTAGGCGAATATTGGCAAGAGGGTCGTGTGTGTTTGCCATTAGAAGTTAAACGCAATGGCGCATTATTTGGTCAACCATCAGGTAAAGAAATGCACTTTGGTTTTCATGAGTTATTAGCTCATGTCGCGCAAACCAGAGCGATTAAACCAGGCTCTGTATTTGGATCCGGAACCGTATCTAATGCCGAGCCATCAGTAGGGCAAGCTTGTATTTCTGAATTGCGCGCTAAAGAAATGATCCAACACGGTAAACCTCAAACTCCTTTTATGGGCCAAGATGAAGTAGTCACTATAAATGTCGTTAATGCCGACGGCGACAGTGTTTTTGGTGTTATAGAGCAACGAATCACAGTGAGTAACTAATATGTTCAATCCTAAAAATTTTAACATTATTGATCTATCCGTAACCTTAGAAAATAACCCGCATTCGGACCCTAAACCCTTGTTACCGCATATTGATTACATGGATCACCAACAGGGTTGGCCAGAGATGGAAGCCATGTTCCCGGGGCTTAAGAAAGAGCAAATGCCTGGAGATGAATCATGGGCTGCAGAGCGTTTAAATATTACCACCCATAGCGGCACCCATATGGATGCACCTTGGCATTACGCCTCAACCACAGATGGCGGCAAACCTGCTTATGGTATTGATGAATTACCACTTGAATGGTGTTTTCAGCCAGGTGTAAAACTTGATTTTAGGCATTTACCTGATGGTTATGTTGTGACCGCAAAAGATGTTGAAAATGAATTAGCTAGAATCAACTATGAATTACAACCACTTGATATTGTAGTTATAAACACTAGGGCTGGTTCAGTATTCGGTAAGCCTGAATACCTTGATGCAGGTGTGGGCATGGGGCGTGAAGCAACCATGTATTTACTAGAACGTGGTATTAAAGTGGTGGGTACCGACGCTTGGAGTTGGGATGCACCGTTTAAATATACCCGTGAGCGTTTTGAGGAATCTGGTGACGCTTCCATTATCTGGGAAGGACATAAAGCCGGTAGAGACATTGGTTATGGCCAAATAGAAAAGCTCAGTAACTTAGAGTCATTACCTGCTTCGGGTTTCTTAGTGTCTTGTTTCCCCTACAAAATTAAACATGCTTCAGCTGGATTTATTAGGGCTGTTGCATTACTTGAAAAGTAATACATTTTAATAAAAGGGCATTAGCCCATGATAATAATAAGGAAATAATATGTTTAAGTACTTTCCAACCAATTATGTTTGGAACCTGTCGGTTGATTTAGCAATCGAAATGGGCGCCCGAATTGGCGAAATTGAAGAAATGTGTGCTCCGTTAAAGGACGCTGCAAATCAACCAGATAAAGAAGGCGTTCAAGCATTTAGAGATACTTGGGCCAAAATGGCTGACAAGCTATGTGTGTTGGCTGAAGAAGATGAATCTAAAGGACGTTTATTTTCAGCAGGTGAAAAATACAAGCGTGCGGCTTCTTATCTCATTACCTGTGAGCGCTTACAAGCACATAACTCTGAAGGGCGTTTAGATTTGTATAAACGCGAGTTAGCGTTATTCCAAAAATCAATTGAGCTTGGCCAAGAAAACTGCCAACGAGTTGAAATCCCTTATGAAGGTAAGCATCTTTCTGCCTTATATGTAAAAGCTGAAGGCGTAGACGGCCCCGCGCCAATTCTAATTCAGGTTAACGGCCTGGACTCAACCAAAGAGATGAAGTTTCGTGTTGGCTTACCAGAATGGTTAGCTAAGCGTGGCGTGTCATCGTTAATTGTTGACCAGCCTGGTACGGGTGAAGCACTGCGTTTACAAGGACTGCATGCTCGTTTTGACAGCGAACATTGGGCAAGCCCTGTTGTGGATTGGCTTGAAGCACATGATGAAGTAGACAACAGTCGCATTGGTATGGAAGGGGTGTCATTAGGTGGTTACTTCTGTCCTCGTGCTGTAGCAAACGAGCCACGTCTTGCTTTAGGTGTGTGTTGGGGGGCCAACCATGATTGGCGTGACGTGCAAAAACGTCGTTTAGAAAAAGAAGGTGACTTCCCTGTGCCGCATTACTGGGCGCATGTGCAATGGGTTTGGGGCGCTGACAACATGGAAGAATTTATGGCGCTTGCTGAGAATGTGCATTTAGATGGTCAAGTTGAAAAAATCAATGTGCCGTTTTTAGTTACCCATGGCTCTAAAGACTCACAAATTCCATTGAAGTGGGCACAACGAACCTACGATCAATTAGTCAATAGCCCTAAGCGCGAACTTAAAGTGTTTACCGAGCGTGAAGGCGGTGTACAACATTCAAGCTTCGATAACAGCATTAACGCAGGACACTATATTGCTGACTGGGTAGCTGAAACATTTAATGCTCGCACAGCATAAGAGGATAAATATAATGAAAATAATAGGTCCAGATAAATTAATCTTCGGTGTTGAAGACGTCGAAAACTGCAAGCAGTTTGCCTTAGATTATGGCTTACAAGCCCAAGACGAAATTAACTATGTTGCCCTTGATGGCACAGGTATTGAAATCCGCGCGAAGGACGATCCAAGTTTGCCCGCGCCATTGGCTTCTGGTGCGATGATCCGTAAAACCATTTATGGTGTTGCTGATCAAGTTAGCCTTGATGAAATTAATGCTGAACTTTCTAAAGATCGTCAAGTAAAAGTACTTGAAGACGGTAGTTTAGAAGCGGTTGACGATTTAGGCTTTGTTTTAGGTTTTCAATTAACCATTAGAAAGCCGCTTAATCTAGCAGCGGAAAAAGTGAATGCACCGGGTGATATTAACCGTGGTATTAACCAAGTTGGGGTAAATAAAGAAGGTAGCCCTGACGTTCGTTCATTATCCCATGTGGTTTATTTTGTTCCTGACTCAGTTAAAGCAGAAGCATTTTATAATCGTATCGGCTTTAAAACCACAGACAGATTTACCGGCGTTGGGCCATTTATGCGCCCAGCAGGTACAGAAGATCATCACACTTTATTCTTTATTCAAACACCGCCACATATGCAAGGTTGTGAGCACTTTACTTTCCATATGGGCGGGCCTACTGACGTGGTGCGTGCTGGCACTAATATGGTCAATAAAGGCTATCAAAGCTTTTGGGGCCCAGGTCGTCATATCTACGGTTCTAACTGGTTTTGGTATTTTAAAAGTCCATTTGGTTGCAACATGGAATATGACGCTGATATGGATCAACACGACGATGTTTGGCAAGAGCGTGAATCAATAATTGGTGCAGATAATTCCCAAGCATTTTTATTGCAATACCGTGAGAAATGGGCGCCTGCAGGCGGCCCACCACCAAAAGCATAACGATATGAAAAGGTTATTGTTAGGCAGCCTCGATGATATTGCCGATGGACAAGCAAAAGGGTTCGATCCTGATAACACAGGAAATGACACCTTATTTATTGTTCGTAAAGGGCGTGAGTTATTCGCTTATCGAGATATTTGTCCTCATTACAATGACACTTCATTACCGTGGAAACAGCACCAATATCTTGATGGTGCTGGTAACTACATAGTTTGCGCCGCACATGGCGCACTCTTTAATATCGATAATGGTGAATGTGTACAAGGTCCTTGTTTGGGGCAAGGCCTTGACAAAATACCCGTTCAAATTTCAGCTGAAAATGAAATATTTATTGAATCTACAATAATAAAGGAGTTCAAATTATGAACCCAAGTGTAAAGAATGTTTTGATTATCGGTGGTGGCTTTTCTGGAATGTCGGCTGCGATTGAATTAAGAAAGAACAATATTGAAACTGATTTGGTCGAAATCGACCCAAATTGGCGCACCGATGGTGCAGGGATCAGTATTGGTGGTGCGACTCTACGCGCGTTTAAAACCCTTGGGATTCTTGAAGAGTTCATTAAACAAGGTCATGCGCATAGTGGTCTAGATTTATATGCGCCTCACGGGCTGCATTTAGCGCATTTACCAACGCCTTTAATTGGCGACAAAGATATACCAAGTTCTGGTGCCATTATGCGTCCAGTTCTTGCCAAAATATTAGCTGATAAAACCCTTGAATCGGGTACGAATGTCAAACTCGGCTGCACTTATACTGACATGGTACAAACTGATGATGGCGTTGATGTTACCTTCACTGACGGCACTTCAAAACGCTACGATTTAGTCATTGGCGCCGATGGCGTATTTTCCCAAGTACGTAAAACCTATTTCCCTGAAGCCGCAGAGCCACAATATGTTGGACAAGGGGTTTGGCGCGCAGTGTTACCGCGGCTACCAGAAGTTGAAAATACCATGATGTGGGTGGGACCTAATTTAAAAGTCGGTGTAAACCCAATGTCAGCTGATGAAATGTATTTGTTTTTAACCGAAGACAAAAAAGAACGTCAACATGTTGAACCTGAAGAGTATGTTGAAAAGTTAACTGCGTTAATGTCTACCTTTCCTGCGCCGTTTATTCAGAAATTAACCGCGATGATTAACGAAGATTCGCTTATTGATTTCCGTGCCCTTGGTAATTTGTTAGTGCCAGCGCCTTGGTATAAGAATCGCTTAGTCATGATTGGTGATACGGTTCATGCCACTACGCCACATTTAGCATCAGGTGCCTGCATTGGTATTGAAAGTGCCATAGTATTAGCCGAAGAACTGGCTAAAGAAGTAACAGTTGAGCAAGCATTGGCGGCATTCCAAGCCCGTCGTTGGGACCGTTGTCGTATGGTAGTTGAAAACTCAGCACGATTAGCGCAAATAGAAATTGAAGGTGGCGATAAGCAAGAACACACCGAAATTATGCGCGACTCAATGAGACAACTGGCACAACCGATTTAATAGCATTTCCCCTATGCTAGCCCAGCGTTAAGCGCTGGGCTTTTTTTATGTTAATTAATGAGGTTGCTGTTATTTATGGCTAGCTAAAAGGATAGGGCATTGATATCTCCAGCCTTTTATTAATTTACAGCTTAACCTTTTATTGGCTTAGGTTTAAAAAGTAGGCCTTCACTTTCGAGTAATTTTGCAGCCTGTTCATCACGCGCTATGGCGCGCTGCACGGCAGGACGTTGTTCCATTTTTTTTGCGTGCTCACAATAGTTTGGAAATTTATCGACGTGATAACCAGCGCCTTGAACACGCCAAAAACACCAATACAGGTATGCGTCCATTGCTGAGTATTGTTCTTTATACCACCAGTCTTGATGGCTTAATCGGTCATCTATTAAGTGAAAAAACTCATCCATTGCATTGATTGCAATATCTTGCACCCGTTTAGCATTTTCATCTCCGGCAAAAAAACTTGGCATACGAATACGAGTCACGAGTGGATGCAGGGTTGAATTACAAAAACATAAGTCAGCAATTTGTTTTGCTGAATCGAGTTCGTTACCTGTTTCAGGTAATAGCTTGCCGTGTAATTTATTTAAATAAGTGATGATGGCAACATTTTCAGTGAGAGCCTGATCGTTATAAACCAGCGCCGGTACTTTACCTTTAGGATTATTTAGTTTGTATTGCGGCTGTTTATGTTCGCCTTTCATAAACCGCACCACCCGCGATTCAAATTCAAGACCAAGCTCTTCTAATACAATGGCGCTGACACGAGCGCAACTACCGGGCGACATATAAAGTACGATATTACTCATTGGTATTTCCCTGTTTAAAAAAAATTATCTGCTAAATCTAAATTTAACTTATGATTTAACAGCTTTTTTTATTCATTTTTGATAATAGAGCATAACGAATTAACATTGGAAACACTAAACGCCAATATCAATACCACCTATCTGAAATGCCAATAGTTTATATCAATTAAAGCAATTTTTAGCCTCAGCTTTAATAAAGTAACTTGTATTAATAACAGTATTTCTATGAGAAAAAATATGATTAAACTCTACCATAACGACATGTCGGTCTGCGCTCAGAAAGTACGCTTGGTACTCGCTCACAAAGGAATAGATTGGGAAAGCATTCATTTAAACTTGCGTGCAGGTGATCAATTTAAACCAGATTTTAGAAAAGTAAATCCTAAAGCCATTATCCCGGTGTTAACTCACGATGACCATGTCATCACCGAGTCAAATGTCATTTGTTATTACCTTGACGAAGTATTCATGCAGCAACCCTTAATGCCACAAAGCCCGCTGCAAAAAGCGGAATTAAGAGGGTGGTTAACCCGCTTAGATGCCGGTTTACATGAACAAATTGCCATTATTAGTTTTTGTCTGGCTTTTCGTCATCAAATATTAAATCGTCATAGCACTGAAGCCGCCTTAGAAGATTTTTTAGCTTCGATACCTGATCCTGCGAGGGCAATACTCATGCGGGATATGGTGACAAACGGTACCTCATCACCACGATTACAATTAGCGATTCTCGCTTATAAAAAGTTGATAAAAGACTTAGCTAATTCACTTGAAAATAGTGACTGGATCGTAAGTTCGGGGATTAGCTTGGCTGATTACTCGTATATCCCCTACATTGAACGTCTAGAACAATTGCAACTAAATGGTCTGTGGGAAGACTATCCTCAAATAGAGCAATGGATAGTAAGAGTCCGAGCAACTGATGCATACCAAACAGCAATGGTTGAATGGCATAATCAAGATTATATTCAACTAATGGCACAAGCAGATGAGTTACCACCTTTATCAATTAATCGATGAGGGGGTAATCAGCATTGAAGTTATCAGTCTCTAATATGTGATCAACTTTGCTGCCATGCAAAATGCCGTTCACTTAAGGTGAGCGGCATTAGTTTATATAAAAGGTTAACTTTAGTGCACCTCAACGTAACCGGTATCGCAAGCATGTACTGCTTCATTTTTATATCTTTACTCTAATTCCCGTTGATTGGCATATATGGCAATTACACTGACTGGTTAACCCATAGTTCCTGTTAGATATGTTCAATTTACATCATTTCCTTTTACGGTTTTAGTCAGTAATCTGCCTCATATATTCAACTTAATATTGTTGTTAATTCAGCTGTAGCCAGCAACACTGAGTTTAGCCAATTAACAGGCCATTTACTGCGCCAGATTGTGAGTTAGTCAAAGCCACTTTAACTGTAGAAGGCCCAGAGATAAGTGAAGATTTATACCTAGATGCAGTAAGTCTTAGACCACAAGCTTTAATGCCAAACACTGATAGTTTTGGAGATAGCCTTTTAGCTAACAGTGACTTTGAAATTGATGCTTCATGTTGGCATGGTTACGACACATCAGATGTTTCAATAACAACTAAGGTATTTGCAGGTACGCAAAGCTTAGTGGGTACTGCACGAACCCAAGAATACCAAGGTCCTTCAACAAATATATTGAGTCTGGTTGAGTCAGGCCAAACTTATCAATTGTTTGCTCAAACGGCAATTAGTGAAGGTTTAGCTCAAGTTAAAGCGACAATAAGTTCAACTTTTGAATCGGGGAAAATGGTTGGGCAACGTGGAGCAAATATTGAACAAAGCACTGATTTTGCGCATACCGGTGATAAGTCTGCGTTAGTTAATTCGCGCACCAATGATTGGCAAGGGCCTGTATACGACTTTTTTGGTCAAGGCGTTGCCAATACTACTTATGATATGAGCGGTTGGATAAGAGTTGCAGGTTCAGAAAGCGAAAATGTAAGTATTAACATCAAACAAACTTGTGAAGACTCAGAGGCAGTTTACACTGATGCAGGCCCTGCAGTTATAGTATCAGACAGTTATTGGACATTAGTAAGTGGCACATTTACCACCCCTGATTGTGAATTAACTGAGCTATCAGTTTATTTTTCTAACGCTACAGTTGGTGTCGATATATATTTAGACGACGCTGTACTTAAGTTGGCCTCTGTAGAATAAAATAGACTCTGTTTATATGCTAAATAAGTAAGCTAAAAATAATAATTAACATTAGTAAGCTAGTTTAGTTAATAACACCAAAATAAGCATGGGCTTATATCGAGTAGGGGGTATTAAAACAAGTTATGACCTCAGGCACTGTTTGTAGATTAATTGAAATCATCAGTTTTATTCTACATAACCTTTATAAGTCTATTTGTAATTTCATTAAAAGGAATGTTGATAATTAACCGTCAACATTCCTTTTATTTAAACTGGCAGCATTATGTTTTTATTAAAATCACATTATACTTGGTAAATATCGACATTAATCAAATGATAACAACGCAAAATATTCCATATTTTTAAATGATTAAAGCTATAGTGCTCGGGTTTTCATTCGTTACATTACGATTATTACCCAGTTTAACTTTATTATGCCGACCATAAATTTATTGTTTTTAGTTCTATTGTTTTCTGTGTGTTTACGAGATAATGGCGTTAAGTACTTAACAGAGAATTTATAATGGACAACCAGCAAGATAGTTACATGACTGAAGAAACTTTAATCGAAACAATCGAAAATCAAATCGTAGATGGTGAGCCCAAAAAGGTAAAAGAAACCTTAATGCGCTTAGTTATGACGGGCACACCACGTGAAGAAGCAGTTCAATGGATGGCCTGTGCCCTGGCGATTGAAGTATCTGATATTATGAAAAACAATAAGACATTCAATGGATTACGTTATATCCATTGAATGCGTTACCCAATTTGGATTGGATGACAGATGATTAGTATCAAAGCCTTATAAATACAAAATTAAATATAGCGGCCTAAATTGGGAACGTTAATATGCTCGATAAGCTTGATATAGTGCCCGGTTGACTCGGGGATGCTTAGCGTCTTGATAAGTTAACTTTGTAAAAAATGAGTGATACAGGCTCTAATCTAGTCTGTCATTTTCATTACCTTATAAATTTTTAACCATCTAATCATTAGGCTCCCAATAAGTTTATCTTCTATTGAGTATTCAAGGACACTTTACACAAATACAAGCGCATGTATTTTTTGCTAGTATTGTTAATTTTACTTTATGAAAATGTCAGTTAAATTTAATACTCAAATACTGTGCAAATAAAATGAACACGTATTATTTGTTTTTAATAGATCGTTCAGATGTAATAGATGAACATTATTCTAAAGTGTTTGTGAATTTTTAATTCATCAAGAAAAAATAGTTGTAGGATAGTAGAGGTTGTATGGTTGCGGTTAATAAATTATCTGACACGTTTTTACGAAAAATTTTGGGAAAACCCTATATAGGTAAATCTGTCATTGCTGATGGTGGTAGCTTATCTGTTCGTATTTCAAAGAAAGGTTTTATTGGTTGGGTATTTCGTTATAGGCTTGGTGGCCGAGAAACAAATCCTAAGTGGGTTAGTTTAGGGAAATATCCTGAAACGTCGATAAAGCAAGCTAGAGCTAAAAGGGATCAGTGTCGTAAATGGTTAGACAATGGTGAAGATCCAACTGTCGAGTTATCATTAGTTAAAGTTAAACGTAAAGAGGCTGTCACAGTTAAAGATGCGCTTGAATATTGGTTAGTGGAATATGCCACAGAAAATCGAAAAAATGTTGATAAACATAGAGCACAATTTTCTCGCCACTTATATCCTTATTTAGGTAAGTATCCATTAGAGAAAACAACCAAACCACAATGGCTGGAATGTTTTGACCGAATAAAAAAAGGTATTTCTAATGAACGAAAGGGAGCTCCTGTTGCTGCAGGTCAAGTCTTGCAAGCATCAAAACAAGCATTACTATTTTGTAGAAAAAGAGAGTATGCCAAAAGCTATGTTATTGATGACTTATCTATCACGGATGTGGGTAGAAAGCAGAATAAGCGGGATAGGGTACTTACTGAAATTGAATTACATGATGTTATTAACCAAGTTAAATGTGGATATTTTAAAGAATACTACAGCAACTTAGTTTGGTTGTTGATTGTATTTGGTGCACGAACACAAGAAATCAGATTATCAACATGGACTGAATGGGATTTCAACAAAGGACTTTGGACAGTGCCTAAAGTGAATAGTAAAACTTCAGAGTTGATTATACGTCCAATTCCAAAAAGTATTTATCCATGGCTTAAAACTTTGAAAGAAAAAAATCAAAAATCTGGGTATGTCTTAGGTGAGTTAAAACGATCAGAAGCAGTCAGCGCATATGGCAGTTCAATTTGGCAAAAATTAAATCATGAAACAAAGTGGACGCTTCATGATTTAAGGCGAACATTGGCAACTCGCCTTAGCGATATTGGTATAGCGCCACATATTGTAGAACACTTATTAGGCCATTCTATTAACGGTGTTGCAGGGATCTATAATCGCAGCCAGTATATAAATGAGAAAACAGTAGCACTTGAAAAATGGTTGAACATAATTTGTATATTAGAAGACTAACCAGTGATTATTCTGATCAAGCATAAACGGATATCTGACGTTGTCATTTTTCATAGTAAATTGGCATTTCTTTCCTGAATGTTACATGAAGTCGTTTATGCTTGTAATACTGGATATATTTTTAAATATCCACACTCATCATAATTTAGAATGGTAAAAATCATTCTACAACTGCGCTATTTAAACAAACACAAGGCTACTCATGCAATCGATTTTTCACTTATTCAGTAGCCGACACAATTGTACACTCGTATGGTGAAGTCTTGATCGTTATGGAACATTAATCCTGATTTTGGTTTTAAGCGATAAAGTAGTAGGCGAGTTGTAACGCAGAAAGCTGAATAACCTGGGTAGCGAATGCTAACGTTTGTGTTTTCAACTCAGTGGTATTAGTTTTGCTGACTCAATAATATATTCAGTTCTTTCACTTTTCTGTGTATAGTGACATTCTCATTATAGATAGGCCATAATGAGTGGGATCTATAAAGTCCTTTAATACTCTCAAAGCCCAAATATTGATCCAAAATCAAGTTGGAAGGTGTGTAGCAGCGTGTGTAGCACAACATTTCGATCGTATACATTTTCAGGTAAAATCTTATAAAATACAGTAAGTTAAAGTATCATAATTAGTTTATGAACAATGATCTAATTGATCCAGTTGATCTCATTACAATAGGGTTAGATCCTCTAAAAAGCTTAAAAAAGACTCTGAATAAGTTCTTCTAATAGATTTATGACATTCAAATATAGCGATTAAAAATCTCTCCTTTGACTTTAGATAATTTAAAAGACCACAAACTCTTTTTCAGCAGTAGTTAGTTTTAACCGCAGTTCATTTATAAGTCCATAACTGTAAACAAATCTCACGTTGACGTTCAAAATGTGTTTTTCACAAAATACATAACTCATTGAAATATGTGACAGTCAAAAGCCTGAGATTCTCAAGTTAAATGGCAGGTGTCACAATATGAAGTTGCGAATCCACAAAGATACACCTTATTTAACATAATATACATTGTGCGTAGTTATGTGTAGGAATATATGAAGGCTTTTAAAGCTACATTAGACAACTAACATAGCTTTTAAATATGCCCTTATTTTAAATTCTGAGCCACATAACCTTGATGACATCTTCAGATTTCACGTAGCGTTGCCTGTTAAATGTCCACATTTGATAACATTAATCAGCTAAATGATTAAATGGTTTATTTTGTGCACTTTGATCACGTTCAGTTTGACTAGTGTGCAAATATTGTGACGTGGTATCAATACTTTCATGGCCTGCATCAGCTTGAACATGTGATAATGGTCTTTGGTTTAAATTGATGTCATGAGTAATTCCGGTATGACGAATATTGTGTGCGGTCAGTTTTCTCATCAGTTGACTGTCATAATCAAAACCATCTTCAAACGCCTTATCTGCTGCGAGATTTATTAAGGTATTAATTTCTTCACGAATTTGTCTGATCCCTAGGTTAGCATTTAGCGTTCCAGAATCTCGACCATGACCCGCAGCTTTATGTCTAACAAAAATCGGATGCGTTTCATTGGCACTTGGTAATGCTGACAAGCCTAGATATTCTCTATAGGATTTAAGTCCTGTTAGTAACGATTTAGAAATAGCAATATTTCTTGCTTTGCCACTTTTAGAAAATGGTACATAAAAATACCAAACACCAGTATGCGGATTCTTTTTAAATTGACTCATTAATGGCGAGTATCCAGCTCTAGCGCTGATTTCAGAAATTCTAAGATAGCAGCTATATAGTAAATTAATTAAAAACAAGCTACGTTGATGTTTTTCTGGCTGTGATATTGCTAACTCAGAAACTGTTGAAACCACGTATGACCATTGTAGTTCAGTAAAAGCATGATGATTATCATCGTCATCTTTTATGTATTTTTTCTTAACTGCAAAACGACTGTGTTTGAGCCATAATTGTGCAGGATTTTTCTCAGTGTATTCTTCACTAATTAAATAACTATACATTGATGACACTATGGCTATTTTGGTTTTTAGTGCATTATCACTCAAACTATACGGTTGTGGTTTTCCTAGTATTTTTTTACCTACAAATGGCCGCCATTGTGGATTTGGAACTCTTTCATTTATGGTTTTTTCCAGCTTAAATTGTGGCACATTAAAATAACCGATTAGCTCATTGGGTGGCGTTTCGCAGTATGCAATATACCTGGCGATATCTTTTCTAGTTACCAGTATTGGCGATATAACAGCCACATCAAAACACCAATGTAGAAATGTGGTTAATTCACTTCGGTAGGCTTTATAGTTATTTTCGCTATGCCGTTGCTCATATAACCAATCGGAGCAATGTTCAATAATTAACCCGGCATCAGTTACATTATCAAGGGAAATTTGAGTGATGTACTGATTAACGACACTATTACCTTCAAGTAAGAAGTTAGCTGAGTCAAAAAGCGGTAAAACTGGTGGTAGAGTGTAATCCATATACTTTATATTCAATTAAAACATGTATTTATTCTAGCATTATCAAGATGCCGATAACGTTATTTATCGGCATTAAAATCAATTTTTTTACTACTAGAATCCCATGACGTACTTACGAATCTTTGATTTGTAAAATTCCACGTTTAACTAATAAGTCCTTTATTCTTAGTATTTCACTCTCAATTGTATGCAGTTTTTGTTTGATATCTTCAATGTTCGATGCGTTTTTCTCAATCCATTTAAACGTTTCCCCAATAACAGCAGCACCTGTCGAAAACGATATCCCTTTCAATGCATGTGCTCTGGTTCTTATCAAATCAGATTGCCCTTCCTCTACTGCTTCAACCAACTTTTTAGTGTCTTGGGTAACACTATTCCAATACATTAATAAAATTTCGTCAGTTATTGTTTTATCATTGGTACCAATAATTTTAATTAAGTGCTTAAAATCAATACTATCATTAGCCTTATTGCGCTCAGCACAATCTACAACCTCCCCTAAAGCTTGTGTATTTTTGTCCCGGCTCATATATTTACTCAGGGCAATTTTTAGCATTTTTAATTCAACAGGCTTAGCAATATAATCATTCATCCCTGCCCTAATACAATTTTCAAATTCACCAACTAGCGCATTGGCTGTGACGGCAATAATCGTCGTTGGGCTCAGCCCTTTACGACTTTCTTCTTTACGAATTTTTTTTGTTAGTGCAAACCCATCCATATTCGGCATATGACAATCAGTAAGTAATAAGCTGAACCTACCTGTTTTCCATAATTTATATGCAGCATTTCCATCTACTGCTATTTCATGTTCATAACCTAAACTTTCTAATTGATTGCTTAATACTAATCTATTGGTCGGTTGGTCTTCTGCGACCAAAATCAGCTTGTGATTCTGTTTTTTATGTACTTTAAGCGGTAGCTCTACCCTATGGGCTTCCTCGATTTCATCGTTTAGATCTAGCGTTGGGCTTTCAAGTTCACATAATACCGCTAAACCATGGATTAACTCGCTGGGTTTTAACGGCACACATTTGACCACATAGGTCAGTGGATCAATGTAGGCATTATTGTTTATCTGATGTGGATTCAAAATTAATGTTTTTAAGCTTGTTGATTCTAAAATATTATTTTTATCAGCTGCAGACGTAATCACTACAACTTGTTCATCTTTTATGGCGCACAAATTCTCTAGCTTATCAATTTCTATATGGCCAACATGCAAAGGGTTTAGTTGAGCGATTATGTCCTGACAACACTGGGAAAGTTCTTTCGATTCATGAACAATATAAAAACGGTATTCACTAAAATCTAAATGTTCAAATTCAGATTTCGCATTCTTATTTTTAGTGATGGGTATTGAAAGTCTAAAACAACTGCCCTTTCCTAATTGACTCGTTAATTTAATTTCACCACCCATTAATTCACTAAAGGATTTGCAAATACTTAATCCTAAACCTGTGCCACCGAATTTTCTTGTAGTCGATGTGTCAGCTTGAATAAAAGGTGTAAATAATTTTTCTTGCTGTAACTCTGAGATCCCAATACCGTTATCAATGACATCGACAACCAATGAAGTACTCATCCAATCAAATCTAGTTTTTAGAATTACTACTCCTTTTCTTTCTAAGCTAGAAAATTTTATCGCATTACCTACTAGGTTAAGAATTATTTGTCTGAAGCGTACGGCATCGATTTTTACCTTATCGGGGATTTTTAAGTCAGGACAAATATATAGCTGTATATTTTTTTTATTTGCATTGATACAGAGTGTATCTACCGTTCTTTCTATTAAAGAAAGAATGCTTACCGATGTCAGCTCTAGTTCGATTTGTCCTGATTCAATTTTTGAGAAATCCAGAATGTCATTAATAATATCTAACAATGAAAACGAGGAATCCTTTATCGTTGCCGTCATACGCTTTTGTTCTGTATCTAGGTGAGTTTGTCTGAGTAAATCAATCATGCCGATAACACCATTCATTGGTGTTCTGATCTCATGACTCATAGTTGCTAGGAGTCTAGATTTAGCTTCGTTAGCATGTTTTGCCGCTAGGGTTTCTTTTTCTAACTCGATTTGAATTAATTTTTCATGGGTAATATCAATATTGATGCCAAACATCATTGTTGGCGTATTATCTTCATTACAAGATACATTCGCCGCACACTGAACCCAAACTAATTCATTGGTTTCAACGTTAAAAACTCTAAACTCAATTTTAAAAGAGCACATGTTATGAATCGCAGCTAAAATATGATGTTTAATTTCTATAACGTCATCTGGATAAACAATGTTAAGCCAATCTTGGTAAACAAGTTGTTGGTCTAAATCAATCCCATATAGCAGGCGCGTACCTTCATCCCATTTTAATTTATTGGTAACTAAATCTAATGACCAATTATTTACACCTCCTGCTTCTGATGCGATAGTGAGTCCGGCTAATAGCTCTTCCCTTTCTTTACTTATATTAATTATTGCTGTTTCTATATTTTTACGATCTGATATATCTTCAATTACCGCGATCATATATATAGGTCGATTTGTGACATTATCACAGACTAATGATACTGATGTGTTCGCCAAAAACTTACTCTCGTCTTTCCTAACATACTGATTATCAGCATTAAAAGACTCAAGCTCTTTGTTAAGTAATTGCCTAATTAGCATTTCTGACTTTTCTATATCAGTATCTACTATCAAATCTTTTAATGATAACTTACAAAGCTCTTTTTCGTTGTAACCAAAAATTTCGCACAGCATTGGGTTAACTTCAACAATATACGAATCAACACTTACTCTTGCTATACCAATTGCAGCTTTATTAAAGGCTGATTTGTAAATCAATTCTTTATTAAATAGTTTTATATATAAATCTATTTCACGTTGTAATTGTTCTTGTTCACTGGTGATATCCCTTATTAGCGCGTGGTACAATGTTGTGTTTTTTTGTGGCAGCTTATTAATTGACATTTCGATAGGGATATATGAACCAACTTGATTCAAGAAATACAACCTTTCAGGTTTACTCTCTATTTTTTTAATTCGCTCAATCATTGTGTTAGTTGTTTTTTGATGAGTAGGTTCAGTAAAAAATAAAAATAGTGATAAATGACTGGTTATTATGTCTGCTTTACAATAACCAAAATAGCTTTCGACTTGTTTATTTACATTTAAAATAAAACCGTCTTTGTCTATTAAAATATAACCATCTTTACTTAATTGTGAAATGATATGTTCATTAAAGACATTAAATGTTTTTTCGATTTGCTCATCATTCAGATTTTTAGGTATAACTTCTTTTTTAGAGTGGGTACTTGGGCAGTCGTTAATAGCTAGTTCATGTTTATTAAACTTACTTAAATGTAGGTAAAAGATTAACAGCCAAGCAGTAACGAAACAAGTAAGTGCCATTATATTGCCAGCTAAAAAAACAGTAGCAGCAAGCAACAAAGTTCCATATATTATAAAAATAATAGCAAACTTTTTAAGCTCCTTCACATGTTAATTCCCTTTGAAATTTCACCCCGTAATCAAGCCCCTCCTTATTAATAGTCGCTATGATTTTATTGGCAGGGAAAGGTTTACAGAAATAAAATCCTTGAGCAATATTGCAACCCAGTTTCTTAATTACATCCACAGTTTCTTTTGATTCAACGCCCTCTGCAACAGCTGTCATTTTAAGATCATTGGCAAGTAAAATACTGCGTGTAAACAAAGCTTGAGACTTAGTATTGGTAACAATATTTTCAACAAAGCATCTGTCTATTTTCAGTTCATGAAAAGGTAACATATGTAATTGTTCTAGTGAGGCAAAGCCTGTACCAAAGTCATCGATTGATAGTTTAAATTTCATCATCCGTAATCTCAGTAAAGCTACAATCATCACCGATGGGTTTGAGGGGATCGCTGTTTCAGTAAGTTCGCAAGTAATTGAACTGCTTGATATATTATGTTTACTTGTTACTTCTTCTAACCAAAAAGGCAAGTCTTCTTCATCAAGAACTTTACCTGATATGTTAATTGATAAATTTAAAGTCCGGTATTTTACATCTAATTGAGAAAAGTTTTTTATGGCATCTTCAACAACAGCTTTGGTAATGCGTAGAATAAATTTATTTTCTTCTGCTGCATGTATAAATTGAGAAGGCGAAATCACTTTATCACCATCAACTATTCTTGCTAATGCTTCAAAGCCACAAATTTGCATTGTGTCAAGATTATATTGTGGCTGTAAATAAGCGAGCACATTACCTTTATTTAAGTGGTATTCTAATTGTTTCGATGTGAGGGTTGCGATGACTTGTGTTTGAGGCTTGTTATCAGCATTACAGGCTTTGACTAAAAACTCACTCAGCATTGTTGCGGTGATGGGTTTACGCACGACACCAAGAATATTAAGATGATAATAAGTTGCTAATACTTTAGCAGAATTAAGTAACGTTTCACCTTCTCCGCTAAATAATACAATAGGGCTGGTATATTGAATTTCGATGAGCCGTTGAAGTAAATATAATCCATCTTTAATGGGCATATTTAAATCACAAAATATCAAATCAAAATGTTTTTGTTTGATTAAATTAAATGCTTCTAATCCATCAGCAGCTTCGATGATTTCAAAAGATCCTAGTTGTTCTAGACTTCTTGTGAAAATTCGTCTAACTATTGGCTGGTCATCTACTACTAAAATTGAGTTAATATGCTTTTTCACTCAGTTCCACCCATCGAATGTCCATTTCTTACTATGAGTATAGACCACTTATACAAAACAGGTAGATAAACTAATTTCTATATTTTTAGTATTTTACAGACAGTAAACTTACGCTAGTATCCTTTAAATTAATTAGCGAATTGTCAAAAAGTTATTATTAATAACGTTATGTTATTAAACAGTTATTTTTCTAACCATGCTAACGCTTTTGCTTTTTCTTCAAAAAACTGTATCTCACCACTCATAAACCAAGCTGCAACTTTAGCACTATAATTTTGCCAATTTTTATTACCCCAAATAGCCACTTTTTTAAATTCATTATTATGTTGCAGGCCAAATTTTAAATCATCCCAGGCTGCTCTAAGTTCCCAGCCATCAAGTTCAGTTCCATCAATAAACACGTTTACTTTTGGGTGTTTTACCTCAGCTAACGCCGCATCGAGTAATGGCGTTATCACTAAATAATCGTTATGTGTTAAAGTGCCAGTCGCCTTTAATGATAAGTACACATCGTCGTTAACCCGTTCTATACCAATACTCAATCCATGTGTTTTTACAGATGACATAATAAACCCTTTTTTATTTGTGGGTATAATTAAATTTAGCAGCTTTCAAGCATAATAAAAGTTTTTGTCAGCTTTTATTGTTCATCTGATTAGATAGTGATTTATTTTACGAACTTATCTCTACTTGTTTATAAATCTTGCGTTTGTAACAAAAGGCTTGTGATTACTGTTAAGGGCTATGTTATTGAAAGATATGTTTTAGTTAAAATAAAAGCACTTACTAAAGCTGTGCCGCCTTGCAAGTTATAACTAAGTTACTTGTCTAGCTTAACAATATGGGTTCTTTCTTGTTCACACTCATAAGATCCCATTTCAAACTCACGGCAAATCCACGGTCTATTTTCATAAATAGTGCACATTAATGTTTCTCTATCTACCGCTGCACACCATCCATCATCTAATCGTTTCATGGTTTGGCTACCCCAGCTGTCTTCACTGATGTATTGTTCTGGTACACCGGTGTCAGAAATAATCATGACTTCAAGTTTACAGCAGCATGCTTGGCAACTTGAACAGGTGATTTCTGGATCAACAATGGTCATGATTTCAATAGTCATAATTTACAGCTTATAAGTAATGGCAAGGTTGAAGTGGCTTTTGAGGTTATGTTTTACGTTTTGGTTAAACCTAGAGTATTAACCTAACTATATACTGCGGATAATAGCTTAACGACGTGTTATTCACTATGACAATCGTCATTTAAAGACTCAATTTATCGATGTTATGCCATTCTTTGTCACTGACAAGCCAAGCTGATGAAACATCCATCAGCTATTGAACGAATTGACCTCTGCTTCAGTAAGGTAACGCCATTGATCACTGGCGGTATTTAATTTGATCTCACCTATTTGTTCACGATGAAGCTGGGTTACTTTATTGCCTACAGCAAAAAACATGCGTTTAACTTGATGGTAGCGACCTTCAGTAATACTGAGTAGTACCTGCCGTTCGTTTACTGTTGTGATTTTGGCTGGCAATGTCGGTTTTGTTTCACCGTCCAGTAAAATCCCCTGCTCTAACTGTTTAATCGCTTGAGTTGATAGCGGTTTTGCTAAACTTACCCGGTATAGTTTCGCGCAGCTCATTTCAGGGCGAGTAATATTAAAAGACCATCGACCATCATCAGTAATGAGCACTAAGCCCGTTGTATCGGCATCAAGCCTGCCAACAATATGTAACTCGTCTTTATTATCGATATCAATATCGTTAAACAATGAAGGATAATGGCCATCGACATTTGAACAAATCTTGTCTGCCGATTTATGCAAAAGTAGATATCGAAATGGCCTTGGAGTTAACGTCTGATGATTTAACTGTATGAGGTTATTCTCATGGACTTGGTGTTTTACATCCTTGATAACCCCATGATTAACACAAACTTGCCCAGCTTCAATCGCGGTTATCACCTGAGCTTTAGTCAGTGCAGTGCTTCTTAATACAAATTTATCTAAACGCATAAGGTCCTAATACAATTGCCAATAATCGCTTCAAATAACTCGTTTAATTCCAGCTTTGTTCAATTGCGGTCGATAATGCTGAAGAGTAAGTTGATAAAATTGCGGTGTGGCCCGCGGTAAACATAACAAACGAAGCGTCTGTCGGCTCTGTAATACCTGTGCTAGTTACATTGACGTCTAGGGTTGGGAATAACATGGTTTTAGATGCAATGATAATATCTTGCGCTTCGGTCAATGAGTATTCTGTATTGGTAAATTCTGCGGACGATAAAATGGACAACTCTGAATCTGACACTTCTTCAATTGTGGTGGCGTTTTCTAATGCAAGCACGGACGCTTCACTTGAGTCTGCTAAATTTGCAGTTGAAAAATCAGCGGGCTCAGACCATGTATAGCTATAACCGCTATCAAAATCATATAGCCGGCTATTTTCAAATTCAATTTTTGCTATTGCGCCATCAGCAGGCAAATGAAAAATCACTCGGCTAGCATTGGTACTTTTGGCATAACTATTTTTTAATAACACATCATTAAAAGTGTATTCTACTCTTAGTTCTAGGGCATTTTCGTCATTGTAAGTGCTGACACAATGAATGCTGATGTTGTCGGTCGCGTTACATAAACGTTTAATGGTCGTTTCAGACAACCCCAGTTGTTGAGCATCAGAGCTAAAGTTTTTGTCTATTTTTGAGTCTTCATCGTCGTCTTCGGGATGTAAAATACCGTCGATGAGATCACAACCGCCAAGGTTCAAACACAACACGCTAAAAGCAACCAGCTTAATTTTTACATCCATTTAACTTCTACTCCAATATCAAATATCACCTTATTTCGACACGGTAGCATTGTTTTTATAGGTTAAATAGTAAAACCTAGCTTTATCATGCACGTTTTTAAAGCTTTAAACTTAAGTCAACATTCATGGTTATTTCAGCTCAAACGTCATTAACCTTTAAACCTCATTGTTTAAGTATTGCACACCTCATTAAACATAGCCTGTATATGTAGGGTTCAATCCTTCATATGGCATTCAGCATAGCGTTGATGATTGATTATGATGTGTTTAAACAAATCATCATAAACACTTAAAACAGCAGTTAACGACCTATTTAAAGTGGTTTAAAACATATTTTACGAATAAAAATTTTAGGGTATTAGAATGAAAAAGACTTTGGTTGCAGCATTACTTATTTCACTATCTGCAGGTGTTTCTGCAACGACATTGAACCAAGCAGCCCATCATAAATTAGACTCAGCAATGGAGCAGTTAATCACACTGGATGAGCAAACTGATATTCTTATCACTGTTGATAAAAATGCTAATTTTGAACGCGTTACCTATCAAGGATTTGTCAAAGATGTTTATAGCGAAATTTATACCACAAGCCACAAAGCTAAACAGCTGGGGCTTGAAAAAGTCAACAAATTCTATGTTTACAATGAATCTAATATAGATAAGTTAAGTGATAAAATTGCCGTAAAAATTGATCAAGATAAACCAAAGGCATTCTCTGTTGATTTGTATCGTAACTATCGCAATGACTCTGGTAAATTTAGCTATATCGCTCGTATTATTGAATACAAATAGACTTTTATTTAGCGGTGATTTTTTATTTAGATTAAGCAGGCTGTTGTACATCAGTCTGCTATAACCTTAGCTATCAATGCCTCTTGCTTGCACATTCCATTTCGGCTCTAGCTTAATAACCTGTTCAGATAACGCTGTTAATTGCCCTTGTTGTTCTTGCTTCGGCTGGGTTTTATTTTGCATTAAAACCACTTGTTTTTGACTCCTCCACCAGCAAACCAGCATGAACTCTACTTTTGCTTCTACGTTTGCATCTTCTTGGGCACTAGCTTGAGGCTTAAGTGAGCGACGAGGCCTTAAAAGCTGGCAGTCAACTAAGCCCTTTGCTGAGTAGTTGTCAAAGTAAAGTTGCTGCAGTTGCGCCATTTTCGCTAAATCAGCCACATAATGACTAAGGCTGATAATCTCGGCGTTGGGGTTTGCCACAACTAAGTTTGACGATGTTGGCAACATTTCAAAATACTTAACCTGGCAGGTTTGGTAGGTTTTACCCTGATGATTAGCGGTAAATATCTGATCGTGCGTGGTTTCCATGAAGGCAGTAACATCTTCAGTTGACTGCCAAAACCCGAAAAACACGGCGGTATTGATGTTTTTATCATGCAATGGTGCAGCATGGTTTTGCAATGGTAATTGACTTAAATCAGCGCGCCAGCCACCTACTTGAGCTAAAAATCCGCTACAATTTTCTAATTGCTGCCAAGCACATTGGCTTGCTGTAAAAGCGGCAACATTATCATCATCTACAGTGCAGCTAATCAGTTTTACAATTGTCATTGCCCATCCTTAAGCATTAAATTTAATCAGTTATATTATTTTGCTAATCGCTCTGCATAGCGATTAGCTAACAGTGCACAATAAAAAATCTGTATTGGGTGATACAGCATGATGGGTAACAAAATCATTCCCAATGCGGGATCAGATCCAAAAATAACCTGCGCCATAGGCACACCAGCTGCCAAGGTTTTTTTCGTCCCGCAGAACACGGCGGCGATTTCATCTTCCTTATTAAACTGACAGCGCTTAGCGCCCCATTGGATCCCATGCACCATAAACAACATCACCAGGGTACAAATTGCAATACAATATAGCAGTAACCAAGCTGAAAACTCACTCCAAATACCATTAATAACCGAATCACAAAAGGCATTGTAAACAATTAAGATGATGACGATTTTGTCTATTTTGTTTATCACGGACTTATGTTTCTCAATAAAGCGCAGTAATAACGGCCTTAAAAGCTGGCCCACAATCATTGGAATTAGTAATAGTTTGGCGATAGATAACACCGAATCCATCAGGTTTAATTCGGCGCCATCGAGATTCATAAACAGCTGAATAAATAAAGGCGTTATAAATACGCCTATAATGCTTGAAAGCGATGCATTGAAAATTGCCGCAGGTATGTTGCCTTTGGCCACACTTGTCATCGCTACCGAAGAAGATATGGTACTTGGCAATACGAATAAATAGCAAAAACCAAACGCTAGCGCCGCAGGCATAAAGGCTAAAAGTGAATCCCCAAAAAGCAGCCACAGGATCGGGTAAGCAATAAAAGTGGCCGTTTGAATATAAAGGTGCAGTCGCCAGTTAGTAACGCCCGCTTTTATTGCCTTAGGTGACAGGTTAAGCCCATGTAAAAAAAACACCATGGCAATACCAATAGCCGTTACTTGATCGAGCTGTAATATCCCACCAGACTTACCCACATCCGCTGACACCATAGCCAATGCAATCGCTGCAACCATAGCGACTAAAAACCATTCTTGTTTTAATTTACTCATTATATTCATATCAAAAAATTTAACCTTAACAGCTCTAAAACGTAAACTTATTTAAAAACCTTATTGCTACAATGATTTTTAGGTTGAATTTTTTTCATAACTTTTAATGTGTCGAATCAAAAGCAAACCTAGGGAGATCAAACACTGTTAGCAAGCATGACCACCAGCAATTTAATTTAACAGCCAAAATATAAACTTACGACTATTAAAATTGCTCTTTTATAAACCATTTCCTCGTTGGGGCGTATAACCATGCATCTTCTCTCTAAACAGGATTCACCTATGTTTGGCTTATTCAAACGAGATCCCATTAAAAATTTACGTAAGCAGTATGATTTAACGCAAGAACAAGCCATGCAGGCTCAAAGAAAAGGCGATATAAAAAGCTATGCCTCTCTTACCTCGGCAGCAGAGAGTATTTGGCAGCAGATTGAATTAGCACAACGTCAAGCTAGCAAGTAGCTTTTAACGCTTAAATAGACATAAGCTATGCTTCATCATCTAAAATCATGGCTTGTTTAATTTCGTCACTATCAAAGCCTTTACGAGATAAGTAAGCATAGGCTTTGGACTTTTCTTTATAGTCCGATAAGTCATAACGCTTTTTAGCCAATTGATTTTTACAACTGAGATAAAAGTCTAACTCTTCAGTTAGGCTTAGTTGGTATATCAGCTCTTCGAAATCGCTAACATCAATAAGGCGCTGTTTTAATTCTTGCAATATCAGCGTTTTACCTTTGCCTTTATTATACAGCTTGATAATTTCAGACTTTACATCAGCTTTGTCGGCTTTAAGGGCTAATTTACTGCGCAGAGTGTCAACTTGAGGGTGTTGTGATAATGCGTAATCAATTTCAGCGCGAGAAAAACCTTTGGTGGTCATCTGTGAGTAGACTTTTTCTTTGTTAGTACCATGAAAGTGTTCAAATTTGTTTTGCAGTCGCGTAGCTGCCATCTCCAATGGATCTACATTTTGCTCATGCATTACTTGCTCTATGGCGCTATCAATATCAGTTACTGCGACACCACGTTGTTGTAACTTGCGTTTTATCGCTGCTTTTCCCAGCTCATGACTAAAAGCCAGTTCGCAATAACGTACTGCAAAGTCATAGTCACTTTTTAAGTAACCATTTTCTATGAGTTGGTTAAGTACGGTATCTATCCATTGCTGGTTTTCGGTTTTACGCTCAAGCTTGGTGCGAATTTCATTTATCGTAAAATCTTGCTGACCAAGGTGCCAATAGGCACTATTAAAAACATTCTCGATGGTTTTGGCTTGACGTAATGGCTTACTTTGCATAAAAATTTTTATCGGATTAGAAATGACAAAGGCAGTTTAGCAGACCACTACTCTGTTCAGAACTAGAAGTTCTTGCCACGGTAAAATGTCTGCCTTATTCGCGGTAAATATTAATCGCTTTATGAATATTAACTATGCCCGTACATCTTAATTGTGACCGTACATCTTAAATGTTGACGTAATGTACACAATCATTGTTTTTAGCCGTTTGTTGCAGTAGCTGTTTTAGCTCTGTTTCTGCGCCAGTTTTTGTTGTATCGATCTGCTGTTTAATGGTTTGTGATTGCATGACAATTTTTTCAATTGCGGTTTGCCTTGCGCCCTCTTCAGATTGGCCTGATAACACCAGTTGCGCTACTAGATCGGAATAGCGTTCGTAAGCCACGCCTTTGTAGTAATCCGCCTGCGAAGCCATCGGCGTATGCGAGTAGACAATTGAGCAACTCAAGGCGCTATTCATTTGGGTTAATGATTGCTCAATTTGAATCACAACCGGTTTTTGAGTTGATAGACTCGCATTCGCGGTAAAAGAACATATTCCCAACATTACAATGATAAAGCTTTTTTTCATCACATTGACTCCTATCTGTCAGTAAGCACTCAGCCTTGCTGAGCATCATGCGATTTCAAGTAATTGCTTGTTTAAATTACTGCGACAGCTATTTGATCATATGCTTATTGATACATCGCCTCCTCGAGATAGTTAAATCGCCGCAGTAAACTTAACCCTCATTTTACTTACTCAAGCTAAACCTAAGCTGAACAAACAATTAACTTTTAGTGTTTATCTTAACCAATGTGCTCAAGCGATTAATTACAGCTTTTATTGGCTGTTTTTAGTAACACATAAACACTGATGCGCACTGTAGGAATGAATGCCAGCTACAGAACTTTGTTAGCTTGACTCGAAACAGTACATATTCCCATCTAAATGCTGCTTTATTCAGCGCTTTTACGGAATTGATTGCCAATTTTACGGGGCCGGCTATAATACTGTATAAATATACAGTATTGGTGAGTGTCGATTTTTATGAAGGTTATTCCTATTTTTGCCTGCGCCGGTATCAGCGGATTTGAAAGCCCTGCGGCTGAATATCGGCAACTGCCACTAAGTTTAGATGAGCTATTAATTGAGCATCCCAGTGCCACTTTTATTGGCCAAGCCAGCGGTGACTCTATGGAGAAAGTCGGCATTTTTGATAAAGATATTCTCATTGTTGATCGCCATGTCAGTGTCGAAAACCACGATGTGATCGTGGCGAACTATAATGGCAACTTTGTCTGTAAGCTCATTGATACCCAGCGGCGATTATTATTATCAGCAAATGATCTTCACCAGAGTGTCACCATACAAGAGTATGACAACTTCAGTGTTGAAGGCGTAGTGGTCCGTTCGATCCGTTGTCATCGCCAAAGCCCGATATTAGTTAATAACTAATATTAGTTGATTAAACTAACGACTAACGGACAGTTAAATTATGTATGCACTGGTTGATGCTAACTCTTTTTATTGCAGCGCCGAGCAAGTGTTTCGCCCAGAGTGGCGTGGCCGCCCTATCGTGGTGCTGTCCAATAACGATGGCTGTATTGTGGCGGCTAACCGCCAGGCAAAAGCATTGGGAGTGGGTAAATTTGGCCCTTACTTTGAAGTGCGCGATTTTTGTGAAAAAGCAGGCGTGATTGCGCTTTCTTCCAATTACGAGCTATATGCCTCTTTGTCTCACTCTATGATGGAGGTGATTGGCCGCTTTGCACCTGAGCAACATATTTACTCTATTGATGAGTCGTTTCTATCGTTTAAACATTGTTACCCCGCAATACCTTGTTTATTAAGCCATGGCGCCATGATCCGCCGCGCGGTATGGAAAGAAACGCGTTTACCTGTGTGTGTCGGTATTGCTGCCACATTAACCCTTGCCAAAGTGGCCAATCATGCCGCTAAAAAGCTCCATGGCTATAACGGGGTATGTTATATCCAATCCATTGAGCAAAGAAATGCCATTTTATCGGCAATGAAAGTCACCGATGTATGGGGAATAGGCTCGCGGATCGGTAAAAAATTACATGTTATGGGGATCACCACCGCGCTGGATTTAGCTCAATTACAACTCGGTATTGCGCGTAGCCAATTTAGTATTGAGATCGAGTGTACAGTACGAGAGCTCAATGGTGAAGCGTGCAAAGGCTGGGATAGTGCCAGAGCGGATAAGCAGCAGATCTTTTCAACCCGTAGTGTCGGTGAACGTATTAGCGATATCGACTCATTATTACAGGCGCTCAGTAAACATGCTGGTATCGCGGCAGCCAAAGCCAGAAAGCAAGGCTCTGTGGCTAGCACCATACTGATCTTTGCCAGTAACTCCCCTTATGATGAACAGCCTAATGGCTTTAAATATCATTACCGCTGTGCATATCCAACCAATGACAACTGTGAAATCATCAGTTACGCCGCTGAGATTGCCCGTAAGCTGTACAACCCCAATACGCGCTACTATAAAATCGGGATTGGACTGTTAGATCTATCACCAGTTAAACATTTGCAAACAGACTTATTTGCCCCAGCAAAAGATCCTGCCTTAATGGAGGTTTTTGATAAGTTAAATCAACGCTACGGCAGCGATGCGATATTTGTTGCCGCCCAAGGCATTGGAGGTAAATGGCATATGCGCCGTGAGCTATTAACCCCGCAATACACTACCTGTTGGCAAGATATTCCGCAAATCCACTGTGGTTAAATTGGTGATAAATTGATTTGCGTGTGCTGGTTTTTATTCTGATCTGTTTCAGGTTTAGTTCTGACTGTAAATTAGCGTTAAATTGGCTATAAAAGAATAACGAATATCAAACCCAAACAGTACACTAACCGATCCTAACCCTAACAAAAATACAACTTAGCAAAAGTCAATTGTTCAAAAAACACTCGCCAGTTCACAGTTTTATATCTAATCACAAAAGCGAGGCTATTATGCGGTTTTAGCCATTGTGTTATTGCTGAAAAAAACGACAATACGCATCCTTAATTTTCTTGGATTGTGCTTGCCTGTGTTAGATTTTTCCGCATTTGATTTTCAGTTTATTGTCGACCCCCTGTTTTACTTTCAGCTTATTGGTTTTATCTCAATGGCCATTGGCTGGTGGGCAAATAGCCAAAAACAAGACTGCAAATTTATTCACGGCAATATGATAGCGTCAGTACTAACTGCAATTCATTTAGGCTTATTAGGCAGTTTTCTTGGCATGGCCAATCAACTGGTCAATGTAATCCGCTTTCGCTTATGTCAAAGCTTGAAAAACGATGACCAGCCAAAGCTGCCCAGTTGGTTAAGTTCACCTTTATTCATGTCTGTGTGCTTTAGTGCGGTTGCTATGGCGCAAGGTTTTTTATGGGCTGAGCATTGGAGTGAATGGTGTGCTGTTATCGCTGCCGTCGTGATGAGCTTTAGTTTATTCTTCTTAGCAGGCAGCCAGCTAAGATTAGCTATGGTTGCCAGTAATGGATTAAACCTAATGCTATCAATATATTTGATGTCATGGTCAGGAATACTCTACCAAGTGATGACAATAGCAATATTGGCACTGGGGCTTATGCGTGAATTTAGTGACTACTATAACGACCAACTTAACCAAAACGTTAATGAACACTTTAAGCAAAATAGTGCCCTTGCAAGCTGTAATGCAGCACAAATGGCACTCTCAAAAGACTAAAAGTTAAAGGCTAAAGACGTTAGCTTGAATCAATTCAATTAGGATGAATAAACCCTGCAGTAATAAGCAATAAAGAGCGAGTCATATAACTCAGTCTGCTAATGCTAGTGCTAGTGCTAAATTCAATGTCAATAACACAGGCTCGCAACGAAAGCGTATTCACTCGTACGCTTTCACTAAAGCGCATTAAGGTATGACTTTAACGCTTTAAGCCTAACAGTCGCCGCGCCAATGATATCCATAAAGCCTAATGCTGGATGAGGCTTCTCTGCTGAAATCCAGCCAGAACCTGTGGCGCCTATGGGTAAGGCATAGCCTTCTGGCTCTTCAAACTCAATTACCACAGTACGGCCATGTGAACCGCTATTGTTACCCACATGCTGGCGTACATCTTGACTGCCGCTCATAGGGTTAATCATGGCTTCACCCGTACCTGAAGTAATACTGTGCACTCGACCTCTAAAGATTTCTCCCGGATAAGCATCCACATAAAATTCAGCAAACTGCCCGGGTTTAATATAGCGATAGGATTGATCGGCAATACGCATTTCTAAAAACTTCTTACTGGTGTCAAACAAATGCATGTTACCTAAGCGCGTGCCTTCGGTGACATTAGTAATAGCAAGTTGACCATCATATTGAGCCCGTATTTCACGGCGAGAATCAGTCCATTTAGCTGATTCAATATCAGCCTCAATAGCTTGTATTTGCGCCGTTTGCGCGCCCAGCTGGGCTACATTGGCCGCCACTTGGGCACGATTAGCATCAATTTGCGCCTGTAAATTATCGCGGTCCACCTGACTTGCATGCTCTTTTAAGGCAGTTAGACGCGCTAAGTTACGTTCATCGTTATTGATACTGACGTTTAAGGCATTAATTTGCTCAATTGCGGCAGCATGCTGCGCTTGCACCGCATTTTTACTGGCTTCAAGCGCTTTGATTTGTTCCGTGCTATCCACTGATACTAAGGTGTAAATCAACTCCCCCTTTTGAACGAATTGGTTATGAGTCACATAAACGTTTTCGACTTCTTGTCCAATTAAAGGGCTAAGCACGGCATGAGGCGCTTTAATAGTTGAACTGTCAGTTAAATCGGCAGGAGACCAAAATCTATGACCGGTAAATAATGCAAAGGCAATAAACATCCCTAAACCAATGGTTCGCACCGCATTGGTGAGGTTCCATTGAATGACCCCTAATTTTACTAACAGCCAAATAATTAGCACGTAAGGCAACATGATCTCTTTCATGATTTATCTCCTTTGATGCCATTGCTGATGATGCTTGATAATCGCTTAGACAATACATCCCAACGACCAAAAGCAATGATGATCGCCAGTACCCACCAGGTTTTATCAATAAACAAACCACATAAAGATAAGGCAAACACAATTTGGGTATGGGCGCTCGACATCGCTTCAGCCTTGTGAACCGCCACTTCATGTAATTTCCAAAATAACAGCAGTACATAGCAAATGATCATAATGGTCACAACAAACACAAAGCCCATGAAAAATTCAGAATCTAGCAGGGTTAAAATGCTGGGGTAGCCATTAACAAAATAGTCTTCGACTAATTGCTTACCGTGTATTTGAGTAAGTAACGAAAAGCCATAACTTAACAGCCCAATAATAAACAGTGAAAAAACTAACAATGATAATTTTTTTAAAACTAAGACTAACTTATTTATCTTAGGTGGGTTTACCACCTCGTTAGCAACGTCATGACTCATAGACCTTCCAATAAAATGACCAGATATGCCAAGGATGTTATCAATATCTGCGATTACAAATGGAATAACCGATATTCCAAATGAACTATTTACTTTAGTCCCAATGTCCGTTGCGGATTTATAGTGTAATATATTGTTAAATTGCACTTATTTATCGGTATCTCATGGATTTGAATGCACTGAATGTGTTTGTCACCCTGTATAGATCAGGTTCGACCCAAAAAGCCGCCAAGCAACTGGGTCGCTCACAATCATTTGTCTCAAAAGTATTGGCTCAATTACGTGAAGAACTAAGCGATCCGTTATTTATTCGCACCGCTAATGGCCTACAACCCACCAGTTATGCCGATAAAATCGCCCCGCAAATCCAAAGCTCTATCGAGCAAATTAGCTTAGCCCTAGAGCCAGAATACTTTGACCCCAAAAACCTGCAGTTCATTTCAGTGCACTTAGGCGAACCCTTGATGGTATTAATGGGTAAAAGCCTAATCAATGAATTACGCAAACAAACCAATGCCACCGTAGAGTTAAGGCAATGGCGAAAATCCAGCAATGATGGCTTGATCGACGGCTCCATTGATATCGGCGTGCAATCATTGCGAGACAGACCGCAGCAGCTGTATCAGAAAAAAATCGCTTCAGGTTATGTTGCTAAAGTGGGCAATGAGCAAGGGGAATTTGTAAAGCTATTAGTTGATGATTTAAATGAGCATGTTGAATATTTTCGTGAATTAAATGAAAACCATAATCCAACAATCATTACCGACAACTATAGTTTGCATCGGCAATTACTGGCCGATCATTACTCCTATAATTTTAAAATCGATGCTGAATTGCACGATAAAGAAGTCGCCATAGACATGGCGATTATTTGTAGTTCATCGCGGCGCCATGAAGCCAAAATAGTATGGCTATCAGAGATATGTAAAAACGTTTTATTACAAGCAATTACCACGCGTTAATGATTATGCTGAGGGTATTATGAGCCAAAGAAGTATTCACACATTATTTAAACCCACTTCCATCGCCGTTATTGGTGCCTCAAATAGTGAAAAGCGCGCAGGGCGCGTGTTGATGAAAAACTTATTGGCCAGCGGCTTTTCAGGGCCCATTATGCCCGTAACCCCTAAATACTCTGCCGTTATGGGCGTATTGGCTTACCCCAATATTGAAGCATTACCCATCAAGCCCGATTTAGCCGTAATATGTACTCGCGCCAGTCGCGTACCAGATATTGTCGAAACATTGGCGCAGTTTGGCTGTAAAATTACGATCATTATGGCCTCAGGCATGGCTGATGAGTTTGATGAACATGGTGTTAGCCTGTTAACCCAAACACTGCAAAACGCCAAACGTTACGGCATGCGAATATTGGGTTCAAATAGTTTAGGGATGATTATTCCCACCATTGGTCTTAATGCCAGCCTAGCGCACACCGGCGCTAAAAAAGGCAAAATTGCATTTGTGTCACAATCTGCAGCCATTTGTACCACAGTGCTGGATTGGGCTAACAATAAAGACATCGGCTTTTCATCGTTTATATCTTTAGGTGATGCATCTGATATTGATTTTGATGAATTACTGGATTACTTAGGCCGTGATAGCCGCACCAGCGCGATTATGCTTTATATCGACTCTATCAGTGAGAAACGTCACTTTTTATCCGCAGCGCGCGCAGCAGCCCGTAATAAACCCATATTTGTGATTAAATCAGGTCGCAGCGCAGAAGGCGTTAAGGCCGCAATGTTGCACACCGGCGGTAAAGGCGGCAATGATGCTGTCTATGATGCCGCCTTTAAGCGTGGCGGTATGTTGCGGGTGCATGACTTAATTGAACTGTTTGCCGCAGTTGAAAGTTTGGCCCACTCGACGCCATTAAAAGGTGAGCGAGTTGCTATCATCAGTAATGGTGGCGGCCCTGCAGTATTAGCCGCTGATGAACTAATTATTAAAGGCGGTAAACTGGCGCAATTGTCCGATGACACCATCACTCAATTAAATGGCATATTGCCAACAACCTGGTCGGGTCAAAATCCGATCGATATTGTCGGTGATGCTGACAGTAAACGTTATGGCCAAGCACTAAGTATATTGATGGATAGCCAAGAGATGGATGCTATTTTAGTATTGCACTCACCATCGGCATTAGAAGAAAGTGAACAAATCGCCCAGAGCTTAATTGATGTAATTAAAGGCCATAGTAATCGAAATAAGTTAAATATTTTAACTAACTGGAGTGGTGAGGATTCCGCCTACACCGCAAGAAAGTTATTTAGTAAAGCGGGGATTCCTACTTATCGAACTCCAGAAGGCGCCGTGAAAGCCTTTATGCATATGGTCGAATACCGCCGAAATCAAAAGCTACTGCAAGAAGTGCCGCAATCTATACCTGATAATATTCCCACTGACACTAAAACCGCACGGGACTTATTACAAAAAGCCCAAGCCAATCATAGATATATTCTCGAAACCCATGAAGCCAGTGATATTTTAAAAGCCTATGGCTTAAATACCATAGACACAGAATTTGCCAGCAGCGCGGAGCAAGCGGTAAGCATTGCCAAAAAATTGGGCTTTCCTGTTGCCCTTAAAGTTCAATCGCCTGATTTGATGTATAAATCCGATGTCCATGGCGTGGTGCTAAACCTCAGTAATGCAGAAGAAGTGTTTCAGGCAGCGCAATCCATCAGCTCCAGAGTCAAAGATACTAATCCTGACGCTGAAATTGATGGCATGATAGTGCAAAAGATGGCGTTAACCGCAGGCGCTCAAGAAGTGCGAGTCTCTGTGATTAATGATCCCGTATTTGGGCCTGCGATTTGCCTTGGTGAAGGCGGCTCAGAATGGGACCCGACACGTGATGCAGCCGTTGCCCTACCGCCACTTAATATGGCGCTGGCGCGCTATATGGTTATTCAGGCGTTGAAAACCCACAAACTCAGAGACAGACATTTGCCTCTTGGTTTAGACATGAATGCATTGTGTGTGATGCTCACCCAAATATCGCACCTGATTATCGACTGCCCTGAAATCGCATCTTTGGATCTTAACCCTGTGCTCGCCGCGGGTGAGACTATTACCTTGCTTGACGTTAACATGAAGCTCAATTGCACTGATATTGATCCCAAAGCGCGCTTAGCGATCATGCCATACCCAAAAGAGTTAGAACAAAAAGCCACCTTAAAAAATGGACTTAAAGTGATGCTCAGGCCCATTCTTCCTGAAGATGAACCAAAGCATTTAGCCTTTGATAATTCACTCAGTGATGAAGACCGCTATAAACGCTACTTTGGCGTTCGCTCAAAAATGACCCATGAGGAAATGGCGGTTTTAACACAAATAGATTACGCCAGAGAAATGGCATTTATCGCTACAGCCGAAGATGAAAACGGTGAGGCTATCACCTTAGGTGCGGTGCGAGCATCGACTGATCCTGATAATACAGAAGCTGAATTTGCCATGGCGGTGCGCGGCGATTATCAAGGTATTGGTTTAGGTAAAATGCTATTAGAAAAACTGATTAACTATTATAAAACCACTAATACCCCAGTGTTAGCGGGCTTTACCATGTTTGAAAACCGCAGTATGGCAAACCTCGCCAAAGGGCTTGGCTTTACGGTATCTTTTGATATGGATGAGCACCTGATTAAGATGCATATGGATCTCCCACAACATCAAGCTGACCCGCAAGCTACAGCGGGTATTGACTCTGCTGACAAACATTAGCCTTTGACACAATTGCGACCTGATGATTTCGCTTGATACAGCATTTCATCAGCGCGGCTTAACCAGGTTTCACCATCATCTCCAGGGTGAATTTCTGCTGCGCCAATCGATACTGTGATATTGCCTAAGTGCTGCTTTTTCTCTTTACCTATGGTGAGCTGTTTATCTGCAATACGATTTTTAATTTGCTCAGCCACCGTTAAGGCATCTTGTAGCTCAGTATTAGGCAATAAAATCACAAACTCTTCACCGCCATAGCGGGCAACGAAATCATTACCTTTTACCGTTTGTTTTAATGCAAAAGCCACAAATGCCAGTACTTTATCGCCAACTAGATGACCATAAGTATCATTGAATTTTTTAAAGAAATCGATATCTACCATTAATAGGCAACAAGGTATATTGCTATGGCTAAACAAACTCACTTGCTCTAAAGCAAACACCTCATAGGCACGGCGATTATTTAACGAGGTTAATTCATCGGTCATTGCCACTTTACTTAAACTGGTCATTTCATCTTTTAAGGTGGTTAATTCATTACCCAGAGAGTCTATGTCGGCTTTCATTAAATCATTGTTTAATAGCACCTTCTCCACTTCAGCGCTAATATTGACGATTAACTCGTTGAGTAATTGTGGACTTGGATTTGACTGCAGCTCATCGTTTAAAGAATGTAAGCTTGATGAAAAGTCACTGGTACCAGAAGAAAGCTGACTTATCTTGCTGTATAAGCTATTAATGAGTAATTTAGTTTCAATTTGAACATTATCAATGACTTCAGGAGACTGCTCTTGAATAAAATTGTTATAAAGACCTTGGTTAACCGCAGCGGTAAACTCGACTTTATTGGCAATTAAACCATCGATCGCACGTTTTAAGTCTAAATTTGTTTCCGCATAATACTGATACCAAATGGCATAATTTTCTGGGGTAACCGGTATATTAAGCGCTGACATTTGCGGCACTGCCATTCTGAGTATTTGCGCAGAATTTTCTAAACTCGTCTTCAATTTCACATCCTATGATTTATATAAGTCAATGTAAGCCCAGCAAAGGTAACGCTATACTTAAATGCTAAAAAATTAAATTGAAAAAAATAACCCTTTTAAGCATTCGGTACGTTTAAAACAATAACAAGCACAACAATAACATTTTACAAAAGAGAAACCATATGAAAATTTCACTTAAAAACCAATTAAATAAGCTACCTATTGCAACGTTATTAAGTATGTGGGCGACAATAATAGTACCCGCTTATGCCACTAGCCCAGTGCCTAACCAATTTAGTCAACCCGCAATGATAACCATGCATAAAAATACTCATGAAAATTATCAGCTAATTGACAATGTAAAGATGTTTCCAAAGCCAGCGGCTAAGCAAGTCCAGCATATACTTGAATTAGCACAACGTGATGATGAGGCGAATTATAAAATTGAAATACAAATTGGCCAAAATAAGATGGTAGATTGTAATCACCATAGGCTAAGTGGCAAGTTGGTGGAGCAGAATTTATCAGGCTGGGGATATCCGTTTTATAGCGTTGATAATATAACGGCAGGGCCAAGTACTATGATGATGTGTAAAGAGCCTAAAACGGCTAAATTTGTGCCAATGGGACAAAGCTTGACCATCAATTATGATAGCCGTTTACCAAAGGTATTTTACCTACCTGAAGATGCAACGTTAAGATACCGTATTTGGCAAGCTAAAGGTGATTACCACTATTCAAATTAATGTGTGGGGACAAGGCTAAACAGCCTTATAACAAAGCGTCAGCAGATAACCCAAATAACCATGGTGCATCTGCTAACGCTGTTTAATATTTATCTAGATCCAAGGCAATAATTTAACAACGTTTAACCCGCACAACCTGCATAATCTCTACACTGAATCCAGCCACAGTTTGCTCTTCAGGGTAATAAACTAAACTCACAAGTTGATCCTGCAAGCTCTTATATTTTTTAGTTCGCTTAAATTTAAATGCGACATCGTAACCCGCTAACATCAAGGTATGGAAAACCCACTCTTCTTTTTCACGCTGAGTATGGGAAACAACTTTAACCCCTTCAATATGGTTAAGTTTTTCATGCTTTTTAAGTAGTGCGTCTACGGCTTTCTTCTTCATATTAACCTTGTCCCATATCTGAGTTATTACCGTTTATGTGATTGGTATAATCAACGATGTCTTGATATCGATACTGACTGCAATAACCAAAACCTGACAGTTGCTTTACTTTGTTGCGGGTAAAAATCGGCACACTAATACCTGCTAGAAATTTAGTTTGAACCGCAACAGATATCGGCATAATGCCTTTTGCGTTCATATGATTGCAAAACTCATTAAGATACTGCTGCAATGACGCTAATTGAGTGATTGGCGCTAATGCCTGTTGCGGCAACACTCCAATGTGCCCACGACAGACACTGCAATGGCCACATTGACTGGGTGCTTGCTGATCATCAAAATAACGTGCCAATTTAGCAGTAATACACTCAGTTGATTCAAAAAAGCTAATAAGCTGATTTAAACGCTTTATCTCTTTGACTTCATTACTTTGGAAATAATCAGACAAACTTGCAATAAGGTTTGGATTACTTAAAGCATTAATATCAACATTAAACACTTGGGTTATTTTTTTGGTTTCTAACTGGATATATTGTTTGTCTGCGAGGTATTCTAACGCCGCTACTACCCGTTGCCTGTCTGCGCCATATTGCTGATATAAGCTATCAAAATCCAGTTGGCCCCATATTTTCTTAAAACGGGTATGCTCAAATATTTGCTGCAAAAAGGCTTGGCGCTGGGGATCAAAACTGGCCAGCAGCTGCTGTTTATCAATTAAAAATTGATACTTAAACTCAGCAAAATAAGCAAAACTTGGTTGCACCACGTTGGCTAATTCAAGTTGAACTAACAAGGTTTTTAACGGCAACTGTTTAATGTTACAGCTCGTTGAAATGGCATACTCTTGCATTTCCCAGCGGCCATGTTCAACTTCAGCGCTGATATGTTCTATCAACTTGGTGATCGCTGAGGCTTCTGGCGTATCGCCATAAACAAAGTTTTCAATGGTATTTAAGCCATCTTTGTTGGCTAAAGTAATACAATGAGACAATTGCCCGTCTCGACCTGCGCGGCCAATTTCTTGGCTGTAGTTTTCGATAGATTTCGGTAAATCGTAATGAACCACAAAACGAATATTGCTTTTATCTATCCCCATACCAAAGGCAATGGTGGCAACAATCACGTTGATTTGACCATCCATAAATTGCTGTTGGATGCGATTTCTCAGATCTGAATCCAGTCCTGCATGATAAGCGGTGGCTTGAATATTGTTACCACTTAAAAAAGCCGCGATATCTTCTGCGGTTTTTTGCAAGGTGACATAGATAATCCCAGCACCTGTGCATTGCGATACTGTGTTGACTAACTCCACTTGCTTAGCGGCTTCAGCAACAGGTTTAATACTGATATCTAAATTAGAACGATAAAAACCCGTTTGTACAATTTGCTCCGGCAAAATAGCAAAACGGTTGGCCATATCCTGCTTGACCTTTTCAGTGGCGGTGGCGGTTAATAACAACACTTGGGCAATACTAAATTGCTGCACATACGCTGGGATTTTTAAATAATCAGGCCTAAAGTTGTGGCCCCATTCAGAGATACAATGAGCCTCATCAACCACTAATAATGAAATATCAATACTGCTAAGAAACTGCCTAAAACGTTCATTTTTAAAACGCTCAACTGACACCATTAAAATTTTTGTATGCCCACGGCGAACATCGCGCATAACCTGCTGTGTTTGCTCAAAAGTTAAGCTTGAATCTATGCTGGCGGCATTGATCCCCTTAGCATTTAAAAAAGCGATTTGATCTTTCATTAACGCAAGCAAGGGCGAGACCACTAAGGTGACATTAGCCAGTTGTAAGGCACTAAATTGATAGCACAGTGATTTACCTGAGCCTGTTGGGAAAATGGCTAAAGAAGATGCTCCTGACAAAATATGTTTAATTACATCAATTTGCCCTTCTCTAAACTGATTAAATCCAAATTGCTGCTCGAGCTTTTGCATTAAATCGGCGTTGTCATGTAGTAATGGCGAAGGACTATCAAACGGTGGAGTTTGCATACTGGAGCCTAGATTAATGATTAAAGCGAAGGCAATTATACGCTAATACGGATAAAATTGAAACTCTGAAGCTTATAAAACAACAACTTATAAAATACTCTCCTGAGGTGAGCACGGCTTTATTCCTCAACAGAATAAACAGTATTATCGGCGCCTAAAGCTGAAATTAACAAGCTAGGTTAGCGTTTACGAGACAGGTATTGATTGATTAACAAGGTTAATTTGTCTTCGAAGGCTTCTTGAGCTTGCTCTAAATCATCGCCAAAGCGAACCATAAATTTAGTGGCTTGCTCACGAGATAACATGTTATTGGCTAAACAGTACGCCATTTCATCAAGTTGTTTGTTGTAACGTGGCTCTAAAAGCCACTGACATGTTGCTGTATCAAGGCTTGCCAGCATTTGCTGTGCTAAATCACAAAATATTTGTATGTGCTCCAAGCCATCGGGGCCCAAACAACCGGGCTCTAGACGATATAACACAATCAACTTACTTTCTAACATAGAGTAACACTCGCATCCGCTGCTTTTATGGTGATATTTAAACGCTATTTAGCCGCTGCGTTTAGCATTGCTTGTTCAAACTGCTGAATATAATTTTCAATGGGAATGATATCTTCTTTTAAACGACGATTTCTTCCCAGTAACGACGACTCAACAAATAAATTAAACCACGAGCTCAATGCTTTTGAGTTTAATGGCTCATCAATTGCTTCAAGGGCCAGTGCAGCAACTTCAGCAGTGGATAGCTGAAAATCATGGCTGCCTTTTCTTAATTCGTAATTGGCTAAGGTTTCAGGGCTAAAAGAAAACAATGGCAAGGTATGTAAATACGGGCTTTTACGAAACATTTTGATCGCTTGACGCCAGCTACCATCTAATAGAATTAGCAGCGGTATTTTATCTGCAGCGGCATTATCACATTGACTAGGATGACTCACCACCAATTGCCCTTCTTGGGCATACTGCTGAGGAAATATCAGCATTGGCTGATATTTGGGGTCGTTGATCGCTGCAATCATTTGTTTATTGGGCTCAGTACGAGACCATAAATAAGCGCTAGTATTAGGGACTAAATCCGCAATTAAACGGCCACTGTTGGTTGGCTTTAGTACTTCATCGTCATACATAACTAGCATGAAGTGAGCTTCAGTATTGATATATTGTCTATGTTGGCAAGTACAGAAAATCTCTCCCAATAAGCACCACTGGCAGCGAATGAGTTTTTTCCCTCTGGCTGCAAATGGCTTAGTTGAAATAGATTTTCGGTATTGATACAAACGATGAACTGCGTGTTGCTGTTCAGGAGGTAACGCCAACATGGGATTATTCTCGGTTACACGTTATAGTTTATAACGTTCAAAAAAATTCATCACCCAGYTGGGTGATGAAGTTACTATAGAATTCTTTTTAGCAAAAAGTCAGCTTTCAAGCGCTTTATCCTGGTCATAATCTTTTTCACAGGAGCCGGATACTTTTGCAAGGTTTCAATTTGACTGTAATGGAACAGCTTTTCGGTATGCTGCAGAATAAATTCTTGTTCCGCCTCAAAGCTTTGCTTCCACACACCACTGTCATCATGCAGTAATAAACCATTTTCTAAATCTAACGCCCAGGCTCTTGGGTTTAAATTAGAACCCGTGATGAGATGCTTTTTGCCATCAGCACTAATCCCTTTTAAATGGTAACTATTGATACCGTCTTTCCATAAGTGGATCCGTAACTGACCGTTTTCAATCGCCCATTGCTGACGTTTTACAAACTTACGTAAGGTTTGTTCGTACATGTAAGGCAATGCACCAATGGTAGAAAAATCTTTCTCTGGTGGGATATAAAAATCATTGGCGGTTTTATCACCCACCACGATGTCAATACTCTTGCCATTACGTAAATGACGCGTCAATGCTCTCACTAAAGAGTTTGGAGGGTTAAAATACGGCGTACAGATAAACAGTGACTCGGTTGATTCATCAACCAATTTTATCACTACTTCGTTTAACTTATTCTTCTTGCGGCCTAAGCCTACAAGCGGCGTAACACGATTGCCAATACGGGTACTTTCAAACTGATAATCTGAACGTGACAAGCGAGTTTTAAAGGTGCGCATGTCATTTTTATCAGGGCATTTTTCGTCACTGCTGTCTTGAGTCAATGAACAAACAGCAGGATCGCTAATTAGATGTTGCTCAATGAACTCACCCATACTGCGAGCAAGCTCAGCAGATTCCAGCACATGATAACGATCAAAACGGTACTTATCGTTTTGTTTAAAATAAATATTATTAATGCTAGCGCCGCTGAATATGACTGCATCATCAATGATGAAGCCTTTAAGGTGCAATACCCCTAAAAACTCGCGAGACTTAACAGGTACACCTAAAATATCAAAAGGTGCTTTGGCAGCAGCCATGGCTTTGCGGTACATGATGTAATTACCACTATCACCTTTATGGCCGATTAGGCCACGCCTAGCTCTATGGTAGTCCACTAGGACAACTATTTTTAACTCTGGGTTAGCAGCTTTAGCTGCAAGTAACGCCTCAAGAACTTCTCGGCCCGCTTCATCATCTTCTAAATAAAGCGCAGCAATATAAATCGCATTCGTAGCATTAGCGATGCGAGTTAACAATTCTTGTTTAAATTGAACCGGGGTTAATAACCACTTTAACGATTCACTTTGTAATGCGATACCACCAAGCTTATCCAGCAAGGCAACCTCCTTGAACTTAAACAGTTAAATGCTATTAACGTCTATATAAATTGACTAGCTTAAGTATTTATCGTTTGTTGCTAATTTTGAAAAATAAATACTGTCACTTTGAAATTTATACTTTGTCATCGTTTTAACTGATTAACAAATAATATTAGGAGATAGAAATTACCGACTTAGCGGCTTATGAGCAAGGCTTTTCTGATGTTATAGCCCTATTTGATGGGTTTATGAGGCTCAAGTGAACGATTTTGGATCAAACTTTTAACCTGACTGTTCATGGCAGTTTAAAAATTAGTCAGCACAAAGTTATTTGAATTTATAAAAGTTAACCTTAGTGAATAAAGAATAAACACCAAATCGAGACTGTAACTAATGTTGTGTAACTGCTTATCAACACGTACTCTATAGAGAGTCAAGGATAGGCAGATACTCATGAACAAAAAAGATATTGAAGCTTTTGCTAAAGAAGCTGCTAAAAGCATTAAAACACCAGAAGGCTTAAATCAATTCAGTCAGATGCTCAAAAAGATAACGGTCGAAGCCGCTCTTAATGCCGAAATGGATGACCACCTGGGCTATGAGAAACACCATAAATCGACTTCTGCTAATAGCCGTAACGGTAAAACCAGCAAGCGCATTCAAACTGAAGATGGTCAATTTGAGCTTGATACGCCGCGAGACCGTGAAGGCAGTTTCGAACCTCAGTTAGTTAAAAAACACCAGTCCAGATTTACCTCTATGGACGATAAAATATTGTGGCTCTACGCTCAAGGCATGAGTACTCGTGATATCGTTCAAGCCTTTGATGAATGGTACGGCGCAGAGATATCACCCACGTTAGTTTCTCGCGTTACCAACGCCGTTCTAGAACAAGTTATTGAATGGCAAAGTCGACCTTTAGATGCCATTTACCCAATCGTTTACCTTGATTGTATCGTCGTAAAAATCCGTCAGGATAAGCGCGTTATTAACAAATCTATTTTCTTAGCGTTAGGCATTAACCTTGAAGGTCACAAAGAGCTAATGGGGCTTTGGATAGCTGAAAATGAAGGGGCTAAATTTTGGTTAGGTGTCCTCACTGAACTACAGCAACGAGGCGTTGAGGATATTCTCATCGCTTGTGTTGATGGCTTAAAAGGCTTCCCTGATGCTATCAATACCGTTTATCCAGATACTCATGTACAGCTCTGTATCGTACATATGGTCAGAAATTCATTAAAGTACGTATCGTGGAAAGACTACAAGGCAGTCACTGCGGACCTTAAAAGCATCTACCAATCAACAACGGAGGAGGAAGCTTTACTTGAATTAGACCGTTTCAGCGATACCTGGGATGAGCAATACCCCCAAATCAGCAAGTCATGGCATAATCATTGGCACAACTTAAATACGTTTTTCAATTATCCTCAGGATATTCGTAAGGCCATTTACACAACCAATGCTATAGAGTCGTTAAATAGCGTGATTAGACGAGCGTTGAAAAAACGTAAGGTATTTCCTAATGATGACTCGGCCAAGAAAATGATTTACCTTGCGATAAAAGAAGCCAGTAAAAAATGGACCATGCCCATCCGAAACTGGCGTACTGCGATGAGCCGATTTATTATTGAGTTCGAAGACAGAATTGTGAAGCATATTAACTAAATTGCAGTTACACAGAATCTGTTACACCCTCACCAAATCAAACACCAAGGTTCTAACGTCAATTTTTATCGCTTCATTACTGTAAAAGTTCATCAAATCACGTATTTTAAAGTGACTCATACTTTTACTAATGGCGCCTTATGTATTCACTGATATGTATATTAATTATTTCCTTGTTTAGCTTACCAGTGTGGGCCAATGAGGATATTGCCAATGCAATACAAAAAATTGCGCCCGTTCAATCACAACTGGCGATTAATATATGGGATATAGAAAGCAACCGCAGTATCTATAGCGTTAATGAGCATAAATTAATGCAGCCAGCTAGCATTCAAAAATTACTCACTGCCGTTGCCGCCACTAAGCAATTAGGCACAGATTTTTATTACGAAACCCAAGTTTATATTGATGGTGATGTGGCAAGTCAGCAACTCAATGGTGATGTGTATATAAAATTTAATGGCGATCCAAGCTTAGGTCGCGAGCAGTTAAAGCAGCTTATCAGCGCACTTAACGCCAAAGGCATTCAGCAAATTAATGGCAATGTAATCTTAGTATCATCGAGCAGTGAAAGTCTCAGAGCGCCCGGCTGGGTGTGGGTTGATCTCGGTATTTGTTACGCAGCGCCAGTGTCTGATTTTATTATTGATAAAAACTGTGTCAGAGCAAGCCTAAGCCCACTGGCAGATAACACAACTGCAATCATAATAGATACACAATACCCAGTTGAAATTAGCACCAAGGCGGTTTTTAAACCTAATATAGACGTTACTCAAGCTAAGGCACATTTTTGTGAGTTGCATATGCAACGCTTTGACGACAATCGCTATCAGATTTCAGGTTGTTACCCGGGTAATCAAGCCATAAGTTTAGCTGTTGCTGTAAATGATCCGTCTCGCTATGCCAAAGCTGTGGTCAAAGCCATACTCGATGACATAAAAGTCAATTACGCTAATTTTATCATAAGTAAGCAAAGCATCCCGCCGAGCGCACAGTTGTTAGCCAAGCATCAGTCTGAAAAGTTACCCCAATTATTAAAGATCATGCTGGAAAAGTCAGATAATTTAATTGCCGATAGCTTATTAAAAAAAATTGGCCAAGGTTTTTATCCGCACGCCTCTAATAGCGATAAACTAGAGGGGCTTGATATTCATGGTTTTGCTATGGGCGCTAAAGCATTACAATCGATTTTAATCCAATTAAACTTACCATTTGATGATGCCAATATCGTTGATGGCTCTGGCTTGTCTCGTTATAACTTACTGACTTCAGGGCAAATGTTATCTGTACTGCAACTCATCGACAGCGATAAACGTTTTCAATATCTAACTGCGCTATTACCTGTATCTGGCAAAAGTGGCACCTTAAAATACCAACAGTATTTCAATAAACCACCTTTAAAAGCAGCAATATCAGCAAAAACAGGCACCATGCTGGGAGTTGAAAATTTAGCGGGATTTATTGAGGCAAAAAATGGTAAACGCTATGCTTTCGTGATTATAGAGAATGGACTCACTCCTGATGCAAAACAAACAAGACTGGCCCCTTTTAGCGCGCTATTACTGCAAAGGTTATATGATTTACAGCCATAAAAAAGCGCATTGTAAACAATGCGCTTTAACTCTGTTCTTAAGCAGAAAATTGAGCCAGTTTGTGTTTAAAATAACTCTGCTGGCATAGCCATAATTGCATCATCACCTTGACTGACTTGAGCAATATGAAAATCTGCTTTTGGCAAAACTTTTTCCATATAGAATTTAGCCACATAACGCTTTTGCTCACTAAAGCTACTGTCATCATGGCCAACAGCACGCTCTGCCATCAGTAATGAGTAATAGCCATAAAGGATATAACCAAAGGCATCTAAGAAATCTACCGCACTGGCATTGATGAGTGCTGGTTGGCTTAACTTATTGTCATTGATGTAGTTTGCTAATGTCAGCAGATTATCAAAACGTGAACTGATAGCATTTTTGTCAGTTTCAGAAACATGCTCAAAACCGGCTAACTCAGCATTGATATCTGCCACAAACGCATTCAAAGTAGCAAGGTTATCACCAGTGACTTTACGGCCTAAGAAATCAATTGCTTGAATACCGTTAGTACCTTCGTAAATTTGTGCAATACGGGTATCACGCACAAACTGCTCAATACCGGTTTCACGAATATAGCCATGACCGCCAAACACTTGTTGCGCCATAATAGTTGCATCTAAGCCACGGTCAGTTAAAAACGCTTTTGAAACCGGTGTCAGTAGGCCTACATACTTAACAGCTTTTGCCTGTACATCACCTTGGGCATGTTTTGCTAAATCCAGTTGTTTGCCAGTAAATACTGATAATGCACGACCGGCATCGGTAACTGATTTAATGGTCAACAACATACGACGAACATCGCCGTGGACAATAATTGGGTCTGCAGCACTACCTGTTGGTGAACCGCCTGCTGCAATACCTTGCACACGTTCTTTAGCATAATCAGCCGCCATCTGATAAGCGCCTTGTGCACTACCAAGGCCTTGAATACCAATTGCTAAACGCTCGTAGTTCATCATGGTAAACATACAAACTAAACCGCGATCAGGACGTCCAACTAAGAAACCTTTGGCACCGTCATAATTCATTACACATGTCGCGGATGCTTTTAAGCCCATTTTATGTTCAATAGAACCGACCGTTACACCATTCGCTTCACCTAGACTGCCATCATCATTAACCGTGATTTTTGGTACTAGAAATAATGAAATACCTTTAGAGTTAGGGAGTTTTGCTAATACTAAGTGGATAACGTTTTCGGTAAGATCATGATCACCACCAGTGATGAAAATTTTACTACCAGTAATTGAGTAGCTACCATCATCTTGTGGCTCTGCTTTAGTGCGGATATTACGTAAATCTGAACCCGCTTGAGGCTCAGTCATGTCCATGGCGCCAGACCACTGACCTGAATACAAGTTTGGCAAATATTTAGTTTTTAATTCTTCTGTTGCATGGGCATTAATACACAGTGCTGCACCTGCGGTTAATGAGCTATACAGGGTAAATGAGTTACATGCACTGTAATTCATTTCGTCCACTAAAACCCCTAGCATTTTTGGCATGCCCATACCGCCAAAATCAGGTTCGCCGCATAAGCCAACCCAACCGCCTTCTGAGAACTGTTGATAAACCTCTTTAAAGCCATCTGGTGTGATGACCTTATCATCTTGGTGTCTAACACCTTGCTCATCACCGCTTCTATTTATAGGATGAATCAAATCACGACTAATCTTGCTCGCTTCATCTAAAATGGCGACCGCAGTGTCCATATCAACCATCTCAGCGATATTTGGCATAGATTGCCAAGTATTAGTCGCATCAAATACGTTTTCTAACAAAAACTGCATGTCCTTCAAAGGCGCTTGGTAAGGGTTCATAGAATGCTCTTAAACAGATAATTAAAACAGTTGTTTCAATTTATACAAAAAGCGCACGAAACACAAGATGATTCTAGTTTTGTTATACAATAAATTTTAGGGGAAAATGAAGAAGTATTTCGTTTAAAAATCCATAAAATAAGATAGTTATGATCAATTAAATCTGCCGCGGCTTTCAAATAATCGCCAACTTTAGAAATACTAAAAATAAACTATTTAGTCATTAAGCTTTCGCTCGAAAGCTACGCCTAATAAAGCAAAGTAATTGATCATCGCTAGGAATATTTGCGCTTTGTGCTGCGCTGCTGGATACATCAATTGTGTCGCCATATCCTTGTTTAAGGTACCAGAGACCAAGTAATTATTTTGTAGTTCACTACAAGCTTCAATAGACGATTCAAATGCCCGCGCCATTAACTCTGTTGGTTTTGAAAAATAATAACAGCCTTGCTGTTTATCGAGTTTAATTGCATTAGTGACATATTCACTGGGCTTCTCACCATCATCTGACAACAATACTACTTTAAACAAGGCTGATAACTTGTCATTGAGTTTATGGGGCTTTAGTAACTCATCATTTAGCCACAAATCACTCGCACACTGATATTTCTTAAATGAAAACCGGGGCGATACATCAAAAGCTTTATCAACAATATAATGATCAAATGCATGCCAAAACTCATGGGCTAATGCCCCTGCTCCCGCATTTTTAGCTAAGGCAAGCTCATGAGTGACTGGAGAATAATGGGCTTGAACGCCTTTTTGGCCACCTCGACCGAATAGCAAATTAAGGGTTTTACGTAGGCCAATAAGCTCACTGGGAACCTGTAATATTTGGGATAAATCTGCCATTGAATCAAAGACTAAATTTGCAGCAAGTTCAGATTCTTCGTTGGTCACCCATTTACCCACACTAATATGATTGAGGCCAAAACACTGTTTGATATCAATAAAATTAGCTTGTTCACCAGAGCGGTAATCGGCTCCATTACGAAAGTAGCGGGCTGTTTTTAGCAAACATCACCTCATAAATTTAATTTACTGCGAAACAAAAAACTGCAATAAAAAATGCCTCTTCATGAGGCATTTAATTTTTTATCCCAAGAGTCAGCTTGGTAAAAAACTTACCACATTAAATCATCTGGAATAGCGTAATCAGCATATGGATCGTTTTCTTCACTGGCCTGTTCAACTTTGTTATCGGCAGTTTCTTGCCATAAATAACCACACCACTCAGGTACCAACAAGTTAACTCGTTCAGCTAGTTTATGAGGCACGATATAACTCTTATCTTCATAGCGAATGATACCTACAACGCCAGTTTGTAATTGGCCTTGTAGTTTATCATCCACATAAACAGATAAAATTTTGTTCTCAACAGTAAAGTTGAATTTTATTTCAGCACCAGCCGGTGCTTTAATCGCGAATTTAGTAAATTCAGTGATTAATCCACGTACTTGGCCTTTCTCTGATGCCTCAGCAAAACGCTTTTCATTTAACGCTTTGTCTTTCGCTGCTTGCTCAAGTTTCTGTTGCGCAATTTGTTGTTTAAGATCAGCACTACCATCGTCTATTTTTGCTTTTTTTTGCTTACGCTTTTGTGTTTTCACATCGCGCGCTTTTTGCTTACTGGCAAGTCCTGCTTTTAGCAGCTGCTCTTGTAATGCGTTTGCCATTTAAATCACCTATAAAAATTATTCAGTATTACTGAGGTAAATGTTTTGCTAATGCATCCATCGCAGCGCCAGCACCACCTAAAGACCAACCACCATCTACTGGCAAAATTGTGCCTGTGATGTATGTGGCCATGTCAGAGGCTAAAAATAACGCTGCGTTGGCAATATCTTGTTTTTGACCATTGCGCTTTAATGGCACACTGTCTGCTATCATTGATTTTAAAGCTTTGCTGGGCGCTAAGCGATCAAAACCTTCTGTATCTTCGATTGGGCCTGGCACAATCGAGTTCACCCTTATACCTTCAACGCCCCACTCCATTGCTAAAGTGCGAGTTAACATATCAACGCCGGCTTTAGCAGCGCATACGTGTACTTGTAGCGCCATTGGCACATAAGCCTGAGGCGCAGAGATTTGTATCACGCTGGCATTGCCTTTAGTCAACAAAGGATAAGCTTGCTTAATAACTTGAAAGCTACCTAGTAAATCAATATCCATCACTGATTTAAAACCATTAACGGAAAGATCTTTTGCCCTTGAAGGGAAATTACCCGCAGCGCCACTGATGAGTATATCAATAGTGTTATATTGCTGAGCAATGGTATTGAAACCAGATGCAACTGCGTCTGAATCTCTGACATCAAAGCTCACTCCAATATGCATTCCTTTGGGATTGGTTTGCTGCAGTAAAGCTAGGGCAGCATTGACTTTATCTATGCTACGACTGGCAACAGCCACATTGGCCCCCGCTTTAGCAAAAGCACACGCTATACCTAAATTGATACCACTGGTGCCACCTACAACAACGACATTCTTTCCTTGATAATTAAACATTTTATGCTCCTGCATGTGTGTTATTAATCAGTTTAAAGTTGCGCTGCTATAGGCTTATACTGCGAAACATTCACCATTAACGGCTATTTTAGCGAGTTAACGATTGCCTGTAACGACGCTAATGGATCGGCCGCTTTAGTAATGGGTCTGCCAATCACTAAATAATCAGAGCCAGCCGCAATGGCTTTTGGTGGCGTCATAACGCGGTGCTGATCACCAACATCAGCGCCAACAGGGCGAATGCCTGGAGTGACTAGATTAAAGCCTGCACCAAATGTTTGTTTTAGCATAGTTGCTTCTTGGGCTGAGCACACTACACCATCAAGACCTGCTTGATGAGTTAACGCCGCTAAGCGCTTAACATGTTCTGAAGCAGGCACAGTGATCCCTAATAGCGCTAAGTCTTCATCACTCATAGAAGTCAGCACTGTCACAGCAATTAATAATGGCGCATCTTTACCATAATGACCTAATGCAGTTTTAGCTGCTTGCATCATAGCTAACCCGCCACTTGCGTGGACATTGGTCATCCATACACCGAGATCGGCTGCAGCTGATACCGCTTTAGCCACAGTGTTAGGGATATCATGGAATTTTAAGTCGAGAAATAAATCAAAATCACGGTCATGAATATCTTTAACAAATTGTGGACCGAATAAAGTAAACATCTCTTTGCCTACTTTGAGACGACACATTGTAGGGTCAAGCTTATCGATTAAAGTAAGCGCCTCATTTTTATTGTCATAATCTAAGGCCACTACAATCGGTTTATCTGCCATGTTCACTCCAGTAATATAAAAAATCAGTTATTCGCCATCGAGCCCTTTTACGCGTTTTATACTGCCCCACTCTTTACATGATGGACAATGCCAGTAAAGGCTGTGTGCAGGGAATCCGCATGAACTACAACGATAACTAGGACGAAATTTAATTTGTTGTTCTACTAACTTTTCAAGCATTGAAAGACTTTGTTTCGCTTGGCCATCTTCAGCTTGCTTGATATGCAATTGCATTAAATGCTGGAAACCTTTCATTGTCGGATGTCGATACAAATGATCGAGCACCATTTTTTCGGCATTTTCACTAAAGCCTTGCTCAATTTTATGCTGGGCTAATGCAATGATCACTGAGGCACTAGCACCTTCTTGTAAGGCTTGCTGCAGCAAGCTTTGGTAACCTTCAAGATCGTTACTGTCGCGGTAAACTTGCTTAGCAATACCAATGGCATCAGCAAATAACTCTATATCGGCAAGTTTTAACTCGACTAAGCTTTTTTTACATAGGCTTACTTGGTTAGCATCAAGATATATCTTCGCCAGCGTTAACCAGGCACGACCGCATTTATCATCTAATTTAATGCCTTGTTGGAGATATTTGATTTTTTCAGCGTTTCCTGACTCTTCATCAGCGAGTTGACAATAAAAATGAGCGGTTACATGTTTTAAAACTTGCTGGCGTTTGCGACTTAGGCGTTTAGTAATATTGATGGCGTTTTGCCATTCTTTAGTTACTTGATAAATTGATATTAATGCAGTTTCAGCTTCTTCGCTGTGATCATCTTGGCTGACAAGATTAATAAAGATTTCTTCAGCTCTATCGTAAAAGCCGGCGGCTAAATAGTCTTTACCTAACTCCATCATGGCAATATCGCGTTGCTCTGTGGTCAGGCTTGGTCTAGCGATGAGGTTTTGATGTATTCTAATGGAGCGGTCTACTTCACCGCGCTTTCTAAATAATGAACCTAAAGATAAATGGGTATCAATGGTTTCATCATCAACATCTAGCATAGTAATGAACAAATCAACCGCTTTATCTGATTCATTAGACAACAAAAAATTAAGCCCTGTAAAATAATCACGGCTTAGTTTTTTACTTTGTTGTTTTTGATTCTGTCTTATACTTCTTCGACCCATATACCAGCCATAACCGGCAGCGATAGGTAATAACAGAAAGAGGATTTCAAGCATATTACGCTACAGTATCCTGTGACATTGGTTGAGATTGTTGTTCTAACAGTTGCTCTGTTAATTGGGCAATTTGCTTTTTGTTTTTTCTTAATTTGATTTTGAATTTTAAAATATAATAAGCGGCAAATAACCAACTTATGACAAAACCACTAAAAAAAACAACAGCGAGTACGACGGGTAAACGATACTGACCTTCTGCAATAAAATAGCTTACAGTGACAATTTGTTCATTCTTAGCACCAAAAAGTAAAGCAAGGACAAAGAATAAACCAACAATAACAATGGCAATAAATGATTTCACGTGAGTCTCCATTCAACGTCGCAATATAATTGATTATCCAAGATATTTGCTAAAGTAACCAGCTTTGCAGTGCAATAGATACAAAAAAGCCTCCAAAAGGAGGCTTTTTAATCAAGCGTTAATTAAACATTAACCGCATCGACACGTTCACGCAGTTCTTTGCCTGGCTTAAAGTGCGGTACATATTTGCCTTCCAAGTCAACTGAGGTTCCAGTTTTTGGATTACGACCAACACGTGGTGCACGATAATGAAGAGAAAAACTACCAAAGCCACGGATTTCAATACGATCCCCGCCTTCTAATGTTGTTGCCATTTGCTCCAACATTTCTTTAATAGCACTTTCCACTTCTTTAGCCGACAACTGCGACTGCCCAGTGGCAAGCTTTTCGATCAGTTCGGATTTAGTCATCCTTTACCCTCTATAATCAAGCCAAAACAGTCGCCTAATGGGGAGCGAACTCCCCAAACAACAGGCGATATATTACTTACGAGCTGCCTTGAACGCTTCAGCCATTGCATTACTAATAACAGCATCTTCTTGCTTGTTAATAGTTGCCATAGCTTCTTTCTCATCTGCTTCATCTTTCGCTTTGATAGATAAGCTGATAGAACGATTCTTGCGATCTACGCCCATGAACTTAGATTCAACTTTGTCACCTACAGCGAATACTGTAGATGCGTCTTCGATACGCTCGCGAGAGATATCTGCAACGCGAAGGTAACCTTCAACAGTTTCAGCTAGTTCAATTGTAACGCCTTTAGCGTCAACAGCAGTAACTACACCATTTACAATAGTACCTTTCTTCTTATCTGCCAAGTAGGCATTGAAAGGATCGTCTTCAGTTTGCTTAACGCCTAAGCTGATACGCTCGCGCTCAGGGTCAACTGAAAGTACTACTGCGTGGATTTCGTCGCCTTTCTTGTACTCAGCAACAGCGTCTTCGCCAGTTCCGTTCCAAGAAATGTCAGAAAGGTGAACAAGACCATCGATGCCACCGTCAAGACCAATGAAGATACCGAAGTCAGTGATAGACTTGATCTTACCAGAAACTTTATCGCCCTTGTTGAAACGAGTAGCGAAATCATCCCATGGATTAGTCTTACATTGCTTAAGACCTAGAGAAATACGACGACGTTCTTCATCGATGTCTAGAACTAGAACTTCAACTTCATCACCTAAGTTAACAACTTTAGATGGGTGGATGTTCTTGTTAGTCCAATCCATTTCAGAAACGTGAACAAGACCTTCAACGCCTTCTTCGATTTCAACGAAACAACCGTAGTCAGTTAGGTTAGTTACGCGACCAGTTAAGCGTGTGCTTTCTGGGTAGCGCTTGCTGATTTCTAACCATGGATCTTCGCCAAGTTGCTTAAGACCTAGTGATACGCGTGTACGCTCACGGTCATACTTAAGAACTTTAACGTTGATTTCATCACCAACATTAACGATTTCAGATGGGTGCTTAACGCGCTTCCAAGCCATATCGGTGATATGTAGAAGACCGTCAACGCCACCTAAGTCTACGAATGCACCGTAGTCAGTAAGGTTCTTAACGATACCTTTAACTGCTTGACCTTCTTGAAGGTTCTCAAGAAGAGCATCACGCTCTGCACTGCTTTCTGATTCGATAACAGCACGACGTGAAACAACAACGTTGTTACGCTTCTGGTCAAGTTTGATAACTTTGAATTCTAATTCTTTGTACTCTAGGTGAGCAGTATCGCGAACTGGGCGAACGTCTACTAGAGAACCTGGTAAGAAGGCACGGATACCGTTTAATTCAACAGTGAAACCACCTTTAACTTTACCATTGATGATACCGATTACAGTTTCAGCATCTTCATACGCTTTTTCTAGAACAATCCAAGCTTCGTGACGCTTAGCTTTTTCACGAGATAATTGAGTTTCACCGAAACCGTCTTCAACAGAGTCAAGTGCAACATCAACTTCATCGCCAACAGCGATTTCTAAAACACCTTGAGCGTTTTTGAATTCGTCAGCAGAGATAGGGCTTTCAGACTTAAGACCAGCGTCAACAAGTACAGTACCGTTTTCGATGCGTACTACTACGCCACGTACGATAGAACCAGGACGGAACTCAAGTTCATTTAGGGATTGTTCAAATAGATCAGCAAAAGATTCAGTCATTTTATGATTACTTTCTTTTATAAACCACCATCCATCCTAGATGTGGAGTCAATTAATTGATTTACATCATCCGTGATATAAATGTTGTTTGATAACTTCTCAGAATTAAGAAATTACCTTAAGTTTTTATTGATGTGTTCAAGCACAAGCTCAAGCACGTCATTAATACCTATGCCACTAGTATCAATAACTAGCGCGTCATCTGCAGGCACTAAAGGTGAGACAGAGCGATTAATATCGCGGTCATCACGCTCAATGATTTCAGATAAAAGGCGATCGATATTAACATCGAAGCCTTTGTCCTGCAACTGTTTATAGCGTCGCTGCGCCCTTTCCTCTGCGGATGCAGTCAGGAATATTTTTGCGGGTGCGTTAGGAAAAACCACTGTTCCCATGTCACGCCCATCGGCGACTAAACCCGGTTCAGCACAAAAAGCACGTTGTCGTCTCAGTAATGCTTCTCTTACGCGAGGTAAAGCGGCAATTTTAGATGCTGCGTTACCGCATTCTTGAGTACGAATACTGGTTGAAACGTCTTCACCTTCTAAAATGACTTTTACAAGGTCACTGCCCGCTAAGAACTGCACGTCTAAATGAGAAGCAAGTAAGGTGATCGCCTCTTCATTTTCTAATTCAACATTGTGATGAATGGCTGCAAGGGCTAAAACACGATAGATAGCGCCGCTATCTAGTAAGTGCCAATCAAGTCGCTCAGCAACAAGTTGGCATATGGTCCCTTTTCCTGCACCGCTTGGTCCGTCGATTGTGACTACTGGAGCACGTTCAGACATAAATTCCTCCGAAAAAAACAATCTTCCATGAAAGTAAAAAAGGTTCATCAAAATGAGCGGGCGGCATTGTACAACAATTTACAGCAAAATACTGGAGAAAATTTACGATATTCAATCAAGATAAAACGACGGCAGTATATTGACTGCCGTCATTTTTAAGTCTTAAACCAAGCGCTTTACTCAGCGATACGTGCAAACTCAGTAAAATAGGTTGGGAAAGTTTTAGAGGTGCAATCTGGATCATTAATGGTAATGCCGCAATCTGCAAAAGCCAGCATTGAAAAACACATCGCCATTCGGTGATCGTTGTAGGTATCAATTGCTGCTGTATTTAAAACAGCTGGTGGAGTAACGGCAATATAATCATGCCCTTCGTCAACGGTTGCGCCGACTTTACGTAACTCAGTGGCCATTGCTGCGAGGCGATCGGTTTCTTTAATGCGCCAGTTGTAAATGTTTGTGATACGTGTGGTGCCTTCGGCAAATAATGCCGCTGTTGCAATGGTCATTGCCGCATCTGGAATGTGATTCATGTCTAAATCAACCGCGGTTAATTTTGCTTGGCGCGCGATAATATAATCATCGCCCCACTCGATATCTGCGCCCATTTGTTCAAGTACATCCGCAAATTTAACATCGCCTTGAATACTGAGCTTACCGACACCGGTTACTTTTACTTCGCCGCCTTGAATTGCGCCCGCAGCAAGAAAATAAGAAGCTGATGATGCATCACCTTCGACTAACACTTTACCTGGGGAAACATACTTTTGACCTGTCGGTATTTCAAATCGGCAATAGTCATGATTGATCACTTCAACACCAAAACGCGCCATTAGCGCGATAGTGATATCAATATATGGTTTAGACACTAACTCACCTTTAATGGTGATATTGACCGTGTCTTTGGTTAATGGCGCAACCATGAGTAAGGCAGTAAGGAACTGACTGGATAAATCCCCTGCTATTTCAACATCACCGCCATTTAAGCCATTGGCATTAATCGTCAGCGGTGGAAAACCATCATTTTTAAGATAGCTCACTTCAGCGCCGAGTTGACGTAGTGCATCAACAAGATCGCCAATAGGACGCTCTTCCATACGTGGTTCGCCCGTTAAGGTAAACTCGCCACTGCCCAGTGTCAGTGCCGCGCATAAAGGCCGCATAGCCGTTCCAGCATTACCTAAAAATAAACTTTGCGCTTGTGCTGCCGTAATCGGCTTACCTAAGCCTTGTAGCTCACATACGGTATTATTTTCAGATAATTGGTAATCAACGCCTAATTGCTTTAATGATGCCAACATATAGCGAATATCATCTGAATCAAGCAGATTTGTTAGCGTGGTTTTGCCTTCGGCTAAGGTTGCTAATAACAGCGCTCTATTCGAAATACTCTTAGAGCCAGGAATATTAACAACGCCATTTACTTTTTGGATCGGATCAAGACGCAATTGTTTCATTACAAGTTCTTCTTAAATGTCTTCTTCCTGCTACGAAAGAATAAATGTGTAAGGGCTAAAGAGAAAATGACGTCTTTGTCAATTTATCTATACGAATTAGATTGTATAAACTCAATAAATTATTCTTGAATACAAATTTACTGATTGCGGCAAATGATTCAAGGGATAACTGAAATTAAATGACAGTTTTTCACTGAAGTTGAATTATTTGCGTAAAAAAAGCGCAACTAGGCCATTTTTATAGCCCAAATAACCAACTTCACTAAGCAAATAAATGACTTTTCGATAAAAGTGTAAACTTTGGACTCAGTAAAATCGTTATTTTAAGTAGTTTCTATAAATAGCCATTTCAATCAGTATTTAAACCACGTTATGCTAAACAAAACCCTACTTTTATTTTTAATACTATAAGGTCAATGGCCATGTTTAACGCGTTAACTGCAATGCCTGCAGATCCCATTCTTGGTTTACTTACTCAGTACCGTCAAGACACCCACCCACAGAAGATTGACCTAGGGGTTGGCGTTTATAAAGACCCTATCGGCAACACACCCATTCTTGATTGTGTAAAAACAGCAGAGCGACTGCGCACTGAATCTGAAACAACCAAGGTTTATATTGGCCCTACTGGTTCTCCACAGTTTAATACTTTGATGACTGAGCTTGCATTTGGCAACACTCACAGCGCCTTAATTGCAGACCGTATTAGAACTGTATCGACACCGGGTGGCACAGGCGCCCTGCGCGTTGCTGCTGAGTTCATAAAAAGCTGTAACCCTAATGCTGTGTTATGGGTAAGCGATCCAACCTGGGCTAACCATACCGGCTTATTTGAAGCTGCTGGCATTACAGTTAAGACCTACCCTTACTATGACTACGATTCTAAATCGCTGAAATTCGATGAAATGAAAGCCGCATTAAATAATATCGGTAGTGATGATGTAGTACTGCTGCATGCTTGTTGTCATAACCCTAGCGGTATGGATTTAACCAATGACCAGTGGGATGAAGTCATCAGCATTACCGCTAAGCAAGGTTTTACTCCACTAATTGATATGGCATACCAAGGATTTGGTGATGGCGTTGATGAAGATGCTTACGGCGTTCGTCAAATGGCAGCTCAAGTTGAAGAAATGATCTTATGTAGTTCATGTTCTAAAAACTTTGGTTTATACCGTGAACGTATTGGTGCTTGTAGCATTATGGCTAAAGATAGCACTAAGGCGAATATTGCTTTTTCTGTACTCTTGTATGTAGTGCGTTGTATTTACTCAATGCCGCCAGCTCATGGCGCTGCCCTTGTTGAAACCATTTTAGGTGACGCACAATTAAAGCAGCAATGGTTAGATGAGTTAACCGTTATGCGTAACCGCATTAATGGCAATCGCCAAATGCTGGTCAACAAATTGATCGAACAAGGGGTTAAACAAGATTTCAGCTTTATTGCTAACCAAAAAGGCATGTTCTCTTTCTTAGGGATTAATGCAGAGCAAGTTGAAACCCTTAAAAAAGAGCATAGTATTTATATGGTCGGCTCAAGCCGTATGAGTATTGCGGGTATTAGCGAAACAAATGTTGATTACCTAGCAAAATCAATTGCGACAATTCTTTAATTAGCTAGTTTTAAGCCAATAATTGGGTTTAAAAAAGCGAATAATGACAGCTCATTATTCGCTTTTTATTCTGAAGAGCTAAAACTCAACAATTTAACTTCGTATTGGTTTAGCTATGCTGCTTTGCAAAAGCTTCCATAAAGTCAACCAGCGCCTGCACACCCACTAACGGCATAGCATTGTAAATACTGGCACGCATGCCACCAACTACCCTATGACCTTTTAAGGCGACCAAGCCTGCTAGCTCAGCTTGGGCTAAAAACTCACTATCTAAGCTACTATCGCTTAATTGGAATGTTACATTCATCCGTGAACGGTTTTGCTTACAAACACCGTTGGTATAAAACGGGTTGTTATCAATACAGTCATACAGCATTTGCGCTTTTTGCTGATTCAAGGCTTCCATTGCAGCTACGCCGCCTACTGATGTTAACCAGTCAAACACTTCGGCAGCTAAGTACCAAGCGAACGTGGGTGGTGTATTAAACATCGAGTCATTGGCTTGTGCGATACGGTAATCCATAATCGATGACTGCGGCAAACTGGGTAGCTGCAACATATCATCTCTGACAATCACGATAGATAAGCCTGAAGGGCCGATATTTTTTTGAGCGCCGGCGTAGATTAAACCATACTTACTGACATCGATTTTTCGCGACATAATGGTTGAAGATAAATCAACGACAACGGGCCAAGGACACTCAATTTCATCAAAAATTTCGATGCCATCAACGGTTTCATTGGCGCAAAAGTGCAAATAACGATAATCGTCACTATGCGCGCTAAAGTCAGGCAGCACTACCTGATTTAAACCATCGATATTTTCAATGATATTGACTTGATCAATGTTGTTTTCACCAACCAGTTTTGTCGCTTCTTTTACCGCGGCCGTTGACCATTGGCCATTAACTAAATACAAGGCTTTACCGTTGTCACCTAAGAAGTTATTAACAACATTGGTAAATTGACCTCGTCCACCGCCATGCATAAACAAAACGTGATAGTTTTGTGGAATATCCATCAAGGTACGTAGGGTTTTCTCGGCATGTTGGGTTAACGCCATAAACTCTTTACTACGATGACTAATTTCCATCACGGACACACCCAATCCATTCCAGTTAATTAATTCTTGCTGCGCTTTTTGCATCACAGCTTGAGGTAACATGGCAGGTCCAGCACAGAAATTATAGATAGCGCTCACAGCATTGTCCTTATATCGTTTTTAGTTAACACATTCATAATGTATCGAATTCTCAGCAGTATATCGCAACTGTTTGGCAGCTAAAATGAAAATTAATCATCAATGCTAACTCTGTCGAGCTTTATTGCTAGTTAATGGCAATAAACAACAACTCACTTTTAAAAATTTAGCGCTATTTATCACTAGTAAAGTGAGAAAAATTACACAACAATAGTCATACTAAAGCATTAGGTTAAAGTCTCTTTGAAGACTGGCCTTGTGTCAGTGTTAAATGGAATAATAAATACCGTAATGCGGTCATGGATTTTTACATGTTTTCAAAATCGGCCTTTATCGTAGGCACACTTTCTTTAGCAATAAGCACAGTCCTTGTCAGTCAGCCAACACATGCTTCAGCTTATAACGGCGTATCTGATAAATTTAAACAGCAATTTCATCAACAACTTAAAAAGAACAAAGTCCCGGGCGGTGCGTTTGTTATTGTCGAAGGCGACAAGATACTAAAGCTCAGTTATTACGGTAAGCGCAGCAAAGGGAGCCCTTTAAATGTAAATGCCAATACGGTGTTTAGACTGGCGTCTGTTTCTAAAACCTTTGCCGGTTCGCTGGCCAGTATGTTGGTTCAAGAAAATAAACTTGACTGGCAACAACCGATAAATGCTTATCTTCCAAATTTTGTATTAGCTGATCCAAAAGCCAGTCAACAAATTAACCTAGGCCATGTTATCGGTCAAAGCACAGGTTTAATGCCAAATAGCTACGATAACTTAGTCAATGCCAATGTCAGCAAGGATAAAATTCTTAATAAGTTTTCCGAGATAACCCCAATGTGCCGGCCGGGTGTTTGCTATAGCTACCAGAATGTGGCGTTTTCATTTATCGAATCTGCCATTGAGCAAAAAACAGGCCTCAGCTACGAAAACCATCTTGAAAAACGTATCTTTAAGCCACTAGAGATGAATACCGCCTCAACGGGCTATAGCGCATTCATGGCTGAAAAAAATCGCGCAGAGCCACACATTAAAACTAAATCAGGCTTTAAAAAAGTATCAGTAAAACCAAACTACTATGAACTGGCTCCAGCGGCTGGCGTTAATGCGAGCATTACTGATATGTCCAAGTGGTTAATAGCCAACTTAGGCGAGAAACCTGCTGTACTTTCAAGCGCTGTGATTAATGATGTAACCACGCCCGGCGTTAAAACAACCAAAGAGCTTCGCCGCCGAGATTGGCGTACTTACCTTGATAATGCTTATTACGGCAAAGGATGGCGGGTATATGAGTTTGAAGGCCGGCCATTAATTTATCACGCTGGTTGGGTAGCGGGTTATGTGGCAGAAATTTCTTACTCACCAGAGTTAAACATCGGCATGGTGATGCTACTAAATGGCGAATCTAGAGTAATTGCAAAACTCAGCTCTGAGTTTTGGCATGATGTGTTTAAACAGTAAAATTAACTTGAATTGTCATTTTCATCTATAAATGATAGGCAATAAAAAAGGATGCCAATTGGCATCCTTTTTTGTCACTAGACTAACTTATTCGTCATCTTGTGCCGGTGTATCTGTTGCAGGTGTTTCAGCATCAGTAGTACTTGCCACTACTTCGCCTTCTACCGCTTGGCCTTCTGCCTCAGCATCAAGTTCAGATTCATCCATTTGAATTTCTTCGATACGCTGCAGGCCAACGACTTTCTCGTCTTCTGCGGTACGAATAATCGTTACGCCTTGGGTGTTACGACCAATCAACGACACACCAGCAGATGGTGTACGAACCAAGGTGCCTTTATCACTAATTAGCATAATTTCATCAGTTTCAGTAACTTGAACTGCGCCTACTACAGCACCATTACGTTCACTTACTTTGATTGAAACCACACCTTTAGTACCACGGCTCTTAGCTGGATATTCAGCTAAATCTGTACGTTTACCATAACCGTTTTCAGTTACAGTTAGAATATCACCTTCTTCTTTCGGAATGATCATCGAAACAACTTTCTGACCATCTTCAAGTTTGATACCACGAACACCTGTTGCTGTACGGCCCATTGGACGAATCGCAATCATGTCTTCACCCGTTTCAGGATCTTTCTTCACTTCACCGGTTTCTGAATCACGTACTTTTTCGTTAAAGCGAACCACTTTACCTTCGTTAGAGAACAACATGATGTCATTGCTACCGTCAGTAATATCAACACCAATTAGTTGATCGTCGTCTTTAAGGTTAACGGCAATAATACCGTTCGCACGTGGGTTACTGTAAGCCGTTAATGCAGTTTTCTTCACTGTGCCGTGAGCGGTAGCCATAACAATATATTTGTCATCAGCATATTCACGAACAGGTAGGATTGCAGTAATACGCTCACCGTCTGACAATGGTAATAAGTTAATGATTGGACGACCACGGGCGGTACGGCTTGCCAGTGGTAGTTGATAAACTTTCAACCAATACATTTTACCAAAATCAGAGAAACATAAAATCGTATCATGGGTATTGGCAACTAATAGTTTTTCGACGAAATCTTCATCTTTTACTTTAGTTGCAGCTTTGCCTTTACCACCGCGGCGCTGAGCTTGATAGTCAGTTAACGGTTGGTACTTGGCGTAACCCATATGAGAGAGTGTTACCACTACATCTTCTTCATTGATTAAGTCTTCTAGACTCATATCAACTTCGTTTTGGTTAATAACAGTACGACGTGGATCGCCATATTGCTCAAGCATTTCTTCTAATTCTTCTTTAATCACTTCCATCAAGCGCTCAGGACTACGAAGAATGAATAATAAGCTTGCAATGAACTCAAGTAACTCTTCGTATTCTGAAAGAATTTTCTCGTGTTCTAAACCTGTTAGGCGATGTAAACGTAGCTCAAGAATAGCTTGTGCTTGTTGCTCAGTCAGGAAGTACTTTCCTTCACGGATACCATACTCTGGCTCTAACCATTCAGGTCGAGCAGCATCATCACCGGCTTTTTCAAGCATGCCTTGAACATTACCAAGATCCCAACCTTGTGCCACTAATTTTACTTTCGCTTCCGCTGGGGTTGGCGATTCTTTAATTAGCGCAATGATTGGATCGATGTTAGCTAATGCAATTGCCAATGCTTCAAGGATATGAGCACGTTCACGGGCTTTACGTAATTCAAATACAGTACGGCGCGTTACCACTTCACGACGGTGAAGAATGAAGCACTCTAGCATTTCTTTCAGGTTAAACAGTTTAGGTTGACCATTAGTCAAAGCCACCATGTTAATACCAAAAGAACATTGCATTTGGGTTTGTGCATATAAGTTGTTTAATACAACTTCACCGACTTCGCCACGTTTGATCTCAATAACGATACGCATACCGTCTTTATCAGATTCGTCACGTAAACCTGTAATACCTTCAATCTTTTTATCTTTAACAAGCTCAGCAATCTTTTCGATTAAGCGTGCTTTGTTAACCTGATATGGGATTTCAGTAACAATAATACGCTCACGGCCATTATTGTCTTCAATTTCAGCTTTTGAGCGCATAATCGCACGGCCACGACCGGTCTTATACGCGTCAATGATCCCTTTACGACCATTAATGCTGGCTGCTGTCGGGAAATCAGGTCCTGGAATGTAATCCATTAATTGCTCAATAGATAACTCAGGTTCTTCAATTAATGCTAAACAGCCTTTAATCACTTCTGAAATGTTATGTGGCGGGATATTTGTTGCCATACCAACCGCAATACCAGACGAACCATTAATTAATAATGTTGGTACACGAGTAGGTAAAACCGCTGGGATAAATTCAGTACCATCATAGTTAGGTACAAAATCTACGGTTTCTTTTTCTAAATCAGCTAATAAAGAATGTGCCAACTTACGCATACGAATTTCGGTATAACGCATCGCCGCTGCTGAATCGCCATCAACAGAACCAAAGTTACCTTGGCCGTCAACGAGCGTGTAACGCATTGAGAATGGTTGTGCCATACGAACAATCGTATCGTACACAGCCGTGTCACCATGTGGGTGATATTTACCAATTACGTCACCAACAACACGAGCTGATTTTTTATAAGGCTTATTGAAGTCGTTTTTCAACTCGTTCATGGCAAATAACACACGACGGTGAACAGGTTTTAACCCGTCACGAACGTCAGGTAATGCACGACCTACGATTACACTCATTGCATAATCTAAATAAGAATTCTTTAGTTCGTCTTCGATGTTAATTGGCGAAATTGATGATGCCAGATCAGTCATAAACTGCTCGTTCCCCTAAAATTAGCGCACAATAATTATTCCATTTTATTGTGTAGCTCAAAAACGTGATTTGGCATTCTAACACAGATATTTAAAGAGGCTAGACCCTAGAACAAGGAAATATTAATGCGAGGATAAAAGCTGTCAAAAAATCTTTAAATTCAACTATCTCTATTACAATAATTGCGTATTTCATTTCGATAAATTGCCACATAAAAAACTGATGTCGTTTTTATGGGCAAACATTGCTGGATATTCCATCAACCAAAGTAAAATCTTGCTTCATCTCACTATGTTTATTCAATCCAATGGTTATAATACCTGCAATATATACTAATAATTAATGGGTTCTCGACATGTCTAACCAAGAACAAACCACGCCGCAAAATGTAGATCATCAAGAAATAGAAAAATTTGCCCAAATGGCCCAGTCTTGGTGGGATCCTAATGGCAGTTTCAAACCTTTGCATCAACTGAACCCATTGCGTCTTAATTATATCGATCAAACCAGTGGTGGTATTTTTGGTAAGCAAGTATTAGATATCGGTTGTGGTGGTGGTATTTTGTCTGAAAGCATGGCAAAAATTGGCGCTAATGTAACAGGTCTAGACATGGGTGAAGCGCAAATTGAAGTGGCTAAACTGCATGCATTAGAAACTGGCATCGATATCCAATATCAAACCATGACCGCTGAAGAACATGCACAGCAACATCAAGGCTATTATGATGTGGTCACCTGCATGGAGATGTTAGAGCACGTCCCTGACCCATTATCAGTGATTAAAGCATGCTGCGATATGGTTAAACCTAACGGTTATGTTTTCTTTTCAACCATTAACCGTAACCTGATGTCATATATTCAAGCAATCGTTGGCGCTGAATATGTTTTAAAGTTGCTGCCAGTTGGCACCCATGACCACAGTAAGTTCATTAAACCGTCTGAGTTAATCAATTTGGTTGACCAAACAGAGCTTCATTGCCGTGATGCACTTGGAATAAGCTTTAATCCTTTAACGGGTGTATATAAGTACACCAATAAAGTTGACGTTAATTATATGATAGCCACCCAAAAGGCTGATTAGTACTACAGCGTCACCTGTAATAACCAGCCATAAATAGTAGAACAACTTTAAAGTAGTAATGCTGCAGTTAACCAGCGACATTACTGCTTTAATCCTTCACTTAATTCATAAACGTATTAAGTAACAGCTAATAACTTCAGCCCCCTTAGGATAACTATGAACAAGATTAAAGGTGTACTCTTTGATTTAGACGGCACATTAGCTGATACAGCCCCAGATCTGGTTCATGCATTAAATTTAAGTTTGCAAGAGCGCGGTATCGCTAGTAAAAGTATTGATAACTTACTCTACGCTGCCTCCCATGGTAGTTTAGCGCTTGTAAAAGCCGGTATACCAGAGCATTCCCATGAGTTACAAATCGAAGTTCAGCAAGCGTTGTTAGTGCATTACCAACGGGTCAATGGTGAAAAAGCATCATTATTTAGCGGTTTTGATGATTTTCTGTTGTTATTAGAGCAACGTGAAATCCCCTATGGCGTCGTTACCAATAAACAAGCCCGTTTTACTCGGCCATTGGTTAAAGCCTTAAACATCGAGCACAAACTCACTGCGATTATCAGTGGTGACTCCACCCTGCACTCCAAACCCCATACCGCGCCAATGTTACTTGCTGCCCAGCAAATTAATTGCCTGCCAAAGGACATCCTGTATATAGGTGATGCTGAAAGGGATTTAATTGCTGCCCGTAATGCTGGGATGAAAGGTGCTATTGCATTATGGGGATATTTGTCAGAGCAAGACAAACCCAATGAATGGCCGAGTGATTTTCAGTTCAGCAAGGTTGACGATTTACATCAGGCTTTCCTTAACAAATGTTAAATATAAATAGCAAATAATTTTGTTAACAAAACAATCGATCGCCGAATATTGTAGCGATCGAGCTCACGTTTTTTTTCGGCTAATTATTAACCTTTGCAATTTAGTTATCATATATTTTGACCTAGCAGGTTAGCTTTCACTAACATTGGCCTCTATACAGAAGATATCCACAACTTATTCACTAAATTGCTGCTTGCAAATCCCCCCAAACCTCACTATCTTGTATGTAAGTTTTAATTAAACACCATATCTTGTGTGTGACATCAGAACAAGACACAAGGCTTTTTCTGCTTTGTGTCTTCAAATAACACTCGTATTTTTTGGATATATGACGTTGTTAGTGCTTATGGATGATCAACTTACAAGGGAACGTATTGTGATTTAATGGCGATCGTAAACGAGACGATTAAAAAAGATCCAAAATTTAAATCACACAAACTATTTTACAATCAAGGCTTTTTTAATGAACAGCAATATGACAGTCACAAAACGCAGTGGCGAACGCGAAACAATCGATTTAGACAAAATTCATCGCGTTATCGAGTGGGCAGCAAAAGGATTGAAAAACGTTTCAGTCTCAGAAGTTGAATTACGTTCTCATCTACAATTCTTTGACGGTATTCCAACTGAAGCAATCCACGAAACCATTATTAAAGCTGCAGCAGATTTAATCTCGCCAGACGCGCCTGATTATCAATTCCTTGCTGCTAGACTTGCTGTTTTCCATTTACGTAAAAAAGCTTTTGGCCAATTTGAGCCACCTAAGCTAGTTGATCAAGTCACTCGCTTGGTTGAACTGGACAAATACGATAAGCATATTTTAGAAGATTACACGTCAGAAGAATTAACCATTTTAGATGGTTATATTGATCACTGGCGTGACATGAATTTCTCTTATGCTGCAGTTAAACAACTAGAAGGCAAATACCTAGTTCAAAACCGCGTCACTAACGAAATTTATGAAAGTGCTCAGTTCCTGTATATTTTAGTGGCAGCTTGTTTATTTGCGCGTTACCCAAAAGACACCCGTTTAGATTACATCAAACGTTTTTATGACGCAGCTTCAACATTTAAGATTTCTTTACCAACCCCAATCATGGCAGGCGTACGTACTCCAACACGCCAATTTAGCTCATGTGTATTAATTGAATGTGACGACAGCCTTGATTCTATCAATGCGACCGCGTCTTCAATTGTGAAATACGTTAGCCAACGTGCAGGTATTGGTATCAATGCCGGTCGTATCCGTGCCTTAGGCAGCCCTATTCGCGGTGGTGAAGCATTTCACACCGGTTGCTTACCATTTTACAAATACTTTCAAACGGCGGTTAAATCGTGCTCTCAAGGCGGCGTACGTGGTGGTGCAGCTACCCTATTTTACCCGTTATGGCATTTAGAAGTTGAATCGTTACTGGTACTTAAAAATAACCGTGGTGTTGAAGATAACCGTGTTCGCCATCTTGATTACGGTGTACAGCTAAACAAATTGATGTACCAACGTTTAATCAAAGGTCAAAACATCAGCCTATTCAGCCCATCTGATGTGCCTGGTTTATACGATGCTTTCTTCGCTGATCAAGACGAATTTGAACGTCTATACCTTCAGTATGAAGCTGACCTAAGCATACGTCGTAAAGAGATTAAAGCAGTTGAATTATTTTCATTGATGATGCAAGAGCGCGCATCAACAGGTCGAATCTACATTCAAAATGTTGACCACTGTAATACACACAGTCCATTTGATCCGCAAGTTGCGCCAATTAAGCAATCTAACCTTTGTTTAGAAATCGCCTTGCCAACTAAGCCGCTAAACAACATTGATGATCCAAATGGTGAAATTGCACTTTGTACTCTTTCTGCATTAAACCTTGGTGCTATTAAAGATTTATCAGAGCTAGAGCCATTAGCAGACTTAGCAGTACGGGCATTAGATAACTTGCTTGATTATCAAGATTACCCAATCATTTCTGCGCAGCTTGGTTCTATGAATCGTCGTACTCTGGGTATAGGCGTGATAAATTTTGCAAATTATCTTGCTAAGAATGGCATGAAATATTCTGATGGCTCAGGTAATAACTTGACCCATAAAACCTTTGAAGCGATTCAATTTTACTTATTGAAAGCATCAAATAATTTAGCAAAAGAGCAAGGCGCATGTCCTTTGTTCAATGAAACAACCTACGCTCAAGGTATTTTACCTATTGATACTTATAAGCGTGATTTAGATAAAATCTGTGACGAGCCACTACACATGGATTGGGAAGGTTTACGTGCCAATATTAAACAACACGGCCTACGTAACTCAACGCTGTCAGCATTAATGCCGTCTGAAACGTCATCACAGATCTCTAATGCAACCAATGGTATTGAACCACCACGTGGCCTGATCAGCGTTAAAGCCAGTAAAGATGGTCAATTAAAGCAAGTGGTACCTGACTTTGATGAACTTAAAGACAAGTATGAATTGCTTTGGAATATGCCAAATAATGATGGTTACTTACAGTTAGTCGGTTTGATGCAGAAGTTTGTGGACCAAGCAATCTCATCAAATACCAATTACGACCCGACACGATTTGATAATCAAAAAGTGCCTATGCAAACCTTACTGAAAGATTTGCTCACCGCTTATAAGCTAGGGGTTAAAACCCTTTATTATCACAACACCCGTGATGGCGCATCGGATCAGTTTGATGACATTACTGTCGTTGAAAAAGAAGACGATGGTTGTGCAAGCGGCGCTTGTAAGATTTAATCACTAATTAGCATATCAACGCGGGGAGTATTCCCCGCTTTTTTGGGATATAAAAATGGCTTACTCTACTTTCTGTCAAACTCCGAACAACCCAATGAATGAACCTATGTTCATGGGACAACCCGTTAACGTTGCACGTTACGATCAACAAAAATATGAAGTGTTCGAAAAGTTAATTGAAAAACAATTATCCTTTTTCTGGCGTCCAGAAGAAGTAGATGTAAGTAAAGATAAAATCGATTATCAAAGTTTACCTGAGCATGAAAAACATATTTTTATCTCAAACCTGAAATACCAAACCTTGCTTGATTCAATTCAAGGCCGTTCACCTAACGTCGCGTTATTGCCATTAGTGTCGTTACCTGAGCTTGAAACTTGGATTGAAACTTGGTCTTTCTCTGAAACTATTCACTCGCGCTCATATACCCATATTATTCGTAATATTGTTAATGATCCGTCAGTGGTTTTTGATGACATCGTCGTCAACCAAGAAATCTTAAAACGGGCCGGTGATATCGCTCAATATTATGATGACTTGATTGAATTAACCCAAGTGATGAACCTGCACGGTCAAGGCACGCACCTCATTAACGGTAAAGAAATAACCGTTAATAGCCGTATTCTTAAAAAATCATTGTATTTGTGCATGATGTCAGTCAACGCATTAGAAGCAATTCGTTTTTACGTTAGCTTTGCATGTTCATTTGCTTTTGCTGAACGTAACTTGATGGAAGGTAATGCAAAAATTATTCGTTTGATTGCCCGTGATGAAGCATTACACCTCAACAGTACTCAGCATATTTTAAATATTATGCAAGGTGGGAAAGACGATCCTGAAATGGGTGAAATTGCGGCTGAATGTGAGCAAGAAGCCTATGACATCTTTTATAAAGCTGCAGAACAAGAAAAGCAGTGGGCACAGTACTTATTTAAAGACGGTTCAATGATTGGCTTAAATGAACAGATTTTATGTCAGTACGTTGAATATATTACTAATCAGCGCATGAAAGCTGTAAATTTAAAACAGCCTTATGCTGAGCAAACTAATCCACTGCCATGGATGAAAAACTGGCTTGAAAGTGATGCGGTACAAGTTGCCCCACAAGAAGTAGAAGTCTCTTCTTACTTAGTAGGACAAATTGATTCAGCCGTTGATAGCGATGAGTTTTTAGATTTTGACCTATAATAGACAGTTTAAAAAAGCCCCCATTGTTAGCTTAAATGGGGAACCGGTGTTGCTGTTTAATCAGCAGCAACACACGCTTTTAGAAGTATTAGAAATAAAAAAAGTCAACGTCTTCTCTGAATGTCGACGTGGCTTTTGTGGTGCCTGTAAAACCAAAATCATTAGTGGTAAGGTGAGCTATATCACTGAGCCACTTGTTGAGTTAGAAGCTGATGAATGCCTGCCATGTTGCTGCGTACCCGATAGCAATATCGACTTAGATCTCACTACAGATGAACCCAGTAATATTTACGTTCAACAGCGTAGACATCTATTAGTGACTGAGTAACATCGCTAATCAACGCTAACTCATGACCTTATTAGTAATAGCATCTTTTACCATCATAATAATTGAATTATATTGTCTCTTTTTTAGCTTCGATAAACATTTTTTCCACCTCTCCAAACATCCAGTTCATTATGTGTCCTGCACCTTTATCCCGTCGTTTCACTAATCCCATCTCAATGGTGAGTGAATCCGATATGTGATAACAGCTTAACTCAATGATCTCACCCGTATACCAATCTGAATGGGCAATATGCTCTGGTACTAAGGCCCAACCTAAACCACGGGCAACGAGAGAAGTAATATAATAATAACTGTCCACGTGCCAACAATTAGCTGATATAGGTTTACCTGTGGTTTCTAAATCACAAATAACAAATTGTTTATACATGTTTAATTGTGAAATATTTGGCACTGGTATTGACGCTAACGGATGATGCGGTGCAACGATTAGAGATTGATGAAAACTATCAATGGTAAAGAACTCTAAACTGTCGCTAAGTTGTTCACCCAAGAACAAAATACCTAAATCAGCCTTTCCCATCTCTACCCACTGGGCAATATCGTCTCGGGTTCCATTTAAGATAGTCAGTTTTAATAATGGAAATTGGTGAGCGGTTTTATCAAAGAAATCTTCGAAAGTAGAAATAGGTACAGCTTCGTCAATGGCGATTGTTAGCGACAATTCATCATCAGTCATTACCGACATTGCTCTCGCGTTTAAACGTTCACATTGTGCGATAACGGCATTGGCTTCAATATACATTTGTTCGCCCTGCTCTGTCAGCACAGGTAAACGCCCAGATCTATCAAATAATTTAAAACCTAAATCAATTTCTAAGTTAGCTATAGCACTGCTTATCCTTGACTGGGCTTTGCCTAAACAACGCGCTGCAGCCGAAAATGATCCTAAATTCACCGCTGTAACAAACGCTTGTAATTGTTCTATCGACCAATTCATATCCATTCTCTTAATTGAATCATTAACAACCTATCCGATTTTCGGATGGTAACTAACTTTAGTCTATCTTATATGGTGCGATAATGATGCTTCATTCTCAACGAGCCTTAAAAAAATGTCGTTAATCGTATCTCAAAAAGTTAACCCTAATAATGTGAAACAACATTATTGGAAATATGCCATTCCATCGATTAGCGCAATGCTAGTCAGTGGCTTATATCAAATCATCGACGGTATCTTTGTTGGCCATTACATTGGTTTCGAGGGGCTTGCTGGGATCAACCTCGCCTGGCCAATTATTAGCGGTATTATTGGTGTTGGCATGATGATAGGCATGGGTGCAGGCAGCTTATTGTCGATCAGCCGTGGCGAGAATGACCCTATAAAATCAAAACGCATTTTAAATAATGCCATCGCCCTGCTCATTGGGTTTAGCATAATGGCTGCGCTGTTCATTCAATTTTTTGCTAAAGACTTATTGTTACTGCAAAAAGCTGAAGGTGAGAACTTATCTATGGCAATGGCCTATATAGACGTTTTTGTTTATGGCGCATTTTTTACAACCGCGGCGACTGCAATACCATTGTTAATTCGTAATGATGAAAACCCGGCTATCGCGACACTACTTATGGTGCTGGGTGCCTGTGTAAATATCATATTGGATTACCTGCTGATAGTCCTTTACCCAATGGGCTTGCATGGTGCAGCGATGGCCACCATGATTTCTCAAGCCTTAGTCCTGATATTGGGCGGCTGTTATTTTATGTCGAGAAAATCAAATACTAAATTACAATTTTCTTTGGATGTCATTAACCTTAATACCATGGGTTCCATAATGGCATTGGGCTTATCCAGTTTATTTATGTTCATGTATTTTAGTTTTATTATTGCCTTACATAACTACTCATTTATGGTTTACGGCTCGGCTGTGCATGTCGCTGCCTTCGCAATTATCGGCTATATCGCCACAATGTTTTATCTCATAGCAGAAGGGATCGCTGGCGGGATGCAGCCACCGGTAAGTTATTATTACGGCAAAAAACAGATAGCCAATATTAAAACAACTGTGATTTTGGCGACAAAAGTTGTTTGTATTTTCGCGCTGTTATTGGTTGTCGTATTAAACCTGTTTCCTAGCAATGTACTGCAGCTGTTCAGTCATGGCGATGGCGCTTTAATGGCTGAAGCCTTAATCGGAATTCGATTACATCTGTTTGCTTTAGTCTTGGACGGCATTATCTTTGTGGCCACAGTATATTTTATGGCTGTCAATCAAGGCCGTAAATCCTTAACTATTTCCATAAGTAATATGCTGATCCAACTGCCATTTTTGCTGCTATTGCCGTTAATACTTGGGGTCAATGGTATTTGGCTGGCTGTGCCACTGTCCAATATAAGCTTATGTCTTTTACTGATGCCTATGGTATTTAATGAACTAAAACGCATTAAAAATATCGACGAAGAACACCAGCCTGTCGCGGTAATACAGCCAAGTCCCCTTACAACAAGTGTGCACGGGTAAGCGCTATACAGATATACAAAAGGACTGCATATGCAGTCCTTTTTAGTTTATTCGATTGTAGGTTGATGACCTAAATCATTAAGCTGTTACCCGTAGGTGTAACTTGCACCAAGGCCTAATGGCAATCCAATTGACCAATAGATCAATAACCAAGCGCTCCAAATAGACAACAATGCCAAGCTAAATGGCAGCATCATTGAAATTAACGTCCCAATGCCTATGCCTTTCACATAGCGTTGACAGTAAACTACCACCAACGGGAAGTATGGCATCAATGGGGTAATGATATTAGAACTTGAATCGCCCACTCGGTAAGCGGCTTGGGATAAGTCTGGGCTAATATTGAGTTGCATCAACATAGGCACCAGTACCGGTCCAATCAGCGCCCATTTAGCTGATGATGAACCCACAAATAGGTTAACAAAACCCACTAAAATTACCATGCCAATTACGGTAACTTCCGCAGGCAAGTTCATGGCTTTTAAGCCACCAGCGCCTTCTACCGCAATTAAAGCACCAAGGTTTGACGCTGAAAATGCAGCGACAAACTGGGCACAGAAAAACGCCATTACAATATAGTGTGCCATGCCGCTCATGGATTTAGACATCGCCTGCACCACATCGGCTGAACTTTTAAAGGTGCCAGTCATAAAGCCATAAACCAAACCAGGCAATACAAAAAAGATAAAGATTAACGGCACAATTGATTGCATTAATGGCGCACTAAAGCTGGTTAACGAACCACTGGCATCGCGCAAGGTTGATGTTTCAGGGATCGTTAATGAGAAAAAGCCCACTATTGCAGCCAACATAACCGCCGATGCCACTCTAAATGCATTTATTTCTTTAGAAGTAACCTCTTCCATTGCTGGTAAATCAACTTCTTCACGCTTTACTTTATGGCTACGATTAAGTCTTGGCTCAAGAATTTTATCGGTTAAATACCAAATTGTTAAGGTAATTGGGATACATGATGAAGCCGCAAAGAACCAATTATTCAGTGGGTTGACTTGAATATCAGGATCGACAATTTGCGCCGCCGACTGAGTAAAGCTTTGTAATAGAGGGTCAATTCCTGAAGGAATAAAGTTGGCACAAAAACCACCTGATACCCCTGCAAACGCAGCGGCAATACCAGCTAAGGGATGACGTCCCACAGTAAAAAATATCACCCCAGCAAGTGGGATAACCACCACATAGCCCGCATCAGTTGCGGTATGAGAAATAATCCCCACTAGCACAACCGCTGGTGTCAAAAACTTCGCGGGGGTTATTTTAAGCATTTGTTTAAGTGCTGTATTAATAAAGCCTGATTGCTCAGCAACACCCACACCTAACATGGCCACAAGTACCACACCTAATGGTGCAAATGCTGTAAAGGTGGTCACCATTGAGGTGAGAAAGTGAGTTAACGCTTCTGCACTCAATAAATTATTCACCACAATTGGACTATCTGTTCTAGGATCAATTGCTTCAAAATTCACACCCGACAATAAAGCTGAGATAGCCCATACTGCGAACATTAAAATTAAGAACAGCATCGCAGGATCAGGTAACTTATTACCTACTCTCTCAATACCATCTAAAGCTCTACTTAAAAAGCCAGGTGCTTTTTCTGTAGATTCACTTGTCATTGTCATTCTATCCCTACCTTCATTGAGTCCATATCCACTTTCACAGCATAAATGCCATCTACATTTATGGCTAGTGGATATAAAACATCTGTATTTTAATTTTTTCTATTTTTAGTTTATTAAACGAACCTTTAAGCAAACTTAAAATAATGAAAAACTAGCTGTAATTCAGCCCGAAATTTATCCAACTAATAATCAATACCCTAGATTAACCTTAATCTTAAATTTCAATGTACGAGTTCAAACTGAATGGCTTAAGAAACAGTCAAAAACAATATATTAACATCAGTAACTTACAACAATAAAAACAACGAATATTGCATTCATTATCATGAAATTCTGCTAACCTCTGAGGTAAATAATTTAATAAAATAAATAATTGAGGGAAAATGAGTCAATCGAAAGACAAATACAGCATTAATAATACTGACTACGAAGTTGGACAAGATAATATTCAAAAGTGGGGCTTTGATGTCCACAATCCAGTTTTTGGTATCAGTGCAGGTTTAATTGGGCTTTTTTTAATCGCTTTGCTATCCGTAGAACCCAGTACTGCCAAAACCGCTCTCGATGGAATCAAATGGAAGATCATTAATCACTTCGATGTGATTTTTATGTGGTCAGCAAATTTTTTCTTAATATTCTGTGTTGTCTTAATTATTTCCCCCTTTAGAAAAATTCGCCTTGGCGGTCATGATGCCGTACCTGAATACTCCTTAGTTTCTTGGATGTCGATGTTATTTGCTGCGGGTATGGGCATTGGCTTGATGTTTTGGGGTTTAGCTGAACCTGCAGCTCATTATACAGGTTGGTTTGAAACACCTGGCGGCGTTGAGCCATACACTGATGCAGCCATTAAAGCTTCATTGGGCGCTACCATGTTTCATTGGGGCCTACATCCTTGGGCCATCTATGCTGTCGTTGCACTTTCTATGGCGTTTTTTACCTTTAATAAAGGGCTTCCGCTATCTATGCGTTCAGCCTTTTACCCCATTTTAGGTGACAGAACATGGGGCTGGTTTGGACATGTTATCGATATACTCGCCGTGCTTGCCACTTTGTTTGGTTTAGCGACCTCACTGGGCTTAGGAGCACAACAGGCAGCAAGTGGGATCAGCCATGTATTTGGTATTGAAAATGGGCTCTCTACCCAGCTATTCATTGTCGCATTTGTGACATCACTTGCTATTATTTCTGTTATTCGTGGTATGCATGGTGGTGTTAAAGTACTCAGTAATATCAACCTATTAGCAGCGTTTATTTTGTTGCTGTTTCTCATCCTAGTCACATTTTCTATTACTCTGACATATTTACCTATTACTATCATGGGCTATATAGAAAATATCATTCCATTAAGTAACCCACATGGTCGTGAAGATGAAGCTTGGATGCACGGTTGGACGGTATTTTATTGGGCTTGGTGGATCTCTTGGTCACCATGTGTAGGTATGTTTATCGCTCGTATTTCCCGCGGCAGAACAGTTAAAGAGTTTTTGCTTGGGGTGTTGCTGATCCCGACTATTATTACTATTTTTTGGATGGCAACATTTGGCGGCAATGCAATTGAGCAAATCGCGAATAAAGTAGGCCAATTAGGAGCAAATGGGCTTACAGATATAAGCTTGGCGCTATTTCAAGCCTATGATGTGTTGCCATTAAGTTCAATTCTTTCAGTCCTGTCAATTTTATTGATTATGGTTTTCTTTATCACCTCTTCTGATTCTGCTTCATTGGTGATAGATAGTATTACTTCTGGCGGCAAAATTGACGCGCCAGTGCCACAGCGTATCTTTTGGGCAACAACTGAAGGTGCTATTGCTGCAGTATTATTATGGGTCGGTGGCACAGAGGCAATTGAAGCGCTTCAAGCAGGGGCGATTTCAACAGGTTTACCCTTCACAGTGATATTATTAACCATGTGTATAAGCTTAATTATGGGCTTAAAATCCGAATTAAAATTCAAGGCGGCGGATTACGCTAAGTAGCGACTCATTAAACCATAATGGCTTGTTTTATCGTCAATTAATGTCACAAAAAAATCAGCACCTGATGCAATATGGGTGCTGATTTTTTATTGGTTCAAGTTGCGATATCAATTTGAGGATCAATTCCTAATATCCTATAAGGATACCTGGTCATTAGTTATTGAATGCTTTTACTTTCTAGACCTTCTGCTATGGGTAAGGTGTGTTCATCTTTAACGATATAACTAGTACGAAACCGCAAGAAAGGTTTTTCTATAAATCTGTAACTCATATAACCAGCTGGTACCATCATCAAAAAGCATAAAGCCGAAAACAGTAAGGCGTAGTAGATATTCGATAAATCAATAATATTAAGACTAATGACATTTGCCATGCTAAAAACCACAAAAAAGTGCAATAAATATATTGAATAGGAGTAAGTGCCAATTTTGGCAACAAACAGTGAGACTTTTCCTGTCGAATGCTTAAACGAATTATCATACCAGGCAATAAGCATTGCATAGGCTAAGCCTTCAATGGCTGGCAGGTATGCCCACAATAAACTGGGTGATGGATATGATGGGTACATATAAAATCCACCCAATGAGTCAAAATAGTGATAAAAAACCAGAAATAACCCCAAACAGCTAAAGATTAATAAATGCTTACCTGCAATCTTATGTCTAAATTGATATACAAGGATCCCCAATAAGAACTGATCGATACGACCTATAATCGTCCAATAGGACAAAGTTTGGATTTCACCTATATCTTGATGAAGCAGTACACGTATGACAACTGCGGCCAACAGCACAAATATTAGCGAGTATTGCCACTTACTTGAAAAAAACAATAAAGCAGGAAGAATAAGATAAAAATGAAACTCTGCCGTTATCGACCAGCCCCCATTGGGTAATGATGGTTTGATAATACCGGAAACAATTTTATTGAGGTAATAAAATAAATCCTCACCGGCAAAGTAGCGCTTAACACCGGCAATGATAATGACAACGAACAATTACGGGGCTAAACGTAAAAAGCGATTCCATATAAATGAGGTATAAATTATATTTTTACCGTCAAGTAACTTTGCAAACAGATAACCACTTAGCGCCATAAACAGAGCAACTCCAGTATGACCTTCTGTTAATATAGACAAAGGAAATATCGGCGGTGCGGCTTCATGACCATTATTGACATGGATAAAATGCCATGTGAATACTAAGAATGCAGCGACAGCCCTTATATGGTCAAGCCCTAAGAAATACTTACCTGATGATGACTTCAAATGTCCCCCTCGTATGCATAACTTTTAATTTCATCAGCGCTAAATCAGCACAATGAAAATGATGGTTCTGTCACAACGGAGCGGGAATTACGCTACTCTGTCCGTGAGTTACATTCCTTGCTTTAAAGGTTTATTCGAAAAATAGCTCTCACAGTTAAGTCTCTCTTCTGGCTAAATCGTGTTAAATAAACAGCTAATAGTTCAAACTAACATAAGGTTAGATATTCATCTATACATCCCTTAGGTTTCAGTATTTTGACTGACCCACCTATAGTAGCGTGAATATCTCTAGCCCTGAACCCTCAATCCTCAATCCTCAATCCTCAATCCTGACAAGTAACAAGTAACAAGTAACAAGTAACAAGTAACAAGTAACAAGTAACAAGTAACAAGCTATAGCGTTACAGAACATATTAAAGCGACAAATAATCATCCACTTTACAGTGCAATAATATGCCAGCTAATGTTTAAATTATTAGCGTATCAATCTATTGGTTGGCTACACCTTTGAAACAAGCATAACCAATGTCGCCGATACTGTTTTAATTGAGGATTGAGGATTGAGGATTAAGAGTTAAGGCTTAATCTTGCTAACAAGGCTAAATGATCATTGTTTCTACCTTGATGGCTGTTCAATAAACACCCCTTTACTACTTGCTCGAGTAATAAAAAACTTCATTAATACATCACCTATATTAAATATTCCGTGTATGTCCCAAGGCGCTAGATACTGCAGCTCGATCATCATCTTGATTAAATTGGTGATTTAAGCCTATCTACTGCCTTCATTTAACTATTTGTCGTCATTGGGCTATTTGTCATCATTTAACTATTTGTCGTCACTAAAGATAATCTCGAGTTTAATACGCTCGACTGTATTTAATTCAGGCGCCCCTCCCTGCATACCCGAGCCAGAAGCAATCCATAGCTAGCCATTTGCTGCAATGATCCCGCTGCCGTGTCTTCCTTGAATTAAAGACGGCTTTTTAAGCCATTGTTGGGATTGGCTATCAAATAAGTGAACTTCTTCATGGGCTGTATTGGGAGCGGCACTTTCTCCCCCAACAACAATTAATTTATTATGAGCTGCGAATATTGCCATCCCCGCTCTTGGGATGGGTAATGGGTTTACTGCAATGTGCCATTGATTAGTTTCAATATTAAATACATCAAGTTTGCCTTCAACTAACTCAAAAACTTGATTACGTTTACCAAATGTTCTGCGACCGCCTGCAACATCAATATGATTATTTATTAGCGCAGCCTGAGCATGAGCACAGCATGCGGAGCATCATTAAGCACAGTCCAGCTATCAGTAATAAAGTCATAACGATCGACCCAGTTAACATTGCCATCTAAATGACCATTGGTAATTCCGCCAATTAAATAAAGGTCGTCGTTTTTAACAATGGCAACGGCGCTGTCTCTTAACCTTGCTGGTGGAATAGCAGGACCTTGTTCCCATTTATTTTCATTTGGGTAAAAATAATAAATATGTTCAACTGGTTGTTCTGGGGGATAATCGCCAGTTAACGTACCTGCAATGACAATTTTGTTTTGCCAAACCGTTGGCTGAAAGTGGTGCAGTTCTATTGGCGATGCTTTAAGAGGCCGCCAAGTTAATACATTGAGGTCAAATTCATCAACCGCTTTTAAGCCTCTGCCAGCCAAACATTGCCACCTAAGATAATGTTTGGTTGATCTTTTTGATGATTCTATAAATAGAGTTTGTCTGTCGTTATGTACATCGGTCCAATTTTGTTTGAGCACCATATCAAATAATCAACTGGCCAATGGTTATCTACATAATCAATTCATTGGTTAACTTGCTTAAAATATCAAAATAACTAGCGACTTACTTAGCAGAACTACAATGTGTCACCTATGCTTTAGATAATCTGAATATAAATCTGTAGGTTGTACATGACTGTGAGAAAAAGCATACCCAAGGTTGCCGATACTGTTTTAGTTAATGGTCATTACATAGTTGAGCAACGATCTTATGTTGAGCGCCGCAAAAACAAATCGGCTATGGTTCGTTATGACCGCAGAAAACAGCGAGACCCACGTTTAGCGCAATTTAAATCTATTGACGAGGTGGTGTGACTTCAATAGCCGATAGGTCAACATAATCATTCCAACAACCATCCTCTAAAGACCAAATACCATGTCACCAAATCAAATTATCATTGTCATAATCCTATTCGTTACTATGGCGCTTTTTTTATGGGGCCGCTGGCGTCATGACTTAGTCGCTATGTCAGCCTTGCTTGTTTGTGTATTCACAGGTCTTGTCCCAAGCAGTGAAGCTTTTACAAGTTTCAGTCACCCAGCTGTCATCACTGTGGCCGGTGTGCTGGTATTAGGCTATGGCCTGCAACGCTCTGGCGCCGTCGATATATTGGCAAAATACTTATTACCCGCGTCAGCGGGGCCAACCTTGAGCATACTGGCGCTGATCAGTTTGGCAGCCTTACTATCAGGGTTTATGAATAATGTAGGCGCCCTAGCATTACTAATGCCTATTGCGATTCAAATGGCAGCTAAATATGACTTACCAGCAGGGAAAGTGTTAATACCACTGGCATTTGGTTCAATTTTAGGCGGGATGACAACTTTAATTGGTACGCCAACAAATATCGTCGTCTCTGGATTTCGTGAATCCAGCGGCTTAGGTAGTTTTACCATGTTTGACTTTTCGCCAGTAGGTGTTTGTATTGCTCTGGCTGGGAACGTGTTTGTCGGTTTATTTGGCTGGCGTATCGTTCCCAGTCGCAAACAATCTTCATCTGGCAGTTTTGATACCGGTAATTACTTCTGTGAAGTTAATATTGTGGCTGGCAGTATTGCTGAAAACATGAGCCTGCGAGAAGTAGATAAATTGCTTGATGAGGCTGATGCTCAAATTATTAGCATGATCCGTCGCGAGGTACACCTCACGGCCCCAAATCCAAATAGAGTGTTACAAACTGGTGATATCCTGATCATAGAAGTCGAGCCAGAATCTATCCCTAAAGCACTTTCTAGCCTAGGTCTAGAACTTGAACCAGAAAGCTCTATTACAGAAGAAGCGCAAACTGAAGCAGTGGTTGAAACTAAACTGCAAAAAAAAGCTGACGACACAACACCAGAATCTGCGGAGGATGATGATAATGACTCAAGTAAGCCTGGAGAAATTATCATGCAGGAGCTAGTCGTAATGCCTGGCACCGCGATAGTGAATCGCTCGGTATCGGATATTGAATTACGTAACCGCTATGGTATCAATTTACTTGCTATCTCTCGCCAAGGCCACCGCTCAGTAAAACGTTTACGATCTACCCCGATAAAAGCCGGTGACGTATTATTACTTCAAGGTGATCCTGAATCTGTATCAGGTTTTGCATCTCAGTACGGCTGCTTACCCTTGGCGGCGCGTGATATTCGTGTTCCCAAGAAAGGACAAGCACTCACCGCGTCACTGATCATGATAATCACCCTTGTTACTGTAGCGTTCGGAATACTGCCAGCGGCGATAGCTTTTGTAGCAGGCGCCCTTGCCTTTACTTTATTCGGCTTAGTACCAATCCGATCTATTTATACTTCAATTGACTGGCCTGTAATTGTGCTACTTGCGGCTTTACTGCCCGTTGCTAATGCTATGTACACCACTGGCACCGCAGATTTAATTGCCCAGTTTTTACTGGATAATATTGCTCAGAGCCATGCCATTGGCGCATTAGTATTGGTGTTAATTGTGACCATGTTTTTATCTGATCTTATGAATAATGTCGCCACCGCAGCAGTCATGTGCCCTATTGGGATCAGTACCGCTGCCCAACTTGGGGTTAACCCTGATACATTCTTAATGGCCATAGCGATTGGGGCATCATGTGCGTTTTTAACGCCCATAGGTCATCAAAACAATACCCTGATCCTCGGCCCCGGTGGGTTTCGCTTTGGGGATTATTGGCGACTGGGTTTGTTACTTGAACTTATTGTGGTGTCTGTGAGTGTACCGATGTTGCTTTGGGTGTGGCCATTTTAATCATCAAGCCTAGAGCCTTTCAAAGCTAAATAAAAAAGCGCGATGAAATTTCATCGCGCTTAGTATCACCAATGGTGAGCTGTAATAATCAGTGGTAATGTTTCGTCTTTTATTTTACCAAGGTAAAACTTGACCATTTGAATGCCTAAAGACGCCGGACTGACTCATATCAAGTTGTGCAATTAAACCTACTATACGCGCAGCTGATTCGGTTGCTGAAATATCCCCGCCATAATTAACCATGTCGGTTTGTACATAACCAGGATGGTAAATTCCTACTGCTATCTCTTTAGAAGCTAAGTCATGACTTAATGACATTGATGCTGCATTTAAAGCAGCCTTTGACATGCGATAACCATAACGGCCACCGGAAGTATTATCTTCGATAGAGCCCATTCTTGAGGTAATCATGGCAACTTTACCGCCAACATTAAGTTGTGATTGCAGCGCGGCAACAATACGCAGCGGCGCGAGTGCGTTAACTTCAAATTGTTGGCGGATGGTATCGATATTCAAATGAGCTAGCTGCTCATCACGTAAAATACCTGCATTACATACAAGTACATCTATCACAACACCTGCAAGTGACGTTTTCATATTATGAATACCTTCATCGGTAGCCACATCGATTTGCGTTATCACATTGATACCCAAATCATCGAGTTCATCTGACGTATGACGGCATAAACCAAAGACTTTATCACCTTGCTGCTTAAATAGTTTCGCGAGTGCTAAACCAATACCTCGGTTTGCACCGGTAATAACAACGTTTTTTGACATAGGAGAATCCTTAAATGCTGAGCTCCGCATGGAGAAATAGACTCCATACGTAATCCTAGTATTGATATTTAACACAGATATTGAATGTTATCAGTAAACAAAAAAACCTAGCAAATTGCTAGGTTTTTAATTGATACAAACCTTAGGCTTAAATCGCCATGGCCAGTTCAGCGCCTTGTCTAATAGCTCGTTTAGCATCTAATTCAGCAGCAACATCGACACCACCAATTAAATGAACAGGCAAGCCTGTTGCCTTCATTTCATCGACTAAAGTGCGGTTAGATTCTTGGCCTGCACATAACACTACGTTATCGACATCGAGAATTTCTGATTGTTCACCGACTTTAATATGTAAACCTTGGTGGTCAAATTTTTCATAACTAACACCGGTTTTCATATTTACTTGATGTTGCTTTAATACGCTACGATGGATCCAGCCGGTAGTTTTACCTAAGCCTTTACCCATTTTAGTGGTTTTACGTTGCAGTAAATACACATCACGACTCGGGTTATGATCAGCTTCTTCAGTTAAACCGCCAGCATGCTCATAGGTTTTATCGATACCCCATTGCTTTAGCCATTTATCAGGCTGCAAGGTTGATGACTCTTTCTCACACAAGAAGTGCGCCATATCAAAACCAATACCGCCAGCACCGATTAACGCGACTTTATCGCCAATCTCAACTTCACCACTTAACACTTTTTGATAATCAACCACTTTAGGACTGTCAAAACCGGGTAAGGATAGGCCTCGAGGAATAACACCTGATGCAATAATCACTTCATCAAACTTTTCAGTAGCTAATACCGCTGCATCTAAACGAGTGTTTAGACGTAAGTCAACATTGTGTAGCTCCATCTGATTTTTGAAATAACGAATGGTTTCGTTAAACTCTTCTTTGCCAGGAATTTTGCGTGCTAAGTTAAATTGACCACCAACTTCATTTTTAGCTTCAAACAATACCACTTCATGACCGCGAGAGGCAGCATAAACAGAAAACGCCATCCCTGCAGGGCCAGCGCCCATAACCGCTAAGCGTTTTTTGCCCGTAGTTGGTGTGAAATTAATCTCAGTTTCATAACATGCACGCGGGTTAACTAAACAAGTGGCACGTTTCATCGAGAAGGTATGATCTAAACAGGCTTGGTTACAACCGATGCAAGTATTGATTAATTCACTTTGATCCGCAGCCGCTTTATTAACAAACTCAGCATCAGCTAAGAAAGGTCGCGCCATTGACACCATGTCAGCCTGGCCCGATGCGATAATTGATTCACCAATTTCTGGGGTATTAATACGGTTAGTAGCAATTAATGGTACGTTTACTTCAGCTTTAAGTTTCTCGGTTACCCATGAAAATGCACCACGGGGGACACTGGTCGCAATAGTAGGCACACGCGCCTCATGCCAACCAATACCGGTGTTAATAATACTAACACCAGCACTTTCAAGCCATTTAGCCAGTTGCACCACTTCATCCCAACTTGAGCCGTTGTCGACTAAATCAAGCATAGAAAGTCTGAAGATAATAATGAAATCAGTTCCTACTTTGGCACGTATCGCATTGACAATTTCTACAGGGAATTTGGCACGTTGAGCAAAGTCACCACCCCACTCATCATCGCGTTTATTGGTACGTGAACTAATGAACTGGTTGATTAAATACCCTTCAGAACCCATGACTTCCACGCCGTCATAGCCGGCTTTTTTAGCCAGAGAGGCACTTGAGGCATAGTCTTTAATGGTATTGCGCACCTGTCTTGCAGACATTTCTGAAGGCGTAAAAGGGGTAATGGGTGATTTTATTTTGCTTGGTGCTAAAGAAAACGGATGATAGCTATATCGGCCAGCATGCAATATTTGCATACAGATTTTACCATCAGCATCATGTACTGCATCGGTGACAATTTTATGTTTACTCACTTGCCAAGGAAAACTCAATTGGCAAGCATGAGGCGCTAAGCGACCTCTGAAATTTGGCGCAATACCACCTGTGACGATTAAGCCACAGCCACCTTCGGCACGCTCTTTGTAAAATGCAGCTAGTTTCTCAAATCCGCCCTTTTCTTCTTCTAAGCCCGTGTGCATTGAGCCCATCAATACTCGATTTTTAAGTTGAGTAAAGCCTAAATCTAAGGGTTCTAATAAATGTGGAAAAGACATTCAAACATCCTTTTTAAACAAGTGATTTAAACCAGCATACAACGACATAATCATAAGCTCAATCATTTAGCGTTGCTATTGTTAAAAAACGTTACAATTCAATTTCCCCAAATCACTCAAGATCAGTTAGCATTGCAGCATTAGAATGTTAAAGGAGTGGCTAATGTCCGCTAAACCCTCATTAATTAAGAGATTCTTGGGATTTATTTGGAAAACCATTAACGGTATTCGTAAATTAATCCTCAATATCATTTTCTTCGGCATCATTGCCATGATCATTGTGGCTATGACATCTGAAGAAGAAATCACCATTGAAGATCAATCTGCCTTAGTCTTAAACCTGTCTGGCAGCATTGTGGAGCAAAAACGTCATGTTGATCCGATTGAAGCGATATTTAAACAAAGTAACACTGATGATCCTGAAGCAGAAATACTTTTAGCTGACATTCTTTACGTCATTGAAAATGCCACTCATGACAAACGTATTAATAGCATCGTATTGAAAATGGGCAATTTACGTAGTGGTGGGATCAGTAAAATGACCGCCATTGGTGATGCCTTAAACAAGTTTAAAGAAGCGGGTAAAACCGTGGTTGCTATTGGCAATTCATACGAGCAAAATCAATACTTCCTCGCAAGTTATGCGAATACCATTTATCTCAACCATAAAGGTGCTGTGTCACTTGAAGGCCTTAGCAGCTACCGTATGTTCTTTAAAACCGCGCTTGAGAAAATGAACATCAGCACCCATGTATTTAGAGTCGGCACCTTTAAATCAGCGGTCGAACCCTTTATCCGTGATGATATGTCAGCGCCGGCTAAAGAAGCCAGCAATGCCCTGCTTACTGACTTATGGCAAAACTTTGAAACAACCATTGCCACTAACCGTCAAATTACGACTGAAAATATCGTATTAAGCCCGCAAAGCTATCTAGCAGAACTTGATAGTGTTAACGGTGACTCTGCTCAATTAGCGCTAAAAATGAATTGGGTCGATGAATTAGTCTCCGATGAGGCATTTAGACTCGCCATGCTTAAAACTGTCGGACAAGAAGCTGATGGCGATTCATACAAGCAAATATCTTTTGCTAAATATTTTCATTTAGTTCAGCCAATTCCTTCTCTAATAGAGCAAGAATCTGTCGGCATTGTGGTTGCCAAGGGGAATATCCTCAATGGTAAACAACAAGCTGGGCAAATTGGTGGCGAAAGCACTTCAGCACTATTAAAGAAAGCCCGCTTTGATGACAAAGTTAAAGCAGTGGTGCTACGTGTTGACAGCCCTGGTGGTAGTGCATTTGCTTCTGAAAAGATCAGACAAGAAGTCATTGCACTAAAACAGGCTGGTAAACCTGTGGTGGTCAGTATGGGTAGCCTAGCGGCATCTGGCGGTTATTGGATTTCAGCAAGTGCTGACTATATTTATGCCACTCCAACTACCCTTACCGGTTCTATCGGGATCTTTGGCATGTTTGCCACCTTTGAAAAAGCCTTGTCCAATTGGGGCATAAACTCAGATGGTGTTTCGACCTCTGATTGGGCTGGCATTTCGGCGAGCCGTGAGTTAAACCCCAATATTTCTGCTGTTATACAACGTCATATTGAGCATGGCTATCATGAGTTTATTTCGTTAGTCGCCAACGAGCGTGATATGACGTTAGAGCAAGTAGACCGCATTGCCCAAGGTCGTGTTTGGTCAGGTACCCGCGCTGTTGAACTTGGATTGGTTGACGAGCTTGGCGATATGGATAGCGCCATTACTAAAGCGGCTGAAATGGCTGAAATGGTAAAGTTTGATACTAAAGTCATCGAGCAAGAGCTCACAACTGAGCAAATCTTCATGCAAAAAATGCTCGCATCTGCTGCAACATATTTACCTGTAGCAACCACACAATCACCTATGGTTGAACAATTTATGGGTCAATGGCGCACTGTGGTTGAACAAATGACTCAGTTTGATGATCCCAATGGCCTATACATGTATTGCGAACTCTGCGATTACTAAGCTATTGCGATTGTTTAATCTTGTTAGGCATGAAGTCAGAATAAGATCAAATTGAATTATCTTCAAAAAAGCCCGTTAATCGGGCTTTTTTATTGGGTTTTATTCAGCTCAAGCCGTATAATTTGCAGATTATATAATTTAAGTGGTTGAGAGTTCATTACAATGACAAAACGCTCCATATACGTTGCCTATACTGGCGGTACGATTGGTATGCGCAAAACCGACGATGGCTTTGCACCTGTGGCAGGATTTTTAACTGATTGTGTAAAGTCCATGCCGGAGTTTTACCATGAAGAAATGCCAACCTTTGTCATTAATGAATATTCACCATTGATTGATTCTTCAAACATGGCACCACCTGATTGGCAGCGCATTGCCAATGACATCAAAGCCAATTACCATAACTATGACGGTTTTGTGATCTTGCATGGCACTGACACCATGGCATACACGGCTTCTGCCTTGTCATTCATGTTACAAGGGCTATCCAAGCCTGTTATCGTAACCGGCTCGCAAATCCCGTTAGCTCAGCTGCGATCAGATGGGCAAACTAACCTGCTTAATTCACTGTATATTGCGGCGAATTATCCCGTCGCTGAAGTGTGTTTGTTCTTTAACAATAAGTTGTTTAGGGGCAATCGCTCAACCAAAGCCCATGCTGATGGTTTTGATGCTTTCGCGTCACCTAACTTTCCTATTTTGTTAGAAGCTGGGATTAAAATTAATTTACGTGCAGGTAAGATCACCGAGCCCACCACTAAGCCCTTAGAGGTGATTAATATCAGCCCGCAACCTGTAGGCGTAATAACCTTATACCCAGGTATATCTACTGAGATTTTTAACAACATCTTAATGCAGCCAGTTAAAGCATTAATCTTACTGACTTTTGGTGTTGGCAATGCGCCTCAAGATAAAGCCTTATTAGATACCCTTAAACAAGCTGATGAACGTGGCATTGTGATTGTTAATCTAACCCAGTGTTTTCAAGGGAAAGTCAACATGGGGGGTTATGCGACCGGTAATGCATTAGCCAAAGCTGGAGTGATCAGCGGCTCAGATATGACTATTGAAGCAGCATTGGCTAAATTACATTATTTGCTATCAAAAAATTTAACCTCAAATGAAGTCAAAATTGCAATGCAGCAAGACTTGCTAGGTGAGCTAACTGAGTAAAAGCTTGAATACAAGCATTTAACTACTTTAGACAATAAAAAGCCGCATCTGAGATGCGGCTTTTTGCTGAAATAAATTCACAAAAGCTAACTAAAAATCAGTTTATAGTTCTGGCTCTTTAAATTCTGCGATAGCTTCACCGCGAAATTGTTTTTTTAACTGTGATTTAGACAGCTCGTTTATCTCGCCACCAGCAGCAATAGTAAAGTGATCAGTTTGAGTTAACTTACGCGCTTGATACAACATCACAACTTGTAAGGTTGACTCTTTTTGCTCGCTAGATAGCGCAGTACCATCTTCCCATTTACCGGTTTCTGCCGCTGCGCGTAAACGCTGATAAACCTCATCAGGCATTTCATCTATGACTTTATTGATATCATTCATACACTTTTCCGCTTATGTATTAGACTTCTGACTCGAGTAATAATGTAGCCTACAAAGCCAAAAGCAAAACAACTACCTGCAATATATGCATCCGTTCCTGTGGCAACTTCACCGCCCCAAAAACCATATACAGCACCTGCAATAAATAGCGTTAGAAACAACATCATTTGATTCATCAATTTATTAGACTTCTGAATGTGTGAAATTGTTCTTTTTGAATCACTATCGCCATCAGCAGAAGCCTTACAGTATTGGCACTGTTTTGCTTTGCTCGAAATTCGCTTTTGACACACAGGACATTCGATTAACGCCATAAAACTGCCTATTCTGTTAAATTATCAACCACGGCCAACATCGCAACTAATGATGCTTCACCTAAATATTCACAGCGCGCCGGTGACCAACCAACCACAGGATCGGCTAAGTTGTCATTATCTTTAAATGGCATTTCTAAGGTATTAGCTAAACATTTAAATGTGTTGCCGACCCAGTTAGAACCTACAGTCAAATTCGCTTTACCGGGTTCATCTTTGTCGTAACCAAACTCTGTTTGAAAATCTGCACTGGCCATACTCAGCGCAGCTAAGAATTGCTGTTGTAATCCAGCCATATGCTCAGTGTAATTTGGCGCCCCTTCACAACCTGCGACAAACACATAAGGCAGACCTTCATCACCGTGGACATCGTAAAACAAATCAACCCCAGTCTCTTTCATTTTATTGGTCACATAAAAGACTTCTGGGCTTTTCTCTAAACTTGGGCTTTGCCATTCGCGGTTAAGGTTCACGCCCGCAGCGTTAGTACGTAAATGACCGCGGACACTGCCGTCTGGATTCATATTAGGCACGATATAGAAATTAGCTTTATCCAATAACAGTTTCGAGGTTGGACAATCACTGTCTAGTAATTGGTTTAGCAGGCCTTCAATTAACCATTCAGCCATGGTCTCGCCGGGATGCTGCCTTGCGGTAATCCAAATGTTTTTCTTTGAAGGATCGTTATCGCCAATAGTGAGCAGGCTCATATCACGACCATCAAGGGTTAAACCTAAATTTTCTAATTTAACCGATGGGTGAAGTTGTACTGAGCTGATCAGATCTAGGTGACGTTCGTAACTGTAAGGCGCAAAGTAAGCAATTTGAATGGCATCGCAATCTAAATCAACTTGGATTGATAATTTACCATCTTGATATGTTGTCGGTAATCGGAACCAATGCTGGCGATCGTAACTGGCAACGGCTTGATAATTTTCCCAACCTTTCGGGTAAGAAGCACTGCCTGCGTTAACGATATTCAATGTGTAAGTTTGACCAATTTGACCTTCCATACGGAAGTTAAACCATTGGTAAAACTCTCCACCTTCATCAGGTCTAATGGCGAGTTGAATGTCATCGTGCTTGTCTAAACTAATGGTCTCAATGTTGCCGCCATCAAAATTCGCGCTAATACGCATAGGACTTCCTTTATGTAAGGTTATAATCGACGTTATCCCTGCATCTTATCAAAAGCCGTTACGCAATAAAATCAAATCCACAGCATCTGCTCTACATCTGTTCAATTGTGCTCTACATCTTTTCAATATGGTGGCTTAATTTTCTGCAGATGAGGGTTATCGATACCTATACAATAAAAAGCCCATGTTGGATCACATAAGCTACCTGTTAACGGACACGTTAAATGAGGTTAGCTAAATAATGGACTAAAGCAATAGCCCTTACCTCTAACCGTATTGATGAGTTCTCTTGGTAGACTTTCTTTGGCCATTTTTCTACGGGTATTACTAATGTGCATATCAAGGTTACGGTCAAACTCGCCTAACTCTTTATGCAATACCCGCATTTGCAATTCTGATTTTGTGACAATTTCCCCTTTACGCTGGTACAAATATTTGAACAAACGATACTCTGTTTGAGTAAGATTTAATTGCTGCCCATTAAATGTTACCGCGTTAATGTCATCATCAAACTCCACATTGGCGCTTTGTTCAATATGTTGTTTTTCGGTAGTTTGCTTTATTTGTCCACTGGTTAACTGTGATTCGATAACAGCAAAATCAATATTGGCAATATGAGTCATTGAATCGTGAGTTTGCTTTGTTGTGCGTCGATTAAGCACATTCACACGCAGTAAAAGTTCTTTCACATTAATAGGCTCAGGTAAATAATCATCAGCGCCCAGTTCAAATGCAGCAATACGTTCATCGACACTGGCATTGTTGGTAATAACAATCACGGGTGTTTGACAATGCTTACCCATGAGTAACCAAAAAGCATCCATTTGCGGTACTGAAGAGTCCAGTAAAATCACTTCAAACTGATTACTTTCCATTGCAACTAAGGCATTAAAGCCGTTATCAACAATGGTAATAACATAGCCTAAAAGTTGTAATTGCTGACATAAGGGCAAGCTTTTTTTTAGCTGCTGGTCAATGAGGAGGATCTTTTTCATGACGACTTAATCTAAATGATAACTATTACTACTTAGATTAGCACTGTCATGATCAAAATACTACATGTGGAGTGTAAAGCTTCTGCACGGTTGTTGAATCTGGGTCACAAAAATTGAAAAAGACCTGATAATTCAGGCCTTTTTTAGGTATTACTAATGCAAATTTGCTTAATAAAGCAACTTGCAATGATGGCCTATTGCCATGATTAGTTAACCATTAATTGCTTAATATATTTTACTGGTGCACTGCCATAACTTAAAAATTGCTCATGGAAGTTCTTCAAATCGAAGTCTTCACCCTGTGTTTGTTTTAGTTCTTCACGTAAATCATAAATTTCACGATAGCCAGAATAGTAACTGGTTAATTGCACTTGGCTTAATGTTGCCCTGCGCCACTTTCCTTCAGCTTCAGCTTGCTGCTGGAACGCCTCGTTAGTCATTAACTCAATGGCTTGTTCTTCTGTCATGCCGTTAACCTGAATGCTGTAATCTAAAATAGTGTTGGCAATGACCCTTAAGTTCCACTTGTAGTACATTAGCCACATTTCAGGTTCAAAATTACCGTAGCCCTCTTCTAGCATCATGCGCTCGGTGTATACCGCCCAACCTTCAACCATAGCGCCATTACCAAATAAGCTTTTTACTAAGCTTGGTGATTCGTTTGAGTAAACCAATTGAGTGTAATGCCCCGGTATGGCTTCATGGATATTTAAAACTTGCAGGATCCAATGGTTATATTCTCGCAGGTAACTTTCAGCCGACGCATCATCCATGGCATCAAGTGGTGTCACGTTATAATAGGTGTTAGCTGATTTTTCGTATGGCCCAGGTGCACTGATCGATGCGCCAGCAAAGCCGCGCATATATTCAGGTGTTTCGCGCACCACCAACGGCTTAGATGGATCTAAAGTCATTAATTGCTTATCGTTAACGAACTTCACCAACTCAGGAATTTGCGCTCTGACTTCATCGACAAAGTCTTCACGTTTAACATGCTTAACCGATAACACATCAATCAATTGCTTAATGGCTTGGTTGTCATTTGCAGGCTTTGGGGTATCAATGTATTTTGACCAAATGTCATTGGTAATCTTAGCCATCTCTTTTTGTACACGGTTTTTATCTGCCACCGCTTTTTCATACAAGGCTTTAGCTGACATGCCTGCTTGAATATCAAGGGCAAACTTCTCTTCATATAAAGTTTCACCAATACGGAAACTTCGCCCGCCCTGTTGCTCAAGTTGTGCCTCAAGCTCAGTTAACCATTCAATATGCTGGTTAATGGCATTCACCGCGGCATCAAAGCGCGTGCTAAATAAAGCTTTATCTGCTGCGGTTAACCCTGACTGATTAACTTGTTCAACTAGTTTGTCTGACAGTACCGAAAATGCGCCTTTATTTTGCATGATGGCTAATTGGGTATGTTCAATGGTTGGATTGCTAATATTAGCTTGCGCCGCTTGATAATAGGCTGGCACATTTTCAAGGCGTGCAACAACGGACTGTAAACGCTCATCAAGGGGCGCAAAGTCTTCATTGATAATCTGTGCAAAGCCACCCGCTACATTATATTGAGCAGGATTCCACTGCCATGACTTAAAGCGCTGTTGCTCCCAGTGAATTTGACCTAATAAATTTGAGATCAATTCATAATCAATTAGCTCATTGGCTGTCAGACTCGTTTTATCAAACGCCATTAATTTAGCTTGCTGACTCTGCACAAAGGCCAAGGTGTTAACCCGTGCGTCTTCATTTGGTATCTCTAAATAGCCATCATTAACATGCTTACCGCTATACAAGGCCCAAGTCGGTGACCATTGCCATAACGCATCGATAAATGAATCAGAAAATTGACTAAAGTTTTGGTTAATTTTTTGCTCAGAAACGGCTGGCAGCTGAGCAGTTTCTGTAGAATGGGTATTGCAGCCCATCAAGCTCGTTAACCCCAATGTCACAGCCAGTGAAATTGATGCTTTTTTTATTATTTTCATAACCTAAACTCCTTGTTTAATGCTTACTCATTGTTATTATTATTTTTACTAATTGTTAATTTAAATGACTGTTAAAAATTATCGCTTTAGTAAATCATGAAGCTAACATTATTTCAGTAGTTATCATTACATGGACATGTTTTGTGACAACTTTTTACTCAGTTAATTGTTAATTAGCTGCTTATCAAACCCATTCTTAATCATTAAAGGACCCATTATGACAGTGAGAAAATTGTGCCTGATACTTAATGGTAAAAAGGCTGGTATCCCTGAAATTAGAACGGCCGTTTATGCATTAAGAAAAAAAGGCTTTGATATTGCAGTTAAAGTGACCTGGGAAAGCGCTGACATGCTTCGATTAATCACAGAGTCGATACAAAGTAATTGTTGTCGTATCATTATCGGTGGTGGCGATGGCTCACTAAATGAAGCAGTAACAGCCCTAATGCAGCTGCAACAAGCCCCTGATAATCAGCAAGCTAATAACTTAACACTTTACCTGAAATAGCCGTACTCCCTTTAGGTACAGCTTGTACAATACCTCGTACTATAACCGAAGCTTTAACTCTTGCCGTAAATGGCAAGTAAACTGGCAGTACAAAAGCCTAAACATCAATCAAGGCATTGCGCTTCTAATGGCTGGTGTAATCTCCAATCGAAGCCTATTGCGGCGGAAAACTAACTTAAAGTTGTAAACCATTTAGCAAAAATAGTCATATGCGTTATTAAGCTACTAATTTACCGCTGAATAAAATCATGCAATGTACAGTCAGCCGCTTTGGCTAGCCTTAATAAAAGATTGATGATATTTCACACTAATTCTTTTAAAACCATGAAAATAGTTGGATCTTGATGCCAGTCTGCGACCCACCAAGCTGCAGATCACCTATATATGCCATATACTAGTTAACATCTATTCAAATCCCCCTAATATCGAGCGAATAATGGAAGTCGAGCTACTTGAAATTCGTAACTTCATCCGCCAGTACCCACCTTTTGATCAATTGCCAGAAGAGGCATTAATCGAAGTATCACAAAGTGTCGAGATTTCCTATAGTCGTGCTAACAGTATGATCATTGATTTTAATGATAAAATACACGACCTCTATATGATCCGCAGTGGTGTGGTGGAAGTTTACCGACGTTCAGGTGAGCTGTATAACCGCCTTGATCAAGGCGGCTTGTTCGGTCAAATGGGGTTATTAACCAACAACAAAGTACGCTTACCTGCCAAATCCCTGAAAGACTCTCTTCTGTATTGCATCCCGGAAAGTATCTTCGAAAGCTTTTGTGAGCGTTATGATTCCTTTGCTGATTTTGTTGAAGTTGAAGGCAGTATCCGCTTACAGCAAGCCGTTGAAGACAATAGCGACGATGCTAACTCACTCACAACGTCAAAGGTTAAAACGCTACTGAGTCGCGATCCTGTGATGCTGCCCGTTACTACCACCATTCAAAACGTGGCTAAAACCATGTCTGAAGAGCATGTATCAGCAGCCATTATTAATGACCCTAATCTTGGCGATGAAGGTGGTAATAGCTTTGTGGGCATCATCACTGAGCGAGATCTGTGTGCAAAAGTTCTCGCCCAGGGGTTAGATGTGGAAACCCAAGTTGTTGAGGTCATGTCCACCGAGCTTATTTCTTTAGATCATAACGCCTATATTTTTGAAGCCATGCTACTGATGCTGAGGTATAACGTTCATCACTTACCAATATTGAAAAACAAACAACCGATTGGTTTAATTGAAGTCAGTGACATTATTCGCTATGAATCCCAAAACAGCTTATTGATTGTTAGCAGTATTTTTCAGCAAAACAGTATTGATGATTTAATTATCTTGTCACATCAGCTAAAAGATTGCTTTGTGCGTATGGTCAACGAAGATGCAAACTCACACATGGTGGGTCGCGCTATGTCTGAAATTGGTAGAAGTTTTAAGCAGCGTCTACTGGAATTGGCTGAAGAAAAATTAGGTCCGCCACCCGTGCCCTATTGTTTTTTGGCATTAGGCTCAATGGCTCGTGATGAGCAACTTATTGTAACGGATCAAGATAATGCGATTATTTTAGATAATCAATATCAAGAATCAGTTCATGGTGAATACTTTAAACAATTGGCCACCTATGTCTGTGATGGCTTAGCTGCCTGTGGCTACACCTATTGTACTGGTGACATTATGGCAACGAATCCAGAGTACCGAAAAACCCAATCCCAATGGGAGGAGTGTTTTGCCGACTGGATTGATAATCCAAAGCCTCAAGCACTATTAAATTGCTCGATCTTTTTTGATCTTTATGGGGTATACGGTAGACCCAAATGGGCAGAACAGCTCAACGCCTTTATACTCAGAAAAGCCAAAAAGAATAATCGCTTTTTAGCCTGCCTTGCGAGAAATGCTATTAATCGCACCCCACCACTGGGCTTTTTTAAAGACTTTGTAATGGAAAAAGACGGTCGCCATAACAACTCGATTAATTTAAAGCGCCGTGGCACCGCGCCATTGGCAGACCTTATCCGTGTCCACGCCCTTGCCATTGGCTCACAATCGCAAAATTCATTTGATCGCTTAGAAGACATTATCGAAGCCGGAATTTTACCGCCGTCAAAGGGTAAAGATTTACAGCATGCAATGGAATTTATCTCTTTAGTTCGCATTCGCCATCAAGCATTAGATATTCAATCGGATCAAGAACCCGATAATAATATCGAACCAGAAAACATGTCTGATTTCGAAAGACGAAATTTAAAAGATGCGTTTTTGGTACTAAGCAGTGCGCAAAACTTTTTAAAGTTCCGCTACAGTGCTAGCAGCATGCAAGGATAATCAATGCGACTTTTTACCAACCAAGAAATTTTAAACTGGAAAGCTTTTTTGCAAATCAAAGCCCAAGAAAGTAAAGATAGCCGATTAAAAAAATTCTATAATGCCAGTACTTACCATGAAGAAATCAAACTGAAAGATATTGAGTTTGTCGCTGTAGATTTCGAAACAACCGGCTTAGATGCCAATCAAAACAGCATTATCAGTATAGGTTTGGTGCCGTTTACCTTAGATCGCATCGCCTGTCGAAAGGCGAAACATTGGTTTATCTCACCAGAAGATAAACTCAAAGAAGACTCCATCATCATCCACGGTATTACCCATTCTGACTTAAAAGGCGCACCTGATTTACTGCGAATTTTAGAACAACTATTAGATGAGTTGGCAGGTAAAATTGTGGTGGTGCATTACCGCAGAATAGAACGAGACTTTCTAGACGCGGCACTTCGTAGCGTAATAAACGAAGGCATTGTATTTCCAGTGGTTGATACCATGCAGCTCGAAGCTAATATTCAGCAAGCAAAACCAAGAAGTTTTTTAGATTGGCTGAGAAACACTCGCCCAGCATCGATTCGACTTGCTAATAGTCGCAGCCGATACAACCTACCCACCTATCCGCCCCATGATGCATTAACCGATGCCATTGCAACCGCTGAGTTACTGCAAGCTCAAATTCACTACCACTTTAGCCCAGACACACCGATTAAAAAGCTATGGGTATAGATCTAAAAAGCCCAGTTTCACTTGTGTGGTAACAAGTGAAACTGGGCTTTGGTTTAGATTTAGGTTTAGGTTTAAGCTTAGCTGATTAAATAGCTATTTACCGTGGCCTTTTTTCAGTTCGCAGACCCATAATCAAACTGACACACATCACCAATAAAATAATGGTAAATGGTAACGCCGTTGAAATCGCGCCAGCCTGCAAGGCTTCAATGGCTTGTGTGCCACCAACCCAAAGTAGACCCGCAGCAATCGCACCTTCAATAAAGGCCCAGAATACACGCTGAGGAACGGGTGCATCCACTTTACCGCCTGATGTGATGCTATCAATCACCAGTGAACCAGAATCCGATGAAGTAACAAAGAACACCAAAACCAAAACAATCGCAAGTAGCGATAAAATGTTGCCCATTGGTAATGCATCAAACATTTCAAACATGGCTAGCGGTACTTCTGTTAAGCCTTTCTCACCTAAGGTGCCTATCTGGTTAACCACTTGATCAATCGCAACGCCACCAAATACTGACATCCATAAGGTTGTCACTATGGTTGGTACAATCAATACAGCCATCATAAATTCACGAATAGTACGGCCGCGAGAAATACGCGCAATAAACATCCCAACAAATGGTGACCACGAAATCCACCAAGACCAATAGAAAACAGTCCAACCATGCATCCAAGCTTCGTCATCACGGCCCATAGGGTTACTTAAAGGAATGATATTTTCAATGTAGCCCATTACGGTCATGGGAATGGTGCCCATAGAAACCGCAAAACTCACCAAAATAACAAATAGCATCAATGCCAGAGCCAGTAACATATTGACATTACTGATAACTTTAACACCACCATCAATACCGCGAACCACTGAAACCACAGCTATTAACGTCACTATCGCGATAATGCCAACTTGCAGCATTAAGCCATTATCCATACCAAATACATGGTGAAAACCACTGGCAGCTTGTTGCGCCCCAAGGCCAAGGGATGTCGCCAAACCAAACAGAGTGGCAAGTACCGCCAAAATATCAACAACGTGGCCTGGCCAGCCCCAAGTTCTATCGCCCAATATTGGGTAAAAAACTGAACGCATAGAAAGCGGTAAGCCTTTGTTGTAGGCAAAGAAAGCTAATGATAATGACACTACGCCATAAATAGCCCACGGGTGCAGGCCCCAATGGAACATGGTAGCGCCTAAAGCGAGCTTAGCGGCTTCAGGTGTGTTTGGTTCGACATTGAGTGGTGTTTCATACCAGCCAGTGAAATAAGCGACTGGCTCAGCAACCCCCCAAAACATTAAACCAATACCCATTCCTGCAGCAAACAACATTGCTATCCAAGACATCATTGAGTAATCGGCTTTGGCTTCATCACCGCCTAAGCGAATTTTACCAAATGGAGAAATGATCATTGCCAAACAAAACAACACAAACAGATTGGCAGACCACATAAATAGGCCATCAAAAGTACCAATGATCTTCCATTTAATACCGTCTAATACAGATTTAGATGTTTCAGGATCAACCAAGAGAATGGCTATTAAGAAGAGTCCAATTAAGGAAGCACTGATCCCAAAAACAGGGTTGTGGACGTCAAAGCCCCACTTTTGAATGTTATCTTGTCCGACTGTGTAATCGGTGTTGTCTATACTATATTTATCGTTATTGCTATTCATTAATCCTCATTTAGAACAAACTTCATTAGTACATGAAAGGTTATTTTACTTTATTTAACGGCAACTTGCTGACTAAAGTGTCAGAAATTGCCTTAGATGTGACCTAACACACTATGAGTTAAACGTTCTTGTATAACGGTCTAGTAAGGCTTTTAGTCGGATTAGCAACTAAGTTTAAAGTCTAGTTAACTTTAGCGCATAAATGCTCAAGCATTTAAATTTCTGCTTTTAGGGGGGGGATGAGGACTGATAAGCGGAATAACATTATCAACAGATTGCTTTCAAAGGGCTGCTCGGCCAACGCTAAATCAATCAATAACTTAAAGTGCGATTATGGCGAACTGTAAAAAGATCACTTTTGTAAGAGTGAGCCATCTTGTTCCTAGATGGCTATTCTCTGCATAATTGATATTTCACATCGATGAACTATCTATAAGCTAAGTGAAAAGAAGAGAAGAGAAGTTACTTTTTAGCTTTATGCTGCAATCGCCAAGTGAAATAACCATAAAAAATACCACCAATAGGAAAAGTAATTAAAGATAGCACTATGCCATCAAAAAACTGTTCTTCTCCTGTTAAGTACATAATCAACTGGAATAAAATCGCCGTTGAGATCCCCCAAAGAAAAACACCTTTGATTAAGATATGCAGTAGTAGATTTCTGTTGGTGATACTAATATTCATTTAAAACTTCCTTGTTGATCTAATAAAACTAAAAAACATTAATTATTTATAGGTTGTACCATCATGCTTTAACCAGCCTTCGGCGTGTCGCCCTGCAGGATCGGCATGGGTCCAATGGATCACCCCGCCTTTCTTACTCCATTCATATTCACCATAAAACTCAACATAGTCACCAACACGCAAATTTGAAACTCTCGGGGCTAAATCTATATTGTGGGCTACCAGCAAGGTTAAGCCACTATTGAGTTTTAGAATGAATTTTTGATGCCTTGAGCCTTGATTATCATCAGCGAGAATATGAACCACTCGACCACTGCCGTTGACCTGAACATCACCGTTTTTCGACTCATAAGCGCGCTGAATGACAGTATCATTTGCCCAGACGGGTAAAACAAACATACTGGTTATTAGCAATAAACCAGTTATTAGCCCAGTAAATAGCCATTTCATCATTTTGAACCTCAAAAGTATTTGCTTTGATCCTTCACCTAAATAGTTTATTTGGTGTTTTTATCACCGCCAAATACCTTACCCGTCTTAAGGCAATAGAGTGTTACAACCGAAGCAGTAAACATCATCAGCCCATAAATAGTCACCATCTTGTATACCTAAAACCAAACTGGCTAAGCCTACAAAAACGATAAAAATTTGTGCGAACATATAAAAATCCCCTTTAATTAAATACCTAAATCCATTTAACGTCGCAAAAAAATTGAAAGAAAAATTAGTTTAGCTAAACCACTGAGTCAAAACAACAAAATATTAACATACATAGTGGCTATATCACTTGAATGAGTGCCGACTTACAATGGTATAAATAACTGCAATGAGGCTAAATATAGCTGCAGAATTACGGATTGAGGCTTGCAAAGTTTTTATGCAAAGTTTTTATGCAGAGAGTTTTATGCAGAGCGTTTTATAGTTATGACTAATTACTGATGCGTAATCAATACTAAACACTTACAAAAAGTGGGATTATATTAATAATTGCGGGAATTTATAAAGTAAGTAAAGCTGGGAAATTTGGCGGTGACGGAGAGATTCGAACTCTCGAAAGGTTGCCCTTTACACACTTTCCAGGCGTGCTCCTTCAGCCACTCGGACACGTCACCTTATTTGTTGCAGTCATTTTAACGTGTGAGTGGCACGGTTCTATTTATCTATACTGCTATAAGCTAACACTATTGAATATAAGGTAATTATGAAAAACCTTACGATGTAGAACGAGCGGTACTTTACGCAAATGCGTATATCAGGTCAAGCAGAAATCGATGTTTTACAAACTCTTGAACGTTTGCTGTTCAAATCGAGCAATTCCGTCGCTCGATTGATTAAATAAAGCGCGTTATTAGCTTATAAGCTAACTCATTAGCGTTGGGAATAAACCTTTAATACCGGCAGCTATCACTTCAATACCAATTGAAAGCATTAACAGACCCATTAAACGTGTGATGACGTTAATGCCTGTAGTACCGAGTACCTTAAAAATAATCGGCGCCATTCTGAACAGTCCAAAACTCATTAAACCAAAAATGATCACGGTGATAGACATACCAATCATGTCCACTAATGAGTTATTAGTAGAAGAAAATACGATAACAGAACTAATGGCACCAGGGCCTGCCATTAAGGGCAATGCAAGCGGCACAACTGCAACCGAGTCCATGCCTGATGCTTCGCGATCTTCTTCTTGGTTACGTTTCACTTGGCTCAATTTACCCTGCAGCATCGACATTGCAATGATGGCAATCAAACTGCCACCGGCAATTCTAAAGGCTGATAAAGAGATACTGAACATATTTAAAATATGCTCTCCAATAAAAATCGTGGTCAGCAAAATAATCACCACGGCAAAGTTGGCAACTTTACCTGTATGGTTACGTTCTACCTCAGTTTGGTGACTGGTTAAGGTCACAAACACAGGCAATAAGCCCACAGGGTTGATAATTGCTATCAATCCTAAGAAAAACTTAACGTAAAGCATTAAATCCACGAGCTTACCCTCTATATCAATGGTTTTGTGGTCAAAAAAATAATCGCGCAACTCTACTGCTTTTTGGCCATTTTACAAATGAGATTTTTTAGCAAGTTTGACCTAGGTAATAATAAATCTAATCTGAGCCTTAATTAGCGTTTACCACCATAGCTTTCGGAGCCAACTAACAAAGTTCAATGCTTACAACTACTGCTAACGACATAAATGAAATTTAATGACGTAAATCAATAAAAATGGCTGCTAAAAGTCATCAGTAAGCATTTTTTTGATACAATAAACACCATTATTGAATGTTAGCTACTTAATGCGCCTAAAACCCTATATTAAGTAGATAGAGGTCACTATGGTTAAACGTAATAGAATCAGTCATAAAAACGGTCACCGTAAAATCACTGGTTCACGAAGAAGGTTAGCCTATCTTTTATGCATGACTAAAACGGGTCAAAAGTACCCTACTCCTGAACTCAATATAGTCGATAAAACCAACCACGATGCTATCTAGCTGATAAATTCCCAATATCAGGCTATTTTATTTTTAAAGCCCATAAAAAAAGAGATGCTAAATAGCATCTCTTTTTTGTTTGCTTAAGCGAAAACTATTTGTTTTCAGTCCAGCGATCCATCCAACCTAGTACGTTTTTGTACCATTGTTGTAGATTATCTTGATTTAAGATCCAATGGTTCTCATCAGGGAACATTAATAGCTCTGATGGAATATCGTTACGTTGCATGTAAGTAAATGCCGCTAGTCCTTGACCATAAGGCACGCGGTAGTCTTTCTCACCGTGAATCACTAACATGGGCGTGTTCCAGTTTTCTACATAGTTAACTGGATTAAACTTCTCGTATAGTTCTTTATTTTCAGTGTAAGTGCCACCAAATTCATACTCAGGGAACCAAAGTTCTTCAGTGACGTGGTACATGCTACGCATATCAAATAGACCAGCGTGGTTTACAAGACACTTAAAGCCATCGCTCCAATTACCTTGGATCCAGTTCATCATGTAGCCGCCATATGAGCCACCTAATGCACAAGCATTATCAGTATCTAGCCACTTTTGTTGCTGACCAACAGCCGCTAAGCCTTTTTGTAAATCTTCAAGTGGCTTACCGCCCCAATCTTGCGTGATTGAGTCAGTAAAGGCTTGTCCATAACCGGTTGAACCATGGAAGTCGACCATAACCACACCGTAGCCCGCGCCTGCCCAAAGCTGAGCATTCCAGCGACCACTGAATGAGTTACCAAATGAACCTTGCGGGCCACCGTGAACTAAATAAGCGATTGGGTATTTTTTACCGGCTTCATAATTAGCAGGTTTAATCCAGTAACCGTGTACCGTCTCGTTGTTCCAACCTTTGAAGTTAAACTGCTGGAACTCACCAAACTGAATTTCAGCTAATTTGTCTTCATTAACATTGGTTAAGCGAGTAAGGTTTTCACCTTCAAGGCTAATTTTATATAAATCGCCCGGCTCAACTAATGATTTGTTGCTGAAAATAAGCCCTGACTCTGTCACTGCGACAAGGTTGTTGCTGCCATCATTGTAAATAGGACGCACATCACCAAACTGAGTGTTAACTTCAAAGATGCTTACTTGACCTACATCTTGGGCTGTTACATAAAGCGTGCGGCCATCATCACTGAAAGTCAGTGAACTTGGACTGCGATCCCATAAAGGCGCCACTTCTTTTTCAGCGCCTGTGACTGTGTCACGTAACATAATGCGGTAACGGTCAGCTTCAAAACCAGGCTTACTCATCGCAAGATAAGCCAGTTGACGGCCATCTTTAGAATAAGTCGGCTGTGCATCCCACGCTTTGTTATCAGGGGTTAGGTTTTCAGCCGTGCCACCAGCAACAGACACTTTCCATAGATCATAGTTGGTCGTCCATGCTTGATCTTTGCTTGGGGCTTTGGCGCTATAAACAATGTGTTTACCATCTGCGGTAAAAGTCACCTCTTCCATGCCTGAAAAAGGCTTTGGCGGGGTTTCAGTATCTAAACCTTGAGTAACATCAACAACATCTGTTACTGGCTTGCCATTTAGCTGACCAACAAACAAATGGTTACGGGCATGATCTTCCCATGTATCCCAATGGCGAACCATGAGTTGTTTGTATTCACGACCCGTGGTCTTTTTGTTTTCTTCAGCCTCAATACGCTCAACCGTACAAGCTAAGTCTTTACAGTCAGGAAACACCCGCATGTTCATGACCACTTGTTTACCGTCATTTGATAACTTATAGCCATTGATATCCAATGGTAAGTCAGTCACTTGCATTGCTTCACCACCGGTAAGTGGCAAGTTAAACAATTGGCTTGAACCATTGCGCGCAGCTAAGAAGTAAATTGATTTACCATCAACACTAAAAGTCACGTCATGTTCAGTGCCTTTATGTGAGGTAATTTGAACTGGCTTGGCATTTTTATCACTCAGATCCAATAAATATAAATCTGAGCTACTGTCGCCCTGCTCGTCAATTAACTTAACGGCATATACTAACTTGCTGCCATCATTGGATACAGCTGCAGAATGAAGCTTATTCAGCTTTACAAGTTGTTGAACATTAAACGGGGTTTTAGCGGGCTCTGCTGCTTGTACTGACAAGGCAAAGCCTGCCGTTGCAATAGCGAGTAAAAGTGACGATTTTTTCATTTGATGAAGTTCTCTTTTTAATTTTTGTTGTGTTACCAATGCCTGTGTTATTTTTTATGGTCTAACATCACAGCAAAATAATTAATCAATGAATGCTGTTATTAAACAGTTTACAGACTGAAGCTACACTGTTTCAAAAAACCAAAATTAATTACTGATAGCACACTACCCAAACAAAAACGCTCAGGCAATAGGATTTTGACACAATCCAAACCTGAGCGAGATTATTTGTACTATTTGACTAAATTAACCACAAAAACCATAACGTGAAATCAAATTAACGCTTATTGGGCTTTTGCATTGGCAATATTAATTTTCCAAATTGCCGGGCCTGTTTCATGGGCGTTAACCCCTTGAGTATCCACAGCTACGGTAACCGGCATATCTTGAACATCAAATTCATAGATAGCTTCCATACCTAAGTCTTCAAAAGCCACCACACGTGATTTCTTAATCGCTTTAGATACTAAGTAAGCAGCGCCGCCGACAGCCATTAAATACACGGCTTTGTGTTTTTTGATTGATTCAACGGTTTGTGGCCCACGTTCAGACTTACCAATCATGCCCATTAAACCTGTTTTATCTAGCATAAGATCAGTGAACTTATCCATACGAGTCGCGGTTGTTGGGCCTGCAGGACCCACAACTTCATCGCCTACTGGGTCAACAGGCCCTACGTAGTAAATAAATTTACCAGTAAAGTCGACGCCTTCAGGTAAACCTTCACCTGATTCAATCAAGGTTTGAATGCGTTTATGAGCCGCATCACGACCTGTTAGCATTTTACCGTTCAGTAATAAGGTATCGCCGCTTTTCCAAGTTTCAATTTCAGCTTGAGTGACAGTGTCTAAATTAACACGATGAGTATTCTCACCGGCTTCACGGGTGATTTCAGGCCAATCAGCTAATGATGGCGGCACTAAGTCAGCAGGGCCAGTACCATCTAAGTGGAAATGCACGTGACGTGTTGCGGCGCAGTTAGGGATCATTACCACAGGTTTTGACGCTGCGTGAGTCGGCACTGATTTAATTTTAATATCAAGTACCGTGGTTAAGCCGCCTAAGCCTTGCGCGCCAATACCCGTATTGTTGGCACGTTCGAAGATATCTAAACGCAGCTTTTCTTCAGTGGTTTCAGCGCCGCGCTCCATTAGCTCATGGATATCAACCGGGTCCATTAACGACTCTTTGGCAAGTACCGCGGCTTTTTCAGCTGTGCCACCAATACCTATGCCTAACATACCTGGCGGACACCAACCTGCGCCCATAGTCGGTAAGGTTTTTTCAACCCACGCAGCAATATCATCTGACGGGTTTAACATCACCATTTTAGATTTGTTTTCTGAGCCGCCACCTTTTGCTGCGATCATCACTTCAATATGATTACCTGGCACCATATCAATATGAACCACAGAAGGTGTGTTATCGCGGGTGTTTTTACGGGTACCAGCAGGATCGGCAACGATTGAGGCACGTAAAGGGTTATCAGGATTCAGGTAAGCTTGGCGTACGCCTTCATCTACCATTTCTTGAACCGTCATATCGGTTTTGTCCCACTGCACTGCCATACCAATTTTTACAAAGGTAGTCACAATCCCAGTGTCTTGGCATAAAGGACGCTTACCTTCAGCTGACATACGCGAGTTAATCAAAATCTGCGCGATAGCATCTTTTGCTGCCTCGCTTTCTTCACGATCGTAGGCCTTAGCCATTGCATCAACGAAATCTTTAGGATGGTAGTACGAAATATACTGCAGAGAATCAGCAATGCTTTCAATAAAGTCAGCTTGCTTGATCACGACATTAGCAGATGAGTTTGTAGACATATAGGGGCGCTCCAGCAGCCATTGCGGCATAACTTGTGTTATTTTTATATGAACACAATTTTAAAATTGCATTCAATTAGCTATTAATCCTTTCAAGGACAATATGATACTCTTTCCAACGTTTTTGGGCTACATCACATTTTAAATAGGTTACAACATGCATTCTCGGGGCAAGCAATCACTGGCAATTCAGCAACTCGATTGGGATATTAGTACGCACACATTGTTTGAATATTTCAGCCACCAGCCTTGGGCTATGCTTTTAGATTCAGCCAATGCAGCTCACACTGATGCCAAATACGACATTATCGTTATTAGTCCAATTGCTTGTTTAACATATCAAAATAACCTCAGTAAACTCACTATTGTCGATGAAGCGTTAAGCCCGTTACTAGCGAGCCTTGATAGTAAGCAAGCTGTTTTTGATAATCTAGCTCAGCTGCAACAAACACTTTACCCGACAAAACAGCCATGCAAGTTCCCTTTTAGTGGCGGCGCATTAGGTAGCTTTAGTTATGACTTAGGAAGAGTGATAGAAAAACTGCCAGACAGTGCTAAACAAGATATTCACTTGCCTGAAATGAGCGTGGGTTTTTATGACTTTTGCTTGATTTATTGTTATCAGCAGCAAAGCTGGTTTGGTATACATTATCAAGGCCAAATAGCCCTTAATACTGCTTTGAATAAAATTGATGCCACTATAAAACAATTAGCTAATAACAAATCAATAAAGCCAGCATTTAAACTAAGTTCTCCTTGGAGAAATCAGACAACCAGTAAGCAATATCAACACAGCTTTAAGCGAGTGCAGCAATATTTACATTCCGGTGATTGCTATCAAATAAATTTGACTCAGCGATTTTCAGCTAACTATCATGGCAATGAATGGCAAGCGTATTGCGCCTTATCGGCAGCCAATAAAGCGCCCTTTTCAGCCTTCTTGAGATTGGATAATCACTGCATCATGTCAATTTCACCGGAGCGATTTATACAGCTTTCTGGTGATAAGATTTCGACTAAGCCTATTAAGGGCACTTTGCCGCGCTCAGCGAATGCAGAAATTGATAAACAAAATGCTCAGCAGTTACAAAACTCGATTAAAGATCGCGCTGAAAACGTGATGATTGTGGATTTACTGCGTAATGACATCAGTAAAGTGGCCACTGCAGGCTCAGTTAATGTGCCCAAATTGTTTGATATTGAAAGCTTCCCTGCGGTGCATCATTTAGTGAGCACCATTGAAGCTACCCTCGCGGCTAATTTGTCTGCCATCGATATTATCAAGGCAGCCTTTCCGGGTGGTTCTATCACTGGCGCGCCAAAAATTAGAGCTATGCAAATTATTGAAGAGTTAGAGCCATCAAGACGCAGTATTTATTGCGGCAGTATTGGTTATATCAGTCAAGATGGCACTATGGACACTAGCATTACCATTAGAACCTTGGTGACTGAAGAAGATAAGATTTATTGCTGGGCTGGTGGCGGCGTAGTGGCAGATTCTAATGCCGAGGCTGAATATCAAGAATGCTTTGATAAGATCAGTAAAATTCTGCCAATATTAGAAAAACTCTAATTCAAGCGTATTAATTCAAGCATAGTAACAGCTCAGTTAAGGGTTAAGTAAAATCTCACAAACAACACTGTGCGCTTTACTTAACCTTTAACTTAGTGTTTTACATGTTTTAACTGTATAGCTGCTGGCGATATTGCTTAGCCACCTGTTGCCAGCTAAAGCGTTCTTGACTGGCAGCAATCCCCATTTGACGATATTGCTCAGGTTGCTCATTACTCAAGCTTAAGGCGTTAATTAACACCTGAATAAATTGCTCCGCTTGGTGAGCTAAATTATGACCTTCAAATAACCATCCAGTTTGCTGATCTCTAATGGTATCCCGTAAACCACCTACCCCATGGGCAATACATACCTGACCTTGCTTCATGGCTAATAGTTGGCTGATACCACAAGGCTCAAAGCTACTTGGCATGACAAACAAATCACCTAACTGATAAAGTTCATCAGATAAATGCTGATCATAGCCATTAATAAACACAAAGTTACTGTGCCTTGATGCAACCAGTTGAAACTCTTTGGCTATGACATGATCGCCACTCCCCAGTAGCATAAACACCCCTTGGGGTTTTAATCGTTTTAACTCAATCAGCATAGCGTCTAATAGGCTTTGGCCAGCACTGTTTGCTTCAACGGGATAGGGTTGACGTAACAGCAACACCTTTTGATCTGTTAACCGCCCTACTGATGTCATTAAGAAATCAATCGAGCTCGCTTGGTTGATTTGTTGCATTTGCCATTGTTGTAAACGCGCTAAAGCTATTTGATCGACACTACGAGCAGAGTCTGTTTTGCCTAACCATTTAATGACTGCATCTTGTGATTTCACTAATAGCTGATTAATCGATTTGTTAGCGGTTTTCTTATCAGGTTTTGCAGTGGTCAATTCGCTTTCAGCTTTTTCATAAACACAGCCATTGAGTATTCCTACAATGTCGCCACGATTATGTTTGTCTAACATGGATGCTTCTAAGCCTTCACCACCAAAAAAACCATTTTGATGATCGGATGCCATTAACACCTCATTGGCATAGGTCGGCGACACTAAATGTACCTTGTCACTGAGCTCAATACCCATTTTCATCGGGTTTACACAATTAGGGTATCGTGGATCGCTTAAATGGGCTTTTTGCTCATCCGTTAAATGCTGCGTTAATTCAGGAAACCATGCAGCAAATGATGAAACATCATCACGTATGGGTCTTATGCCCTGCAGGGCTAAATTATGAATTGAGAATACACATTGGCATTGCTTTAACATGGCATATTGTGAGTCAAATGCCCGTAACATCACCAGCATTCCGGCGTGCCAGTCATGCATATGCATCACATCAACTTCGGGGATCAAACCATCAATATAAGCTTGGGCTACCGCTAAATTAAATAAGGCAAACTTAGTGGCGTCATCTGCAAAGGGCCTATCATTACTGCCTGCACTATAAACTTGATTACCCTCGCTATTAAATAAATGATGCTCGAATAAGTAAACTTGGCTATTAAGGTTTGTATTGCCATCAGGGCTGGGTCTGGGCATTTTCGCCACGCTGACGATTTCAATATTAGCGCCAAATTTTACCGCTACTGTGCCGATATCATCGGCATTATAGCTTTGTGCAATGTAGCCATAATTTGGCATAGCCACATCCACAATAATATCTTCACAGGCTAATGCTGGTGGCAAGTCGCGGATAACATCAGCCATACCACCGACTTTCGCGCCGGATATGGCATCGTTCTCAGCTGCGATCATTAATACTTTTTTCACTAATGAATACCTTTTAAATGCTATTAGGTTTTTTATTTGCTTTTACATAATATTAATTGCTGAGCCGCCAAGTTTAACCAAAGGGTTAAACCAGCAGCTCAACTAAATTGACTAAGCCGACTAAATTAAATAAACCGACTAAACCAATTACTCATAACCCGTCGGTAAACCGAGCATTTTTCTAGTAACTAGGGTTATGCCTTTTTCTGACACCCTAAATCCACGGGCAATATCTTGGGCGCGATTAAAGCCAATTTCCATACCATCAGGGATAATACAACCGCGATCAATAATGGCGTTTTGTATGCGGCAATTTTTAAGTACTACCACATCAGGTAACAACACCGAGTCTTTCACTAATGAGTATGAACACACCCGTACTTCATCAAACAGCACACTTCGCTTGACCTTAGCACCCGAGATAATACAACCACCGGAGACAATAGAATCCACCGCCATACCACGGCGATCATCGTCATCGAAAACAAATTTAGCGGGTGGAAGTTGTTCCTGATAAGTCCAAATTGGCCACTTAGCATCATATAAATTCAGTGCAGGTGTAGGTGACAATAACTCCATATTGGCTTGAAAAAATGAATCCAAGGTGCCCACATCACGCCAGTATGCTGGCTCATCAGGTACAGCACTGGTGAACGGGAAAGCAAATATATTGGCGTGCTCGATAATGGACGGAATAATATCTTTACCAAAATCTCGGTCTGAGTTTGCGTTATTAGCATCTTTTTTTAACTGTTCGAATAAAAACTTAGTGTTAAACACATAGTTGCCCATTGATGCTAAACAAAACTCTTCATTACCCGGGATAGATTTAGGCACGGCAGGTTTTTCTTCAAAGCCGACCACTCGCATATCTTCATCCACTTCCATTACCCCAAAGGCATTAGCCGCTTCAGGAATGGGCGTTTCTAAACAGCACACAGTCATATCTGCGCCAGATTCCGCATGAGCGGCCAGTAAACCGGCATAATCCATGCGATAAACGTGGTCCCCAGATAACACCATCACATATTTAGGTAACTCATGACGAATAATATCAATATTTTGAAATACCGCATCGGCAGTACCTTCATACCAGTTACCGGAGGTTTGCTGTGATGCTGGCAAGATTTCCACTGACTCGCCTAACTCTTTCTTAAAGTGGCCCCAACCACGGCTAACATGGCGAATTAACGAGTGAGATTTGTATTGGGTGACAACCCCAACTCGGCGGATCCCTGAGTTAATGCAGTTTGATAATGGAAAATCGATAATGCGGAACTTACCTCCGAAATATAACGCCGGTTTAGCACGCCAATCGGTTAACTCATGTAAGCGAGAGCCTCGACCACCAGCTAGAATTAATGCATAGGTATCACGGGTAAGATTACTAATATAACGAGCATTTGACATATATTAAGACTCCTAACTTTAAACTCAGCAACTTGCTGAAAATATAATGGCGTGATTATTTGGCAAACCAAATGTCGTCACGATACGCACTAATAGTGTTGTCACTAGAAAAACGTCCGCTGGATGCAGTATTTCTAATACTCATTTGAGTCCAGTGTTCTTGATTGGCATAGGCAGCAGCGACGTTTTCTTGTGCTACGCGATATGCATCAAAATCTGCGGCGATCATCCATTGATCATATGGGTCTTCAATGGCAGCAATAATGCTGTCAAAAATACCCGGTTCCACTAAATTGAAATGGCCACTTTTAAGCATCTCTAACACATGTTTGAGTGCTGGTGACTGTTGAATATATTGATGGGGGTTGTAGTGAGATTTAAGCTGACTAACCTCGTCAGCATTAAGACCAAATAAGAAGAAGTTGTCATCACCGACTTCTTCAAGCATTTCAACGTTTGCACCATCGAGGGTGCCTATGGTGAGAGCGCCATTCATCATAAATTTCATATTGCCAGTACCCGATGCTTCTTTACCCGCAGTGGAGATTTGCTCGGATAAATCTGTGGCCGGACAAATCTTTTCCATGGCGCTGACGTTATAGTTTGGCAAAAATGCAAAACGTAAATATGGCGTTACCACAGGATCTGAGTTCACCATATGGGCCACATTATTGGCGAGTTTGATGATTTGCTTGGCCATGGCATAACCGGGCGCCGCTTTGCCGCCAATCAGCACACAACGGGGCTGCATCCCTTGGGTATCACCCGCCACTATGCGTTGATATAAATGAATAACATGCAAGATATTCAGTAACTGGCGTTTGTATTCATGAATGCGCTTAACCTGTACATCAAACATCATCTTAGGGTCAAACTCAACTTCACACTCAGCTGCTACTAATTTGGCTAAATCTACCTTGTTATCAAATTTGACGCTTTGCCACTGCTTCAAAAAGGCTTTGTCATCGGTAAAGGCATTAAGAGCCGTTAGCTGAGTTAAATCGGTCACCCAACTATCACCTAAACGGCGAGTAATTAGCTGTGCCAAGCGCGGATTACAATGGGCCAGCCAGCGCCTTGGCGTCACACCATTGGTTTTATTATTGAATTTGTGTGGCCATAGCTGATAAAAATCATTAAACAAACCAGACTTTAATAGTTGGGTATGCAGCCCAGCGACGCCATTAACCGAAAAGCTAGCCACAATTGCAAGGTATGCCATTCTCACATGGGGTTCGTGGCCTTCTTCGATAACCGACATCGCCGCTAATTTGTCATTATCCCCTGGCCAATGGTGAGCAACGTCTTCAAGGTAACGGGCATTAATTTCATAAATAATGTCCAAAATGCGTGGCAACATGTGCTTTAGCATGCGCACAGGCCAGCGCTCTAGCGCTTCTGGTAACAAGGTGTGATTAGTGTATGCCACACTGCTTGAGGTAATCTCCCATGCTTGATCCCAATCCAAGCCATAGCTATCCATGAGTAAACGCATTAATTCAGGCACTGAAATACTCGGGTGAGTATCATTAAGTTGCATGGCATTAAGCTCACTAAAGCGGCTAAAATCGCTGCCATGAACCGCCACATAGCGCAGTAAAATGTCCTGTAAGCTGGCCGAAGATAAGAAATACTGCTGCCTTAAACGCAGCTCTTTACCATTTTCACTGGCGTCATTGGGATACAGCACCATGGTAATTTGCTCGGCCATATTTTTGCGGGCCACAGCCTCGGTATAATCACCATCATTAAATTCTGCTAAATCAAAATCATCAGTGGCTTCAGCTTTCCACAGCCTTAAAGTATTAATCCGACCGTTTTTATAGCCTGGAACTGGCATGTCGTGTGGCACAGCGTTGACATCTTGGGTATCAATCCACACATAATGGCGATGACCTTGTAGATCGACATAGGATTCTGTATGGCCAAAAAAGGGCACGGTAATGGTGTGATTAGCTAATCGCACTTCCCATGGATTCCCTTCTCTTAACCAGCGATCCGGTTGCTCTATTTGATAACCATCAACCACTTTTTGCTTAAACATGCCGTATTCATAGCGAATACCATAGCCAACAACCGCTAGGTCTAAACTGGCGCAGCTATCTAAAAAGCACGCGGCTAAGCGGCCTAAACCGCCGTTGCCTAAGCCAGCATCAAGCTCGGCTTCCTGTAAAGTTTCTAAATCTACTGCGTAGCTATTTAGCGCCTCATGAGTCTCTGTTGTTAAATCTAAACTGAGTAAAGCATTACCCAAGGTGCGGCCCATCAAAAATTCCAGCGATAAATAAGCCACTTGTTTTTGCTGATATTGGTTGTCTTTTAAGCGCGTTTCTCGCCATTGTTGCAATAAATTGGCTTTAACCGCTGACGCTAACGCGCCGTACATATCGTTGGTGGCATTTTCATCACGGCTTAACACCCCTTGAAGCTGTCGCTTAAAGGTGGCATCTAAACTGTCACAAGGATCGCAATCTTGGTGATCATTGCTTACGGCTTCACTTTTGACCGCCTGTTTGCTCACTTTCGTGTCAGATTTTTTCTCGCGCGTTTTCCTTTTAGTGACTGTCATCAATTGATTCCTTATCTTGAACTAGTTGAAAATTTGCATGAAATAACATCAGGCTTCGACTTTGAAGAACCGCCTTTCTTTCTTTAATCAATTCGCTTTGCGCTAAATTGTCGTTATTGAGGTTTTGGGTTGACAGCAAGCATTGCCAAGGGCCGTAACAATTTAAACTCGGTAAGGTAAATGATTGATTTTCAACATCAGCATTGAGTACCAGTAAGAGTGCGTGGGGTTGTTGCGCTAATTCACCGGAAGTTATCACCACCGCCAAACTGCGACAGCTTTGTTCACTCCATTGGCGTTTGGACATAGGTTCGCCATCACGGCCATACCAAACAAAACCGCTATCACGTTTATTATCAGGCACATGAATAAAGTCTTTATGGCATAAAATCGGGAAACGCTGACGTAAGTTAATTAATTGCGAGGTAAATTCAACTAACGACCAATCAATCGTTTTCCAGTCTATCCAGCTAATCTTGTTGTCTTGGCAATAAGCATTGTTATTGCCTTGCTGACTGTTTCCCATCTCGTCACCACACAACATCATGGGCACCCCTTGAGACAGCAATAAGGTGGCAAGAAAGTTTCGTTGCTGACGTTGACGAATTTGGTTAATCGCAACCTTGCTGGTTTCGCCTTCTTCGCCGTAATTGGCACTGAGGTTTTCATGATGGCCGTCGCGGTTACCTTCACCATTAGCCAAGTTATGCCGTTGGTTAAAGCTCACTAAGTCTTTTAAGGTGTAACCATCATGACTGGTAATGAAATTAATACTCGCCGATGGACTGCGGCCATGGTGTTCAAAAAAGTCATCTGAGCCATGAAAGCGTCTGGCAAATTCAGGGAGCATGCCATGATCGCCGCGCCAAAAACGGCGCATGGTATCTCTGTAGCGATCGTTCCATTCACTAAATGCAATAGGATAATTACCCAGCTGATAACCCCCAGGGCCAATATCCCAAGGCTCGGCAATCAGTTTCACCTGACACAACACGGGATCTTGCGATAAGGCATCAAAAAAACCGCAGCCGGGATCAAAACCATAGGTTTCACGGCCTAAGCAACTGGCTAAATCAAATCTAAAGCCATCAACGCCCATGACTTCAACCCAATATCGCAATGAGTCCATAATGAGTTGCAACACTTGCGGATGGTTGGAATTAAAGGTGTTACCGCAACCAGTATCATTGATATACAAACGCTGTTCGTTAGACACCAATCGATAATAGTTGGCGTTGTCGATGCCGCGAAAGCTTAAGGTGGGTCCCAAACGACTGCCTTCTGCAGTATGGTTATAAACCACATCTAAGATCACTTCGATACCCGCATCGTGCAGGCTATCAACCATATCGCGAAATTCAGTAATACTCTCACCACTCATATAAGCAGCGTTGGGGGCAAAAAATCCAATGCTGTTGTAACCCCAGTAATTACTGAGGTTCTTTTCAATTAAAAATGGCTCATTGAAAAAGCTCTGCACTGGCAGTAGCTCAACACAGTTAACCCCTAATTGGGTTAAATATTGAATACTGCTGGGGGCAGCAAGGCCAGCATAAGTGCCTTTAATATCATCATTTACTTCGGGGTTTAATACACTAAAACCTTTTACATGGGTTTCATAAATGATGGTTTGCTCTAAAGGAATATTAAGCCTTTTAACCGGTCTATTTCGTAGCGCTCTGTCATCGACAACACAGCATTTGGGCATGTATTTGCCGTTATCTTTGCTACAAAACGATAAATCAGAATCAGGGCTATCAATTTGATAGCCATAAGTTACATCGTTAACTTCAAGTTCACCAAACAGCTGCTTGGCGTAAGGGTCTAGTAATAACTTATGGTGATTAAAGCGGTGGCCAAGTAAGGGTTGATAGGGTCCATAAACCCGATAACCATACAAGGTGCCTGCTTTTGCTTGTGGCAAATAGCCATGCCAAATTTGTCTGGTTTTTTGGGTTAACGGAAATTGTTGTTCGTTAAGCCCAAACTCGTCAAAAACACATAGCACCACTTGGGTGGCGTTAGCTGAAAATAGCGTAAAGTTCACGCCATTATCATCAACGCTGGCACCCAAGGGGTAAGGCTTTCCTGTAAGCAAAGGGTTAACCGATTCCATAGTTAATCCTCTGCAGATTCTAGGGTTGAGTCAGCACTGTTAACACTAAGCACTATGGTGGCCAGTGGCGGTACAGTCACCAGACCACTTCGCGCCATGCCTTGCCAGTCAACATCGGTATTAATAATGGTGCCATTACTTACCGCACTGCCGCCATAACACGGGCTATCACTGTTAAGTACTTCGATATAATCATTTTCAGAAGGCAAACCGACCCTAAAGTCGTAATGCACTTGCGGGGTCATATTGACCACAAATATTAAATGCTGGCCACTGTCTTTGGCATAACGGATAAAACTAAAGATACTGGCATCACCATTATCACAATCAAGCCATTGAAAGCCTGATGGTTGATGGTCCAGTTCATATAAGGCTGGGCTTTCACTGTATAAACTATTGAGATCTTTTACCCAATCTTGCATGCCTTGGTGCGGCGCGTATTGCAGCAAATGCCAATCTAGGCTTTGGTTATGGTTCCACTCATCACGTTGGGCAAACTCAGTCCCCATAAACAGCAGTTTTTTACCAGGATGGCCCCACATAAAGCCTAAAAAGCTTCTTAAGGTGGCAAACTTTTGCCAATCATCACCGGGGATTTTATGCAGTAATGAGCCTTTACCGTGCACCACTTCATCGTGACTTAGCGATAAAATAAATTGCTCGGTATAGGCATACACTAAGCTAAAGGTCATTTCATGGTGGTGATGTTTACGATAAATAGGATCGCGACTAAGGTAACTTAAACAGTCATTCATCCAGCCCATATTCCACTTAAAGCCAAAGCCTAAGCCACCATTTTCTGTGGTGTCTGTCACTCCGCCCCAAGCGGTTGATTCTTCTGCCACCATGGTCACACCTGGGTAGGCAGCATAAATGCGCTCATTGAGTAGTTTCAAAAATTCAATGGCTTGAATGTTTTCGCGTCCGCCATACTCATTAGGTAGCCATTGACCAGATTCTCGGCTGTAATCGAGATATAGCATAGAGGACACCGCATCGAGTCTTAGTCCATCAAAGTGAAACTCTTCAAGCCAATAACAGGCATTACTGAGTAAAAAGCTTTGTACTTCGCCGCGGCCGTAATTAAAGATTAAAGTATCCCAATCAGGGTGCTCTCCTTGACGTGGATCTTGATGCTCATACAAACAACTGCCGTCAAACTTTGCCAATCCATGAGGATCTTTCGGAAAATGAGCCGGCACCCAATCTAATAAAACCCCAATATCATGTTGATGACATTCATCAATAAAGGCTTTTAAGCCAACGGGATCACCAAAGCGGTAAGTTGCTGCATATAAACCAACAGGTTGATAACCCCAAGAGCCATCAAACGGGTATTCACTGATTGGCATCAGTTGCAGGTGGGTAAAGCCCATTTCTTTAAGATATGGGATTAATTCATCAGCTAAGTCTTGATAACTGAGGTAACTATCGCCCCACTCACCTTTACGCTTCCATGAAGCGAGATGAACTTCATAAACAGACATAGGTAATTGATGTAGTTGCTGTTTCGCGCGCTGTTTAAGCCATTTTTTGTCTTGCCATTTATAATCGGTTTTGTGTGGAACAACCGATGAATTACCCGGCGCGGCTTGCATTTGAATCGCATAAGGGTCGGCTTTTTCAGTTAAAGCGCCATCTTGTGTCGTGACACTAAATTTATAAAATTGGCCTGCATCAGCATTGGGAATAAATATTTCCCAAATGCCATTACTAGGATGAAAGCGCATGATATGGGCTCTGCCATCCCAATGATTAAAATCACCGACTACGGCAACTTTTTGGGCATTCGGCGCCCAAACACAAAAATGAACACCTTCTACACCTGCGATAGTCTTCCAGTTTGCGCCCAGAAATTGGTAACTTTTTTGCTGCTTACCTTCTGCAAATAAGTAGATATCATCATCATCCAATAAACTACCAAACTGGTAGGGATCGATTATGGTTTCAACACTCATTGGATAAGTCACTTTTAAGCTATATAAAAATGGCTTAACCCGGCGTCCCATAATGCCGGCAAATAAACCCTGCTCATCAACTTGGGTTAATGAAGCGACTTTTTTACCGTCTTTTAGGCTGATAACTTCAACTTCTATTGCACCTTTGACGAAGCATCTGACGATCAAAGATTTGCCATTGTCGGCTTTATGCATACCCAGTAATGAAAATACATCAGTAAAATCACCACTCAGTAATGCGGTATCAGTTCCATGATTAAAATAAGGGGCATTATTAGTCATTTTGCATTGCTCCATTAATGTTTAAATTTAATTGATTACATTATTTGTTCATTGCCATTTCGATAATGGCACTAGTGGTTAATTGCCTTAGCCGTTAACAGCCCGTTCAGGCTTACTGTCATCCATATATTTACTGCGTCTGGTTTTATTAACGATATCAAGCCTGTTACTGACTGTGGCATCGGCAGACATTTGCTCTAAAGTGCGACTTAAGCGTCGACACCAATTAGGGTATTGTTTCCAAGTGCCGGGAATGTTTATCGGTTTGACTTCATCGATCAGATCGTCAATTTGAATGCTATATAGCGCTGAATTACCCGATGCCGTTAGCTGAAGCCAAGCAATCATTAATTTCTCAAAATCAACCTCATCCATCACAGTATTGTCTTTGATAAGATGATGCTGACTAAGTAAATCCAGTAGTTGTTGCTTCTCTATAAGCCTTAGCGATTTCGCCTCACCCAGCTGTTGCTCGTTGTCATACAGATTTAACTGATGCCGTAATTCAATATCTGCCGCAGTCCACCACGCCGTTAATGTCGGCACATCATGGTTTGCTAGCATCATCAAACTGTGAGACTTATAAAAGGCGGGGTTCATAAAGCCATCATGATGTTTAGCAAAGTAAAATAATTCGTTTGAAAATATTTTTGCTTTAGCTAGGTTGGCGACAATTTCTGGGGGCACTATGCCGAGGTCTTCGCCAATTAATACACATTGAGCTCGCTGACTTTCTAGGCATAAAATGGCTAATAAAGTATCCAATGGGTAATAGACATATGCCCCATTGCCTAATCCTTGCTGTTTAGGCCACCACCATAAGCGTAATAAGCCCATGACATGGTCGATTCGTAACCCGCCACAAGACACCATATTCGAGCGGATCAACTGAATGAAATGCTCAAATCTATGTTGGGTTAATTTGATAGGGTCAAAAGGGATTAAGCCCCAGTTTTGCCCTTGAGGGGCAAAGGAATCTGGCGGTGCACCAATATTGGCATTGGTACAAAAATTGTCGATATTAGCACTGACCTCTGCCCCCGTAGGCGACGCACCGACTGCCATATCACGAATTAGCCCTAGGGACATGCCTGCGGTTTTGGCTTTCGCCTGACACTGAAGTAATTGCTCATAGGCGACAAATTGTAAATAACACAGAAATTCTGGATCTGTAAAACACGGATTTTGCTGTTGCTGGTGGCTGACATATTGGCTTAAACCTTCACCCTGTTGTTGCTTAAATTCAACAAAGTCTAGGTAGCGTTTACTGTGGTTGTTTTTATGCGCTTTGATAAACGCGTTAAATAACATTTGATAAATAGAAAACTTAGTTTCATGTATCTCGCTGTAATCAAGCAATCTAGACTGAGCTAATTGATATTGTTTATTTCGCCAAAGCTTCGAGCTTATAACCCCTTCAATATCAACGTATTCAACCACTGATTCGATATGGATGTATAAGGGATTAAGTCGACGTCTATCTGATGGACTATAAGGGCTGACACTTTCTGGTAAATCCAGAGCGTGTAATGGGTTGAGTAAAATAAAATCGGCGCCTTTTACAGCAGCTAACTCGATGAGCTTTTGTAAATCATTAAAGTCACCAATCCCCCACTGGCTTTGGCTAGTAAGGCTATAAAGTTGGGTGCTAAGCCCCCATTTGGCGGTTTTATTGCCAGCATGAACATAGGCGCTTCGCGGCGCAATCATTAATTGACCGCTATATATTTCACTGGAGTTTGCAGATTCAACAGTGGCACTGATACCGTGATAACCAAGGCCTAGCTGAGCATTAATGTCATTATTTAATTGATACTGATATTTAAAATAACTGACACCATCAATACCGTAATCACCCACAACGCGCATTTGACCAAGGCTGATTGGAAAATGAAACTTATCACCATGTTCAATTTCAATCTCAACTTTTATGCTTCCAGTAAAATGATCAGGCAAATAGAACTCAACAATAGGATCATCCACATAGCTCCATTGGAATTTATGCAAAGGCAGTAACCAAGGCGCGGCATCTAGTTCAAATATCCGTTGCTGAATAAAGTCATCAGTTAAAGGCGAGCTAATAACAGGACAATTAGTAGCAATATTATTTAGCGCGTCAGTCATTGATGCATCATTAGTTGATGCATCATTAGCACACATGGATTGCAAAATTCCATTTCTATCTAGAGGCTGGATCTGTACATTGTTGCCAAAGCAATCAATAAACTCAGCGCCTACGCCTTGCAAATACAGTAACTTCCCTAGTCCCATATTTGTCGCCCTCGCGAATGTCTTAACTGATTAATAACCCAGCAGTTACCATGCCAGTACAACATCACAGTTTAACGACAGTTTAATTTCAATCAGGTTACAAAATAAAAAGACTTAATTTCAGCAACTTAAACAAAATACATTTTAAATTAAACTTACAATCTTGTTTAAAACGAGATTACAAGCGTAATTAAAAACAATCACTTTGGTGCATTAATGCACAGCAAGCGTGCAAAAAAGCCTCAAATTAAGCTGCTAACGGACCTATAAATTAAAAACAAAGTCATAAAACTTTGCTTAAAAGATGCTTAAAGGCGTCATACTGGCGGTTATTGTGCTAATTTAAAAGCAAGGCTAGCGCCATTTTATTTTTATAAGACCAATATGACTAACTGGGACGTTTGATGAATACTACGCAGTTCAATATTCACTTTTCATTGCAAACATTAACAAGCCATATTGTTTCCCCACCGAAAGAGCCCCGCTCTAGAAAAGCCGCGGTATTAGTGCCTTTACTCGAAATTGATGGCGAGCTTCAACTGTTACTCACTAAAAGAGCATTACATTTACGCGCCCACCCAGGTCAATTTAGTTTTCCTGGCGGTAAAGTAGATAAGCAAGATAGCAGTATGATTTTTACTGCCCTTAGAGAGGCCGAAGAAGAAATTGCCTTATTACCAGATAATGTTGATGTGATCGGTACCTTTCCGCCCCATACAACCTTTACCGGATTTGAAATAACCCCAGTTATCGGCATTGTGAAACAACCTTTTGAAATAACGCTAGATCCTGGAGAAGTCGCCGAGGCTTTTTGGGTGCCGCTTAAACACTTTTTAAACCCTAATAATCGACACAGTATTCAGTATCAACGTCATGGCAACTTTTATGATGTCCATTATATGCCCTATCAAGGTAAATTCATTTGGGGAGTAACAGCGGCAATCATTAATTTGCTTTGCTGTCATTTAAACAATTCAGCCAGAATTTTTAATGGTTAATAAAAGCAACTTAAGTTTAGTTTCCCCACATACGAGACAATACTAACCATTCAACTAAGCTCGCGAATATACAAACCCGCCACCGATGACATTTTCAAGCGTTACAGTTAAAACAGCCTCTCAGCATAGCCGGTTCTCAATCCTTTTTAACTCGCTATAACAGCAGCTTCTATTAGCTTAAGATTCACTAAAATCCACAAACCCCGAAACGGCTTGATAATCGACATATCAGCGCTCGTTACGTTTGCCAAGTTTTAAAAACAGCACTTTGTCATATGCTTATAACTGAATTTTCAGATCAAAAAGTAATAATCCCGCAATATTTTTAAGCAGATTCAGCTGGGTTTGTTAAAACTTGTGAAAATATCTGCCTGCAAGCGGCTTTTACCCTTGTGAAAAGCCCATTTCAAGGTAATATAAAGCCCCTATTTATATCATTGATTCATTGGAGAACTAAGCAACAATGAGCATTACATCTGTCGCTTCTGTATTTAAAGGTGACTTTGCGATCGGTTCGCAAGTTACGGTACGTGGTTGGGTTCGCTCACGCCGCGATTCTAAAGCTGGTATTTCATTTCTAGCCGTTTATGACGGTTCATGTTTTGATCCTATTCAAGGTGTTATACCGAATAATTTAGAAAATTATACTAATGAAGTGCTAAAGCTTACTGCTGGTTGCTCTGTGATCATGACTGGTGAAGTTGTTGAATCTCCGGGTAAAGGCCAAGCATTTGAAATGCAAGTGACCAAGGTTGAAGTCGCAGGTTTAGTTGAAGACCCTGATACTTACCCTATGGCAGCTAAGCGTCACTCAATTGAGCATTTACGCGAATTAGCCCATCTTCGCCCACGCACTAACATTATTGGTGCAATTGCCCGTGTTCGTAACTGTTTATCTCAAGCGATCCATCGCTTTTACAATGAACAAGGTTATATCTGGGTTTCTACACCACTTATTACTGCTTCTGATACTGAAGGCGCAGGTGAAATGTTCCGTGTATCGACGTTAGATTTAGAAAATCTACCTCGTAACGATCAAGGTACGGTTGATTACAGCGAAGACTTTTTCGGTAAAGAATCATTCTTAACCGTATCAGGTCAATTAAATGCTGAAACTTACGCTTGTGCATTATCAAAAGTGTATACCTTTGGCCCGACTTTCCGCGCGGAAAACTCAAATACTAGCCGTCATTTAGCTGAATTCTGGATGGTTGAACCTGAAGTGGCTTTTGCTGATTTAGATGATGCGGCCAAACTTGCTGAAGACATGCTGAAATTCTGTTTCAGAGCCGTTCTTGAAGAACGTCGTGATGACTTAGAATTCTTTGCCCAACGAGTTGAGAAAACAGCCATTGAGCGTTTAGAAGCATTCGTGACCAGTGACTTCGCCCAAATCGATTACACTGATGCCATTGAAATTCTTAAAGCTTGCGATAAGAAGTTTGAATTTGATGTTGAATGGGGTATCGACTTACATTCAGAGCATGAACGCTACCTTGCTGAAGAGCATTTCAAAGCGCCTGTTGTTGTTAAAAACTACCCTAAAGACATCAAAGCATTCTACATGCGCCTTAATGATGACGGTAAAACTGTCGCGGCAATGGACGTATTAGCACCAGGTATCGGCGAAATTATTGGCGGCGCACAACGTGAAGAACGTTTAGATGTTCTTGATGCTCGTCTTGCTGAAATGAATTTAGACCAAGAAGATTACTGGTGGTACCGTGATCTACGTCGTTATGGCACTGTGCCACACGCAGGTTTTGGTTTAGGCTTTGAGCGTCTAGTATCTTATGTTACTGGCGTGAGCAATATCCGTGACGTGATCCCATTCCCACGTTCACCTAAGTCAGCCAACTTCTAAATCTAACTGGCTCACTCAATAAAAACGCGCTTAATTAGCGCGTTTTTTTGTGGCTTTAATATAGCTATAAGATGATTGAATTTTATTCATCCAAAAGCCTTAAATAAACTAAACATCACTTTAAGTCGTTAGTTAATGATAGTGTTGGCGTACTAATTTTTTCATCGCTAACTGTTAATAATGATTTTATCTCGCAATTGTTTTACTTCATCTCTTAAAGCTGCGGCTTGTTCAAACTCAAGGTCTCGCGCATGTTGATGCATCTGCTTTTCAAGTATATCAATCTGCTTGGCTAACTCTGCAACACTTAGCACCTTAGTGTCTTTATCGCCATATTCAGGTGACTTCTCAGCAACTTTACCGAAGGCGGTATATTGATGTTTACTGTTACCACGGTGAGGATCGCCTAAGTCCATCACATCGGTGATTTTCTTAACTACCCCTTTAGGTACTTGGCCTAATTTAAGGTTATGCTCATGTTGTTTGGTGCGGCGACGTTCGGTTTCTTCCATGGCTTTTGCCATAGAATTGGTAATTTTGTCAGCATATAAAATCACTTTACCGTTAACATTACGTGCCGCGCGGCCAATGGTTTGGATTAAAGAGCGCTCGGAGCGCAAAAAGCCTTCTTTGTCTGCGTCTAAAATACACACTAAAGACACCTCAGGCATGTCGAGTCCTTCACGAAGTAAGTTAATCCCCACCAGTACATCAAATACCCCAAGCCTTAAGTCACGAATAACTTCGACTCGCTCGACGGTATCGATGTCTGAATGTAAATAGCGTACTTTCACCCCATGTTCATCGAGGTATTCAGTAAGATCTTCTGACATTCGCTTAGTTAAGGTTGTCACTAAAACCCTTTCATTTGCCGCGACACGCTTTGGAATTTCAGATAATAAATCATCTACTTGTATCGCCACTGGGCGCACTTCTAATTCAGGATCTAATAAACCTGTCGGCCTAACCACCTGCTCTGCAATTTCGCCATCACTTTGTTCAAACTCATAATCACTGGGCGTGGCAGAGACAAAAATGGTTTGAGGCATTAATTGCTCAAACTCTTCAAACTTAAGCGGCCGGTTATCTAACGCTGACGGTAATCTAAAGCCATATTCCACTAGGGTTGTTTTACGGCTTCTGTCACCTTTATACATAGCGCCAATTTGCGGCACAGTAACGTGTGATTCATCGATAATCAGCAGGCCATTTGCTGGTAGATAATCTAATAAGGTAGGCGGCCCATCGCCTTCTGTACGACCTGATAGATAGCGTGAATAGTTTTCAATACCAGAGCAATAACCCAGTTCGACCATCATTTCGATATCGTATTGCACCCGCTCAGAGATCCGCTGGGCTTCTATTAGCTTATTGTTATCTAATAGCTCCTGACGACGTTCTCTTAACTCTTCTTTAATATGTTCTGTAGCTTCTATAATCGTCTCGCGCGGAGTGACATAGTGGCTCTTAGGGTAAACAGTGGTTCTTGCTAAACGCTTAGTGACCTGCCCTGTTAATGGATCAAATTCACTGAGTTGCTCAATTTCATCATCAAATAATTCAATTCGTATTGCATCACGCTCTGATTCAGCAGGAAAGACATCAATTACTTCACCACGCACTCTAAAAGTACCGCGCTGTAAATCAATGTCATTGCGGGTGTATTGTAGTTCGCCAAGGCGAGTAATAATGTCTCTTTGGCCCATGAGATCGCCCTGTCGAAGATGCAATAGCATTTTCATATACAGTTCAGGATCGCCTAAACCATAAATTGCCGACACTGAGGCGATAAGCACCACATCCTTGCGTTCTAATAAGGCTTTGGTGGCAGAAAGCCGCATTTGTTCAATATGCGCATTGACCGAGGCATCTTTTTCAATAAAGGTATTTGACGCCGGAACATAGGCTTCTGGCTGATAATAATCATAATAAGAAACGAAATACTCTACGGCATTATTAGGAAAAAACTCTTTCATTTCGCCGTATAACTGCGCTGCAAGGGTTTTGTTTGGCGCCATGATAATCGTCGGGCGTCCTAAGGTTTGAATAATATTGGCGACCGTAAAGGTTTTACCAGAGCCCGTAACCCCTAATAAGGTCTGCTTAGCCACGCCTGCATCTAAGCCATCAACTAATTGCTTGATTGCCGTAGGCTGATCACCTGCAGGTGTATAGTCTGATACAAGATTAAAAACCGATTCTGACACTAGGTTATATCCTTCTTTGTTGAAGGTGCATTTTATACTGAAGCCATCCATCTTTGCGAATGCGATTTATAGAAAACAACACTTAGCAGTAATTTATTACATTTCAAGCGTAGAAATATGAAATATTGCTACAAACGGAGTTTTAGGCTGCATTAGGTGAACAAAGTGCCTAAATCCCTTCATGAATGCACCATTTAATACACAACATTAACTTAAGCTTGTTTACATTAAGGCTCGCTAAACAACATTCATCAGAATAAAAGCATTGCATTTCTTATCACTCTGAAATTAAACAGAATTTTATTTATGCTGAATATTGGTAGATTTTAAGTCACTACCAATGTTTATAAGGGCTTGAGGGCATATTTCAAGAGTAACACACAGGCTTATCCACAGATTTAGTGGATAAGTCATTCTAACCCAATACTGATGGGCTATTGCAATAGATGCGGTTTAATAAAATCGTAAAAAAAGTATCATGAAATAAAATTACATTTGAAAGTAAGACTTACGAACTAGAAAAAATTTACATAACAATTGCACAGTTTCGATTGTTAGCTTTTAGCAAATTAAATAGCATGTAATTAAGATCAAGCATTTAGCTTAAAATACCTGCTTGGGGCAATATCCTGACTTACTAGAATCAAGACGTTAGCTTAGTACACTCAAGCTGCATCTCACCCATTACTACTAGTGTACTTACTCCATTTTTAACTATTTAACCAAGAGTAAAACAAACTGCTGCGCAACATTTATGGGTATGCCCTTTTCGGTGGTGTTAAGAATTGTGGTTAAGTGCTAGTACCAGCGCTGCGACATAAGCAAAGCTTCAATTAAATTTAAATCCACTTAATAGCGTTACCAATAGCGCTAGCCCATGGATCATTTGGATGCCAGTTGTGACTAGAGATATCAAGCCAGCAAACGCTATAACTCAAGTCGCCAAGTAAAAATAAAACTAGCACTTTATATTAGTCGCTTGAGCAAGCAGTGGGATACGTCTTTATTTAATAACTTAGCTTGCATGAACTTAGCTATATAGAAGCGCTTAAGTAGCGTTAAGTTGCGACAAGAGGTTACAACAAGTACTAACTGCCCATGAATGACCATAAAGCTTAAATTGACCAGGCAGCACTAATTTGCAGATTCACTTGGGCACTAAAAAGTAATCTAAAAGTGACATTATGCGTATTGAACATTCAAATCAGCTTGTTTTAGCGCCGATATGAAAATATAAGCTTTAGAAATACCAAGCATTTATTTCTAAAAGCTGTTTTAATCAAAAAATAAGTTAACTAAAAAACACCCATAACGGCCATTTATAAGCCTCAATGTGTATTAGGTGAGCAGTTAACATCAATTTTTCACTTTTTTTTATATCTCGAGTTGACGGATTGATCAGGGCGTTTTACTATGCGCTCCGTTCTCAGCAATACATTGCTAAAGACGATTCCCCTGTAGTTCAGTTGGTAGAACGGCGGACTGTTAATCCGTATGTCACTGGTTCGAGTCCAGTCCGGGGAGCCAATTTAGTTTAGTTAGTTGAAAATAAAGATAAAATGCAATTCCCCTGTAGTTCAGTTGGTAGAACGGCGGACTGTTAATCCGTATGTCACTGGTTCGAGTCCAGTCCGGGGAGCCAATTTTATCTTAGTTTTAATCGATTCCCCTGTAGTTCAGTTGGTAGAACGGCGGACTGTTAATCCGTATGTCACTGGTTCGAGTCCAGTCCGGGGAGCCAATTAAAACAAATTTTGAAGTATCGATTCCCCTGTAGTTCAGTTGGTAGAACGGCGGACTGTTAATCCGTATGTCACTGGTTCGAGTCCAGTCCGGGGAGCCACTTCAAAATAGCGTAAAAAAATTAAAGTATCGATTCCCCTGTAGTTCAGTTGGTAGAACGGCGGACTGTTAATCCGTATGTCACTGGTTCGAGTCCAGTCCGGGGAGCCACTTTAATAGTAAGTTTATAAAAATGAAGTATCAATTCCCCTGTAGTTCAGTTGGTAGAACGGCGGACTGTTAATCCGTATGTCACTGGTTCGAGTCCAGTCCGGGGAGCCACTTCAATAAATCTTCAATTCCCCTGTAGTTCAGTTGGTAGAACGGCGGACTGTTAATCCGTATGTCACTGGTTCGAGTCCAGTCCGGGGAGCCAAGATTTACCTCTAGCATATCATCATGTTAAATCTCACGTTTTTAGTGTAAAACCCTCTCCTTATATATCTTTTTCTATTACAATTTAATACAGTTATATTTCTTTTTTAAGTTTATAATATCTTGAGCGCATTAATCTCATTAAACTCAAGCAATTAAGACAGGAAACGGATCATTCATGGGCTTATCAAAATCTTTCCAGTTAGTACTTTTTGTTATTTTTAGTCTGTTATTATTTCGTATTTATGACCTTGAAAATAAAGAAATGCAACGCCAAGGCCATATTGCAATTGAAAATTACACGCAACAAGTCAATTCGATTACAGAATGGAATAGTGATGGACAGGCACTCTTTCAGCAATTAAGTCAAATTTTTAGCTTTCAATTTTTCCAATACATCCACAGTACTGACAGTGATAATAACTTTACCTATGGGACGTTAGCTAAAACTGACGCCGATTTTGAAGATAAAATCTTTTCTATCGAATTAGGTCATATTAAAACCTTTGCTGACGCTCGCCTGCAAGTCAGGTTAAACACTAGTTCAGTTATCACCACAAGCTTTGTTAACCTTGAAAAAGCGGCGAGTCTGACCATTTTAGCCTATTTAGTTATTATGCTAAGTTTTGCGCTGTTAATGCATGTGCACCGCAAAGGGATAAAGTATGCATCTGATTATATTAATAATATTTCTAACCTGTCATTTCAAGCTGTAGAAACCTCAAGATTAAAAGGCTCACTTAAACCCATAGGTATTGCCCTTGAAAAGAGCCGTGGCGAATTAAAAGCCAGCATCGACAGTTTTCATCAAAAAAATGATACTCTTACCAAAGCCGCTTATCAGGATGCTGTCACTGGCTTTTCAACCAGAAGACGCTTTGACGATCAAATAAAATCTGTTTCAAAATCAGATAAGCAGCAATTTGGTGTGCTATGTATTGTTAAAGCAGCTGAACTTGCCAGTATAAATCAGTTGCAAGGACGTGAAGCTGGCGATGATTATTTGAACAAGATTGCAACTTGCATTCGAACAACTGGATCTAAGATGGGAGTCAACGAATTTTATCGAGTTTCAAGTAGTGATTTTGCATTATTTATTCATGGTATTACGGCAAAAGAATCTGAGCGGTTTTTAGATAACCTAAAAAGAAGCTTTGATGAATATGCCCAAACCATTGAACCCGATAATATTGCCAATGCCGGTTTAGTGCCTTTTGAAAACCAGTTTGACCCTCACGCGCTATTAGTGTTAGCGGATACCGCTGTCAGCATCGCGCAAACATCTGGCCTGAATAGATACCACATTCTTGAAAAATTTAATGGTAACGAACAGTTAGGCGATAACCACTGGAAAGTAACCATCAATGACCTCATTAATCGCAAAGGGGTTAAATTTTTTCAACAACCAATCTTACCTTGTAATAATCAAGTCGATGTTTATCGAGAGTTATTTGCCCGCTTCTTTAATAATGAAGGCTCCAATTTACCCACCGCCAGTGTAGTCGCAATGGCTGAGCGTCATCGCTTAAATATCGATTTAGATAAAATGCTCATTGTTCATTGCATACAATTACTCAGCACTAATCCAACTCTTAAGGGTAATTTTGGCGTCAATATTAGTGCCTCATCTGCTACCCATGAAGTCTTTGTCTCTTGGTTAACAGATATCTTATCTAGTCACCGCAGTGTCGCTGCAAGATTAATCTTTGAAGTCAATGAATCAGGTATGCAAAAAAACTTGAATGCAAGCCAACGCTTCGTTAATGAGATGCACAAAGTTGGGGTTAAGGTTGCCATTCAACAATTTGGGTTAGGTTTCTCATCTTTCAAATTCTTTAGAGAAGTTAAACCCGATTTTATCAAGCTTGACACCAGTTATAGCGATAAGATTGACCAAAACAACAACAATAAATTCTTCATCAGAATGATTGTTGATATCTCCAGAAGAATTGGCATAAAAGTGGTCGCTACTGGCGTAGAAAAGCAAGAAGAGAAGCTAACACTTGAAAAATTACTTGTTGATGGCTTACAAGGTTATTACATTGCCAGACCAGAAATTATCGCGAAAACAGATAAATAAATAACCAATGTAAGACCTTTATTCAAAAAAAGGGTTAATATTTACATAACCCTTTTTTTTATCCGTTGTTAAACCAGCCTAAACCTTAGATAATACAGCTAATCTCTTAAAGAACTCTCATATAGAAAAGTGTAGTAATGACAGACTATCTCTTACTGTTAATTGGCACAGTGCTGGTTAATAATTTTGTATTAGTAAAATTCCTTGGCCTATGCCCTTTTATGGGGGTATCTAGCAAGTTAGCTTCTGCCATCGGTATGTCCATGGCAACAACTTTTGTACTCACGTTAGCATCCATACTTAGCTACCTAACCAACGAATTTTTACTTGAACCTTTTGGTATCACCTATCTAAAAACCATGAGTTTTATTTTGGTCATTGCCGTTGTGGTGCAATTTACTGAAATGTTAGTGCAAAAAACCAGTGCATCTTTACATAGAGCATTGGGGATTTATCTCCCGCTTATCACGACCAACTGCGCAGTACTCGGTGTCGCGCTACTTAACGTCAATGAAGATCATAACTTTATTCAATCTGCAGTGTACGGTTTTGGCGCAGCGGTTGGCTTTTCTTTAGTACTAGTGTTGTTTTCAGCCATGCGCGAACGTTTAGCCGCGGCTGACGTACCTTTACCTTTTAAAGGTGGTGCTATTGCCATGATCACCGCAGGCATAATGTCGCTTGCCTTTATGGGATTTGCGGGGCTAGTTAAATAATCATGTCCAGTATTGCAATCGCTGTCATTGTGCTAACCATTTTAGCCTTAATATTTGGCTTAATTCTGGGTTACGCCTCAATTAAATTTAAAGTCGAAGGAAACCCTATTGTCGATCAAGTAGAAGCCCTATTGCCGCAAACCCAATGCGGCCAATGTGGTTATCCTGGCTGTCGACCATACGCTGAAGCTATCGCCAATGGTGATAACATCAATAAGTGCCCGCCCGGTGGCACTGCGACTATGGAGAAACTTGCGTCATTAATGGGAGTTGATCCAGAGCCATTAAACGAAGTAGCTCAGGAAACGGTTAAAAAAGTCGCCTACATCAGAGAAGATGAATGTATTGGTTGTACTAAATGTATTCAAGCCTGCCCAGTAGATGCCATTTTAGGCGCGGGTAAACTGATGCACACGGTTATTACGAAAGATTGTACCGGCTGTGATTTGTGTGTAGAGCCCTGTCCAGTTGACTGTATTGATATGATCCCAGTTGAACAAAACCTAAAAAACTGGGATTGGAAATTATCATCTATCCCAGTCACGCTTATTGATAGTGAGCATGTTAGTAGCTCAAAAGCAGCTAAAGTAAACGATGTAAATGAGGAATCTCAGTGCTAACTTTATTAGAACAAATTGATAAAGGGACTTTATGGCATTCTCCAGGTGGAATACATCCTCCACAACTTAAGACTCTGTCTAATACTCAAGCTGTACGCCAACTGCCCTTAGCAACTCAATATAGAGTACCCCTGCCTCAAGTCGGTGATTGCGCCCGTTTAACGGTAAAAGTCGGCGAGCAGGTACTCAAAGGGCAAATGCTCACTGAGGGTGAAGGCTTTATGTACCTTCCTGTACATGCGCCTACATCGGGTAAAATTATCAGTATTGAACAGCATGCGAGTAATCATGCCTCTGGTTTACCTTGTTTAACTTGCACCATTGCCGCTGATTGTAAAGATACTGCTGTGGCATTTTTGCCAGCGACATTGACAGAACTGAGTAACCAACAAGTTATTGAGAAAATTAAGCAAGCTGGCATCGCGGGTATGGGCGGCGCAACGTTTCCAAGTCATATAAAACTTAATCCAGCCAGTGAAATTGATCTTGTGATCATTAATGGCGTTGAGTGTGAACCTTATATCACCTCTGATGATGTGTTAATGCGTGAATACGCAACTGATATCATCAAAGGCATCGAAGTTATCGATTATTTGTTGAAACCTCAACGGATAATTATTGCTATCGAAGATAACAAACCGGAAGCCGCTGCAGCGATGAAGACCGCGTTAGCGCGCTTTGAATCCTTAGCTAAAATGACTCGCATCACCATCATTCCAACTAAGTATCCCTCTGGTGGCGAAAAGCAGTTGATTCAAATTGTGACCGGTAAAGAAATACACACAGGAAGCATTCCGGCTCAGCAAGGTATTGTGGTCCACAATGTCGGCACCGCCTTTGCTATTCAAGATGCGGTGTTAAACGGTAAACCTTTGATTGAAAGATTAGTGACCATCACGGGTAATCAAGTATCACAACCTGGCAACTATTGGGTACCTATCGGTACACCGATCACCCATGCTCTCAAGCAAACAAAAACTCCAGTTAAAGCCAGCAATAATACAAGTGCTAAAGTCATCATCGGTGGCCCTATGATGGGTTATGCTCTGCCTAATACTGATGTTCCAGTATTAAAAGGGACAAACTGCATATTGGTACCAAGCAGTGATGAAATCGCCCCTGATGTAGATGAAAAAGCCTGTATCCGCTGCGGAGAATGTGCAGTTGTCTGCCCTGCTCTGTTATTACCGCAACAATTATTCTGGCATGCAAAAGCCCAAGAGTACGACAAGGCCGCTAGCTTTAATTTAAAAGATTGCATTGAATGCGGCTGTTGCAGTTATGTTTGCCCCAGTGATATTCCACTGGTTGAGTATTATCGAATTGCCAAATCAGCACTCAAAAATGAAGCGGAAGAAAAATTCCAAGCTGAGCAGGCTAAAATACGTTTTGAAGCCCGCTTGCAACGCCTTGAAGATGAAAAGCGTGCCCGCGAAGAAAAATCAAGGCTCGCAGCAGAGAAACGTAAAGCCGCTATGGATAGCAGTAAAAAAGATGCTGTCGCAGAAGCAATGGCGCGTATTGCCGCCAAAAAACAAGCTGCAGCAACGCCCGCTGAAGAAACAAATAACAATACTGCCGCTACAGATAAAAGTGCAGCAGTTAAAGCCGCTATTGCCCGAGCAAAAGCCAAGAAACTCGCTAGTAGCGTTCCAGTTAATGCTGATGACACGCCTTTAACTACTAGCTCTGTAACTACTAGCACTGTTACTACTAGCAGTGAACCTAGTAACTCAGCTACAGACAAAAAATCACAAATAGCCGCAGCTGTTGCACGAGCCAAAGCGAAAAAGCTTGCTGCAAAAAATGCAACTGATGATGTATCAGCATCAGCTCAAGCTGCCAACGAACAAGTTGACGACAAAAAGGCTAAGATTGCGGCCGCCGTTGCACGAGCCAAAGCGAAAAAGCTCGCTGCTAAAAATGCAACTGATGATGTATCAGCCTCTGTTCAAGCTACTAACGTACAAGTTGATAGCGAACAAGTTGATAGCGAACAAGTTGTTAGCGAAGTTACAACAGTAACCTCAGAACCAGTTGACGACAAAAAAGCGAAAATTGCGGCTGCCGTTGCTAAGGCCAAAGCGAAAAAACTTGCGGCTAAAAATGACGCTGAAGTTGAAACTGTAGTATCAACGTCAACAACCGTCACAGAAGAACCTGCTCCAACAGATGCTATTGACGACAAAAAAGCGAAAATTGCAGCTGCTGTTGCTAAGGCCAAAGCGAAAAAACTTGCGGCTAAAAATGATCCTGAAGCTGAAGTTGAAACTGTAGTATCAACGACAACAACCGTCACAGAAGAACCTGCACCAACAGATGCTGCTGACGACAAAAAAGCACGAATTGCAGCTGCAGTTGCTAAAGCAAAAGCGAAGAAGCTTGAAAATCAGCGTAAGCTGAGTGAAAAGGAATAAACATGGCATTTAAAATAGCTTCATCTCCACATGTCAGTACCACACTGCAGACCAATAAAGTCATGCTGCGTGTTGCCTACTGTTTAATTCCAGGTATTTTAGCCCAAACCTACTTCTTTGGTATGGGGACTTTAGTGCAAATCATTATTGCCGTAGTAACAGCCTTAAGCGCTGAAGCTTGCATAATGAAGTTACGCAATAAATCAATTAAAACTGCCTTAGCAGATAATAGCGCCTTGGTTACCGCATTATTAATCGCCGTTGCCATCCCCCCGTTAACACCTTGGTGGATGACGGTTATAGGCAGTCTTTTTGCCATCGTAATCGTAAAGCATTTATATGGCGGGCTAGGTAACAATATCTTTAATCCTGCCATGGCGGCATATGTTCTGTTACTGGTTTCGTTTCCAGTACAAATGACCTCATGGGTTGCACCAGCAGAACTTGCTAGCAATCATGTGGGCATAATGGCGGCATTAAACTCAATATTTGAATTATCCAATGTGGATATTAATCTATATCGTCTTGGCATCGACGGTCATACCATGGCGACACCGTTAGACACCTTCAAAACTGATTTATCTATGGGGTTAACTAGCGCCGAAAGTTTACAGAAGAATGTTTTTGATGGCATAGCAGGTGTTGGCTGGCTTTGGGTCAATGTTGCATATCTATTCGGCGGCCTTGTGATGTTAAAACTCAAGGTGATCCGCTGGCAGATCAGTACTGGCATATTATTAGCGATATTTATCTGTGCAGGTGTGGGATTTTTATTGAATCCAAGTACCCATGCTAGCCCTTTACTGCACCTGTTTTCTGGTGGCACCATGTTATGTGCTTTCTTTATAGCCACCGACCCTGTTACCGCAGCAACCAGCCCTCGGGGCAGATTGTTATTTGGCGCTATCATAGGCGTGCTTATTTTTGTCATTAGAACATACGGAGGCTACCCTGATGCGGTCGCCTTTGCTGTTTTACTTGCCAATATGTGTGCCCCATTTATTGATTACTACATTCGTCCACGTTCATACGGCCATAGAGCAGGAAATTAAACAGGATTTATTATGTCTAATATTATTACGCGAAATGGCCTGATACTTGCGATATTTGCTTTGTGTTGCACTGGTTTAGTGGCAAGCGTGAACTATTTAACTGCTGACAGGATTATTGACCAGCAACGCAAACAACTTACAAGCGTACTGCAACAAATCATACCTCAAGCAATGCATGACAATGCGTTAACTGACGATTGTATTGCCGTGATTGATCAAGCATATTTGGGCAGCGACCAAGCGCTATCTGCCTATATTGCCAAACAGGGTGATTTACCCGTCGCAATAGCCATTAAAGCCATTGCCCCTGACGGTTATAACGGTGATATCAAACTTATTATTGGAGTCGATAACGACAACACTCTACTAGGCGTAAGAACCTTAGCCCATCAGGAAACACCAGGCTTAGGTGACAAAATTGATTTAAGAAAATCTGACTGGGTTTTAGCCTTTGCTGGGTTAGCTTTTAATTCAAACGATAAACCATTAGCTGTTAAAAAAGATGGTGGTAACATCGACCAATTTACCGGGGCGACCATTACCCCAAGAGCTTATGTCAAAGCGATTAATAATGCCCTAACCTATGTCAAAAACAACAGGCAAACGCTTTATAGCACCATAAACCAATGTGGACGAGATCATGACTAATTACCGCGAAATAGCTTGGCAAGGATTGTGGAAAAACAACCCCGGATTGGTTCAGTTATTAGGCTTATGTCCGTTATTAGCTGTTACCGCTACGGTAACTAACGCTTTAGGCTTAGGTGTTGCCACACTTCTAGTGCTGGTCGGTTCCAATGTACTGGTATCATTGGTGCGCAACTTTGTTCCAAAAGAAATCCGTATTCCAGTGTTTGTGATGATCATTGCCGCACTAGTAACCTGTGTGCAGCTGTTAATAAATGCTTATGCCTATGGCTTATATCTTTCTTTAGGTATTTTCTTGCCCTTGATTGTCACCAACTGTGTGATCATTGGCCGAGCAGAAGCCTTTGCATCACGCAACAATGTTAGCAGCGCTGCATTTGATGGACTTATGATGGGGCTTGGATTTACCGCCATTTTAGTGGTGCTTGGCGGAGTACGTGAAGTACTTGGCCAAGGCACTTTATTTGATGGTGCAGAGCTACTGCTAGGTGACTGGGCAAGCGCACTGACGATTCAAGTCTTTCAACTCGATAGCCATTTTTTAATTGCAATGTTACCGCCGGGGGCGTTTATCGCCATGGGACTGTTAATTGCCCTTAAAAATGTTATTGATGCAAAACTTGAAAGCCGTCAACCAAAACAACAAAGTGAAGCCATAGCTCGCGCCAGAATTACCAAGGTTAGCTAATAGATGAACAAACAAAAACGATATGAAATGTTAACCCGTCTTCGGGACAATAACCCTAAACCTGAAACTGAATTAAACTTTTCATCGCCGTTTGAATTGCTGGTTGCCGTCACCCTGTCGGCCCAAGCAACCGATGTCAGCGTCAATAAAGCCACTGACAAGTTATTCCCTGTTGCCAACACAGCTCAAGGAATTTACGATCTTGGCGTTGATGGTCTAAAAACTTACATTAAAACCATTGGGCTTTATAACAACAAAGCGATAAACGTTATTAAAGCCTGTAAAATCTTAATTGATCAACATGGTGGCGAAGTACCCGAAAATCGTGAGGCATTAGAAGCACTGCCTGGCGTTGGCCGTAAAACCGCCAATGTCGTACTCAACACCGCATTTGGTTGGCCTACTATTGCCGTTGATACGCATATTTTTAGAATGGCGAATCGCACTAAATTTGCGATGGGTAAAAATGTCGACCAAGTTGAAGAAAAAATGCTAAAAGTCGTACCGGCAGAGTTTAAAGTCGATGTACATCACTGGTTTATTCTCCATGGCCGCTATACTTGCATCGCCCGCAAACCCAGATGTGGTAGCTGTTTGATAGAAGACCTTTGCGAGTATAAAGATAAGGTTTACCCAGAAGATTAATAATCTAACATCTTATTATTTATCAATTTTTGTTAGTTTTTATTTTAGCCTCTCCACGAACCATTGCCTTCCAATTGGCAATGGTTTAACTGTTAAATAGCATCCCGTAAATACCATTTATCCCCCAAATCAGTTAATACTTTTGCACTAATAAAATGTTAATACTGTGATATGTTTTGCTTTCATTATAAGCTGTTGATAATTGCACCTGTTTGTCATAACCATTACAGCTAATTCATCTAAATGCTCAATATATAGTGAGAATTATTTGTGGCTTGGAGCACTGCTCAAGTCACTCAAAAACATTTCGAAAAGGATATTTCGTGACTCAAAAAGACACTGCTTGGGTTGAATACGCTAAAGCAATAGGCATTATGTTAGTGGTGTATGGCCATGTAGCCCGTGGCATTTATCATTCGGGCATAGATTTACCCGTTCCTTTTTACAAACTAGCCGATAGCCTAGTTTATAGTTTTCACATTCCGCTTTTTTTCTTTTTATCAGGGTTATTCTTTGTTACATCATTTCAAAAGAGAGGACCGAAAGAATTAGTTTTCAGTAAAATTGATACTATTTTTTACCCCTACTTATTGTGGTCAATATTACAAGGTTCATTAGAAGTACTTTTACCTAGCTACACCAATGGAAGTACCTCTTTTACTGACGTGCTTTCACTGCTGTGGGCCCCTCGAGCACATTTTTGGTTCTTATATGCTTTATTGTTAATTTTTGCATTAACGACGCTAGCATATCGTTTATTGCCACAACGCTTCAGCGCTGTGTTCGGCATTTTCAGCATTATTATGTATTTAACTAGTACGTTGATTTCAGATGATAAAATCATTAATTACATTACTGAAAACACAGCTTTTTTTGCGCTCGGCATTATTTTTTCACTGCATATAAAAACGCAGTGGCTTGATAGTAAATTAGCCCTTATCGGATTATTTTTGGCTTTCATATTAGGACAATGGATATTTCACGGTTATCTGTCATTAGAATATCGTGATAGAGGTATACAGTCTTTGTTACTGGCTATAATTTCAATTGGTTTTATCGTTTCTTTATCTATTCATCTGGCAAAATTTAACCTAAGTTTTTTTGCTTATTTAGGCCGCTCTTCAATGGCAATATATCTGATGCATGTTGTTGCGGGCGGAGCCGCTAGAGCACTACTAAATCAACTAGGCATACATGCTTTTGTCGAGCAACTTGTTATTGGTTTTATCTTTGCCCTGTTAGCACCGCTGGCTGTTTTAGTGCTGATCAATAAACTAAAAATGCCTTATATGTTTTCAGCGCCATTGTGTTCTGGCTTAGCTAACATATTTACTAAAGCTGCAAAATTTACCCATAAAAAGAAGCAAAAAGGCACTTCGTTTGACTAGGTCAAATTTAAGGCACAAAAAAACCGCTATAAGCGGTTTTTTTGTGAATATTTTCAGCAAGTTTTAAAACATTGATACAAAAAATGCGCTGAAACATACTGCGATTACTACTGAGGTACCAAGAGCCATTTTTAGTTCTGTTGTCATTATCTTGTCTCCAAATGAATATAAGTTAATTTTAGCTTTTAATAATTATTTTCCTATTCTTTAACAACAAAACTGTGAACTAAAACGTAAATTTTAACCTGAAATCAATTTTATATCTCAGATGAAAATTTGTTATGCTTGAACAGTTACTTACATACATTCAATTATCGAGAATATTATGTCACAACTTCTTCATACCATGATCCGTGTTGGCAACCTTGACCGTAGCATTGAATTTTATACCCATGTTATGGGCATGAAATTATTACGAAAATCAGAAAATGAACAATACCAATACACCCTCGCCTTTGTCGGTTACGGTGATGAATCAACCGGGCAAGCTGTAGTTGAATTAACTTACAACTGGGGTACTGAGAGTTATGACTTGGGTACAGGCTTTGGCCACTTAGCCATTGGCGAAGAAGATATTTACGCTCGCTGTGAAGCCATTGCTGCTGCAGGCGCTAATATCACTCGCGCACCTGGACCTGTTGCTGGCGGCAGTACTGAAATTGCCTTTGTTGAAGATCCTGATGGTTACAAAATTGAGCTAATCCAAATGAAGTCTGCGACTAAGGGCTTAGGTTAACGATAAGCTTGGTTATCTGAATGCAAACACAAAAAAGCCAGCGTTAGCTGGCTTTTTATTGAGTTCACCTAAGTTGTAATGGCTTAGAACTTAAATGATACACCTGCATAGATTTGACGACCAATGGTGTCATACACTTCAGGAACTGTACCCGCATCGTTTTCACTTGGGATCATCAGTGGCTCTTCATCGGTTAAGTTTTTAATACCAATATTAGCTGACACTGCGTCGCTGAAGAAATACGTTGCTGATATATTGTGGTAAAGAATTGAATCAATCGGAGCATCCGTGTTGATGTCATTCATTTCGCCGATATAACGGTTTGAATACATTACACTCCAATCACCCTGTCTAGCACTGATGTTAAAGTTGTTTTTGTATTCAGCGTAACCACCGAACATACCACCAATTGTACCTGTATAATTTTGACCATCTTGCTCAAACTTAATCAAGTGAGTTAAATCGTTATTGATTTTCCAATCTAAACCAAATGCTTCAAAGCTATAAGCCAAGTTAAAGTCAATACCGCTTGTGTCTTGGTAACCTACGTTTGTTAGTGGGTTACTTAGGTCAGATAAATCGCCATCTTGACCAATACTAAAAGTTTCACATGCACTTACATCGCCAGCAAAACAGTTATTTAGACCCGCTTGAACATCTAAACGTGCAATAGCGTTGTCAATCTTAAATCTCCACCAATCTAGGGTGATTGATAAACCATCAACATAGCTTGGTGAGTAAACTAAACCTGCAGTGTAAGATTCTGAAGACTCAGCGTCTAAATTTTCATCTGAGGTGTAGTTTACTAAAATTTGGTGATCTAACTCATTACCCCAAGGATCATCTAGGAAATCGAATGAACCTGAGTTGCCGCCGAATAATTCACTCACACTTGGTGCTCGGAAACCGGTGGCCGCAACAGTACGAAGCATTAAATCATCAGTGGCTTCATAGGTTAAGCCTACTTTCCAAGTAGCTGCATTACCGAAGGTCGAGTAATCATCATAACGTAGGGCAAACTCACCGGTTAGCTTTTCAGTGAAAGGTACACTGACTTCTTGGTATACTGAGAATACATCGAAGCTACCATCAGTTGGATCTTGTTGCGCTGCAGTACCTTCACCAGCAACAATCACTGGATCTGGGTTGTAGTAACCGCTTTCATGACGGTACTCTGCACCGATTGCGAAAGCCACGGCGCCGGCATCTAAATCAAACGCTTCGCCGCTGATCACACCAGCAATAACATGTTGATCGTTACCGCCATCTGTTTGCTCTGTGTAGCTAACGGCATTAATCATGTCTTGACTCATAGGGTCGCCACCAAACCATGCATCTTGATTAGCATTGATTGATTTTATCATGTTGCCTTCATGGATCGAATTATGTACCCAAGTATCAGCTTTGTTACTGCCGTAGGTATATGATACATCCCAGTCCAAACCGGTATTAACATCTAAATAGCCCGCTAAGCCGGCAGATACACGTAACGTATCCGTTTCTTGCTCATAGATACGGTTACCAACGTCATTCATACGTTTACGATAGTTAATAAAGCCCTTTTCATCAGCTCCGATTCCACCTGATATCATTGCATCATCTAGAGTAATACAATCATCTTGCTTAATATTACCTTCACAGACTTTTAAATCTAAGTTAGCAGGTTGAGCCGCCATCATTTGGCTAGATTTACGTTTTGTGTAAAGTAAATCACCGCTTAAAGTTAGGTCATTTGAAAATTCGTGGTGACCGTTAGCAAAGAAACTATAGCGTTTATTTGGCGTTTGTAACCAGCTATCTTGGGTGAAGTCATAGCCTTGCTCTTGAGCAATCCAATCACCGTTATCATAATTTTTGACTTCTGTGACATTGTTTCCTTTATCATCAAAAATAGGATTACCATCAGAATCTAGCTTATTACCAACGATGCCGCCTTGTGGCGTAAAAGAGCTATCACCTTTTGAAACCCAATCACGATCGCCCTGCATCACGCCTTTACGTTCTGAGTAAGCTAAACCAAAGGTCACATTACCCCTGCCTGTATCGAAGCCATATAATGCACTTAGCTCAATATTTTCAGCATCACCTTTGTCAGTTGCGCCACCATTAATGTCAAACTGGAAGCCTTCAAAGTCTTTCTTAGTAATGATGTTTACAACACCAGCAATGGCATCAGATCCATAAACAGCAGAAGCACCGTCTTTCAAGATTTCAACGCGAGCAATCATAGCAACTGGAATCGTGTTCAAATCTACTGCACTGTCAGCGCCAGAACCTGAGTTAACCATACGACGGCCATTTAATAGCACTAATGTTCTGTTTGATCCCATACCACGTAAATCAACTTGCGCGACACCATCAGACCCGTTGTTGGTGGTAGCACCTGCAGCCATACCGGCCATCGCAGGTTGAGATTGTAGAATTTCGTCTACAGAGTTATAACCTTCCGCTTTGATAGCACTGGCGTCAATCACAGTAACAGGCGATGCTGTTTCCATGTCTTGACGTTGAATACGGGAGCCCGTAACAGCAATTCTTTCAACGTTTGCAGATTCTTCTGCTGCATAAGCAGTTACCGATACGGCTGAAGTAGCAGAAACTGACGCTAATAAAGCGAAGTTGATACTGTTCGATAGTTTAGTTCTTTTAGTCATTTGTTGCTCCCTGGTGATATCTTTTCTTATTCTATGTACGCAATTAAATAAGTATTTAAATTTGCGTTGAACTAGATACTGTATAACCAGAGATATTTCGTCAAACCACTAACCTTTAACTTTTAAGCGTTATTTTGTTAAAGACTTACGACCATAAGTGTTAATACTCATAAGTAGCTATCGCACTAAAATAGAATTTATTTCACAAAGCAGTGAATAACACTGCCAACAAGCATTAAATAAAGAGTTATCATCTAGTACGAAAATAACATTTTTAATACTTATCAAAACAAATATATGTGACAATGATCACACAATATTATTGAACCTTGCGCAATATAAAACATATTTAGTCAGTTGCTATTCAGTTAATGAGCTGTTTACGATCCAAAACACTGTAACCCGCACCAGTACTGCATCTTTATAGGAACAACAACTGTGCTTACTATTTGAACAAGTATATTTATAACAATGAAAGGTAATTTTATCTGTAGGATTGTTTGTATAGCTCAATTAAATAGCATCAGCTTTTAACAAGTACAACACAAGCAGCTGTTAGGTTATTACAATTTAACAATTGAGTATTATGCCATCCGGTATGTTTTATTTTTAATCATTTATAAATGTTACAATTCTTCGATAAGTTAATAATGAATATTTATTCAATACTGCACCATTATTTATAAGCAAAAAAAAAGGAAAGCCTTAGCTTTCCTTTTTTTATTACAACAAATTAAACTGCTGGTTTTATGATATCAAAGTGCAGGTATGCTCTATCTGTTGCAATGCGGCCACGTGGGGTTCTTTGTATAAAGCCTTGTTGGATTAAAAATGGCTCTAATACATCCTCAATGGTTTCTCTGTCCTCACCAATAGCAGCGGCAAGGTTATCTAAACCCACAGGCCCGCCCATGAACTTATCAATGATGGCTAACAATAATTTTCTGTCTAGATAATCAAAGCCTTCTAAATCAACATCAAGTAAATCCAGCGCTTTTTGTGCAACCTCTGCAGTTACAAAGCCATCATGCTTTACTTCAGCGTAATCGCGAACACGTCTTAACAAACGATTAGCGATACGAGGTGTTCCCCTTGAGCGTTTTGCAATTTCAAAGGCGCCCTGCTCATCGATGGGTAATTCCATGACTTTGGCTGAGCGAGTCACAATGGTACAAAGATCTTTTACGTTATAAAACTCAAGACGTAGTGGAATACCAAAACGGGCCCGCAAAGGCGACGTTAACGCCCCCGCTCTAGTGGTGGCGCCAATTAGGGTAAAGGGGGGTAAATCGAGTTTAATGGAACGCGCTGCAGGTCCTTCACCAATCATAATATCTAATTGATAATCTTCCATGGCTGGATAGAGAATTTCTTCCACTACTGGGCTTAAACGGTGTATTTCATCGATAAATAGCACATCACCATGTTCAAGGTTTGTCAGAAGTGCAGCAAGATCGCCCGCTTTTTCAAGTACAGGCCCTGAAGTAGACTTAATATTTACGCCCATTTCATTGGCAACAATCATCGCCAGCGTAGTTTTACCTAAACCTGGAGGGCCAAATATCAACATATGATCTAAGGCTTCTTCGCGTTTAAGCGCTGCCTCAATAAACACTTTAAGCTGGGCGCGGGTATCATCTTGACCAGTATAGTCTTCAAGCATTTTAGGGCGCATTGCCCTATCAATATGTACTTCTTGCTCAAATTCTTGTGGTTGTATTAAGCGATCTGCTTCTATCATTTATATCTCTTTAATTAAGCAATTAAATACCGGAGTTAAAGCATCGATTTTAGCGCAGCTTTAATTAATACTTCGCTGGTCATGCCGTCTGAATAAGCTGTTATCACCGCTTTACTCGCTTGCGCGGGTTTGTAGCCTAATGACACTAATGCGGCAATGGCATCTTCTTCGGCATTGTTTTCAACCACTGCAGGTTGATAGTTACTTTGCAATGCAAACTCACGCTCGGAGCCCGCAGAGGCTTCGAGTAAACTTTTCAGTTTATCGCGCATTTCAATAACCAAGCGTTCTGCGGTTTTTTTACCGACACCGGGTAGCTTAACTAAGGTCACGATATCGTCACGCTCAACACAATTAACAAACTCGCCAGCGGTCATACCTGACAAAATGGTAAGCGCCAGTTTAGGGCCAACACCATTGGTTTTTATTAATAAACGAAATAACGCTCGCTCTTGCTTAGTAATAAAACCATAAAGTAATTGCGCATCCTCACGCACTACAAAGTGGGTGTATAGCATTGCGGTATGGTTTAGTTCCGGTAACTCGTAAAAACTGGTCATTGGTACCTGTAACTCGTAACCAACGCCATTAACATCAAGGACAATTTCTGGGGCCTGTTTCTCAACCACCAATCCGCATAATCTTCCAATCATTTGTATCTTCCATATGTGCGGCTTTGAGCTTTTCCGCCCATTGCAATTAAACTTTGATAAGTGTGATAGTGACAAATAGCAACGCCAAGTGCATCGGCTGCATCAGCTTGAGGCGCAGCAGGCAATTTAAAAATTTGCTGGATCATATGCTGAACTTGCGCTTTTTGCGCGCGCCCCGTCCCTACAACAGCACTTTTAATTTGGGTTGCACTGTATTCAGCAACCGGCAGATTAGCATTCATGGCCGCCACAATGGCTGCGCCGCGTGCTTGTCCAAGCTTTAGAGCCGAATCGGCATTTTTTGCCATAAAAACCCGTTCAATGGCAAATTGATCCGGTTGGTACTGCTTGATGATTTCAGTAATGCCGTCAAAAACTTGTTTTAATCGAGTCGGTAAATCATCTGCAGAGGTTCGAATACAGCCACTACCTAAATACAGTTGTTGTCTGCCTTGGCACTTTATGATTCCGTAGCCAGTAATGCGCGAACCTGGGTCAATGCCTAATATTGTTGTCACAGTTTTAAGATATCCTTAACCCAGACTTTCCATTACTTCGTCTGATATTTCTGCATTGTGATACACCTCTTGAACATCATCATGATCTTCAAGGTTATCAATCAAGCGCATAAATTTTGCGGCAGTATCAGCATCTAGATCAGCTTTTGTCCCTGCAATCATGGTGACTTCGGCATTTACAGCTTCAAACCCTGCTGCATCAAGGGCATCTTTTACACTGCCAAATGCATCAGGCGTGGTGAGCACATCAAATGCACCATTATCATGGGTAACCACATCATCTGCACCCGCTTCTAAGGCGGCGTCCATCAGTTGATCTTCATCGACGGTATTTGGATAAGAAATAACCCCTGATTTAGTAAACATGTAAGCGACTGAACCATCGGTGCCTAGGTTACCACCTGACTTACTGAATGCATTGCGCACGCCAGAGACAGTTCGGTTTTTGTTGTCGGTCATGGTTTCAACCATCACCGCTGTTCCGCCTGGGCCGTAACCTTCATAAATAATGGTATCAAGCTGCTGACCATCAAGCTCGCCGGCGCCACGTTTTACTGCGCGCTCGACTGTGTCTCGGGTCATATTATTTGATAAGGCTTTGTCTATTGCAGCCCGTAGACGCGGGTTAGCATCAGGATCTGAGCCGCCTTCTCGTGCTGAAACTGTTAACTCACGAATAAATTTACTGAATAGTTTGCCACGCTTGGCATCTTGGGCCGCTTTACGATGCTTAATATTGTCCCATTTACTGTGTCCAGCCATGGTAAGTCCTTTAAATTTCTGGTCTCAATACCTGTTAGATTACACACTTCGGTATTATAAAAACAGACCGAGGCATAAGCCTCGGTTTGTTATTTTATCAATGTAGCCAAACTTTAGATTACTCTTCAGTAGTTGGCTTCTCTTGTGGGATAACATTGATACCTAATTCAACTAACTGTTGCGGGTTAGCAAAACCTGGCGCATTGGTTAACGGACAAGCCGCTGTGGTTGTTTTAGGGAATGCCATAACATCACGAATAGAGCTTGCACCTGTCATTAACATGATGATGCGATCTAAACCAAAGGCTAAACCTGCATGAGGTGGTGTACCATAACGTAATGCTTCAAGTAAGAAGCCAAACTTCTCGTTCGCTTCTTCATCTGAAATACCTAAGATACGGAATACCGCACTTTGCATCTCTGCATTATGGATACGCACTGAACCGCCGCCTAATTCGCAGCCATTTAATACCATATCGTATGCATCTGAAATCGCAGCAGCTGGATCGGCTTCTAATTGCTCCGGCGTGACATCACATGCTGCGGTAAACGGATGGTGAACAGCGTGGAAACCACCGTTAATTTTCTCAAACATTGGGAAGTCAACAACCCACAATGGACGCCATTCGCCTTCAAGTAGGTCAAAATCTTCACCGGCTTTAAGACGTAGTGCTCCCATTGCTTCAGCAACAACATTGGCTTTATCAGCGCCAAATAACACGATGTCACCCGTTTGTGCACCTGTACGGTTGATAATTTCGTTAACGATTTCTTCGTTTAAGAATTTAAGTACTGGTGACTGAATACCTTCAATGCCAGCAGATAAGTCGTTAATCTTCATCCACGCTAGGCCTTTAGCACCGTAGATGCCAGCGTACTTAGTGTAGTTGTCAATTTGTTTGCGAGACAAAGATGCGCCTGTTGGAATGCGTAATGCCGCAACGCGACCTTCAACATCGTTAGCTGGACCACTGAATACTGCAAATTCTACGTCTTTAACCAAATCAGCGATATCCACTAACTCTAGTGGGTTACGTAAATCAGGCTTGTCTGAACCAAAACGTGCCATGGCTTCTGCGTATGGCATACGTGGGAATTCACCTAAATCGACATTTAATAAGTCGCTAAATAAACCACGAACCATTGCTTCAGTTTTCGCCATCACTTGATCTGACGACATGAAAGAAGTTTCGATATCAATTTGAGTAAATTCTGGTTGACGATCTGCACGTAAATCTTCATCACGGAAACATTTTACGATTTGGTAATAACGGTCAAAACCAGACATCATCAACAATTGCTTAAACAACTGTGGTGACTGAGGCAAGGCAAAGAATTGACCTTTATAGGTACGGCTTGGGACTAGATAATCACGAGCGCCTTCTGGTGTTGCTTTGGTTAAGATTGGCGTTTCAATATCTAAAAAGCCGCTGTCATCAAGGAAACGACGCACAGCGCTGGTCACTTTAGAGCGAAATACGATTCTGTCAGCCATTTCTGGGCGACGTAAATCTAAGTAGCGGTATTTTAAACGCTGCTCTTCACTATTGTTTTGGTAGTTATCCATGCTTAATGGTAGCGGCGCAGAAGCATTGATAATTACTAAGTCTTTACCTAATACTTCAATTTCACCGGTTTTCATTTGTGCATTGATTTGGCTGTCAGGTCTTGCACGCACCACGCCTTTAACTTGTACACAAAATTCACCACGTAAACTACTGGCAACCTTGAAAACATCTTCTAAGTCCGGATCATAAACAACTTGTACAATCCCTTCTCTGTCACGAAGATCTAAAAAAATCACGCCACCTAAATCACGGCTACGGTTTACCCAACCTACTAAGGTGACTTCTTGACCAAGATGAGACTTATTGACGTCTCCACAATATTGACTGCGCATTTAACTCTACCCTTAATTCGGTAATAGGTTCTAAAAAATAATTCTGTTAAACATTAGATAAATAATGCTAGCAACTATAGTACTTAAACAACGTCAACGACGTGATAAATAAATCCGAACATTATTTTACTACAAGCTTTGAAATAGTTTACTGCAATTAACGCGGCTTTAGGAAAAAGTTAGCACAATAAACGTGCAAAAAAGCATCATCCAATGCTTTTTTGGTGGATCTGCTGCATTTTTGGTTAACCGCTGCCAAGCCTTGAGTTTATTTGTTAGAGATAAATCAAGACTATTGAGCTTATTGGTAACCTAAGTTGTTAGCGCTTTTCTTCTTGCGATACATATTTTTATCGGCGCTCTTTAACAATGCAATGGCATTATCACCATCATCAGGATAAATCGCCACACCGATACTGGCAGTTAGCGTTAGACTGAGACCATCAATTTCCAGAGGCTCAGTTAGGTTAGCTGTAATGGTTTCAGCCACCTTAATTGCACTTTCGGCGTTATCGATATTATTCAGCAGTATGACAAATTGATCACCACCAAATCGAGAGACTGTATCTGATTTTCTAACCACTTTTTTCAAGCTATTTGCTATGGCAACTAATGCTTGATCGCCAACATGATGACCATAGGCCTCATTAACTGGTTTGAACTTATCGATATCAATAAACAAAATGGCAAATTTATGTTGCTCTCTTAGATGAGCAGTGACGGCACAAGCTAATCTATCATCAAGTAAACACCGATTAGGTAAATGCGTAACAGGATCATGCTCAGCGGCAAATTTACTTTCTAATTGTGCTTGTTTACGAAGATCCACTTCTGCCTTTAGTCGCCTGTTACTCAAAGTAACAAACAAGGTAATCGCGCTAACAACAACTAACCCTATTAACAGCATCTTGAACCAATGTTGATATTTATCTGCTTCGCTACTTAAGTCTATGGCCACCCAATGCTGGTACATTTGCTGCTGCTTTGTTTCATCAATAGTGTCGATGGCACGATCAATTAGTGGAATGAGCTTTTTAAGTTCTGAATAGACGCCAATATGACTTTTTTGCTCAGCTAAATCTGCTACCAGTGCTATTTTCAAATCAGGAAAGCCGCCTTCATTAAGTGCATAAGCCAAGGTAACCACTTGCTCAATAAATAAATCAGCTTGACCTGTAGATACGGCTTTTAAACCACTTTTGACATCAGCCACAGGCATGATCTTTAAGCCTGGAAATTGTTGCCTTAATTGATTATTGATGCTGTAGCCTTTAACCACCGCAATCCGTTTACCTGTGTATTGACTTAAATTAAATAGTGGTTGCTCAGTAAGTGAGGTGGTAATGGCCCAAGGAGATGGCCAGTAACCATCGGTAAATTCGAGCCTAGGCTGCTGCAATTTACTGTTGGCCATACTCGCGACCATGTGTATGGTGCCTGATTTAATGTCATTGTTAAGGCTATCCCAATCTTGATAAGCAACTGGAATAATATCAATGCCTAATTGGTTAGAGATAATTTCTGCAACGTCGCTGTTTACGCCTGAAAACTCACCCTGTTCATTTTGATATTCCATAGGTGCCCAGTCTTCTAGATAGCCCAACTTTAATGCACCTAAGGCGTCCAAATATTTTTGCTCGTTATGACTTAAAAATATTTGCTTATCACGGCTAATAAAAGTGCGATCGTCATTGTTAACTAGCCATTTACGTTCTATTTTATTTAGTTCATGCACACTAATCAGCTTGAATCCATTGGCGATACGCTCAGCCAGCTCTGTACTTTCAATATTGATGAGGTTATAAATCTCAGTGCTAAATTCAGTAGAAGTGAGCTGATAGAAATCTGCCCATTTTTTATTATTAAGTAAGTAATGTGACGTCGTCGCACTTGATGCAACAAAGCCGACAATATCACCGTCTTGGCTCGCTTTGACCATTTGAGCCATAGAGTCGTAATAGCGCAGTTGCGCATTAGGCAGTAATGTTCTCAGCTCAACAATATAAGGCGATGTAGCAAAAATACCAATGCGTTTACCATCAACCTGACTAATATTCGTTATCTGTTTTTGGTAACTAAAAAAGCGACTTTTTACTGTGTATAAATGATTAACTCGATGCAGGCCGGTATTCATGGTATCGCTTTCAGGATAGCCAATATGTACATCGGCTAACCCTTTTTTAACTAAATTAATGCTACCGTTCATATCACTGGGTATAAAGTTGATACTAATGCCGGTTTTTTCAGACCATAACTGCCAAATATCGACAAATAAACCATGGGGTTGACCATCAGGATTGATAGCAACAAGCGGCTCAAGTTCAACTTGCATCGCGATCATCAAGCCACCAGTTTCACGTCTAAAGCCAAACCAGCGTTTTTCAATATCATCGATTGCCTTCGCTGATATTTTCGCAAAACTTTGGTTAATTTCAGCAACCCAATGACGGTGTCGTTTGGCAACCGCTGGCGCTAAATTAACTGTATTAATTGGAATTCTAGCGGAAGTTTTAAAGTTATTGGCCAAATCAAAATTAACAGGAATACCTTGGTAATAACCTTGAATAGCTGCAAAAGCATATAGCTCACCATCAATTACCGCATCGACGAGTTCGCGTTTAGTTTTAAAGGTTTTGAATGTAAGTCTAGGTTCAATGGCTAATAAATCATCGAGATGAGCTGTGCCTTCAATGACCCCTATTTTGAAAGGTTTTAAATCTGTAATACTTTTTTTAGAGGCGATATCATTATGAAGGTAAACGTAATTGTTTAATGCTGTTATTTGATTAGCATAAGCAAATTTTCTCTCTCTTTTGGCGTTTACTGCCATACCGATATGAGCATCGACCTTACCTTGTTCAACTGCAGAGAGTGACTCCTTCCATGGCATGGGTTTAAAAATTACTTTGATGCCGCTCTTAACTGACCATTCATGCCATAAATCGACCATCAAACCCGAGGGCTTACCATTTTGATCTACAAATTGATAAGGGTAAGCGTCTTCACTCATTGAAATCGTTATCGTTTTCGGTAGTGAGCTTACTTGCATCTCATTTGTGGAGGCATTAGCCCAAGTAGTAGTAATGAGCACTAAACTGACTATGATGACAAATATAAATTGAGTGAACTTCAAGCGCTATCCCTTGTGCAAGATGTATTTTTTCTGAAGAAAAAGGTTATGTGTTTGTTGGTTATTTTTAATTTCTGTACATCATACCGTTTTATATCGACTAATTGTCTAACAAGATGAATAATTTACCGAGAAAATTGCTAATAAACAAAATAAATTACAAAAATACCAATGGGATACTTGCTGCTATTTGTTAGGATTAGCTAAAATGACAATATAATACCCCTAAGTTACTGCAGATGAACTCTCAACAAGACACAATTTACGCCACAGCAACTGACAAAATATCAGATTTTCAATTTGATAATCGCGTCGCTGGTGTGTTCAACGATATGATTAGACGTTCTGTACCAGGTTATGCACAAATCATTAATACTATAGGTGATTTTGCTGATAGGTATGTCACGCCAAATTCTAATATTTATGATTTAGGCAGCTCTTTAGGCTCTGCAACCTTAAGTATTCGTCGTCAAATTGAACAACGCCAATGCCGTATTATCGCAGTAGATAATAGCGAATCTATGGTTTCTCGATGTCAGGAAAATCTCGCTGCTTATGTCAGTGATACTGAGGTTGAGTTGATTTGTGGTGACATTAGAGATGTAGAAATCACCAATGCTTCTATGGTGGTGTTAAATTTCACCTTACAGTTTTTACCGGTGCAAGATAGAGATAGCTTAATCAAAAAAATATACCAAGGCTTATTGCCTGGCGGCATTTTAGTGATCTCAGAAAAGCTATGCTTTGAAGATGATGTTATTCAATCATTGCTGTATGAACAGCACCTCGATTTTAAACGTGCTAATGGCTATAGTGAGTTAGAAATCAGCCAAAAACGCAGCGCACTTGAAAATGTCATGCGCCCAGACAGTTTAACAATGCACCAACAACGCTTTACTGATAATGGTTTTAGCCATTCAACAGTATGGTTTCAATGTTTTAATTTCGCATCTATGGTGGCTATCAAGTGATTAGTTTCAGCTCCTTTTATCAACAAATTGCCGACTCATCGTTACAACACTGGTTGGAAGAATTACCGGCTATTTTAGGAAAGTGGCAACGTGAACATAAACACGGCAATTTACCTAAATGGGAAAAAGTCCTTAACAAACTTAATTACCCTACTCCAACAAGCATCGATTTATTCAACGGTGTCAAAATTGGCGATGGCAGCCAATTAACTGCTGGTCAAACTGAAAAACTTGAAAACCTTTTAGGCTTGTTTCAACCTTGGCGTAAAGGGCCTTTTAATATTCACGGCATTGATATCGATACCGAATGGCGCAGTGATTGGAAATGGGATCGAGTAAAACAACATATTTCGCCTTTAGATAATCGCACCGTATTAGATGTCGGTTGTGGCAGCGGCTACCACATGTGGCGCATGTTAGGGGCAGGCGCAAAACGTGTCGTCGGTATTGACCCTTCGCCATTATTTTTATGCCAATTTGAAGCCGTGAAACGTTTAGCAGGTAATGAGCACCCAGTTCATTTACTGCCATTGGGAATTGAAGAACTGCCGCCACTTGATGCGTTTGATACTGTGTTTTCTATGGGGGTGTTATATCACCGCCGCTCACCTATCGACCATCTAATGCAGTTACGTGATCAACTGCGTATGGGCGGCGAACTTGTATTAGAAACTTTGGTTATCGATGGTGATGAAAATGCGGTTTTAGTGCCAGAAGACAGATACGGCAAAATGAACAACGTATGGTTTTTACCCTCAGTTGATGCCTTAATGTTATGGCTTAAAAAATGCGATTTTACCGATATTCGCTGTGTTGATGTTGATGTCACCTCTATGGCAGAGCAGCGCTCAACGAAATGGATGAAAAACGAATCGTTAGTGGATTATCTTGACCCAAATGATGTTAGTTTAACGGTAGAAGGTTACCCAGCCCCAAAACGTGCAACGATTATTGCAATAAAGAACCAACCTAATCACGACTTAATTTAACCTAGATTATTAAAATAACAGGAATTATCATGTTAAAGCAGGTATTTATTTTATCTTGTACAGCCGCGTTAATCACCGGCTGTGCATCAACAGAAAAAGTAACTCCGGTTGGTAGTGAAGAGTTTACTTCAAATTTAGCCAGCTCTCAGGCCGCTATTATTGAAGCGATTAATACCCAATGTATTAGCGCCACACCTGAAATTGTTGCCTTAAATGAAGAAGTACAACAACTAAAGTTACAAATCACTGATACCCTAACTAAGCAGTCTGAAAAAATGGATGCGGATGCCGTCGCATTAGCACAATTAAATGAACCACCTCAGTGCCCTGAGTCAGCGATTACCGATAAGTTTGTTCTGGGTGAAGTAGAAAGTGTTTTTATTGACGAATTAAAGGCGGCTTTTGCTACGCGTATTGATACAGGGGCTGAATCATCGTCATTAGACGCCCGTAATATTGTGTTATTTGAACGTAATGGCGTTCAATGGGTTCGCTTCGATGTGATGGTCAATGGTGAAGATCAACCTGGTGATACTTTTGAACACAAAGTTGAACGTTTTGTGCGCATCAAACAAGACGCTGAACAACCTGAAGATCGTCGTCCCGTTATTCATGCCCACCTACAAATTGGTAAATACGCCGCTGAAACAGACTTAAACCTAACCGATCGTAGTCATTTAGATTACCCCTTACTACTTGGTCGTAAATTTATGAAAGATATTGCTGTAGTCGATGTCGGCCAGAGCTATATTCATGGAAAAAAAGACAAACAAATAACGACAAAAGTTAAATAGGACTTCTAATGCATTCACGTAAACCGTTTTTTATCTTCGTCGCGTTATTATTTATATTTGGCACTGCAGCCAGTATTTATCGCAGTGTTGAACACAACGTCCCTTTCCTTCCTGGTCAGCAGGTTCAAAGCTGGTCAGTGGAAGCCAAAGTGATGTTTAATGGTAATAATAACCCAACCGAAGTATCACTCTCTTTGCCACAAGATCCTGCATTTGATGTCCTTTCAGAAAATGCGACCTCACCTGGATATGGTCTAAATATTTCAGAAGGGGCTGACAGAAGAGCCGTTTGGTCAATTCGTGAATCCTCTGGACGTCAATCATTATATTACCGTGTAACACTGGTACCGACAGGTCAACTTGACGTCACCCAAGATGAAGTACCTGAAACACCTGAACCGTTTTTATGGCAAGTCACTGAAAAAGGCGCCGCTGACCAAATCATGAACGATGTATGGCAGCGCAGTGCTAATAACCTTTCTTATGCACAGCAGTTAATGTCAGTGATTAACGACACTAATCAATCGCAGAATTTAGCACTGCTATTATCAGTCAACACTCGCACCCAGTTGTTTTTACAAATGCTGCATTCAAAAGGCGTTCCTGCAAAACAAGTCAGTGGCCTAATGCTAGAAGACCAACGTCGTCGTCAGCAACTGAATCCTTATGTGCAGGTTTACCATAATGGCGAATGGGTTTTATTTGATGTTGAAGGCAATAAACAAGGCCGTCCTGATAACTTGGTTTTATGGCAACACAATAATCAGTCGGTGTTAGATGTTATTGGCGGCAGTAACTCGCAAGTTAACTTTTCAATGTTACAAGAAACACGCTCAGCACTTGCAACCTCTATCGATATGATGAAAAACTCTGATGCACTGGATTTTTCTTTGTACCAATTACCACTTGAGGAACAAAGTACCTTTAAAGGGATTTTATTGATACCAATTGGCGTGCTAGTGGTGGTGTTCTTAAGAGTGATTATCGGTATCAAGACATCAGGTACTTTTATGCCGGTACTGATCGCATTAGCCTTTATCCAAACAACTTTATTAACTGGCTTAATTGGCTTTTTGCTAATTGTGGCCTTTGGCTTAATGATCCGTTCTTACCTATCACAACTTAACTTACTGCTCATATCCCGAATATCCGCGGTTATTATTGTGGTGATATTTATTATCGGCTTGTTTACGCTTATCTCCTACAAAGTGGGCTTAAGTGAAGGCTTAACTATTACCTTCTTCCCGATGATCATTTTGGCATGGACCATTGAACGTATGTCAATTTTATGGGAAGAAGAAGGCCCTAAAGCTGTAGTTATGGCCGGTGGAGGTAGCTTGTTTGTCGCGACTTTAGCCTACCTTGCGATGAGTAACAGCTGGATCCAATATTGGGTATTTAACTTCTTAGGTATTCACTTAGTGATTTTGGCAATGGTGCTAGTGATGGGCCAATACACTGGCTACCGTCTCACTGAGCTTAAACGCTTTAAACCTTTGGCTGGAGATCAGTAATGAACTTTGCCTGGCCTTGGGAACTACGCCGTAAAGGCGTATTAAATATGAATAAGCGTAATATCGATTACATTGGAAAATATAATCCGCGTAAATATTACAAACGTGTGGATGACAAGCTGATTACCAAACAATTAGCTTTAGCCAATGGTATTGCGGTACCTGATTTAATTGGTGTTGTTGAAGAGCAGCACAAAATCAATGATATTCCACAAATGGTCATCGACCGTACTGGCTTTGTGATAAAGCCAGCAAAAGGGTCTGGCGGTAAAGGGATTTTGGTGATCACCAAAGTGGAAGGCGGTCGCTACTATAAACCTAATGGCGATGAAGTGACCCCGACTGAAGTTTATCGTCATGTCTCCAATATCTTAAGTGGGTTGTTTTCTTTAGGCGGTACCCCTGATGTCGCCATTGTTGAAGGCTTGATTGAGTTTGATCCGGTTTTTGATGGTTTTAGTTACGAAGGCGTGCCTGATATACGCTTAATCGTGTTTAAAGGTTATCCCGTAATGGGCATGCTACGCTGCTCAACAGCAGCTTCTGACGGCAAAGCTAATTTGCACCAAGGCGCTGTTGGTGTCGGGTTAGATATTGCTACAGGCAAAAGTTTATTTGCCGTTCAATTTGATGAACCTGTGTTAAAGCATCCTGATACTCAATTTGAATTGTCGCAAATTCAAGTACCTAACTGGGACACCCTGCTTCATACCGCATCCAGTGCCTATGAAATGTGTGAACTGGGTTATTTAGGAACCGATATGGTTTTGGATAAGCAGCGAGGTCCATTACTGCTAGAGCTAAATGCTCGACCAGGACTTGCAATTCAAACCGCAAACGGTAGAGGGATTTTACAACGTTTGCAACATGTTGAGTCTATCAAAGGCCCAGCCGTTTCAGTGGAAGAACGTGTGGCTTATGCCAAAAAGCATTTCTGTAGTAATCCTAACTTTTAGTTTATTGGCAACTGCGCAAGCAGTTGCCAATCCTCTTCAGCTGTTTGTGCAACAATGTTTGCAATACAAACCGTCTTTAGCATCCCTAGATTTAAAGCAAACAACCCCTTACCAAGCATTACAGTTTGAGCAATTAACCTTAGGCTTTAACAATTTTAACGATCGTTTAAATTACTACCGCCATTTAGCCACTCATCGCCAACGCGAAGGGCTATTAATGTGCCAATTACATTTAGCCGATGAATTATCAGCATTGTTAACAGCGCCTCAATTATCTAGTTTTATAGCAGAGCTTGAAGATAGCCACATGCCCTACTCTTTATTAGCTAATAAAGTTAAGGCGATTACACTAGCCCAACTTGATATCGATACCAAGTCACAGTTACACAATGCACAGGCAACCATAAGACGAAACCTTAGTAATAGTAATTTAAAATTGGTATTTAATAACGCACAATGCCAGTTAGATACCACCCACGATGATACAAACTCTGCTTTTGAAATCAGTTTAGCCAAATACTTACTTTTGCAAACTGATGAGCAATGCCGAAAAACCACTTGGCAGGCCTATCAAGCACGGGCAAAAAGTAAAAATCAGCAGTTGTTAGCGACAATTAAAACCATTAAGCAGCAAATTTCTGCCACAGAGCCCAGCATTGGCTCAGCAGCCCCCCAAAGCGCCCCATTACAGGCAACGCAATCATTATTATCAAAGCCGTTATTAACAACTGAGCTGTTATTATCCTTCTTAGAAAGCCAAACCAAGAATATTAATACAGCGCCTTGGAATATCGGTAAAACCCTTAGTCAGATAGAAAATACCCCTTATCTCGGCCCCAAAAATAGTAGTGATTTATTTCAGCAAGTTATCGATGCATTAACGCCTCTGGGGCTTACATTCGAAGCGATCCCCCTCCAAGTTCAAGCGGATATATCGTCCACTAATGAAACCAATGCCAGCGCGGGCACTGGCAATAGCTCTAGCAATGGCACCTCAACGGTCAATAAGCCATCAGAGCCAATTACAACTTATCGCTTGTGGCATCAGCAGCGTTTAGTTGGCGAACTCTATATCCACACGAGTAAGCATTCGATGGCGAATATCATTAGGTATCCGGTGATCGGTCAGCAATTTGCCCAAGCGAGCGTGGTTTTTCCAACAAATGTATCTAATCGGCGCCAAGCAATGCAACTGGTGAAAAGCCTCAGCGAAGCCATTACTGCTATGACTCGAGGCAGCCAATTCTATTTGGTAAATAAGCTGGGAGTATCAACAGATAATTACTTATTAGGTTATTATTGGCTAAGCAGTCATCTACAACAGCAATTAGCCTATTTAGCCCCTTCAGCGAGAGAGCAATTTGCCGAGTCTTATCGACAGCAACTTAGGGTGTTTCGCAGCAAAGTCGCTTGGTATTATTTAAACTCAGATCAACAATGGCATGCAGATAACGTCAAGATTCAACTGGATAGCGTCATTAATCAGGCTTTTCAGGCGAGTTTTAATCAACAATGGCCGGATGCGAAAAATATGGCCTATAGCTTTAACGGCATTGCCAATGAAGGGCTTGATTACTATCACCCACTTTGGCAACAAAATTTAGTTAATTTGATTAATACAGACACTAACGCTTCAATAACAAATCGCCAAGTTTTTGATATTTTAGTAGTTAATGAAGATAATTTATCCCTAATCCAACAAATGAGCATTATACTTAATCCACCGACTGATCCATCATCAATCATCAGGAGAGCCTTTAATGTTGGCAATTCGAAAATTTAAATCCTTAACCAGTTTAATCAGCTTTTCGTTGCTACTTACTTGTGCCAGCAGCTTTGCTGAAACCAGATCTAACCATCAATTAACTCACCAACAAGTTCGAAGCGCAATTCAGCTTAACCTTGAACAAAATATGTATTCCTTGCCACCGCGAATTCAAGGACATTATGGTTTACGTATGTATCGCATGACTGGTGATGAAAAGTACGCTAATGCCGCTTTAATTGATTTAATCACCATTACAGAAAGGCAAAACTATTTTGCCTGTAATATGGATAAGCCTAATTTTATTGAAGATGAAGCCGAACAAGCTATCAGCGTGTTAGGTAAAGGCCCTCGCGCTAAAGCGCGTAAAAAAGCCCTTAAGCCGTTTCCAGAGTTTATTTTCTATAGCGATATTTTATTGCGCTATGCCAGTCGCACCGATGAACTCGGTTTCACGGGGCCATGTCATGAGCAAATGGTTAAAGGCTTGAAAGCCTATGATTTAACCCCAGCTTTGACTGATCCTAAAATGATCACATCATGGGCCGCGCAATTAGTGAATTATGTTTACTGGGCTAAACAGCTAAATGTAGGTGATTATGTCGAGGTATATAAACAAGCGTTCATCGAGACTTATCCTGACGATAAAGACAAAAACCTTGATAAAAAACAGTACCGAAACAAACTATATGGCATGACACACTTTATTTTTGCCTCAAGTGGTTATTACCAAGAGCAAGTCGAAGCCAAAGATTATCAATGGATTTTAGATTACTTTAATAACAACATTGATCGGATTTTAACTGATGCTACTGATGACATTATTTCAGAAGTCGGCATTAGCTTTTTATTAGCTGGTCAGCCAAACCATCCGGTGGTTAAAAAGACTCAAAACCATATTGCGGCGTCATTTATCCCTGAGTATCAACTGATCCCATCACCTCGTGGTAATCCAAATATGGTGTCAGGCGAACACCGCAATGTATTGGCGATGATGCTTCTTGATTGGCCAGAAACGCTGCATAAAGGCCCTTACCTTGCTGAAATAAAAGCGACGAAAAAGTATTTGCCGGTACAAGTGACGCCTAAAGATCTCACGAAAGCTAACAGCAATGCAAAAAAACCTAGCGCTAAGTAATTAAGCGCGTTGTCGATTACCTTCAAGAGCGTATCACTGTGTGATAGGCTCTTTTTAATAATGACCTGTAAAATAATGAGTTTTGTATGAATAGAGCAAAATCCACGCTGGAGCAATGGCGTATTATTCAATCTGTGGTTGACTTTGGTGGTTACGCCCAAGCTGCAGAAAAGCTGAATAAAAGCCAGTCTTCGCTCAATCACGCTGTGGCTAAACTACAAAACCAACTTGGAATTCAACTACTTGAAGTTAAGGGGCGTAAGGCTTACCTAACCCAGCAAGGTGAAGTACTACTCAGGCGTTCACGCCACTTAACCCAAACCGTTGATGAACTTGAGCAACTTGCGAGCAATTTAGGACAAGGCTGGGAGCCCAACTTGACCATTGCCCGCGAAATCATCTATCCAATGCAATTTCTTGTGGATGCCTTAAAAGCCTTTTGGCCCGATAGCCGTGGAACCCGAGTAACTGTCATTGACTCGGTGATCACAGGCACCCAAGAGTTAATCGACAACAATATCGCCGATATCGCTATTTGCGGTATTCCTGCAAAAGGCCATATTGCCGAGTTCCTGTGTGAGTCAGACTTATACCTTGTATGCAGCCCGACCCATCCATTAACCCAGTGCGGTATTGTTGCCGATGAAACAGAGCTGGCGCAGCACTTACAAGTGGTCATCAAAGACACTGCAACTGAAAAATCAGTAGATACTGGTTGGTTAAAGTCAGAGCAGCGCTGGACAGTTTCAAACTTTCACGAAGCAAAAAACGTGTTACAAAGTGGCATTGGCTTTTGTTGGGCGCCCGCTTATTTGGTCGAGGATGATATTAGCCAAGGTAAGCTATCAAGGCTGATCCTTAAAGGCAGTAAAAGTCGTAAAATTGCCTTAAGCTTGGTTATTCCTAACCGAGATAATCAGGGGCCTGCCAGTAAACTGTTAGAATCTTTAATTTTATTACAGCACGATATTGATCAAAACAAGCCTTAATAGACATCTGATTTATTAAGCTTTAATGATAGTCAAAGCCATTAATGCCAGTTCAAGTTACATTGAGTTCTACACTGACACATCGATAATAGTGCCAATGTTTTCAGACGAGACATTTATCACCTCTGTTGCAACCTCGGCGTGAGAGATAGCTTGCTGAACATCAATCAGGGCCGCTGTTTGCGAGCTAGGCGTGACGCTATCTGCAGTTATTTGTACTGAGGCAGAACTTAGCGCTTCTGGGGTGGCTACCGCCGTGGTCGCCTGCGCTAAATCATTGTGCGCCTGTTGCAGCCCTTGAACACCGAGGGTAAAACTTGATGCTATTTCCATGATACAACGCCTTTTTAAACAACCTTATAGCAAGTTATACCACATTGGATAGACGAGATAAAAGGCATACCAACTTAAAACTAATACCAGTTTGTCTGCCAATCTTTCCACACTGGGTTTAACCCTGACTTTTGTATTTGCTGCACCATTTGCTCGGCGCTGCGCTCATCTGATATTTCAAATTGATCCAACTGAGTATTAGGGTTTTGATAGCCTCCGGGCTGAGTTGAACTACCGGCACTGATATGAGTCACCCCTAATGGCAATAAGTTGTTACGTAACTGCTGGGTTTCTCTGGTAGATAAGCTAATCTCAAGCTGGGGGTTAAACAATCTAAACGCACAGATCAATTGTACTAAGCCCACATCAGTTAACTCAACTTTAGGGCTTATTCCGCCAGTACACGGCCTTAACCTCGGTAAAGAGATACTGTAACGACTGCGCCAATGATGTTTTTCTAAATATGACAAATGATAACCCATTAATAACGCATCTACGCGCCAATTATCTAATCCCAACAATACCCCTAACCCCACTTTATCAACACCTGCAGTCGCAATCCTTTCCGGTGTAGTGAGCCGATAAGCAAAGTCTTGTTTTTTACCTCGCGTATGGTGCTTTGCATAGGTTTGGCGGTGATAGGTTTCTTGATATACCATCACTGCATCGAGCCCTAATGCCACCAGCTGGGTATATTCAGCTTGAGTCAAAGGCTGTACTTCGATTGCTACATAACTGAAATGCTGTTTTACCAGTGGCAATATGGTTTTAAAGTATTCAATGCCGACTTTGGTTTCATGCTCGCCAGAAACCAGTAAAATTGAATCAAAACCTCGCTGTTTAATAATGTGAATTTCAGCTAATAATTCGCTTTCAGTTAAGGTTTTTCGTTTGAGTTTATTACTCATAGAAAAACCGCAATAGTCACACTCATTTGCGCACAAGTTAGATAAATACAGTGGCAGGTATAAGCCAATATTAGCCCCAAAGCGTTGCCGGGTTAACTGATAGGCCCGCTGCGCCATTGTTTCTAAAAAAGGTATCACAGCAGGCGATAAAAGCGCGATTAAACTGTCTATATGACCTTTGGGGCGCTGCAATGCTTGCTGCACATCAGCTGCAGTGCAACTATTAATCTGCATTGATAAATCGATTAAATCTAGCTGTTTAAATTGTTCGACAAAACTCATGGTGCGCCACTCTAATAAAGTTAATTTTTTGAACCAACAGCATTCAAAGCTAAAATACTCAAGCCAAATAATTCGAGCCAAAGCATTCACCAGTCAGGGAATAGTCTGGCTTACAAATGTAAAAATTGCGTCAGCGGGCTAGTATGTTCAGCCAGCTTGGTAACACTGCCAAGTCCGGCGGTATAGGCATCACGACCGGTTCTAACCGCTAAATCAAAACAACGCGCCATCACTATGGGAGATTGACTACTGGCAATCGCAGTATTGACTAGCACGGCATCAGCGCCCAGCTCCATTGCTCGGCAAGCTTGTGAAGGTGCGCCAATTCCCGCATCAACAACCACCGGCACATTAGCTTGCTCAATGATCATCTCTAAAAATGGCTCAGTGGCTAAACCTTGATTACTGCCAATAGGGCTACCTAATGGCATCACAGCGGCGCAGCCCACCTCTTCTAGCCGGTAACACAGCACAGGATCAGCATGAACATAAGGCAACACAATAAAGCCTTTTTCACACAATACTTCGGCGGCTTTAAGGGTTTCAATGGCATCTGGCATCAAGTATTTCGGATCCGGATGAATTTCAAGTTTAATCCACTTTGTGCCAAGCATTTCACTGGCAAGCTCTGCTGCAAAAATGGCTTCTTTAGCGGTTCTTGCCCCTGCAGTATTGGGTAATAGCTTAACTCCCATTTGCTGTAATGGCGTCAGCAAATCATCATAGTTTTTACTATGATCAATACGCTTCATCGCTAAAGTCACTAATTGTGAATTAGAGGCCTCAATGGCTGCCAGCATGGTGTTTGCATCGCTAAACTTGCCTGTGCCAGTAAATAAACGAGACTCAAATTGATGTCCGGCTATAGTTAACATAATTAGCCCCCTGCTACAGCTGAAAACACGTCTACTTTATCATTAGGCTGGCATTGGATTGCCTGCCAGCGACTTCTTGGAACCACTTGTTGATTGAGCACTAATGCCAGTGCTTTAGGGTTAAGTTCTTTGGCTTCGATTAGCGCGAGTAAGCTTGACGCTTGTTGCAACTGCTCTGGCTGGCCATTAAATTCAATTTCAATCATGTTTAATCCTGCTGTTGTAAAGTTATCCGCATGAGTTGACGTCATTTGTAGACGCTGTAATAGCTGCGCTGCAACAGTTACATTTTGGGTCTTGATTCATTTGTATTATTCGCCATTGCAAGCTTTTAGCATTAAACACATGTAACTTACCCGCTAGCTGATCTTTGCCTAAGTCATCGGCTGTTAACCAATTTAGCCCCAATAAACTTTGCATGGATGCAACGGTTTGCACCGCAGCAGTATTAATCCCCATTGATGCACATGTTTGTGAAAGATGAGTATCTTGTGGGTAAAGGCATTGATAACAGCCCCTTTGGGGATAGTCAGTTGAGCTGCAAAATAATTGCCCGTCATTAGCGGAAACCGCTGCGCTAATGAGCCCTGTAGCGTGACGAACACAAACTGCATTAATCATTAAGCGACTAGTAAAGTTGTCAGTGCAATCAAACACCAGATCGACAGATTCAACTAATTCTGCACAATTAGTACCAGAACCATCTGTATCAGCACCATCCAAATCAGCGCCAAAGGCTTGCTCAATTGCCTGGATATTTACGTCTTCATAGGCTGTAGCTAACTTATCTTCGGCAAGCAGCGCTTTGCTTAAGCCAATATCTTGTTCGTTAAAAAGTAATTGCCGCGGCAGGTTAGATAGCTCCACCTTGTCATGATCCATCAATATCAGTTCTCCGACTCCCGCTGCGGCCAATTGCTGAGCAACACTGTGGCCTAAACCACCTATTCCGATGATCAGTACCCGGCTATTAAGTAATTTAAGCTGACCAAGCTCACCCATATCAGTCAGTAAAATATGACTGGCATACTTGATAAACTGCTTGGAAGTGAGCCCACTCTTATTTGCTTGACGCTGTTGTGTAGTTGTCATGACACTGGCTCACACTGCTGCTGTTTCACTGACGGCTTGTGGGGTTTTACATGTGGTTGCTGAGATTGTTGTGCGACCGCTAGATGCCATTGCTGCTCTAACAATGAATAAGCCTTGGCAGGGTTTTCTGCCTCTGTAATGGCTCTGACCACGGCAACACTATCAACCCCAGTGGCTTTGATATCCGATATAACACTTGCATCAATACCACCGATGGCCACGGTTGGGCATACGTTGTTAAGTAATGCACTGTAGCGTGCTAATTTTGCTAAGCCTTGAGGCTTTGACGGCATCACCTTAGTGGTCGTTGGGAAAATATGCCCTAAGGCGATATAGGATGGATTTAATTGCTGAGCTAATAGCATTTCAAATACGCTGTGGCTAGATAACCCAAGCGCTAAGCCTGCCGCTGAAATTGCGTTTAGGTCGGCTAACTCTAAGTCTTCTTGACCTAAGTGAACCCCAAATGCTCCAAGCTGTATAGCCAGTTGCCAATGATCGTTAATAAACACTTGGGCATTATATTGCTTACCCAGTGCTATGGCGCGGCTAATGTCTTTTACTAACTTTGTTTGCTGAGCATCATTGGAGACCTGATTGAAAGCTTTATTTTTAATCCGCAGCTGCACTGTAGTGCAATTGGCTTCTAACAAGCTTTGCAGCATAGTCACGTCATCCACGACAGGATAAACACCAATGCCCTTATGTAATGCTGGATAACGGCAATCTAGGTAACCCTGTGCTGTATTTATTAACCCATAGTTAAACTCTCCACCAGCAGCAGATTCTTGTAGTGTTTTGTCTACATGGTTAATTTCAGCGCCTCTTACAGCAGTAATTTCAGGGTAATAGTGTATTTCATCAGGCCAAGCGGTTTTAGCCACTGGCCCTGCGCCTTTACCAAAAGATTGACTGCACACCAGTCCCTTAAGTACATAAGCTTTAGCCATCACCACGGCATCATGGAGTACATAGTTATGGGCTAAAAAGCACGCTATCGCAGTGGATAAGGTGCAACCTGTGCCATGGTTATGACTGGTATTAACTCGCTCGCTATTAAGCCAATAGGCTTGATATTGATGGGCGTCACTCACGCCGTGAACTTTACGGCAAATGAACAAATCATTGGCTTGGGTTTGTTGCCATACTGCATCACCGCCTTTGGCGAGTACATGACAATGGAGCTGTTTAACCAACTGAGACGCAGCTCTATAAAATCGATCTTTTGAATTTAGGCTTTTAGTCTTAGTTGTTGACTGATGTTGAAATGGCAAGCAGTTAGTATCAGTCAGCGTGAGTAATTCCTTGGCATTAGGGGTAATTAAGCTAATTAAACCTTTGAAAGGGCTAAAATCTAGCTGCTTTTTTGCGTGCAGATTTAAGCTATCACCACTACTGGCAACCATGACTGGATCTAAAATGATCGGTATCAGCTGATTATGTTCACTCTGACTTCTAAATTTCTTTAACCAATGTGCAATAAGCATTAATTGTTGTTGATTGGCAATTAAGCCGATTTTTATGGCTGCAGGCGCTAAATCGCTGGCGAGTGTATTTAGCTGAGCTAATAGGATGGGTTCTGATACAGCCTCGACCAGTGTTACTGCCACAGAATTTTGCGCAGTAACAGTGGTAATGGTGCTGCAGCCAAAACACTGTAAGTCATTTATAGTTGCTAAATCTGCCTGTATGCCGGCGCCGCCGCCACTATCTGATCCGGCAATAGTCCAGACGATGGGCGACTTGATTTCTAAGCTATGTGGTTGTGAAACACTCATGGTTAAGCCTCTAATTCAGCAGTGGTCTTAACAGCTAAATCTGCGCTTGTTGCTGTGTCTGGCTTAGAAGGTAACGGATGGTAAATGGCAGAGCCTGTGGCTTTAAATTCAGCTGACTTTTGTGCCATGGCTGATTGGATATCTACGCCGCTATTAACGCTCATATCTGCACCACTATCTGTACTCATATCTGCACTTGCGTCTACGGAATTAACATTGTGACTAGAGTGCAGGTGTTTAAATTCGCCAGCATCAAGTACTTCCACCTTTTGTAACTGATCACGCGCTTGCTTAGCAGCGTATTCTCGAACCTCTTGAGTGATTTTCATTGAGCAAAATTTTGGCCCACACATGGAACAAAAATGCGCGACTTTGGCAGACTCTTGGGGTAACGACTCATCGTGATAAGCACGAGCGGTATCTGGGTCTAAGCCTAAGTTATATTGATCTTCCCAGCGAAACTCGAACCTTGCTTTTGATAAGGCATTATCACGAATTTGCGCACCGGGGTGACCTTTAGCCACATCAGCAGCATGAGCTGCAATTTTATAAGCGATAAGCCCTTGTTTAACGTCTTCTTTATTCGGTAACCCCAAATGCTCTTTAGGAGTGACATAGCACAGCATGGCCACGCCATACCAAGCCATCATGGCCGCGCCAATCCCTGAAGTGAAGTGATCATAACCCGGCGCAATATCGGTGGTTTGTGGGCCGAGTGTGTAAAAAGGCGCCTCATCACAATGAGCAAGCTGCTTTTCCATATTCACTTTAATAAGCTGCATAGGTACATGGCCAGGGCCTTCAATGATGGTTTGCACATCGTATTCCCAAGCAATTTTAACCAGCTCGCCTAAGGTTTCTAATTCTGCAAATTGCGCTTCATCATTGGCATCGGCAATACTGCCGGGCCGCATACCATCGCCTAATGACAACGACACATCATAGCCAGCGCAGATTTCGCAAATTTCTCTAAAGTGCTCATACAAAAAACTTTCTTTATGATGACTTAAACACCACTTTGCCATGATGGAACCACCACGAGAAACGATGCCTGTAAGACGTTTTGCAGTCATTGGCACATAACGCAGTAATACCCCAGCATGGATGGTAAAGTAATCCACGCCCTGCTCTGCTTGCTCGATCAAGGTATCTTTGAAAATATCCCAATTTAAGTCTTCAGCGACGCCATTTACTTTTTCTAACGCTTGATAGATAGGTACTGTGCCAATGGGCACTGGAGAGTTTCTAATAATCCATTCTCGGGTTTCATGAATATAGCGGCCTGTAGACAGATCCATTACGGTATCTGCGCCCCATCTTGTTGACCAAACTAGCTTTTCGACTTCTTCTTCGATGGACGAGGTTACCGCTGAATTTCCGATATTGGCATTGACCTTCACCAAAAAGTTACGCCCGATGATCATTGGCTCAGCTTCTGGATGATTAATGTTTAACGGGATAATAGCTCGCCCTCTGGCAACTTCATCACGGACAAACTCTGGCGTAATGGGCTGGCCAATATGAGCGCCAAAAGCTTCACCGGCGGCTTTTTGAGTCAAAATATCATCAGTGACTTGCTCTCTGGCCATATTCTCGCGAATGGCAATATATTCCATCTCAGGTGTGATAATGCCTTTACGAGCATAATGCATCTGCGTAACCCGGCGCCCTGACTTGGCTTTTTTAGGGGGTACAAGGGCTTCAAAACGTAAATGATCTAAACCATCGTCAACTAAACGCTGTTGCGTAAAGTCTGAACTAACTCCATCAAGTTGCTCTGTATCTTCACGCTCTTCAATCCATGCTTGGCGAAACTTGTTTAAGCCTAAACGGACATTAATTTCAGCATCAGGATCTGAATAAGCACCGGCGCAATCATAAACTTTAATGGCTGGGTTAGCTTCCGTTACTGGGGCATGATCACTACCGCCAAGAATGGTATCGCTTTGATGAATTTGACGCATGCCCACTAACAGATCAGAGCGGGATCCGCTCAGATAGATCTTTTCAGAATTCGGGTGTTGTAACGGTTTTAGGGTTTCAATAAAAGCTTGCGCTTGAGCGCGGGTTTGACGACGATTTGACATAAGCAACCTCAAAATTAAATGAATAGAGTTGCTTGTCTGGAGAATTGTTGATGACGAGCGAGTTATAATTAACTCTGTAATTGACTTAAATTCACACCTTAACTTTAGACCTTAACTTCAGACCTTAAATATCGGCAAATGGCGAGTTAAATCAACTTCAGCAATAACACTGGTTAAATTAATTCTATCTTTTATTTTGCACTAATATTTATGATCCAGCCACGCTGCCATTCACTATAAAATTGCTGCTGACGGTAGGGTAAAAATAAGCAAATTAACTGCTTGTTTCCTTCGCAGGTTCTAGCCTGATCAGGTTCAACGGATCCCGAATAAACGGTCTCAGCCATAAAGGCACTCCGACAAGATGGCTGCAGTATAGTCAGCTTATTTAACAAAATACAAGTCTATGACAAATTGACAATTGAAATGTGTGTTAAATTATTTCACTCATTAAAACACTGTTATGTATGATTTTAATTCACAATAATGCGCTTATTTACTCGTTAAGCTATAATTAATTTGATGAATAAATTTGATAAATATTATTCATTTTTGATGTTGTTGAAATAAATCTTTTGTGAAAGCGTGAACAATTCAAGGTAATTTAAGTTTCGATAATCGTTGTTGAATGGCGTTATTAAGTGCTTTTTTCATTTTGCCACCTTCGCAGGGTGTTCCTAAATCTAAACCTTCGGCATGAGGATTAATTTGGGTTGGTAACGCCACAACTCGATGGCAAGTTTCACCAATCTTAACAATTCTATTAGGGTCCAAACGGTGATTGAGTGTGCTTGGCTGGCGCTTATCTTCTATTAATATTAATTCTATATCATCCATGTCAGGAGTTAACTCGCTGATGCTTGCGCCACTAGATGACGTTGCTAAATCGGCTTGTTGACGAATTTGCAGCTCTACTTGCTGTTGATTGAGTTTATTTATAAAGGAATGGCTCACTTGATTGATAAGCGATAAATTGTCGCTGGTTATGGTATTGGTCTCTGAGATGGTTTCATTAAACAATTGTGGCTTAAACAGATGTTCGTTACTGCTATCTTTTTGCTGCTGCAGATAAATGCTATCAACTGAAGACCAATCGAACTGTTGCGTTTTAGCTTGCACTGAGTCTGCTATCGGCAATTTTTCAATTATGGGCTTATGCTCAATAGGCTTTTGGTTAATTGGTTTTTGGTCCATAGGCTTTGGTGAAATTACCTTGTGATTAACAGTATCTTTTGGGCTAGTTGCAACTGCAGGCGCTATTGAGCTTGTATCGACAGCCTTATTCGTACTGTGTTTGTTTGATACCGTTTGATCGATTTTTTCTTCATTAGTAATGACTTCACTGACGGCCTCTTCAATCAAGGCTTGTTCAGTTGGCAGGGTTTTAGCTAGCTGGCTAATTTGCTCAGCCGTCAAAAAGTAGGCTTTTATTTCTTGTCTGTTACTTTCAGATGTCACAGCTTTTACGGCTTGTTCACGGCTGGTTTCGACAAAATGGCTAATGGTGTTATCAGCTAAGGAGAATAAAACAAACACCAGCACAATATGTAGTCCTGCAACAATAATGCTCGATGGTGATGTCAGTATCTTTTTAAACTCGTTATCTGCACTTTGCTTTAAAAAGCGACTGTGATTATCTTGATTGTCGATAAGCGTAGAGAGCTGCGGTAATGTTCGGGCCTGTATTACATTAGTGCAAGTTACATCAGTGCTAGTTGAATCAGTACTAGTTACATCAGTGCTAGTTACGTATGTACTAGTAACATTCGCTGTTTGCAACATCATGACATGATCACTGAAATCTATTGCTTCAACCGCAGTTTGTTGACGGCTTGCATTTATACAAAGCTGCCCATGTTTAACTTGTGTGCCATTTAAGCCTGTTGAATTTCCACTAGCATCCTGTTCAAAATTAGTGTTTGCTGCCAATCCCTGTGTTAAATGTTTATCACCACCTTGGTTCATTACTCGCGCCTCCTGTCGCTTTGAATCACTGGATGTAAATAGTGCTAGATCAGACTTCAACCACAAGCTGAACATAAACTAGATGTTATCAAAACAATTAAGTTCATTTAATTTATGTTGATGACAGGCTACTCCCTACAAAATCAGTCAGTTATCATAACCACAAACTTTAGCTTACACGTGTACGCTAAAGTCGTAGCCTATTATGAATATTGCTGCTAGACTCGATGTAAATTGCTTAACAAGGTTGTATACAGGTATGTCACTTGAGTTAGATGCTAATCAAACATTAACAGCAACAGCTTCGCCAAAGTCAGATTACGGTGTGGTTGAAGAGTTAGCCAATAGTATCACTCATGGTATTGGGGTACTCGCGGGTATCGCCGCGCTCATTGCAATGCTAATAAAAGCAGATGGTCAACTCAATGCCGCTGACACTATCGGGCTTACTGTGTATGGCTTAAGTATTATTATGCTTTTTCTGGCTTCAACCTTATACCACTCCAGTAAAACGCCTTTATGGCGTAAACGCTTTAAAATGGCAGATCACTGTGCAATCTATTTGCTCATTGCCGGTACATACACACCTTTAATGTCAATCAGCTTACAAAATGACAGTGCTACGCTAATACTGACTGCAATATGGTTATTAGCCTTAGGCGGAATTATTTTTAAAACCTTATTTATTGGCCGCTTCAAAGGGCTAAGTGTTATTTTGTATCTTGTTATGGGTTGGCTTTGTGTCACCATCATGGGAGATTTAATCAAAGGCATGTCAGATTTAGGCTTTAACCTATTACTTGCAGGCGGGGCTTTTTATAGCATCGGGGTTATTTTTTATGTCAATAAACGTATTCCTTATAATCATGCTATTTGGCATTTATTTGTACTTGCAGGTGCCTTGTCTCATTTCTTGTGTATTTATTTAACTGTCATATAACTGGCTTATATACCTCAGTCATATAAGCCAGCTATATCTCCACAGTATTAAGCCTGTCATTATTCTCGTCTGACTATTATAAACTCACTCAAAAACTATCGCTCATTAACCATGAGCGATAACCCCCCTTCAAAATCCGGCAATTTAATACTTGCTATTATCCACTTAACTCACGACACCAAAACGGGTTACAATAAATTATTACCTCATACCCGATGGATAGCCATCAATGGAAAACCTGAATCCAAAGCAAAGAATTTGGTTTATTGTAAACATGATCCCCGCTGGTCATGTGTTAGCTTATGGTAAGGTGGCTGACTTAGCAGGGCTTCCTGGTAGAGCGCGATATGTGTCTAAAGCACTCAAAGACGCCCCCGATAATCTAAACTTACCTTGGTATAGAGTGATTAACAGCCAAGGGAAAATTTCTTTTAAAGTCAATTCTATTCATTTCCAAAATCAGCAACAGCGACTAAGATCAGATGGAGTAGAAGTGAACCAAGGCAAGGTTTCATTGTCAAAATATGAATGGCGCCCTGACATTGCAACCCTTGTTATGTCATTACCTTTTTAAATATTGCATGGGTAGGTATTACTTTGATTAAAAAATTCACCGCTTTATTAGCCAATATTATTGTCATTACATTGTCTCAGGCCCCTAATGCTGTTGCTTCTGATGACAATGAAAACCTTGAGTACCTCAAAGCATTAACCCCTCACTCTGCTGAATATCGGGTTTTCTATGGCAGTATCGAACTGGGTAAAGCTCGCTACCAGCTGCCTGAAAGTGATAATGGCTACTATAACTACCGCTTTGATAGCGATATCAGCTTATTAATGCTATCGGATGTGCGTAATCTTAATAGTGAGTTCAAACTCGAAGATGGCAAGGTTAAGCCCATCCGCTATATGAGTAAACGTAGCGGCACCGGATCTGACTACACAGAGCAAACTGCCTTTGCTGCTGGCCAAGGGGTTATCCATACCATATATAAAGACGAACGAGAAAAATTACCCTTTGCCGAGGATGTCTACGATCCCTTGTTATCGCAATTAATATTTAGAATGGATATGTACCGCCAACCTGAATTGCTTAAATACAAAATGGTCAAAGAAAAAGAGTTTGATGATTATGAATTTAAAGTTGTCGGCAAAGAACAAGTAATATTAGACAGTGGCACTTATCAAACCGTAAAAATAGAAGTGGTACGAAAAAGTAAAAAGCGCCAAACCTTTTTTTGGATGGCGCCAGAGTTAAACTACTTACCCGTGCGTTTAAGTCATTTTTCTAAAGGCAGTAAGCAGCTTGATATTCAGTTAGATAATTATCAAATTCAGCAAGCAATAGAATCCGATACAGCTGTTACTAAAGCTAACGCTGGACTAACTGTTAATCAGTAATTCCCCTTGCCGAAATAACTTCCATTCGCCCGGCTGTAAAATATGCCACTGTTCGTTTTTTGTCAGCGGACGAGTGGCAATCACAGTAACGACATCATTGGGTGTCGTTTCTTTATTAAAATCAATAACCACATCAGTATCAATTAATTTCGCTTTACCAAAAGGTGCACGGCGGGTAATGAAGCACAAATTATTGGTGCAATAACTCATTAAATCGACACCATCACTTAGGATCATATTAAAAACACCTAAAGCTCGGATCTCATCAGCCAGCGTTGCGACAAATTCAAACACTTGTTTCATATCATCGGGTGGCGTATGGCCAAATTCACCTAACACCTGTTCCATAATCCAGCAAAATGCCAGTTCACTGTCGGTGTCACCAACAGGCTGAAAATGACTTACTTGAAACTTGCTTTGGTAGTCTGATAACTGACCATTATGGGCATAAGTCCAATATCGGCCCCATAACTCGCGGGTGAAAGGATGGGTATTTTCCAGCGCAACACAGCCACGGTTTGCTTGACGAATATGGCTGACGACAATCTCACTTTTGATTGGATAAGATTTAATAAGCTGAGCAACATGGGATTCACTGCTAGGACGAGCATCTTTAAAGGTGCGGCTGCCCTTATCTTCATAAAAAGTGATACCCCAACCATCAACATGTGGCCCAGTGACACCACCTCTTTCCGCTAAGCCTGTGAAACTAAATACAATATCCGTTGGGACATTAGCGCTCATCGCTAGTAACTCACACATGAAACACGCCTTAAAAATATAATTAACTCAAAATATTACGTAATTTATATTGTACCTAGTGCAGAAAAAAATTGGCATTTTTATTAAACAAAATATTTTAAACAATTGTTTGAAAAAACTTGTAATCAGCGCCAGTTAGGTTTAATTTTATGTGATACAGGTCAGACCACGGTCAGTTCTGTGAATAGGATCATTAATTTGTAGGTGTTTAAATATTAAACACTTTTAAGGAGAAAGACAGTGGAGACACTTATTTGGATCATCGCCATGATCGCGGTACTCGGCGCAGCAACTTACTTGCGGGTGTCGTTATTAACAGCAACAATTGCAGCCGCAGTTGTAATGTTAATTGGTAGTGTATTAGATATTGTTGGCAGTCTAGCTTGGGTTGTCTATATCGTTTTAGCATTACCTTTGAATGTTAAATCATTTCGTCAAAATTTCATCTCACGTCCACTGCTTAAAGTATATCAAGGCATCATGCCTGAAATGTCTACCACTGAAAAAGAAGCCATTGAAGCAGGTACTACCTGGTGGGAAGCTGACTTATTCGCTGGTAACCCTAACTGGAATAAATTACATAACTACCCTAAAGCGCGTTTAACGGCTGAAGAGCAAGCGTTTTTAGATGGCCCAGTTGAAACTGTATGTAAAATGCTAAATCAGCATCAAGTGTCACATGAACTGGCTGATCTACCACAAGAAATTTGGCAATACCTGAAAGATGAAGGTTTTTTTGCCATGATCATCAAGAAAAAATATGGTGGTCGTGAATACTCTGCTTATGCTCAGTCACGTGTTCTGCAAAAATTAGCTGGCGTGAGTAGCGAACTTGCATCAACGGTTGGTGTACCAAACTCTCTAGGCCCTGGTGAGTTACTGCAACACTATGGTACGACTGAACAACAAGATCATTATTTACCGCGTTTAGCTAAAGGTCTTGAAGTGCCTTGTTTTGCACTAACTAGCCCTGAAGCTGGTAGTGATGCTGGCGCGATCCCTGATTTTGGTATCGTCTGTAAAGGTGAATGGCAAGGCGAAGAAGTGTTAGGTATGAAACTAACATGGAACAAACGCTACATTACCTTAGCGCCAGTGGCGACAGTATTAGGTCTGGCATTTAAATTACGCGACCCTGACAGCTTATTAGGTGATACCGAAGATTTAGGCATTACTTGTGCGCTTATCCCAACTGATATTCAAGGGGTTGAAACTGGTCGTCGTCACTTCCCATTGAACTGTATGTTCCAAAATGGTCCAACTCGTGGCAACGAAGTATTCGTACCGCTGAGCTTTATCATTGGTGGCCCTGAAATGGCCGGTCAAGGCTGGCGCATGCTAGTTGAATGTCTGTCTGTAGGCCGTGGTATTACTTTACCGTCAAACTCTGCAGGTGGCGTTAAAACCGCTGCATTAGCTACAGGTGCTTACGCTCGAATTCGTCGTCAGTTCAAACTACCTATCGGTAAATTAGAAGGTATTGAAGAGCCAATGGCACGTATTGGCGGTAATGCTTACTTGATGGATGCTGTAAGTTCATTAACGACTGTGGGAATTGGTCTAGGTGAAAAGCCATCAGTTATCTCTGCCATCGTTAAATTCCATTTAACCGATAGAATGCAAAAGTGTGTTATCGACGCCATGGATATTCACGGCGGTAAAGGTGTATGTCTAGGTCCAAATAACTATTTGGGTCGTGGTTATCAAGCAGCGCCGATTGCAATTACCGTTGAAGGTGCCAACATTCTAACCCGTTCTATGATTATTTATGGACAAGGCGCTATCCGCTGTCATCCATATGTATTAGCTGAAATGGAATCTGCTTTTGATACCACATCGGGTCAAGGCTTAAGTAACTTCGATGCTGCTATCTTCGGTCATATTGGCTTTGCGATGTCTAATTTTGTAAGAAGTTTCTGGATGGGCGTGACTTCTAGCCGCTTCACCAAATCTCCTTACAATGATAAAACCAAGCGTTATTATCAGCAGATGAATCGTTTCAGTGCTAACTTAGCCCTGCTTTCAGATTTAGCAATGGCGACACTGGGTGGTAACCTCAAGCGGAAAGAACGTATTTCAGCACGCTTAGGTGACTTATTAAGTCAGCTGTATTTAGCGTCTGCAACCCTTAAGCGTTACGAAGATGATGGCCGCTTAACTGAAGATTTACCTTTAGTTCAGTGGGCGGTTGAAGATTCTCTGCATAAATTACAAACATCTTTAGATGACTTATTGGATAACTTCCCAATGGGACTTGGCATTGCACTTCGCGCTGTTATCTTCCCGTTTGGTCGCCCACTAAAACGTCCTAGCGATGTATTAGACCATAAAGTGTCTAAAATTATGCAAACCCCATGTGCCAGTCGCGACCGTTTAGGCCAAGGCCAATTCTGGACAGCGTCAGAGCACAATGCGGTTGGTATTCAAGAGCAAACTTTATTAGATATTTTAGCGTCAGAGCCTTTATACGACAAAGTCTGTAAAGCTGCCGGTAAACGTCTACCATTTATGTGGTTAGATAAAGTCGCTGCACAAGGTAAAGCCTTAGGTGTGTTAAGTGATACTGAAGTTGCCTTACTTGAAAGAGCTGAAATAGGTCGTATGAAGTCAATTAATGTTGATGACTTTGACCCTGAAGAGCTTGAAGCAAAGGTTGTTAGTGAAGCCAAGCAAGTTAAAGCGGCTTAACTTAGTTTTTAAAGCGAGCTAAAAATACCAAAAAGGGAAAGCATTGCTTTCCCTTTTTTTATTTGTTGTAAACCCACGTTATGCTGCGCTAATGCCCCTACTGTTAAGCAAAATAATGACTTAAGTTAAACGCTTTGCCCAATTGCCGTCATCTTGACTATCACATGCCGCTTCACTGTCTAATATAATCTGCTTAGCACTTATTTCCACAGCAACAGCCTGTAAATAATGGCTTATCGCCTGCACAATAAACGCATCTTGCTTGGCTAATTTAACCTTGGTTATTTGCGACTCATTACTAAATACACAAATCACTTTTAATGATTTAGGAAAAGCGGCGTAGTTTACCGAATGCGTGAGCCATTGAAAGCCTTCACACTCTGACATTAATAAATCGCACACCAGAGTTAACTGCTGACGAATTTGGTTATCACGTTTCTTGTCGGTTTTTTTCATCGTAAACCCTCGATGAGCTTTTGATTATAGGCTTGTCACTGAGTTGTCAGTATACAGACATAAAAAAGCCAGTTGCGACTATTCACAACTGGCATTTTGGGGAGTAGCTTATGTCAAAATAGCGTTTATAGCATCTTAATCACTTAAGCAGATAGATCACGAACCCGTTAACTCTTGTTCTAGTTGCTTGGCAATCGCTTCGGGCGAGCTACTGTTTCGGGCAAAAATACTGTAAGCCACCGGGATCACTAACAAGGTGAAGAAGGTCGCTAATAAAATACCTGATAACACCACCACGCCAATCACAAAGCGTGTTTCAGAGCCCGCACCACTTGATAGCACCAATGGAATAGCACCAGCTGCAGTGGTAATCCCTGTCATTAGGATCGGTCTTAAACGTTGGGATGAGGCTTGAATGACTGCTTGCTCAAACTCAATGCCTTTGTCACGCAATTGGTTGGCAAATTCAACAATCAAAATACCATTTTTAGCCGCTAGCCCCACCAGCATAATAATACCGATTTGACTGTAAATATTGATACTTTGTCCGGTAAACCATAGGCCAATTAATGCCCCTAGCGTTGCCAGAGGTACTGTAAGCATAATCACCATCGGATGCACATAACTTTCAAATTGCGCCGCCAATACTAAGAACACAATACCTAACGCGAGGATAAACACAAAGTACATGGAGTTGCCTGAACTTTGATAATCCAGTGATTGTCCTTTGTAACTGATCACCGCTTCAGCAGGTAGATAGGTATAGGATAAATCATTAAGATAATCTAACGCTTCACCTAGGCTATAGCCATCAGCCAAGTTTGCCTCAATAGTAATCGCCCGCATGCGGTTATAGCGATTTAAAGAGCTGGCATCAGCATACTCTTCTACAGTGACAATATTCGATAGTGGCACTAACTCACCGGTTCGATCCGATCTCACATAGATATTTTCTAAATCCGTAGCGGTATTTTGATTTTCACGATTACCTTCAATGATCACATCATACTCTTCCCCTTCTCGCATGAAGGTCGTCACTAAACGTGAGCCCAGCATCGATTCTAAGGTTCTGCCCACATGTGAAATTGACACCCCTAGATCAGCAGCCCTGTCTTTATCAATTGACACTCTTAGCTGAGGTTTGGTTTCTTTATAATCATGATCAAGCCCAGTTAACATCGGATTTTCTTTGGCTTTTTCCATAATGATGTCGCGCCATAAGGCTAGCTCTTCATAGCTTGGGCCGCCTAATACAAACTGCACCGGCTTACCGACACCACGGCCGAAGGCTTGACGCATAATGGGAAATGCCCTGACCCCTGCCAAGTCCGAAATTCGAGCGCGAATATCGGTAATAATTTCATTGGCAGGACGACGCTCGGCCCAATCTTCTAGCACGATAATCGCCATGCCGTTTGAAAAGTTTGCTGAGCGACCAAAACCACGAGGGGCGCGGATCAATAAGCGTTTCACATCACCGGATTCAACTAACGGCATTAAACGGCCTTCAATTTCATCCATGTACTTTTCAATGTACTCAAAGCTTGCTCCTTCAGGGCCATTAACCACCAAAAACATGGAGCCTCTATCTTCGCGAGGGGCAAACTCCTGTGGTACTTGTTTAAGCAAGTAGCCACTTAACGCAAAAGCCACCACCACAATTACGCCGATTAGATAAGGCTTTTTAATGGCGCTCACCAAATGCGATTGATAAATAGCAGATAACTTATCCATAGCATCATCGACTTTGCGCACTAACCATGTGCTTTCACCGGCGGGTTTAAGCAACTTAGAGCACATCATTGGGCTTAGAGTTAACGCAACTAAGCTTGAGAAAATCACTGCAGCGCTCATGGTAACGGCAAACTCTTTAAACAGCTTACCTAAATCACCTTCTAAAAAAGTAATCGGCATAAACACCGCAATTAACACCAATGTTGTCGCAACTACCGCAAAAGCAACTTCACGGCCACCTAAGTAGGCAGCTTTAAGTGGTGAGTCACCTTGTTCAATTCGGCGATGGATATTTTCTAACATCACAATGGCATCATCGACCACCATACCAATGGCTAGGATCATCGCCAGCAAAGTCAATAAGTTAATTGTATAACCTAATGAATATAAAACAATAAAAGTCCCCATTAACGATACTGGAACCGTTAAGGCGGGGATTAACATAGCCCGCACACTGCCTAGGAACAGATAAATCACCACTATCACTAATAGCATCGCGATAAATAAGGTTTGGTACACCTCTTTAATTGACGCTTCGATGAATACTGAGCTGTCGTATGAGCGCTTAATCTCCATTCCAGCAGGTAATGTCGGATTAATGACATCCACTAACGCATTGGCAGCGCGGGCGACTTCTAAGGTGTTTGAGGTTGATTGTTTAGATACCCCTAAGCCAATCATTGATTCAGTATTACCGCGGAACATTATCCGCTCTTCTTCTGAGCCAATTTGCACTTTAGCCACATCACCAAGCTTCACTAAATAGCCATCATCACCTTGGGTAATAACTAGGCTGGCAAAGTCTTCAGCGGTTTTAAAACTTCTATCAACCCTGACGGTAAAATGGCGCTCTTTTGACTCGATAGACCCCGCCGGAAGCTCAACGTTTTCTGAGCGCAGCGCAGATTCCACATCTGCTACGGTAAGTTTACGCGCAGCTAAAGCTTGTCTGTCTATCCACACCCGCATGGCATAAACTTTACCGCCACCTAAACGGATGTTGGCAACGCCATCGACGACTGAAAAACGATCGACCAAATAGCGGCGGGCATAGTCTGTTAGCTGTAGGGTGTTCATTTGATCAGACACTAAGTTAAGCCACATGATCACTTCATCACCACCATTGGACTTTTCTACTTCTGGTGGATCTGCCTCTTCTGGTAAGTTATCCAGTAACCCTGAAATTCTATCTCGAACATCATTGGTTGCCGCTTCAATATCACGGTTGATATTAAACTCTAAGGTAATAGAAGAGCGTCCATCACGGCTACTTGAGGTAATTTGTTTGATCCCTTCAACGCCGCTAATTCTGTCTTCAATTAATTGAGTAATGCGGCTTTCAACCACAGAGGCACTCGCACCGCGGTAATTGGTATCAATCGATACCACTGGTGGATCAATGTTGGGATACTCTCTAAGAGGCAACTTATCAAATGACACCATGCCAAGAATAATAATTAAAATACTAATGACAGAAGCAAATACCGGTCGCTTTACCGAAATGTCAGTGAGGATCATGCCGCATTCTCCACATCAGCGACATTGGCAAAATTAAACGCCTCAGCAGCCTGAGTGGTGACTTCATCACCCGGTCTTACTTTTAATAGCCCGCGGATAATGACCGATTGGCCAATTCCGACACCATCAAGAATTTCAACCCAACCTCGATTACGAATGCCTATTGTGACTTCTTTTCGCTCGACAATATTGTCTTCGTTAACTGTGTATACATAGTGTTTTGATTGAATAGGAATGATGGCAGATTCTGGTAATAATAAGGTTTCACGATTTTGTTTAATCAGTTTAACTTTCATCAACATGCCGGGTAATAACGCGGCATCGTCATTAGCAATAATTGCGCGTACTACCACAGCACGTGTTGTTGGGTTTACCCGTGTATCAATGGATGTGACCACACCTTTAAAGATGCGATCTGGATAAGCTATCGCTTTTGCTTCAACGGTTTTACCTAATTTGAGCTGCTGGATAAAACGCTCTGGCACTGAGAAATCAAGTTTAATTTTACTAACATCATCTAAGGTCGATATTTGGGTACCTGGTGACACTAAACTGCCGACACTAACAAGCTTTAATCCCAAGCGGCCACTAAATGGTGCATGAATGGCGCGATCACCCAAAGCCGCTTTAGCTTGCTCAAGCTCGGCGCGGGTCGTATCGATTAAGGTTTGTAATCTATCACGCTCAAGTTCTGCTACCGTTTTACTGGTAACCAAACTACGGATTCTGTCGAGTTCACGTAAATTATCACTTACTTTAAACTCAGCAGCTTTAACTTTGGCTAGCTGCTCGCGGTTACGTAATTGAACCAGTAAATCGCCTTTTTTAACCACATCTCCATCGTTAAACTTAATGTCTGCGATTTTCTCAGTGATTTTTGGCGTAATAGTAATAGACTCAAATGCTTTGTTGGTTCCTATTGCCTCAACCTCATCTCTCACTGGCAACATCGCCACTTTAGCAACTACAACGTTGGGGATAGGTTTAGCTCGCACCTTGGCCTCTTCAGTAGGATTAATAGATTGGTATGCAAACCAGCCCATCAGTAACGCAACGAGGACAATTATTATTTTTTTCATCGGGATTCCATTCATCAAACTCAGAAACTATATGTTATGGGATTTAGCCAATCGTTAGTGTACTCAGCATCATGCTGGTATCAAGGCGTTTTACCTTTTCTTACAATTGACACACTTAGGAAACATTTGCGGAATATACGGGATATGAGTTCACCAAGATCAATCTTAGCGTTTTAATTGGAAAACAATCTATATAGAGGATTAAATGACTATTTTTACAGTTTTTTTAGCATAAAAAAAGAGACAGTAAATACTGTCTCTTTTTATCGATAGCCTAAAATACGAACAATTAGCTAATGTTAATTAAATACATTATCGTACTTTACGATCTTCTTTCATTGCTTCGCTGACGACGCGATAGATTTCAGTAATCGTTTCATTTTCTAATGGCTCACCAGCGGCATCTTTAATAAAGATTTCCGTTTGCTCTTTATCATCAGTTTCAACAAGCTCAATTCGATAGTTACCTTTTTCAAGTGATAACTTATCTTCGCCCCATAATGAACTCCAGAACCCACCGGTTTCTTCCAATACAATATAATACAAACCTTTGGCGCTGTTCATATCAACAATATCGAAACCTAGCTCAGGTAAGACAATACGTAATCGATCCCAAGTTTTATTAAAATCAACTTCTGAAATGTAATAAGCGCCTGTGGTTTCTGTTTCAGCCACTAAATCGACAGTAATACCTTTACTTTGTTGAATACGGTCAGCTTTAATTTGCTTGTCACGTTTTAAGCTGATGTAAGCAATAGTGTTATTGAGCATATCAACGGTATAACGGCGTTTATCTTCTGCCGTTAATAGCACTTGCTGATCATCACCATTGTAGCTTTCTTCATGCTTAATAAGATCAATACTCATGCTGCCTGAGCGACCATGAGGACTCACATCGACATCATAACGGTAACGTTGACGCAGTAAATACACTTTGTCTTCACCGAACCAGCTTGTTTCGATGACGTCTTGCGTGTCTATCCAACCTGTTTCAATAAAGCCTTCGTCATAATTTTCGTTTTCGATTGGTATTTCATGTTTTGCTAAGAAACCATGTAAATTATCAAAAACTTCTTGTTTTAGATCTTTTGTGGTCGCAATTGATTCGACAATAATTTTAATATTGTCACTGCCTTCTTCAATACGGGTACCTTCAGACATAGGTAAAACCAGTAATGGAGGACGAATATCCAGACGTTTTCCGACTAAGTCTTTATCAACTTTGTTACCTACTTTAGGAATCTCGTATTCACGGCCATAAGTAGGTTCAGTCAAGCCTTCAGGAATAACCAAAAGCGGAATTTCTTTGGCGTTAACGTATTCATCATTGCCATTGGCAACGCGACGATCTGTCGGTGAACTACAAGCAGAAACTGCTGCTATAAGTAAAATTGGAGTGACTTGCTTCAACATTTATTGAATTACCTCTATCTGGGCTTGTTTCATCGCTTCTAACAACTGACCATGAAACTGCTCAGAAAGTTCAGTTAAAGGTAAACGAATATGTCCTTGGCTAATTAAACCCATTTGATGCGCAGCCCATTTAACAGGGATTGGGTTAGCTTCGCAGAATAAATGCTCATATAAACCTTTAAGTGGTAAGTTTATTTTTTCGGATAAAGCATGGTCGCCTGCTAATGCTGCATCACACAGTTGTTTAAATGCTTTTGGAACAATATTATTAGCAACCGAAATAACACCATCACCGCCAAGTAATAAAAAGTCTCTCGCGGTGGCATCATCGCCACTATAAAGTTTGAAATCCTGACCGCAAAGCTCGCGTAATCGAGCTACACGGGTTAAATCGCCAGTGGCTTCTTTAACACCGATAATATTTTCCACCGCCACTAATTCAGCCACGGTTTCAGGCAACATATCCACTGAAGTACGCCCTGGGACGTTATAAAGAATTTGAGGGATATCTGTACTTGCAGCAACAGCTTTATAATGTGCAATTAAGCCCTTAGGTGAAGGCTTATTGTAATAAGGCGTGACCCCAAGCATGGCAACAATGCCAGAATCGGCCATTGACTGGGTAAGTTCTATCGCTTCGGCAGTGGCATTAGCGCCATTACCACCAATGACAGGAATACGCCCTGCGGCAAATTTAACAGTTTGCGACACAACTTGTGCATGTTCTTTAGTGGGTAAAGTGGCAGACTCACCAGTCGTACCGACTGCAACAATCGCATCTGTACCCTGCTCTATATGAAACTCTACCAGTCTTTCAAGACTTTTATAATCTACTGTGCCATCACTATTCATAGGAGTGATTAAGGCAACGATGCTTCCGTTTATCATCTAAATTCCCCAAGGTTTCAGGATTCGCTATGTTACTGATGCCTACAACTAATGACAAGCATTAACGGGGGCTCTCAAATGCATTTTTACTAAAGCACAAATTTACGTCGTCAGATGATTGTTTAATGGTTGAGCATATTTTTATATCATGACGTTAGGTACTTTATTTCATTGAAATCAATCTTACACCTAAGTTGTTATGCCAAGAAGTAAATTTTTAATATGAATTAACTTTCATAGTGACATACTTATGTGGTTTTACATTAGTTATGGTAGCATTAGTGCCCGCAAAAAAACTTTGCGTTAGCTCGCTAGTTTACGCTCCATGATATCGAAAAAGTGAGGAAAATCCATGACCAACTATCTGGTCGTTACTGCTATGGGTGCTGATCGCCCTGGTTTAGTAAGTCGTCTAGCCCGTTTAGCAAGTGAATGTGACTGTGACATCGTCGATAGCCGTATGGCGCTTTTTGGTAATGAATTTACCTTAATTATGATGATTTCAGGCTCTTGGGCAGCAATAACAAAGATAGAAACCCAGTTACCCAGCTTAAGTGTAGAGCTTGAATTACTCATGGTAATGAAACGTACTTCCAAGCATACACCACAAAATTACGTGTCACGTATCGAGGTCAGTGTTAACGGTCAAGATCAACGTGGCACCATGAAGCGAATAACCGAATTCTTAGCCGATCGCTCCCTTGATCTTGCTGCGGTACGATCTCACGCTGACGATGATAATTTAACGCAGCATATTTTATTTACTATCAATGTGCCGGAAAAAATTGATCTTATAAAGCTTGAAAAAAGTATTCATGAACTGGCAAAAGAACTATCACTTGAGTGCTCGATCAATCATATGCAAAACAGTGACAAATAGAATATAAAATAAGGACATAAAATGAATACCTTAACCCTTGGTGATTTAGCACCACAATTTACCCTACAAAATCAATTTGACGAATCAGTCTCTCTCAATGAAGCTTTAAAAACCGGCCCTGTGTTAGTTTATTTTTACCCTAAAGCATCAACACCTGGTTGCACAGTGCAAGCTCAAGGCTTGCGTGATAGCAAAGACCAGTTAGCAAATCATAATGTCACAGTATTGGGTTTAAGCCCTGATCCAGTTGCTAAACTGCTTAAGTTCAATGATAAGCAAGAGTTAAACTTTGCCCTACTCAGTGATGAAGATCATGCTGTTGCTGATGCCTTTGGCGTGTGGGGCGAGAAGAAGTTCATGGGCAAAATCTATGACGGTATCCATAGATTGAGTTTCCTCATTGGTCAAGATGGCAAAATCGTCCATGTGTTCGATAAATTTAAAACCAAAAACCACCATGAAGTGGTGTTATCGGTTTTAGAAACCCTTTAACTTGAGCCATAAGTAACATTTTCACCAAAAAAGCTTCGTTAATACGAAGCTTTTTTATAGCGGGTTTTAGTCAAACTTTAACTTAAGTATTGGCAACCGTTTCACCAGAGTCATCTTGCTCATTAGCGTCTTCATGTTCTGTTACTTCAGCTAAATTACGTTGAATGATATCTTGCTCTTGTGCCTCTTTCGGCAACAGGCTAATTAACTCGATACCGACCGGTAATTCATTAATTTCAGTACCTGAAATAATTTTTACTTTCTGATCTTTAGTCAGATAAATTAACGGCATCGCCGTTTCACCATAACGCTGTTTAAAGTGTTCAAATGTAAAATTATCCGTAATATTAGTGACTTTAATGACTGCGCCTTTTGCCATGTAACTGGCAATTTTGGCATAAGAAATTGATTCACCAAATAAACACAAACGTTTTAAATAAGACTCGGACAGTTGATGTCTGGCGCTTCCCCCATCGGCATTATTTAAGCCATAAACTTTATTGCTGCCGAATAAGTCTTGAAAATGAAAGCTCACTAAAGGGTTTAATTGACGATAGGGAGATAACACTAGCACTCGGCCTATGCCACTTAAATCCATAAAGTTTTCGGCGTGTTCAGAGGCCGGATTACCAAAATACACCGGGATATTCGCCATTCTCGCTTGACGAATGTTATCCCAGTTATTATCGGCTAATACCACTTTCACTTGCTTAGCGGTTAACACCTTAGCTAACTCACGTGAAAACTTAGAGGCACCAAACAACAGTAAGCCTTGTGATGAATCAGCTTTTACCCCTAAAAACTTAGCCCATGGGCCTGCTGTTAAGCTTTGTATTACCACTGTGCCAATAATAATTAAAAACACTAATGGCACTATCGAGCTGGCACCATTTACCCCTATAGCTTCAAGCTTAATGGCAAATAACGATGAAATTGCCGCTGCGACTATCCCTCTTGGCGCGACCCAACTTAAAAACCATTTATCAGCTCTAGATAAACTGGTACCAATGCCAGAGATCCAGATACTCAGTGGCCTTGCAACCAACAACACCACCACTAAGACACCGACACCGCCCCAACCTAAATCAAGCATCGCGGTGGAGTTAAGTCTTGCCGCTAATAAAATAAACAAGGCCGAGATCAGTAATACCGTAAGGGTCTCTTTAAACTCTAAAATATCGGCAATATCAACCCCACGCATATTAGCAAGCCAAATACCCATCACAGTCACGGTTAACAGCCCAGACTCTTCTTGAAGTAAATTAGAACCCACAAAGACGCCCAGCATAATGGTTAATACCGCGGTATTTTTAAGGTAATGAGGAAACACATTACTACGAAGTGCAATGCCAATGAGATAGCCTGCAAGCGCCCCAAGTCCAAAACCTAACAGTAAGGTCATGCCCAAAGCGAATAAAATATGGGTAGTGGGATCGGCAGCGGTCGCCACAGCGATATATTCATAAACTAATACCGCTAAAATTGCCCCGATAGGATCGATGACTATTCCCTCCCAGCGTAAAATACTGGCAAGGTTTGATTTAGGCCTTACTGTACGCAGCATAGGCACAATTACTGTTGGGCCTGTTACTACCACTAATGCACCAAAAAGTAGCGCCATGGGCCATTCAAAGCCTAATAGCCAATGAGCGGCTGGGGCAATACAAGCCCAAGTGATAAAGGCACCAAAGGTCACTAAGTTTGTCACCATTCGGCCGTGATCTTTTATTTCTTTAAAATTGAGAGTTAACGCGCCTTCAAAAAGAATAACCGCGACCCCCAATGAAATGATGGGAAACAGCAAATCTCCAAAGATGGCATCAGGGTCTAAAATACCGAGCCCGGGGCCAAGTAACAAACCGCATAACAGTAACGGTAATATTGCGGGAAGACGAAACTTCCAACCTAACCATTGACACAATAAAGACAGCACGCCAATCAACGCGAGCATGCCAGTTATGTGTTCTACCATGGACAATTCCTTTTTATATTTTCTGCGATACAGATCGCGAGTTTGTACCTTCAATAAAATACTAAATTGCACATCAGAGCAAGGCTTAATTAAAACATCTACCGTAATAATTTAACTTAACGTTAACCTTATAACCTGCTGATTTGAAGTATCTAAAGCTTAATAATTTTCCTTATAAAGCCGCTGAACAATAGACTCAGCTTAAGATAAGTACATTCAATGACATAAATACAGGTATGAAATTAGTAAAGGGCTTATGACAAGGACTTATGACAGGGGCTAATCTGTTTGGCACAGCTCACGGGACTCGAACCCGCGCCCCCCGGCGTGACAGGCTGGGATCACTAATAAAAAGTAACCAACTGCTACTTTCATTAAACTCATTTAACTAATTCATTAAAATAAGCACATCATCATAAATTTTAGGCACAAAAATGTATGGTCCGCCTCGTTATTGCAAATGATATTTTCGATAACGAGGTTGGTTTGCGCTAATGTATTCGGAGTCTTCATTAGGTGCTTACCACCCGCTCCACGATGAGTTCCGCGCTAGATTGTCCTCAAAAAGCCAAAAGCATACTGCGTTGCTGTTTTTTGTGTCAGGTCTTCAATCTAGTGGTCTGACCGTTCTGTCATCTTCTCTATCATCTGCAAACTCGGGTTAAACTCTAATTTCAAAGGCTCACTTGGTCGATAACACCGACCACGCTATTCGTACCAATTTATTCGCTAATGCTACGACTGCGACATTAAATGGCTTTCTCGCTCTAAGCTCAAGTATCCATTCACCAAACACCGCAACCGCAACGTCTGGCCTCGATAAAATTGACCGTGCTCCGTGGATAAACAAGGTCCTTAACGCTTTGTTACCACGCTTACTTATCCCCAACAACGTGGTTTTACCGCCTGTGGAGTATTGGTGCGGCACTAATCCTATCCACGCGGCTAACTGTCGTCCATTTTTAAAGTTACCTGCATCAGAGATATCGGCTAAACACTGACTCGCCGTTAAATCCCCCACACCTGGGATAGACTTCAGTAGTTGAGCATCTTCATTTTGCTCGACAAGCTGTTTCAGCTTTTTATCCTGCCCTGCGATACGCTTATTAAGCTGTAAATAGTACTCATGGTGCTCTAGCAATTCTTGCATCAACATGGCAGGAAGCGGTTCGCCGTTGTCAGCGAGCCATTGAAACAAAACTTTCATCTTGCCATGCCCTTTAGGAAAGCTCATACCAAATTCAAGCAAGATAGCCCCAATGCGCGACATGCATGCTGTACGTTCTTTAACATAGCTGGCGCGAATGCGTTGAATCACAGAGATAACTTGTGCGGCTTCAGTTTTTACGCCCACAAAGCGCATCGACGGGCGTGTTGACGCTTCTGCGATCGCATCAGCATCGATGTAATCATTTTTATTGGTTTTAACGTAAGGCTTAACGTACTGCGGGGGAATGAGTTTAACCTCATGACCGAGGGCTTGGCATTTTCTTGCCAACCAGTGGGAACCACCACATGATTCCATTGCTATCGTAGTTTGAGCTGTTTGTGATAAAAATTGAATGAGCTTTGAACGGCTTAAGTGTTGACGTAATTGTTCACGACCAGTGTGATCATGCCCAACAAGGTGAAAAGAAGATTTGCCTAAATCGATTCCAATGACTTTAATAGTAGACATGATGGTTCGCCTCTTTGATTGCCAAACTCTAAGTTTAGCTTAGGGGTGAGGCGGACCATCTAATTAAGCCCTTGTCTTATGACAAGGGCTAATCTGTTTGGCGGAGCGGACGGGACTCGAACCCGCGACCCCCGGCGTGACAGGTTGGGATCACTAATAAAAAGTAACCAACTGCGCTTTAATTCGACGTATTCATTTAGCCAATTCAATTAGCCAATTCAATTACTAATTCATTAAAATAAGCACATCATCATAAATTTTAGGCACAAAAAAGCCCTTGTCTTATGACAAGGGCTAATCTGTTTGGCGGAGCGGACGGGACTCGAACCCGCGACCCCCGGCGTGACAGGCCGGTATTCTAACCAACTGAACTACCGCTCCTAAACTGTGTCACCTGTAATACAGATAAACAAAATTTAAGTAACTTAACTGGCGGAGCGGACGGGACTCGAACCCGCGACCCCCGGCGTGACAGGCCGGTATTCTAACCAACTGAACTACCGCTCCACTTAAGTTGCACGAATAATAAGGTCGTCATCAAAAACCGTCAACAGTTTTTTTTAAGTTTTTATCCGTTTAGCTAAAAAATATACAGCAGCGATTAAGTTATAAACTTTTTGACTAAAAAGAGATCAACTCAATCTAAGCTCATAATAATTAGCAACAAACAATTATTTTTCATCTGGCATGGTTAAATCAAAATCATCAATAGAAGCGGTGATATCACCTTTTTTCGCAGCTTCTTGTTCAAGTCTTAATTTGGTTGTTGCCAGTGCTTTATTTAACGCAAGTTTCTTACGCCAAAAAATTAACCCTACCCCTCCTATGATTAACAGCACGCCATTAATCGATGCAATCCACACGATAGCCTTATCTTTTGCAGCTTGCTCTTCTTGCGCTGCTAGCTGCGCAGCTCTTGCGGCTAACTCTTCAGCGCTGGGTGGAGGTTGAGGCGGTTCAATTAAATTGAAAAACAATTCCGGTAAATCCAGTATTAACTCACGCCCTGCAATACTGGTTGAGGCAACGCTGCCTTTGATTCTATAACTGCCAAAATCGGTCACTTGTGGTATCGCGACTAAAGCTGGTGATTCAGTGAGCTCATTAACAACAATTGGTAACTTAAGCCCTGCTGGGCCTACGATATCGAATTGAATGTGGGTTTGCTCAAGTTTGAGTATTTCATCATCAACATTTATTTGAATCTGCCAAACGCCGGTTAATTTATCGGCGGGTTCAATTACTTCAACTTGAATGGGAATTTCTGATAAATAAATTGGGTAGCTAATTTCACGCTCAAATACATTATTTCGCGCGACAACACTTAAGGTGTAGCTTCCCCAAGGTTGGTTTAAATTATGTTTGCCCGTAAACACCCCATCATCGGGGGTCTCATCCAAACCTTCACCATTATCTCTGTAAGAACCAACTGTGACAGTGCCGGTAGTAAAGTTGGCTTCGGTATTTTTATGATGGCTGGCAAATTTAACCGTCCATTCAAGCATGTAATCAAGCCCAGGTAGACGAACCGTTAAGCCGTCACCAAGTAACTTAGCAGTGACTTTTAAGCGTTCACCTTGAAATAGAGGCTGCGGGATATGCTCAACGTCAATTTCAAGTTGCGATACTTTTTGGATAGTGGAATTAGGGGCTAAACTGCCGATTAATTGCCAAGGACCGGGCATCGGATTGTTGATTTTAATCATATCGCCAGTTAAGCCATCGACCCAATTGACATTATCAGGGTGCCTTTCGGAATACCATTTGGAACCGTCAGGCAACACGATTATCACTGGCGCAGAGCCATAGGTTCTTTGCACCAATAAGGTCACTTCATCGACCATATGATCAATACGAAATCTATTCTGTAACTCACTTGCTTGGGTATAAGGCACCGCGGTTGCCAATTGTGGCGTAACGGTAGCAACTAAGATAAAAATAACCGCCAGACAGTATGATTTCATTAAGCTCACTTTTATGCTTCACCTCTCCAGAGGCATTTCCCTGATTTTTTTACTAAATCAAGTCTTTCATCGTGTGATACTAATTCATCGGCCGTTGCTTGGATCACTTTAAGATTAAACTCATTTTGATCAATTAATTGTATGCCGCCACCTTCTTGACCCACTTTTTCATTTGATAAATTAAAGCCAATTTGTCCACCTGTCATCACTAAGTAAACATCAGCAAGGATTTCAGCATCCAATAGTGCGCCGTGATAGGTACGCCTAGAGGTATCGATACCGTAACGTTTACTGAGTGCATCTAGATTATTTTTTTGACCAGGATGCAGGTATTTTGCAATGTCTAGCGAATCGAGAATGGCACAGATATCTGCTGACTTGGGGCCTTGGGGCCTAAGCTGACTAAATTCATGATCCATAAAACTGATATCAAACGGTGCGTTATGTGCGACAATTTCAGCACCGGCAATAAAGTCGATAAACTCTTGTGCGATTTGATGAAACCGCGGTTCTTTAGCAACTCGCTCATCAGTAATACCATGTACTTCAATGGCTTCTGGATCAATTAACTGACCTGGATTGATATATTGATGATAAGTACGACCGGTTAGTTTACGGTCAATCACTTCAACACAACCAATTTCGATAATTCTATGGCCAATATAAACGGGGCCGCCTGCCTGATTCATACCGGTTGTTTCAGTATCTAAAATGATTTGGCGACTGGCGCCTGAAATAATATTCATAGGTAACTCAATTAATTGATAATAATTTAGGTATAATTGCCGAAATGTTTATTGCTGTGTATATGGTAACAATTTGATGTCAGAACTAAAACTTATCAATATCTTTACTGATGGCTCATGTCTGGGTAACCCTGGTCCCGGCGGATACGGTATTGTAATGAAATATAAGCAGCATACCAAAGAAATGTCTGATGGATTTAAGCTGACGACCAATAATCGGATGGAGTTGTTAGCGCCTATAGTGGCGTTAGAAGCGCTATATGAGCCGTGCAAAATCATCTTAACCAGTGATAGTCAATATATGCGTCAAGGGATCACCCAATGGATCCATGGTTGGAAGAAAAAAGGTTGGATAACTTCAACTAAAACCCCAGTTAAAAATGTCGATTTATGGAAAAGGTTAGATAAAGCTAGTCAACTACATCAAATTGATTGGCGCTGGGTTAAGGGACATGCTGGTCATATTGAAAATGAACGCTGTGATGATTTAGCCAGACAAGCCGCCGAAGCTAAACCTCAGCAAGCTGATGTTAATTATCTGCCTGAAACAAAAGCCTAAAGTCAAAAGCCCAAATCTGTCGTATAGCCAATACATTATTGGCTATACGCTGTAACTTATTTTGAGAGCACTTTAGAGTGTTTGCTGTGACCTGCTCTGCCTGCTGTCGGCGCTGTTGCCCATTGACGAGTACGTGCTTTTCGCTTTTCCCTGATGGGCGTTAATGGCGACTCCATTTTTCTGGCCACAATCAAATAGACACTGCCAACGCCTGGTAACCACTTTTCTAATCGGTTTTGCCACCAGCGACCTTGGTTCATTTGTCCAAGCAAAGGGTGATAAATAAATCGTTCATCCTGCAGGATTTGATACCCTAATAAACCTAACCAATCCTTTACCCTTGCAGGCATAAAAAACTGACCACACCAAGGTAATTGAGTTTGATATTTAGGTAGAAGCTTGCCCATAAAGGCAGTACTGACCGGGTTAAAACCACAAACAAAAATATAGCCGCCGGAAATCATTACTCGGTCAACTTCCCGTAATAAACGATATGGGTCATGTTCAAATTCCATCAAAAAGCTCATCAGCACGGCATCCATGGTGCTAGTTTGTAGGGGTAAATGATGGGGATCGGCTTGAATGGATGCGCCTTGGGCATCATGAATCGAAAAATGCCGCGCAATATTGCAATGTAAACTAGACACTTGAGCGCTAAGCGCACCTAGCTTTAATAAATGGTAACCAAAAATCCTCGGCCACCAATCAGTTAACTTTTGTTCTAGGGCCAATTGAATCTCATCACCACAGGGTAACTCTTGCCATGATTGTGGTTTTTGATTTATCGACATTAACCTGATACTCCCTTAATTTCAAAAGCCCTAGGTTGAGTATAACGACTTCTAGCTCTTTGTCGTTAGCATTTTTCCCATGGTCGTTATCATTTAAAAAAGGGACGAATAAAGTTTTAAATTTATTGTTAATTAGCGCCTTTACATAAGCTTATTTAGTCACTTCAGCCTGTTGTTTGTTGTAAATGTAACAGTATGCAAGACTAGTGCAGCCCAAGCATATTCCCTCTATTGGCCTTTTACATATAATCCGTTAACCTAGCGGTAAGATTTCACTTATGGATTTAATCATGCTTTCAGTCATCGGTATTTCAGCGTTTAATGACAACTACATTTGGCTTATACATCAAAAAAATAGCAATCAAGCCTATGTTGTAGACCCAGGCTGTGGCCAAAGTGTGCTCGATTACCTCAAGGGCTCGCCATTAGAACTGGCGGGGATACTGATCACTCACCATCATGCAGATCACACTGGTGGCATTGCGCAATTACAGCAAGCTTTTAATAATAAGCTCGAGGTTTATGGCCCTGAAACTGAACACATTGCCGGTATAACTTATCCTATTAAAGGTGAAGCTTTACTAACGCTTAATGGGCTTGATAACGCTTTAAGTGTCATTAGCGTGCCCGGTCATACTTCAGGTCATATTGCTTATTTTTATCAGCCGTTAACTAACACCAACAGTGACTCAAACGCTAGTGATGCAAATAGCAGTGGCGCACTATTTTGTGGCGATACCTTATTCAGTGGTGGCTGCGGTAGACTATTTGAAGGCACAGCTGAACAAATGGCAAACTCGTTAGCAAAACTTGCTGACTTGCCACCTAACACCCAAGTTTACTGCGCCCATGAATATACCGCAGCTAATCTTAAATTTGCGTTACAAGCAGAACCTAACAATAAAGCGTTGCAGCAATACAGTCAGTCAGTTACCTTATCTCGTAATAACAATATGGCTACAATTCCAACTACAATCGCAACAGAATTAGCCATAAACCCATTTTTAAGAACTAACAGTAAAGAAATAAAACAAGTCATCGCTGCTAAGTTTCAAGTTGAAAAACCAACAGCACTACAGACGTTTACTTTACTCAGAGAATGGAAAAATAACTTTTAAGCCTTTGAGCGCGGCGTCAGTTGCTAACTTAGCAAAGACATTAAAGCCATTTTACACTACAATGCCGCCTCAATTTTGACCAAACACATTTGGTAGACGCCTTTGATCTGCCAGCTTTGCAAGATTTAGGATTTTTTTTAGATGCATAAACCTTTATACCTTTTTGTTGGAAGCTTGGCATTTCTAACCGCGTGCCAAACTGCCACTCCAACAAAAGTCGAGCCTTCACCGATTGTTGTTCCTCAGCCAATTAAGCAAGAAAAAGTTGTAGAAGAAGTTGCAGCACCAGTGGAAATTACCGATGTTTGGCAACGGATCCGTTTGCAGCTCACCATGCCAATTGATGATGTAAAACTGGTGAATCAATATCGAGACTGGTATTTAGCGAACCCAAGACATCTAGAAATTGTCTCTCAACGTGCAGAGCCGTATTTACATTATATTGTCGAAGAATTAGAAAAACGTAATCTGCCGATTGAGCTAGCCTTATTGCCTATTGTTGAAAGCTCATTTGACCCAGCGGCCTATTCGGCCAGTGCAGCCTCAGGTTTATGGCAATTAACCACACCTATTTCTAATTACTTTGGTGTTAAAAGTGATTGGTGGTATGACGGCAGACGTGATGTTCCCGCATCAACCACTGCAGCACTGGACTTCTTAGAGTACTTATACGATAGAACCGGACAAAACTGGTTATACGCAATTGCTGCCTATAACACTGGTGAAGGTCGGGTAAACAATGCTGTTAGACGCAACAAAGCTGCGGGTAAAAGCACTGAATTTTGGGCGCTATCATTACCAAGAGAAACTCAACGCTACGTACCGCAACTGATTGCATTATCAGATGTGGTACAAAATGCTGACAAATATGGCATCAAACTCACCCCAATCAGCAATGAACCGCATATTGCCGTGGTTGATACCCAAAGCCAGATTGACCTTAAACTTGCGGCGGATTTAGCCAATATGCCGGTTAATGAATTAAAAGCATTAAACCCAGGTTTAGATCGCTGGGCAACATCACCAGATGGCCCTAATACATTGGTGGTGCCATTTGATAAAGCGCCGCAGTTTGAACAAAAACTTGCAAGCCTTGATCCTAAATCAAAATTAAACTGGCATAGATACCAAATTAAATCTGGCGATACCGTAAGCCATATTGCGAAACGTTTTGATACTTCGGCTTCTTTTATTCGTTCAAGTAATGGCTTGAAAAATAATAATATTAGAGCCGGAAAGTACCTTATTATTCCAGTTCCAGCTGAAGGCTCAACCCTCACAACTGAACAGTTATTAGCACAAGCAAAACCAAGCTCAGTTAAGGCTAAAACTTACACGGTTAAATCTGGTGATTCATTATGGGTCATTGCCAGAAAAAATAATGTCAGTGTTGATGATTTAATTCGCTGGAATCGTCTACCTAAAAACGGCACTTTAAGCATTGGTAAACAATTAAAGATTGGCGCAGTATCAAGTAGCAAAAACAATGCAGAAAGAACCGTTAATTACAAAGTTCGCTCTGGGGATTCATTGGCTAGAATTGCCAGTAAATTCAACGTTTCAGTCAATGATTTGATCGAGTGGAATAGACTTCAAAACAGTAAGTACATTCAGCCAGGACAGATGTTAAGATTGATTGTCGATGTCACCAAAGTCAATGCATAGTGAATCTATAAGCTAACGTCTTAGGGATTTCGCAGTAAGTATTTCGCGATTTAAAACAAAAAACGGCAAGGTGATCCTTGCCGTTTTTTATTATAAAGCGATTTTTAAACTTGATGTAATCACCCAATCTACACCAAGTTTAAAGCAATAAAACAACTAAAGCTGTGATAAAAATGATGCCTTGGGTATTTTTACATATGATAAAAATAGCCGCTGACTAAGCCCAGATAAGGCTTAATCGCCTCATTAAAAACCTAATTTCTTAAATAACTTACCTTTAAGCTTATCGGTTTCGTCTTTAATTTTAGAATCTAGTAATGCACTGGTATCGATACCAAATTTAGGATCTTTCATGCTGCCGGTTATGGTAAGGGGAATATCCACGCCAGCTAAGGCATCTTCGCCCCCCTGACCCGCTAAAGAGCCCACCACTGACGTCGTTAGCTTATAGTCCACGGTTTCATTATCAATGTTGGCACTGCCATTACCGCTAAGGCGAATGAGTGGCGACGCCATTGCTAAATCAGGGTTAGTCGCAACAGCATTTTTCAAACTAAAACTACCGGTTAAACTAGTAAAGTCAGTTTTAAGTTCTTCAGTATTATTAGCAGATAAATCCCCTTTTAACTTATCTTGAGCACTACGGATCATTTGTGGGATATTCACTCCGTATAACGACCCATCGGCAATTTCAAAATTACCCTGTGCCAGTAGGTTTTTCTTTAAGTTATCTGGAATTAAGCTTTTACCAGAACCAGAAATTTTAAAATTAGCCGCCCCTGAAATTAAATCAATATCCGCAGCATCTTTCAGCAGTGGTCTAAATTGCACACCTGTTAATGTTTCATCAAAGCGATAACTCGGTACTGATTGACGACCATCGAGCTGTGCTGTGGCTTTCATACTACCTTCATATAAATTGGCAGAAAACTGAGTTAAATCGGCGACGCCATCTTTGACTTTAGCTTTCATTACCCAGTTTTGAGTGAGTAGATTTGCGACCTTGATTGATTTAACCGTCATGCCTAAGGTTAAATCTATGGTTTTTAATGCGGACAAATCAGGCTCTACAGCAGGCTTGCTCGCGGCAACTTGCTCAGTTTCTTCTGCTTTAGCTTCAGTCTCTGATGGCGGCAGTAATTTATCAACATCAATATCCCCGACATCTAATTGCAGGTTGATTTTAGGGATTGTGGCGCCGTAATTTACGGAAACATCACCGCTCGCACTAATGTCCATCGCAGTTAATTGTTTTATAGCAACATCTAATGTTTTGGCATCTAAAGCGACATTAATGTCGCTGATTAGCTGACTGCTAACACTTTTATTAGGGATAGCCTCGCCGGTCACATCAGTATTAATGGTTAAGTCTGCCATAATAACCTGAGTCAAATCTTTACTAATGGTTAATTGACCCTTGCCAGAACTTGCCAGCATCATATCAGGCATTTGCGCCGTAAATTCATATGCAAAATCTGCAGCGCTTCCTAATGAAAATTCACCAAGAGTTAAACTGTTTAAACTAAATATTTGTTGGGTATCTGCCGCTTCATCAATTACGTTGATGGTGGTATTAGTAATAGACACGCCGCCGATTTGTAAACTTTGAAATTCAAGTTTATTACCTGATGATGCAGGCTCTGACGCGGTGGTGGTTTCAGGGGCTTGTGCACCACCTAAACCATCAAAACTGGTTGAACCGTCTTTTTTAGTGACGATATTCATAGTCAAACCATCAAGGGATAATTGCGCAATTTCCACTTCTTGGCTTAAAAGCGGCATTAATGCCACACTGGCGACCGCTTGGTTTACTTCAACTAATGTCGTTGGAGAAAAGTTCTCAGGGTTTGATAGTGAAATGCCACCGAGGTTAATCCCAAGTGTCGGAAAAAAGCTCCAACTGAGATCTTGGCTTATGACAAAGTCACGACCAGTTTGCTTTTTAACGGCATCGACAATTTGTGGTTTAAAACTATTTGGATCAAAAAATACCGTTAAATAAATCACCAGCAATAAGATTACGCTAGCGACTATAGCTAATAGCCATTTAAGTGCCTTCATGTTTGCATCCTTGTAAGCAAATTGATTTTTAATGTAAAAATAAATTAATTTATCTAAGTTTAGCTTAATACCGCTAAATCTAAAGGCTTTTCAGTAACGGCTATGCCATTTTCATCGGCATAGATCATCATGGCAGGTTTTACTAAGACGCCGGCAATCTCGATATTTATATTCACTAGGCCAACATCTTTTTTTTCTGTTTTAATGGGATTAGCACTTAGCGCCTGCACACCAATACCAATGGTGGACAATGTGCCCACATCTCTTACCGCACCAAAAATGATGATACCTTCCCATTCATTATTGGCCGCCGACTCTGCAATCATGTCACCTAGTAAAGCACGCCGACACACGCCGCCGCCATCAACCACTAACACTTTACCTTTACCAGCGGTTGCTAACGTTGACTTCACTTTAGAGTTATCTTCAAAACACTTAACCGTAACCACTTCACCATAAAATATCCGTTTGGCGCCGTAACTTTGCCAATTGGCGGGTATCAAGGTTAATTCAGAACCATAGTGGTCAAATAAATCAGGTAATAAATCTAGCATTTTGCACATCCTGTACTAAAGTAAATAAATTAATGTTTAATATAAACGTCATGCTCTATTGAAACAAATCATTAATCTGAATAAACTAACAATAATGCTCTGTTACTATTCATGGAAGATAGAGAGTACCCATGCTAAATAGCATTCATTTACTCATAATCCTAAGTAGTTATCCATATGACTGATATTAATTTACAAAATGTAATTAACGCCTTTGATGAATTAGATTTCGAAAACAGAACAACAAAAAGTCTCGAAAGTGCCCGTAACAAACTGCAAATGAAAACTTATCTTGATTCTCTTGATTACAGTTTACGTCGTTTAAACATTTTAAATGAAGTCGTATCAGAAATGGTTGAGCAAAAAAAATCAGCCTTAAAGAAGCAAGAGCAAGTTCAAACCTACAAATCTAAGGTAATACAGCTGTCTAGAGAGTATCGTATTTCTTACCAAGAAGTACTTGAAATCATGGTTTCACTCAAACAAAAATAATTAATCTAGAACCAAAATTAAATAGTAAAATCTTCATACTAAAAGACTCAAGTTCAATACAAATTGATACTCTAACTATTTTTATTGGCTGATTTAATTGTCCAATCTTATAATCGCATTACTTTATATAATTTTTAGGTTTACTTGGGGGTAAACCTAATTTATATAAAATATGCCCATTGAAAATACCTATACTTTCGATCTATCTAAAAAGTTTGCTGCATAACCATTCTATTGAGCATATCAACATAACTCGAAAATATTTTCATTTTGCTTGTTATTTTCTACGGACATATCATTAATGGGAGTTAGATTCGTATTAAACTTCATATGAGCATCTATCACCACGCTTCTACAGATTGTATAACGACTTTCTCAATTGACAATGTCCTTTGGGGATCAAGCAAAACTAAAAAGGCACCAATAATACATGGTGCCTTTAACTCGTACGCTATGACTTATTTAATGGACAATTGATGATATTTACTCAGTCGTGCCTTTCATTATAATCAAAATAACTAAATTCAGCATTTATATTGCTGCCCGTCATATCTTGAGCACACACACCCACAAACGCGCCAGTAAAATTAGCGCCCTCACCTTTACCCGCCTCGTCTGAAATAAACCGATAATCTAATTCAGATAATGTTTGCCACTGCTGACCATCTAACGAGTATTTAAAGATTAATTGCCCATAATGCACATCAGCTCGTAAGTATATTTGTGATTGCTTTACTGCCAACCTATTTTCAAAAATTGGAAATTTAACCGCTAAACTTTGGTCTCCCTCACAGCTCATTACATCAAGATGTAATCCGAGAGATTCATCATAAGAAAGGTACCTATAGTGAAACTTGTGGGCGTTGTAATAACAAATTACAAAAAATTAACGGTTAAATTATGCAGAAAAAACAGCGACATGAAGCTTTAAGATATAGGAGCTAGCTTGCAAAATAATCATTTTACAAGCGAGATTAGAATGGATTAAGGCAGCAGAAAATGGCTAAACTAGATGTTAGATAATTAGCAGCTAGATTTTCAACACTAGATAGTCAAGAGCTAGATTTTTAGCGCATAGCTCATTCAGTTAACGCTCAAGAAAGAAACTTAAGTAAATTCAGTCGTCGAATCACGCTCTTTTAATTCAAAGTCTAAAACATGACGTAAATTTGAAAGGTTATCACCGGCTAACTTATCCATTTGTCCTGATGTCAGTAATGCGATAGCGGTTTCAGCCATGGCGTTAATGGGCTGCTTAACCGTGGTGATATGTGGCCAAATTGTGGTGGCTAAAGGGGTATCATCATAACCAACGACACTTAAATCTTTAGGTACATTTAAGCCTAACGAATTAGCCACAGATACCACAGCAGCGGCCATATCATCATTACTTGCAAATATCGCACTTGGTCTATTGTCTTGGGTCAATAAGGTTTTAGCAGCCCCAAGCGCTGATTTATAACTGAACATACCCTGCTCAATAAACTCTGGCGGTATGTTGAGTTTTTTTGAACGCATAGCATCTAAAAACCCTTGATAGCGCAGACGACTGGCTCCCACGTCAGGGTGACCGATAATAAAACCTATATCCTTATGACCTTTATCAATCAACAAATTGGTCATCTCATAAGCGGCTTGATAATCGTCCATACACACAAAGGGAGATAAGGTTAACTCGACATCGGGTGATACTCTAACGTATGGGATATTTAACAGTTTGAGCTCATTAAGAATGTCGATGTTATTACAAAAAGGCGGCAATAAAATAACCCCATCGACTCGTGTTTCTTCGACTAAATCACGGGTGATTTTAAGCTTCTCAGCCTGAGTACCTTCACACTCATCAACAACTAAGTGATAACCACGTTGGCGGCAGCTTTTTAATGCCGACATCATGAATTGACTCACATAGCCACCTTCACTGGGGTTTTCGTAGAGTAAGCCAATAAAATAAGATTTCGAACTCGCTAAACGTCTAGCTGAAATGTTAGGCCGATAGTTGAGTTGATCTGCTGCTTGCTGCACTTTTGCACGTGTTTTATCACTGACTTTTTCATCATTATTTAATACTCGAGAAACCGTCATTTTTGAAACACCAGCAATTTTAGCCACATCTTGAATTGTGGTTTTAGCGCTAGACTTGGTCTTATTTATTGGGCTCATTAAAAAACTCATTGGAAAGTCAGTTAAATGTTACAAAAGTAGTTGTAACATTAGAAAGAGTAGAATAACAGATATAGTCCTTAAAACTCTAGCTGTATAATCTAATTAATTATCACGCGACAAAATAAATATTTATCACGTAAAAACAGTATTTAAGGCCATTAACTACGGCCTTACACAAGCGATTTAAATAAGCCAGCTTGCCTAGTTAATATTGATTTGTTATCGATAACTTAATAACAAACCTTGCCCATGCCAATTAGTCTATAAACGCTTAAGCATCCAGACATCGCAGCCACCATGAATGGTGCCATCCAGAGGTTTATCTAAATGTGTAAAACCGAGATTTTCATAGAGTGCTATTGCCGCAGTCATAGTCGCCAAGGTATCAAGATAACAATGTTCAAAACCATTTTGTTTTGCAAATTTAAGACATTGCTCTGTAAGACGCTTACCCAATCCCAGGCCTCGAGTTTCAGGAAGTAAGAACAGTTTTCTTAACTCACAAACCTTGTCATCACCATTAAACTTAGCGATGCCAGCACCGCCTACCACTTGATTATCAACACAAGCAACCAAATAAATGCTGCTGTCTTTTGCATGATAATATTGGCTCATATTTGCGACTTCAGCATCTGATGGGCCAAAGCCTTCGCCAATTGCACCAAACTCTTTGCCAACCGATTTAATGATGGCTGCCACTTGTGGATCTTGCTGCGAAATTATTGGTTCAATTACAATTTTCATAAACTTTTTATGTTACTTAACTGGCCGGTATTTAAACTAGATTATCAAGTAAATCCGCAATAAAAGACATTACATTTGTTTAGGCGTAAATCTTTGCTCTAATTGCTTCTATATATTTTTGAAATATGAGTGAATTTGCAGATGTTACGGTAGATGAACCCAGTTTCCCCTCAAGTATGTCAGCAGCAACGGCTTCTATTTCATAATTAAAGCCTATTGTTTTTCGTTTATCGTCAAACTGGGCCACTTTTTCATCAAGCTGATATAGATGGCATTCACTAGCACGCCAAAAGTCGGGAATGGCAATATAACCATCACCTATGATATAAGCCCAGTTTGGTAATTTACACCTAAAGGAGGTGCCCAAGGTGGCGGTAACTTGTTCATATTTAAATATCAAGCTGGCATCATCCTCGACGCCATTAGCAGCTAAGTGTGAATTAACAAACATCGACTTAGGTTCTTGAGCCATAAATAATTGAACCAAAGCAATGGGGTAAATCCCCATATCAATACACAACCACCAGCCAGTTCAGCTGCGTATTCTCTTGAGTTAGGGCTGTACTTTTGGGGATAGCCAAAATCGGCTTTGATATGCCTTCATTTACCAATACGGCCTTGGTTAACCCATTGTTGAGCTTGTTGTATTGCAGGTAAAAAATAGGTCCACATTCCTTCGACTAAATACAGCTGCTTTTCTGCGGCTAACCTGTATAAAATTTTTTCTTCTTCGACAGAAACAGTAATGGGCTTTTCACATAACACTGCCTTGCCTGCTAAAATTGCCGCTTTAGCTTGTTCAAAATGAAATTGATGCTCGAGGAAATGTAGCCATGCGCGAATGCAACATGGCTAATGCAACATGACTGATTCAATAAGGTGATACAAGATGAGAAGTGCAATAAGCATGAAAGAGAGTTTGTTAGTCTGATTGATAAACCGCTACAGCTGAGCATGTATCGCCACAGTCATTCGGGTTATTACATAATATAGCTGAGTGTTTTATAGGCAGGTATAACTGACACGGCACTTTCTAATTAATCTATTTCTTGATTGAAAGTAATACCCAACAAGAGACAAGTAAATTAAACACGAACTAACAAATATTGTTTAGGCCGCAACGACATGCCTGGACTTCTTTAGGGGATTTAAGCGATTGTGCATAACTTTAATGGTATCAAATTGCTGTAATACTTTAGATTCCGTTAAAGGGCACTCACTTGATAACACCATCACTAACGCTGCCTGCAAGCTGTTTTCAACCACTAAAACTAAAACAGAGGTTCCATTGGCATTTAACGAAAATAACTTACCTACTTCGCAGTAAACACATTCTTGACTGATTTCAAAAAACCAAGATTTTGGCATTTGTGGTTTGATCATAAAATGCGCAGCTGTGGCATTGAGCGCTGTTTGTACGACTGCAGCATCAGACATTTTTAACGCTTTAGGCAGGCTTTCAAGTAGGTTGATATAGAATTTAGCGTGATCCACACTAAATTCTGATGTCATTAATGCATCAGGGATAAGAGATTTGGTTTTATATGGGGTTAAGAACTCCATCTCGGAACCTAATGAAATACTTAATTGCTTAAACGTTTCATTATATTCCCACTGCCAGTCCTTATTTGGCATTAATAACATTTTTAAATACCTACTTTGACAATACAATCTGATAATAGTTTATATTTCAGACAATATCAAAATATTATTTAAAAACTTTGATATATTTATCATTAAGTTATAACGATCGAAAGATCGTAATTGCGATCGCCACAACTTAATTAGATCTGATTTATTTGATCAAAAGATCTATTTTTAGATCAACTAATATTATTTAGCTTTATAAGCATTCACAATATCTTTTATTAAACCCGGTCCCTGATAGATAAATCCAGTATATATTTGTACTAATTCTGAACCAGCATCAAATTTAGCTAAAGCATCTTCAGCACTATTAATACCACCGACGCCAATAATCGGGATCTCACCGTTCAAATATCCTGCTAATTGTTTGATCACTTGAGTAGAAAGATCCGTCAACGGCTTACCACTTAAGCCCCCTGCCTCATTGGCATTGTCTAAGCCAACAACCGCATCACGGGTTAAAGTGGTATTTGTCGCAATCGCGCCATCAAATTTACTTTTTAATAGCGATTCGGCAATCTTCTCAATTTCTTCAGCGGTTAAGTCTGGGGCAATTTTTAGTGCTATTGGTACATACTTATTGTACTTTGTCGCGAGTTCTGTTTGCTTTTCTTTTAATGAAGAAAGTAAATCATCTAATAACTCACCATATTGCAGCGTACGTAGACCAGGGGTATTAGGCGATGAAATATTGACCGCAATATAATCCGAATATTGGTAGACTTTTTCCATGCAGATTAAATAATCATTCTTACCTTCATCTACTGGGGTATCTTTATTTTTACCAATATTAACACCAACAATAATATCGGTTTTCTTCGCCATTAAATTTCTGACTAAATTATCAACACCTTTATTGTTAAAACCCATTCTATTAATGATTGCTTTTGCAGGTTTTAAGCGAAATAAACGCGGTTGATCATTACCCGGTTGTGGGCGGGGCGTTACCGTACCGACTTCAATATGACCAAATCCCATCGCATGAAATGCATCAATTGATTCGCCATCTTTATCCAATCCAGCCGCTAAGCCAACTGGGTTTGTAAAGTTAATGCCCATACAAGTCACAGGCGCTGAGGCAACTTTTTGACTGTAAAATAGGTTTAAAGGGTTGTTTCCAGTATTTTTTAAACTTCCGATAGCGATATTATGCGCGATCTCTGGATCCATCTGAAACATTACTTTTTGTGCAACTTTATAAAAAAACATGCTTTCTCCTAAACCTAAAAAAAGCCCCGGCTATCGCCAGGGCTCGTTCACTTATTATAAATAATTATCTCGGTCCTTCGCAATGAAGGATCAATAAATTAAGTTCTCGCAGTGCCACTGAGAATTTAGCAAAATCATGGCTTTGAGACACCTTAAATTCAGTCAGTAGGTTAAACCAGCGTTCTAACAACTTTTGATTATTATCAATCCACTGATTAATGATTACATCTGCATCGCAAGAGTCTGTACAGGCTCGAAGGACTGTAGAGCTTAATGAGCGCTGTTGCCAATCTAACTCTTCTCTGAAGGCTGCGCGGGCTAATCCTTGCCAATGATTAGACACTGGTTGAATACTGATCTGTTCTAAGAACCAATGTAATTCAACTTTTGCACCTAATCTGAAATACGTTTCAGCAACCAGTTTTACTGATTTGTCTTCAAGTTGGGCAATTTGAGCAATATCTAATGCTGAGAATAACGTACTCATTTTAGCAATAACATGCGCTAAAGACTCTGGTACTTGTTGTTCCTGGAGTAATTTAATTTCAGTTGAAATAGCCATCACTTCTGCAGAAATCATATATTGATCAACGTTAGCTTTTAATTCATCAAAAACAGGCTTGAAGAATGCTACCGTTTGCTCAATATTTTCACCTTTCTTGCGGTGACGAATTAACCAGCGACAAGCTCTACGCATGTTACGACGCAATTGGTGCAACATTTCACTTTGAACGTCAGCAGACACAATTCCATTAAGCTTGGTAATTGACTGTGTGAGCTCAGTTAAGCTAAATATTTCTCGAGCCATAGTGTAGCAAATTGCCGCTTCAGCGACTGAGGCACCGGTCTCATCTTGCATACGCTGTACAAAGTTAAAGCCCATATCATTAACCAGTTCATTGGCTAATGAAGTTGCGATAATTTCGCCGCGCAAAGGATGCGAAATCATCTTATCTGCATATTTATCTTGCAATTGCTGCGGGAAATAGTTCGTTAGCAATTTACTTAAAAAACTATCTTCAGTGATTTCAGCTGTGACCAATTGCTCTTTTAGCACCATTTTTCCATAAGCAACCAATACTGATAGCTCTGGACGAGTCAGCGCTCGGTTATTTGCTAAGCGATCGGCTAACTCATCATCTGTTGGTAAAAACTCTAGAGCGCGATCCAATTTTCCATCTTTTTCAAGATACTGAATGTATCGGATATGCTCTTTTAACTGAGCAACACCGTGTGCCAGAGTCACTGATATGGTGCGGGTTTGATCGTTACAGTCTTGCAGAACAATCTCACCGACTTCATCTGTCATTGACTCTAGCAAACGGTTACGCTGTTTAACCGTCAGCTCACCATCTGCAACAATCGTATTAAGTAAGATTTTGATGTTCACTTCGTTATCTGAGCAATCAACCCCACCAACATTGTCAACAAAATCAGTATTAACTCGGCCACCATTGGCTGCAAATTCAATACGACCCAATTGGGTTGCACCTAAGTTACCACCTTCACCAATGATTTTAGCGTTGAGTTCATTACCGTTGACTCGAATAGCATCATTAGCACGATCGCCAACTTCAGCATGACTTTCAGTTGTTGCCTTAACGTAAGTCCCAATGCCGCCATTCCAAATCAAATCTACACGCATTTTTAGCAATGCTTGCATCAGTTGATTTGGCGTCATGGTGTTTTCGGTAGTATCCAGCATCAGCTTGATTTCTTTAGTCAATTTTAATGACTTAGCTGAACGTTGGAATATCACCCCGCCTTTTGACATTAGCTTGGTATTGTAATCTTCCCAACTTGAACGCGGTAAATTAAATAAACGCTCACGCTCGATATAACTGGCTTCAACATCTGGATTGGGGTCGATGAAAATATGCATATGGTTAAATGCCGCCACTAACTTAGTATGACGAGATAACAACATGCCATTACCAAATACGTCACCAGCCATGTCGCCAATTGCCAGACAGGTAAAGTCGGTTGTTTGACAATCAATACCTTCCTCACGGAAGTGACGTTTGACAGACTCCCAAGCCCCTTTGGCGGTAATGCCCATTTTCTTGTGGTCATAACCGTTACTGCCGCCAGATGCAAATGCATCACCTAACCAAAAGTTGTATTCAATGGCGATTTCATTGGCAATATCTGAGAATGTTGCAGTGCCTTTATCGGCTGCAACCACTAAATAGGCATCATCTTCATCATGACGAACCACATCTTTTGGCGGTACAACATTGCCTTCGATGATATTGTCACTGATATCCAATAACCCGCGAATGAATAAGCGGTAACACGCTTGCCCTTCGTTAAAGAAGGCTTCACGGCCGCCGTCTGTAGGCAGCTGCTTACACACAAAACCGCCTTTTGCACCAACAGGAACAATCACGGTATTTTTAACTTGTTGCGCTTTGACTAAGCCTAGTACTTCAGTACGGAAATCTTCACGACGATCTGACCAACGTAAGCCACCCCGAGCGACTTTACCACCACGCAAATGCACCCCTTCAAACCTTGGTGAATACACAAAGATTTCAAATTTTGGCAATGGACGCGGCATCTCAGGAATATCTTCAGGTAAAAACTTGAATGAGATATAAGGTTTAACATCAACATCGTTAATAGTTTGATAGAAGTTGGTACGCAGCGTTGCGTTAATCAAATCTAAGTAACGGCGAATAATGCGGTCATCATCAAGGCTAGAGACATCTTCTAGGCGTAAATCGATTTGCTCATAAAATTTACTGAGTGTGCGGGTTTTAAGCTTAGGGTTAAACTTACGAATAAACATTTTAACCAATAAATCAGCAATTTGTGGATAACGATTAAAGGTTTCTTCGATATATGATTGGCTAAATGTTGCATCAATTTGACGCATGTATTTAGCATAAGCACGTAAAATAGACACTTCACGGCCGGTCAGGCTGGTTGCCAATACCATGCGGTTAAAGCCATCATCTTCAAGTTTCTTTTGCCACACTTGAGATAACGCATTTTGGAATCGATCTTGGCTATCTGCCAAGTTTTCAATTGCCGCGCCCTGCACCATCATTAAGAAATCAAGGATCCAATAGGTGGCACCATCTTCAGTTTTCACTTCATATGGACGCTCGTTGATGACCCGTAATCCAAAGTTTTCTAGCATTGGCAGTACATCAGACAGATGTATCGGTTCATCTTTATGGAACAATTTTAAACGTACTTTATTATCATTTAAGGCAGTTTCTTGCGGCTGATAAAATAGCATGCCTAGTTTATGATCGTCGTTTAACGCTTCAAGGTGCTGAATATCTACCACGGCTGAGCTCGGTAATACATCTTCTTTATAGCTTGGCGAAAACGCATTGAGGTAACGTTTAACTAAGCCTGTACCCGATTGCTCACCTAATGAGTTAGTTAATGAACTCTGTAATTTGTCTTCCCAAGAGCGCGCCGCTTCAATTAGGTTTTTCTCAATAGCAGCCACATCGACATCCATATTATTATTATCAACTTTAACGATGTAGTGCGTACGCGCCAACGTTGATTCTGAGAAGTAAGTGGTAAATTCAACATCTTCAGTGCTGTTAAAATGCTGCGCTAAAATACGTTGAGTGTCTTGACGTAATTTAGTGTTATAGCGATCTTTTGAAACATACACTAAACAGGACAAAAATCTGCCAAAACCGTCTTTACGAACAAATACTTTTAATTTGTCGCGATCTTGCATATGTAATACACCACGAGCAACGCTGGCTAATTCATCTTCTTTAGACTGAATTAACTCATCACGAGGTAAATTCTCTAGGGTATTCATCAACGCTTTGTAGTCATGTGAACGTGGCGCTAAACCAGAGCGCTCCATAATCCGTTCAACTTTTTCAGCTAACAGCGGTATTTCTCTCGGGCTACGGTTATAAAGGTTGGACGCGTAAAGTCCTAAAAAGCGATCTTCTCCAATCACGTTACCTTTTTTATCGAAGCGCTTAATACCGATGTAGTCCACATAAGCAGGCCTATGAACTCGGCTTTTAGTCGAGCTTTTCGTCAGTACTAACAGACTCTCATCGAGAGCTTCTTTTCTTGCTGATTGAGAAAGCGAAGACAGTAATAAGCCACGCTCGCTGTGTTTATTCACAGAGCGGCTCATTAATCCTAAACTTGAATCTAAATCTGGTACTAACTCAACATCGCCTTCAACACGCTTTAACTCGTAATAGCGGTAACCTAGTAAGGTAAAGTGATGGTTATTGAGGTAGGTTAAAAAGCTAATTGCTTCTTCTTTTTCACATTTCGCGCCTGGAAAAGGCTGCTTAGGTAATAATTTTACTGTTTCTGACAATTTGTCAGACATTTTTTGCCAGTCAACAACTGACGACACCACATCAGCAAAAACGGATTCAAGCTCTTTGCCAATGGCTTTAATGTCGGCTTCACTGCTTTGACGATCAATTTCAATCAAAAACACCGCAACATTTTCTGTGTTTTCATCTGCATCTTTAATAAAAGACACTTCTTTAACTAATTCTTTTTCACGCACCAACGCCATTGGTGTGTGCAGCATCATATGAGCGGTAATCCCCATACGATTTAACGCCATAGCAACTGAATCAACCAAGAATGGCATATCTGGTTGAATAATTTCGATAATACTATGACTTGACTGCCAGCCATGTTTTGACTGACTTGGATTAAATACCCGAATATGGCTATTGGTTGCAGCAGATTTGTTTAAGGCATTCCAAAGGCTTAATACTGCACCATACAAATCGCTGTCATTACGAGCGTTTAAGTCGTCTTCTGACATATGGGCGTATATACAATGGGCAAATTGCTCAACTTGTTTTGCTTGAGTATTAGGGATTTTTTTATGAATTAAATTGACTACATTTTCTAGTAGTACTGAAGGCATTGCATCTTTAAAGGCCATGTTGCAGTTTCCTTAAGCGTTTATGGCAGCGCTTTTATCATTATATTGGATGCTTCGGCTTGTTGATCCCGTCTAAACTGAGATCTGCCGCAAAGTTTATTACTAATTTCATGCTATTTCGAGCTAAATTTTAGTGGTAGATCCTCTAAAACCCTTGTTAATTCAAGAATTATAGTCACTAATTGACCAATCAAGCGTTTAGATAGACTAACTATGCAAAAAAAAAGAGGAGCTAAGCTCCTCTTTAATTCATAAACCCTTTAACTTACTTAGGTTTGCGCCAGAAAACCGCCGATAATGCGGGCAAAATAATTATCGCTCCCAACATATTCACTAAAAACATGAATGTTAACAAAATTCCCATATCCATTTGGAATTTCAGCGCAGAAAAGAACCAAGTACTCACACCAATGGCTAAAGTCAGCCCGGTAAAGATAACCGCACTGCCTCGCTCAATTAACGCTTCAAAATAGGCTTGCTGCACCGCCATACCATTGTTGAGCTTGCCTGCCATGGTAGAGAGAATATAAATACCATAATCAACACCAATACCAACACCTAATGCAATCACAGGTAAAGTGCTCACTGCAAGGCCGATATCAAGCCAAGTCATTAATGCTTGCGCTAATGTTGACACCACATATAGCGGCACAATCACTGCTACCGTTGCTTTAAGTGATTTGAAGCTAATTAAACATAGGATAAATACAGCGCCATAAACATAAATCATCATAGGTAACTGCGCTTCACTAACAGCTTCGTTAGTCGCAGCCATGACACCAACAGGGCCAGATGCTAATTTAAATTGTAATGTGTCGGTGTTTAGCTTTTCTGTCACATCTTTGACTTTAGCAATCACCACTTCAATGGTTTCAGCCTTATGATCTTTTAAAAATAAGAAAATAGGCATCACCGAACAATTACCGTTTAATAAACCTGATGTCGTTGGTACTCGTCCTACCGCTTGCACTAAACTTGCGGTCGTTCTTGGCAATATTTGCCACTTAGGATTACCTTCGTTAAAGCCGGCATTCACCTGTTTAGCCACTGACGCTAAACTGGCTGTGGATTCAACTCCGGGGGTATTGGCTACCATCCATTCGAATTGATCGATCTCAGCTAATATTGAATGATAAGTACAAGCTTCAGGGGTTGCTTCAACAATCACCGTCATATAATCAGTGGTAATTGAATAATTATCAGTAATATAAAAAGTATCTTGGTTGTATCTTGAATCTAAATGCAAGGCCGGCGCACCGCCTTGGAGATCACCAATTTTCATATTACTGGCTTGTTGCAAGCCAAAAGCATATAACAGTGCAGTACAAATCAGCACAATGACGGCATATTTAGGCGTGGCAAATTTAGATAGGCTGCGCCAAATTGCTTCAATTTTATCTTTTTGCGCTTGGTTCTCTTTAACCGGTTTAATCTTGGTGTAAGAAATAACCAGTGGCAATAAAATCAAATTGGTCAAAATAATAACTGCAACACCTAATGATGCCGATATTGCTAACTCTCTAATAATACCAATATCGATTGCAAGTAAGGTTAAAAAGCCAACGGTGTCTGATAATAATGCAATACCACCTGGCACTAATAAGCTACGAAACGCGGATGCAGCGGCAGCTTTAGTGGCTTGTCCATCACCAACACGGCGTCTAACCGCATTAATCATTTGAACCCCATGGCTAACGCCAATTGCAAACACCAAAAATGGTACAAGAATTGACATTGGGTCTAAACCAAAGCCTACTACTGTTAACAATCCAAGTTGCCACACCACCGCAATTAAGCTGCATACTAAAGGCAAAATCGTCAGCATTAATGACTTAGAAAATAAATAAACCATCACAGCTGTGATTGCGATAGCAATCAAGAAAAACAGCAGTACGCCCTTGGCGCCTTCAGCAACATCACCAGCCATCTTAGCAAAACCAATAATATGGATTTTGATGGTATCGGTTTCATATTTTGCACGTAATTCATTTTCAAGCTGCTGAGCAAATTGAATGGTATTTAACGGCTTAAAAGTAACGTCCTTTTCAGCGCCTTCTGATGCGGCCATTTCTTCATCTGTTTTTGCCACAAACTCCATTAACTGCGCCGTTAACATCGCTGATGAATAATCATTGGACACTAAGCGGCCAACAATACCGGCTTTTTCGATATTGTCTCTGACAGTATTTAAGCCATATTCATCATTACGAAAGTCAGCAGGAATAACCGGCCCGCCAGCAAAACCATCTTCAACGACTTCGGTAAATCGAGTCGAAGGTGAATACAATGACTTAACTTGAGAGCGCTCAACCCCAGGAATGAAAAAGAGTTGATCATGGACATTTTTGAGGGTTTCAAAATACTCAGGGTTAAAAATATTACCACTGGTATCTTCTACTGCCACCATGATCCTATTGGCACCACCAAAATCTTTTTGATGCTTGGTATAGGTTTTCATGTATTCATGATTTAGCGGAATATTCTTACTAAAAGCGGCATCCATTTTTAAGTGGCTAGCTTGGTAACCTAGAAAGAAGGTAATTAATATAAATGAAAATATTACCCACATCCTGTGTCTAAAGAGGTAACTTTCAAATCCATTGACCAGTTTTTCTAACATCTTATCGGCCCTATTATTGTTGTTTTAATTTTAGTTATCATTGTGTGATGGCTATTAGTGATGGTTACTTAAGTTGGAATAAGCCTTTGGTACCTGCAAACCAAAGTTCCCCTTGATTATCACTGGCTACAGCAACAATGTTTTCACCTTGTCTGCGGGCTATGACTTTGGCCTCAAGCTTATTATTGAGTTCAATAATCATGCCTGCGTTACCAACTAAGTAAAGTGAACCATCTGTATTGAGATAAGCGTTATGTATTGTTGACTTAACCGGTAATTGGATTTCACTCCATTGTGAAAATTGTTTATCGGTAACAAAAACATGACCGCGTAGCCCCATCAAAAAGATATTTTTATCCGTTTCAATGGCATTAAACATTGAACCGTCATAAATAAACTCATGTGCAGTAAAGGTTTTACCATTATCAATTGATGTGGCCACTAACCCCAGTTCGCCAACCATTAATAAACTGTTGTCAGCTAATTGAATAACGCGGTTAAAATGCGGTAGTAAGGCGGCGCGTTCAGATAAATACAGCGCTTCATCTTCAGCTTTTAAATCCGCTAAATAGCCAATATCTTCTTCAAATAAAAGCTCTTCGTGGAATTCTTCTTGCCAGTTTTGACCGCCATCATCGGTGCGATAAAACAAGCCATATGCCCCTACCGCAATGCCATTTTTATCATCAAAAAATAAAATATCTAATAACGGCTTTTCAATTTCATATGACTGAAATTGTAAGGTCCAAGTTGAACCCCCGTCTTGGGTATGGATGATGGTTGCATCGTGACCCACGGCCCAACCTTGCATCTCATCGAGGAAAAATACTTTGGTTAAGTGTGCGATAACAGGCGTAGTCACTTGTTGCCATTGTTGTTGTTTGACTAATACATGGCCACGTTCACCCACAGCAACAAGCTTATCGCCAGCGTTAGCAATATCTAACACTAAAGATGATTGAGCAAGGGGTTGGAGTTGAACGCTGAGTGGATCAAATTGAGCATTTGCGGATGCAACACTGAAAAAACAGCTAAGGCTGATTACGGCTACATTGCGAAGTGTGCGAAACGACATACAAACTTCCTTAAGAATAACTGGGGCGCATGAGCGCCCCATAACGGTCTTAGCGAATACCTGCGCGACGCAGCGCATCAGGTGTGAAATTAGCTTCAGAAAGCTTGGCATCAAAATTATACATGCGGCCTTCGTTGTCTAATCCCATTGCTAAGTAGCGACGAGATTGTAAATCGTGGAAAATTTCTAACGTACTCCAATGAGTCGGGACTTCATAGTAGTTGATAGAATGTGCTGTACCCACACGATAAAGCTCATCACGGTTATCATACATATCGGTTAACGATACTTGCCATGAATCTTCATCGATATAGAAAACACGGGTTTTATAAATATGGCGCATACCTTCTTTAAGGGTTGCTTTTACTTCCCAAACACGGTGTTTTTCCCAACGAGCATATTCCGGATTGATGTGACCAGGCTTTAGGATTTGATCATATTCAAGTGCATCAGAATGAAGTTTGTAATCATTGTAAGGAATATAAACTTCTTTCTTACCAACGAGTTCCCAGTTATAACGCACTGGTGAGCCGTTAAACATATCAAAATCATCTGTAGTTCTTAAACCATCAGAAACAGTACCCGGCGTATCAAAAGCAACATTTGGCGCTTTACGAACGCGGCGTTGGCCAGTGTTGTAAGTCCATGCTTGACGAGGTAATGCTTCTTGATCCATGGTTTCTTTTACTAACAGTGCAGTACCCGCAAGACGTGCAGGCTGACGTACAACTTGTTTAAAGAAAAACAAGGTATTCGTTTCAGCAAGTTTATCTAGCGTGATCTCTGGACGGCTATATTCAAAACGGATCTCTTCAGCTGTTTCGATCAAGGTGTAAGAGCCACTTTTTGTTGGTGAAGCTTGGCTACGATAAGTTTCCACATCAACCCCGCGATAACGCAAGATATGGTTCCAAATCACCTCTAAACCATTTGATGGGATAGGAAATGGCACACCAATAGATGCCCCACTCACGCCATTACCATTTGAGACTAATTCAGCGTTTAACGCATTCGCTTTAGTGGCATCGTAAACATACTGAGGAACAGACGCAGTACGACGAGTCTCATAGACATTCATTTTGTAAGTATCTGGATAAAGCTCAAATAACTTCACCTGACCCGGTGTTAAAAACTCAGCGTATTGTGCTTTGTTAGCATTGGTTATGGTAAACAGTATTTTATCACTTGGAAAAGGGTCTGGGTGGTGCATGCCCTTCTCATATCCAGCTGGTGCTGATGTAATACCCTTATCCCATGCAGGGATAGAGCCATCAGCATTAGCTGCCATAACAGCCCCTAAAGGGGTTAATTCAGTACCTAATTTGGCAGCTTCGGCTTCTGATACTTTCGCCATCGCTACTGGTGCAGTCAGCGATAACATGACAGCAGCCGATAATATCGTCAGTTTCTTCATTATTATTATCCTTTTAGATCGAATACTTGACGTTGAAAGAGACATAATCTCTATCAGTCATTGCATTAGTTGTGCCTACGCCACCAAAGAAGCTGTTATAGGACACATCTGCCCCCCAGCGACTGCGATAGTCAAAGTTTAGACCAACAGCCACAGACTTACGCCCTTCAGTGAATAAGAACATTGGATCTGGTGTAATACCGTCAACATCGTGAGAGAAAATCACCCGAGGTGACATATTCACACCGGCAAAGACATTGTTAAAGTCAGCCTTGGCAACTAAACGATATCCCCAAGCAAAATCAGTTGGGAACGGATTAGTTTCAGGGCCATCATGCAGTGCTTCGATAATGCCAGGCATATCAGGGTTACCACCAGAACGCGAAGTTCCAGGCCCGTTCAAACGAAGCTCATCAAAGCCTGGCATGTCATGGATCCACACACCACCAACCTCAGCGAGCATGACTAAATTATCAGTCCCCCAAGTTGGACCAAATAAATGAGTTAAGGTGAACTGAGCTTGAGTGGTATCAGATAAAATGAAACCATCAATAGTCTCACCAGGCTGTACACCTTCGATTTGCGATAGGCCTTCTAGATCAGGACGAAGTCCAGCATTTGCAAGCTGCTCAGGCATACCAGCAAATAACAATTCAACATCATCAATTTGTAAAGGCTCATCAATACGATGAGAGACTTCACCGGCAACTGAGGTGTCGCCCACTAAAGTGTTAAAACTTGCGCCATATAATTGAATATCTTCAGGATAAACAATCTGAGCTTTAGTAAATGTTTCCATGCTCAGCATAAGTTCGCGGTCAATTTCACCGCCACTTGCAGCTAAACGGCCATAATCACGAGCCACAGCTTCACTGGTAAAGTTTGATGCTGTACCACTGATGATAGGGCGGCGACTATGATAATTCATGTAATACAAGCCAAATTCAGTTTCACCGAAATTAGGCGCGTAATAACCTAGCTTGATACCATATTGGCCATCATCTGCAGGCTCTTCTTCATCCTGTATTAATGCAACTTTAGTTGCGTATGGCACCATATAAGCAGCAAATGCAGGGTCAAAATTAGCTGCAGCTGCTGCACCATAAAGTGAAGCATACTCAGACATTAAGAATTCAAGGTTAATATCAGGGTTAGCATTAAAACCTAACTGTGCATTTTGGCTATAACCACCAAAACCGGCAAAATCGTTTGTCGCGAAGTTAGAACCTGGTGTTGGTACCCAAATTGGCTCCCAATCATATTGGTAATAAGCTTCAACGTTTAAATTTTCAGTTAGACCTAATGAAGCCCAGACCATGCCTTGCGGGCGGAATGCTTCTTTAAGCTCGGCACCTGGTGCATTAAGAATATTTAAATCGACTGGGTTAATCACACCAATACCATGGGGTATTAAGGTACTTTCCCCCCAAGATACAACTTGGTTACCTACTCGCACTGATAATGGGTTTTTACCATCATTTAAATCGAAGTTACCGTAAACAAAAGCATCTAATAAGCGAATGTCTTTACATTGCACTTCTGATGCGCGGCTATCTTCACATGGATCAAATTCTTTGCCAGTTAGCGGGTCATTAAAGTCATAATCACCATCGCTGATTTTAGTATCGTAGAAGTACATACCACGAACAAACAAGCCGAAGTTTTTATACTCTAGAGACAGTTCATGTAACCCTTTGAAACGTTCAGAGGTAGTATCCCCTTTCGAATAAAGTAGGTTACTCAAATCGTTGTTACTTGAGTAAGAACCTGCTTGGTCCCAAATTTGAGCCGTGCTATAGATGGGTGTTTGGCCAAATGGTGCGCCAAATGCTGAGTAGCCAGACCAATCCATTTGAGGTTGGTTGACCTTACCGATCTGTCCTTCCCAATCTCTATCAGACACACGCCAGCTAGCTCCGACAGTCCAAGTAGAATCGAAAGTACCACGTACTTCTCCCCAATCAAATGAAACAGCATTAACGCTACTGCTCATCCCCAAAGTTAATGCCGACACCACCCCCAAAGCGAGTGCCGACTTGTTAAAGCGTCTTTTAACAATATTCATTATGCTTCTCTCCGTAACCTGCCGGATTCGTTGTTATAGGATTTAAACCAACATTTTGTTAGCCTACAGGCAACACCATTGTTACAGCAATTAACATGGTTCGGCAAGTTCAAAAAAAAGAAAATTTATGAATGAATTGGTGCAGTTAGGTGATTTTATGGATAAAAAAAGTCAGACTAATTTGAATTGAATGGCTTAAATATATGAGTAACGAGTAAAAATTAAATGTAATTGTTAACTTTCAATAAGTTAGAGGTGATAATTTTTCGCTAATTTAACACCCTCTAATCAATCGCTCGTTTGAAGTAAATACTCTAAATCTTGTTTAGTGAAATGAAATTACCTGAGGTATTGAGGCGTAAAATGAAACTGCCATGGATGCCTGAAGCCGTTACAAATGGTCTGAAATACTTACCATTAATATGTAATACTTTGCCGTTACGGTCTCGAACTTCAACGTTTTTTACCACGCCCTGATAAAAAGGCAGAAAATCATTAAAGCTTACATAGATTGAAAAATAAAATTCCATGATGACTCGGTAAAACCCTATAAAAAAGCCCACAATAATTTACTAAAATCCTTGTGGGCGATAATTGTTATAAACGATAGTTAAGCTTGCTCTAACGCCTTTTCAACTTTCTCGAATAAATCTTTCGATAAATTCGGTAATGCTTTTAATCGCTGTAACGATGCTTTCATCAGTTGCTGACGGTTTTCGTCAAACTTGCTGTATTGAATAAGCGGAGTGATCATTCTTGCCGCTATTTGTGGGTTTAACTCGTTAAGCTTGATCAACACATCAGTGAGATACTGGTAACCTTTACCTGAAGGATCATGGAATTGATAGGTGTTCGCCGCTACGAAAAATCCAATTAATGAGCGTACACGGTTAGGGTTATTGAAACTAAAACTTTCATGCTCAGTGAGCCCTTTAATAACCTCCAACACATCTGGGATATTTTGCGAGGCCTGTAAGCTAAACCACTTATCCATCACCAGTGGTGTCGTTAGCCATTTCTGCTCAAAATCTTGCATTAATGACTGCTGACAAGTCAACTGCCCCGAGACGGCCGCTTTTAATGCGCCTAAGCTATCTGTCATATTTGAAGCTTGCTGATATTGGTTAATCACTAAGTCTTCATATTCAGATGACACTTTAGACAACAAACTTAAGCAAATATTTTTAAATGCACGACTTGCCGCATTATCTTTATTAATCAAGCTACGGTAGCGCGTTACCAGCTCGTCTAAACAAGACTCTGCAATTTCATTAACCACAAACTCTCTTGCTGCCGCCAAGGCATCTAAGTTCACTGATTCTACTTGTTCAATTAATGCTGCAGCACTTGGGAATGCCAAAATCTCAGCCACTAGCGCTTTATCGATGCTTTCATCGAGGATAATACCTCTAACAGCTTCAATGACTCTGGCATCTAAATGCATTGTTTCTTTCGCTTCAAGACTGGCGACGTTTTGCCACACCGCTTGGCTAAATAACCCAACAGATGCTTCCCAGCGAGCCACTTCGCTTGATGCGTAGCGCGTTAAGTGCACTAACTGATCAACATTAAATTGATAATCAAGTCTTACTGGCGCTGAGAAGTCTTGTAATAATGATGGAATTGGCGCTGATGCAATATTGTCAAACACAAAGGTTTCCTGTGCTTGTTTTACATCTAGCACGGTATTAGCAACTGACTGACCTTGAGTATCGAGTAGCTCAATGCTGAATGGGATATGTAATGCCTCTCCTGCTACACCTTTAGACACCACAGATTGTGCAACAGTCAGAGAATATTGCTTAGTCGCAGCATTATAGTGATCTGTGACTTTAAGCACCGGAGTGCCAGCTTGACTATACCAGCGTCTAAATTGAGACAAATCAATACCGCTTGCTGTTTCCATCGCATTGACAAAGTCATCACAGGTTACAGCTTGACCATCATGGCGCTCAAAATAACACTTCATGCCTAACTGGAAATTAGCTTCACCTAAAATGGTGTGCATCATGCGAATGACTTCTGCGCCTTTGTTGTAAACGGTCACGGTATAAAAGTTATTCATTTCAATGACAGATTCAGGGCGAATAGGATGGGACATAGGTCCTGCATCTTCGGCAAACTGTTGATTCTTCATGACACGAATAGCTTGAATGCGGTTAACAGCGCGAGAACCTAAATCAGAGCTAAACTCTTGATCTCTAAATACCGTTAGCCCTTCTTTAAGGCTTAATTGGAACCAATCACGACAAGTCACTCGGTTACCTGTCCAGTTATGGAAATACTCATGGCCAACAACAGATTCAATGCCATGATAGTCTTCATCTGTCGCGCTAGCTGTATCTGCTAATACATACTTGGTATTAAATACGTTGAGGCCTTTGTTTTCCATTGCACCCATGTTGAAAAAGTCTACCGCGACTATCATGTAGATATCTAAGTCATACTCTAAATCAAAACGCGACTCATCCCATGCCATCGACTTTTGCAATGACACCATGGCATGATTGGCTTTATGTAAATTGCCTTTATCTACAAATACTTGTAGCTTTACTTCTCGTCCGCTACGAGTGATAAATTTATCTTGTAATAAATCAAAATCACCTGCAACTAACGCAAATAAGTAACTCGGTTTTGGAAAAGGATCTTGCCAACGAACAAAGTGGCGACTTTCATCAGCACATGTGCCCTGCTCGACTAAATTACCGTTACTCAATAAAAACGGAAACGCTGCTTTATCGGCTTCAATTCTGACGCTATAAATGGCCAAAACATCGGGGCGATCGAGGAAATAAGTAATGCGTCTAAAGCCTTCAGCTTCACACTGAGTGCAATAAGCGCCATCAGACATATACAAACCTTCTAGGCTTGAGTTAGCTTCAGGATCTTGTTTTGTCACAACAGTTAATTCAAACTCAGATAGCTCGGTGTCAATGATAAGCTCATTGCTGTCTACTTTATAGTTAGCTTTTTGACCGTTAATCAATACTGAGGTTAACTGTATTTGCTCACCGACTAAATGCAAAGCGTCTTTGTGCTCACCAACTCTTTGAATTTTACTCGTTGCAACGACCTCAGTTTCAGCACCTTTTAAGTCAAAATCTAATGCAATATGGCTAATGGTAAATAAAGGTGATTTATAATCTTTAAGATGTTTTGCTTGTGCTTGAGTCATAGGTAATCCTTGAATAACACTGCTCTTGTTAGAGCTAAAATTCACTTAATAAAAAACGCGCTTAGAGCGCGTTTTTTTGGCACGAAATAAAGTTTACTTCACTGCGAGTTTCTTTGCATCAACCATATCTAAGGTGATTAATGCTGTTTCGTCTAAGAAAGCATCTGGCACAACTAACTCATCTTCTGTTTCTTCGTCAGCCTCATTGGCTTGTGCCACTTCAGTTGCCTCAGTGCTAGTATCTGCACTGTCTTCGATTTCTTCATCGTCATCTAAAGAGGCTAACGGCTCTAAACCATTTTTAACACGACGTTCATTGGTTCTATCAAGTAAACGTTTATCATCATCTTCACGTGAAGCGATTCGCTCACTTTCAACTAATGAAATGGTTTTATCATCGTGGTGCTTCTTAAACTCTGCGATATCTTCAAAGATATAGCCAAACTCAACATCTGCTTTAATACGCTGCTGATGCTTTTCGTCAAGCTTAGTCACTAACTCTGGTTTGATATTACCTAGAGTGCCGTATTGCGCGACAGGAACCTTGTCCCATGGCAGTGCATTCTTCTCTTCAGATTCACCGTATTCACCCGGCTCTAATGCACTTGGGAACATAATATCGGGTGTAACACCTTTAAGCTGGGTACTGCCACCATTAATGCGATAGAACTTAGCAATGGTGTATTGCACGTGACCAATCGGTTTTTCGTACATGTCATAAATTCTGCCAAGGCTCTTGTGCTGCTGCACTGTGCCTTTACCAAAACTGGCTTCACCAACAATTAACGCTCTATCGTAATCTTGTAATGCCGCAGCAAAAATTTCAGACGCTGATGCACTATAACGATCAACCATGACAGTTAACGGGCCATCATATGCACTCTTACCATCATTATCACGGTTTTGAGTAACTCGGCCGTTGGCATCACGAATCTGAACCACAGGGCCCATATCAATAAACAAACCGGTTAATAATGTGGCTTCTGTTAAGGCTCCGCCGCCATTGCGACGTAAATCAATGATAACGCCTTCAACGTTTTGCTCTTTTAATTTAACCAATTCTTTTTCTACATCAACTGACAAGTTCATGTAAAAACCAGGAATTTGAATCACACCGACTTTACGGTTGGCGTAGTCGCCTTCTGTTGGCTCAATCACTTTTGATGTTGCTGCGCGATCTTCTAAACGAATTTTGTCGCGAATGATGGTCACTTCAAATGCTTTTGCATTGGCGCCACCTTTTTTCGGTAGAATTTGTAAGTTAACTTCACTGCCTTTTGGCCCTTTAATTAACTCTACAACATCGTCTAATCGCCAACCGATAACATCAACAATCTCACCGTCTTTTTGGCCTACGCCAATAATTTTATCTTCAGGTGATAATTTTTCACTGGTAGCAGCGGGGCCACCAGCAACTAAACTTTTAATGACAGTGTAGTCATCATCCATTTGCAGTACAGCGCCAATGCCTTCAAGGCTTAGGTTCATTTCCATTTGGAAACGTTCTGCATTACGAGGAGACAAGTAACTGGTATGAGGCTCTACCGTGCGAGCAAAGGCATTCATCACACCTTGGAATACATCTTCGCTTTGTGTTTGACTTAAACGCTTGATGGCATTGTTATAACGCTTGCCTAATACTTCGACGGTTTCTTTCCAATCTTTACCGGCAAGTTTTAGATTCAGTGCGTCATATTTAACGCGTTGACGCCATAGCTCATTGAGCTCAGCTTCATCTTTTGGCCAAGCAGCTTCTTCACGGTCAAACTCGTAAGCATCGCCGGCTTCGGTAAAGTCGAATTCTTTATCAAGTAAAGTAAGCGCATAAGCAAAACGTTCATAACGACGTTTTTGCACTAGGGAGTACATATCAAAGGCGGGTTCGATATTGCCAGATTTGACCATATCGTCAAACAAATGCTGATACTGTTTAAAAGTATCAACATCAGCTTGAGTTAGAACATTGCGACGAAAATCAAGTTGTTGCAAATATCTTTCGTAAATCAACTCAGAAAAAGCATCATCAAGGTCAAAGCGATGATAGTGAGAACGAGTAAATAAATTCGTTACCCGCTTACTCGCAACCTTGTGTTGAGGCTCTTGCTCAAGTTTAGGTAACTCGTTGATTTGAATCGTTGGTGTTATTGCCCAAGCCGAAAAACCGACAAATAAAGTGGCAATCGACGCAGCCAAAGTGAGTTTTCGCATCAACAAGTTACTCCTTAAATGATCACGATAATAAAATATGCTCTGCACGAACTTTTACGATTAATCCAGTATCTAGCTGTACATGGATATCTTCTTTCTTGATGTCAGTGATAACACCAGGTACAGGGTTTTGCCCTAACTTGACACTAACACGTTGTTTTTGCTTAAGCTCGTCAAATTTAGCAGCAACATAATTAATTTTAGGTGCGGCAGGTTTTGCAGGCTTAGCTGGACGGTCTTTTTTAACCGGCGCTTTAGCAGCAGGTTTTCTTGCTGGCTTTTTAGGCGCCGCTTTTGCCGCAATAGCTTGACGCTTAGCTTTGGCTTTTTCTTGACCTTCTTTCAACGTTTGTTGAGCGTGGTCAATATGTTCTTGCTCTAATTCGCCACAATCTTGGCCGTCAAGATCGATACGTTGAACACCCGCTTTAACGCCTTTCAAGTAGCGCCAGCTGCTTGTATAACGTCTAAGTGCTACACGTAATTGTGTTTTACTTACTTTAGAATCATCAGCCAACCTTGCAGCTAAATCTTGAAACAACCCAATTTTTAATGGCTTAGTTTCACCTTCTGCAATAAAGCATAAAGGAAATGTTTCATATAAATACGCTAAAACTGCGTTGGTGTCGGTCAACTTGTCTGTTGATTCCATTTTTACTTCCACGTTATAAAAGGGACTGAGTCTCAGCTTTCTTTGCGAGTACAGTCGTTTATCTTTCGTTAAACAGATCTTGCTTAACGTTCAAATTAGCACTTCTTAATCGATTGCTAAAGCAATTGAAACATGCCTTAACAAATTAACTCACTTAGCTGTAATTTTACAGTAAATAAATTTTATCCATAGCAATGCGCGCTGTTCGGTATTATAAAGCTCATGGCAGCGATTGCGACCCGCAATTTGCTATATTTGGTCGCTAATTAAGCAAATAGGCAAGATTCAAAGCTTTTTACCAGCATTTCTAAGCCTTTTTTGTCGTCTGTATCAAAACGATTCAATGATGGGCTATCAATATCTAATACTGCAACTACGTCATTGCCTTGGCGAACAGGGACTACAATTTCAGAATTACTGGCTGCATCACAAGCAATATGTCCTGCAAATTGATGCACATCTGCCACTAATTGTGTTTCATCATTTGCCGCTGCTGTGCCGCATACCCCTTTACCGATCACAATACGTGTACAAGCAACTTTTCCTTGAAACGGACCAAGAACCAGTTGTTCTTCACGCTTAATATAGAAGCCAACCCAATTTATATCATCTAAGTTGTCATTTAATAACGCTGAAAAGTTTGCCATTCCTGCAATAAGGTCGTCTTCACCGGCCATTAACGCCAGTACTTGGCGGTTTAATGTGTCATAAAACTCAGCTTTCATTGTCCATCCTAAATGAGGTTTTTATTATTCTGCAGCCGCTTTTTTAGTGGCTTTTTTGGTTGTTGTTTTGGGCGTAGCCGCTTTAGGCTTAACGATCCCTTTTAATAAATTTGCAAGTTCATCCTTGTTAGATGCAAGATAAAAAGCAAGTTTTTCGACACTATTTTCCTCTATTTCCAGCTCGGCGCCAGTAATAAAAGGCACTAAGTTATCCGCAATGTCGAGCATTTTGTCGTAGGCGTCAGCTTCTTTCTTAGATGTAAAAGTCATCTTCTCAACCCCTTCTCTTACCACGACAAACTTTGTTATTACAGCCATGATTAACCTCTCACTGTTTTTATATACAGTGCATAGAGTGTCATAGAACTAACTTCTGATGCAAGTATTCTGATTATTCTGGTATTATTAGGTTTTATTGTAACTTGATAAATAATATTTCCACTGTGTTTTTAATCAAAACAAAGCGTTTTTTATTATTTTATTGCTCGTTAATATTTCACTACATGGACGGTTTGCCTTTATCTATGCCGAAAAGTCTTGACCCGAACACCATTATATTGTGCCGCTCCTGTGACTTAGCCGTTCAAAAGCGCGCCTTACCGTCTAATGTTCGCGCATTATGCCCTCGCTGTCATACGGCACTTTACGACGTTCCTTACTGCTCAATCAATGGCATGCTTGCCTTGTGTATCGCGGCATTATTATTTTATATTCCGGCTAACTTTTTACCCATCATAGAAATCAACTTTTTAGGCAGTGTGCGAACAACAACAGTTTTTGAAACGGCTGTGGCGGTGTGGCAGCAGGGTTATTGGATAGTTGGCGTTGCTGTGATGGCGGCAGCGGTCATTGCCCCGGGATTATTAATTTTATCGATTTTATTGCAAGTCAGCATTGTTAAACTTAAATTGCACTCCTGTTTTTGGCAAAAGACATATCGCTCACTGCTTAAAAACCATGCCACTTTATCGCAACTGACCATGCTTGAAATTTACGTTATTTCATTTTTGGTGGCTGCGTTTAACTTGTCTGACTTCTCAGATATTTATTTAGGTATGGGAACCTTCTGTTTTTGTATGTTATTTTTGGTCATCTTGTTTTTACAACGAGAATATAATTTAGAGCATATGTGGGGGATGGCCGATGAGCGTTAACACTGCAGCTCAGCAAGGAAAACAAATCGGTTTTTGTTTATGTACGGTTTGCCGAAAAATTAACACTATTAATAGTCGCAATTGTCGTCGCTGTGATTCTAAAATTCAACCCCGTAATCTTGCCAGTTTACAGCAAAGTTGGGCCTTGTTGATCACCGCAGCCATTTTGCTGATCCCAGCCAATATTTACCCTATTACAATGCTCACCAATCAGGGCAAAGTCACCTATGACACCATATTTACCGGTATTGTGCATTTGGTTCACTCTGACATGATCCCCATTGCTATTATTGTCTTTACTGCCAGCATACTTGTGCCTTGGCTTAAAATTGTTGGCTTAGCGATTTATTTAACCGCTATTAGTTTTCACTTGCCGGTTTCAAAAAAGAAACTCATGGTAGGTTTTCATATTATTGAATGGATTGGCAGATGGTCGATGCTGGATTTATTCGTTATTGCGTTAACTGTCGCCGTCGTTAATATGGGGCAATTGCTTGATGCTAAACCCGCACCTGCAGCAACCGCATTTGCTTTAGTTATTTTACTGACTCAGTTAGCTGCAAAGGTATTAGATACTCGTTTACTTTGGGATCGCTTGGAAAAAAACAATGACACAAATTGAATCACCAAAAGTTGTTAAAAAGAAATTATTCTCGCCGATTTGGTTATTACCGATTGTTGCCTTGGCTCTTGGCGCTTGGCTTGGTGTAAAAAGCATCAAAGAATCAGGTATCGAGATTATTGTGCACTTCCCTAATGCCGTTGGTATCGATATCGGTAAAACCTTAGTCAAATACCAAGGTTTGACCGTTGGTAAGGTAACGGATATCAGTATCGACAATGAATTGTCTGGCGTTAATGTCAAAATTATTATGGATTATCGCTCTGATCCGTTTCTCAATAAAAACTCCAAGTTCTGGTTGGTCACGCCTAAAGCCAGTATCACCGGTATTGAAGGTTTAGACACCTTGTTTTCAGGTAATTATATTGCCGTTCAACCCGGTGATGGCAGCTCAGCCACGGAATTTATCGCCTTAAAAGATGCGCCGACTATGCTTCCCGATACCGATGGGGTTCTAATTACGCTGACCACCTCAAAGTTAGGCTCACTGGATATCGGCTCAATGGTGTTTTACCGTCAAATACCTGTCGGAAAAGTCGTAAACTATCGCTTAATCGACAGCGACACCATCAATATCAGCACGTTTATCGAGCAACAGTATGCCCATTTAGTGACACAAGACTCCCAGTTCTGGAACGTGTCGGGCCTAAAAATCGATGCGTCTATGTCGGGCATTAAAGTCAATACTGAAAGCTTGGCATCGCTGCTGGCTGGCGGGATAAGTTTTAATTCAGTCGCTAATTCTGCCGCGGTGCAAAATGGTGACAACTTTGTGCTTTACCCTGATGAAGAAAGTGCTGTAAAAGGCATCGAATTCACTCTGATAGCCGATAATGCTGATGAGATTAATCAAGGTTCAGCGTTAGTGTATCGCGGCATTGATGTGGGTAAAATTCATCAAACCCAACTAACTAAAAACGGCGTGAAGTTTTTAGCTAAGTTTGATAGTCAATACCAACACTTATTAAACGCAGATACCCAATTTTGGATTGCCGGTGCTGATATTTCTTTAGAGGGCGTCAAGCACGCTGCAAGGTTGATCACAGGTAGTGTGGTCAATGTGCTACCTGGTGTAAGTGACAACGCGTTGCCACCAGAGTATCAATTACAATCGCAAGCACCAGACCTTATGCAAGCAAGCCAGTTAAGCATCAAATTAACCTCAGATGAACACAGCGGTTTAAGCGCTGGGGCTGAGGTGCGTTACAAGCAAATGGCTATTGGTGAGATTACCCAAGTAAAATTATCTGATGACTTTAGCCGTGTCGAATACTCAGTGGACATTCAGCCTGAATATTCATCATTACTCACTGTGGACAGTTATTTTGTGTCTGAGTCCGCGCTTGCCATAGATGCCTCCTTAGATGGCGTAAAGGTCAAAACCCGAGATATTAATACCCTGCTTGCTGGCGCGGTTTCTTTAGTGCCAGGTAAAGCTAAGGCTGTAGTTAAACCCCAAACAAAATTTTCGTTATATCAATCTGCAGATCAAGCCTTAACGGCATTAAATAAATCATCAATGAGCACCTTAGCGCTAGACAGTATTGATGGCGCAGGTTTAGCCCATGGCTCACCGGTTTATTACAAAAAAATGCGTATTGGCTCTGTGTCAGAAGTAAATTGGAGCAGTCAAACTGATAAGTTTTCAATCAAGGTAGCCATTCAAAAAAGGTTTACTAACTTGGTTCGAAGTAACAGCGTATTTTGGCGAAACGATGCCGCCAGTATCAATGCCAGTTTATCTGGCATTGATGTTGATATCGCTCCATTAGAAGGCGCCTTAAAAGGCAGTATTAGCCTAGGTTTGTTGCCAGAAAACCAACAAGGCAATCAAACTCGTTTATATGATTCAAAAGAGCTGGCCCTAAAACAGGCCAAAGCCATCACACTATCACTACCAGCTGATGCCAAAGTTGCTGCAAAAGCAGCGATTCGATATCAAGGCCATCAAGTGGGTGTGATTCAACAAGTTAAACTCAATCAAGATTTAGCCAACTTAACCGTGAGTGCTTATCTTTATGGTGAATACGCCCAACATTTCACCAAAGAAGACAGTGAATTTTTTGTCGTCGATGCACAAATTTCGTTAGTGGGTATTAAAGCGCCAGAAACCTTGATAACAGGCCCTTACATTGGCGTGCTACCTGGCAAGTCAGAACGCCAAGCAACACAGTTTGATGGTCACTTAGCTGCACGTTACGATGCGGATATCGATGAAGATGCATTAAAAGTGACCCTTGTTGATAGTCAGTTGGGTTCGATAAAAATTGGCACCCCTATTTTCTTTAGAGGCATTGCTATTGGGCAAGTGGATGGATACTCATTATCTTATAATGGCAACCAAGTATTAATGTATTCACACATTGAAAAGCAATATGCCCACTTAGTGAATCAAACCAGTCAGTTCTGGGATGCATCTGGGATTAAACTTGAGGTAGGTATTTTCTCTGGCGCCCAAATTGAAACCGGCTCTCTTGAAACGCTGCTTTCAGGTGGTATTTCAGTCGTAACTGAAGAAGTAACGGATGAATCGAATCAATTAGCTCTGGGTGAAAGATTTACCTTACATAACAAAATGAAAGCTGAATGGCGTAAGTGGAAACCTGAACAACTGAAGCCTTTATAATCTTGCTGCTCATAAATAACATCCAATAAAAAATCGGCATTTGCCGATTTTTTATTGCTCGTTTTACCGCAATTGCGCTTAGCCATAAAACCAATAACAAACGGCGATTGCAGCCATTATGCCGCCGACGTCTGCCGCTAAACCACAGCCCAGTGCATGGCGGCTATTTCGAATACCGACAGAGCCAAAGTACACAGCAAGTACATAAAAGGTGGTTTCTGTGCTGCCTTGAAAAATCGCCGATAAACGACCCGCAAAAGAGTCAACCCCATGATGCTCCATCGTTTCTAACATCATCGCCCTTGCACCAGAACCACTAAATGGTTTCATTAACGCCGTAGGCATGGCATCGACAAAACGGCTGTCAAACCCCAACAAACTCACTAGGCCTGCTAAGCCTTGTAGGGCAAAATCAAGGGCGCCCGATGAACGCAATAAACCAATGGCGAGTAACATTGCCAACAAATATGGAATTAACATTATTGCTTGGGAAAAACCGCTTTTTGCCCCTTCGACAAACTCATCATAAATGGCGACTTTGCGGTAACCTGCAATCAGGATAAAACTCATAATTAAGGCTAATAATATGCCATTACCTAATAACGTCGATAAAGTACCAATGGCTTCAGCAGATAGGGTTAATAAATAAAACACACCCGCAATTAATATACTAAACAGAGTTGCGCCATAAGCCAGCACCACACTATTGATTAAAGAAATACGCTGAACAATTGCCACAACAGATAAACCCACTAAGGTTGATGCCACTGTGGCTAATAGAATAGGTAAAAACACATCTGCAGGATTAACAGCGCCTTGCTGGGCTCGATACAAAAATACCGTCACTGGCACTAAAGTGACTGAGGAGGTATTGAGTACTAAAAACAAGATCTGTGCGTTAGTCGCCACGTCTTTATTTGGATTTAGGCTTTGTAAGTCTTGCATCGCTTTAAGACCAAGCGGCGTGGCAGCATTGTCTAGGCCTAACATGTTTGCGGTGAGATTCATGGTGATACTGCCGTAAGCTTTATGCCCCCTTGGCACCTCTGGCATTAACTTTGATAATAACGGCTCAAACAATTTAGCAAATACCGCGACCACACCGGCTTTCTCACCCACTTGCATCAGCCCCATCCACAGCGCTAACACACCAATTAAGCCAATGGATATTTCAGCAGCTAACTTGGCGCTACTAAAAATAGCGTTAACCGACTCCCCTAATACCTCAACATGGCCATTAAACAATTGCACGATTATGGCGATTGCTGCCGTTAAGAAAAAAAACAACCAAACTCTATTTAGCACTGAATACTCCGTTATTTTACACAGCTGTTGTTTTCAACATCACCGGTTAGCAAATGTGTTGGTTGCGCTTTCTTTAACAGGGTGAGCGACACCGTGGAAATGCATGATATAATCTACCGTATTATTACACAGTTGTTTTATCGATATTTTTACTATGGCTCAAATAAATCCGCAATACTTAACCCATATTGCTACAGAACTCCCCGCACACCTTAATATGGACGACTTTATTGCTGCCTGTAATCGTCCTTTACGTAAATCAATCAGAGTAAATACGTTAAAGATTTCCGTGGCGCAGTTTACCCAAATAATGACTGATAATGGCTGGCAGTTTGAAGCTATCCCTTGGTGCGCTGAAGGTTTTTGGATTTCAGTCAGCGATGATGTGCAAATTGGTAATATGATTGAGCATATTCAAGGCTTATTTTATATCCAAGAAGCCAGTTCGATGTTGCCGCCTGTTGCACTGCTACAAAATGATAACCAAAGTAAACTGATCCTCGATGTCGCCTCAGCGCCTGGCTCAAAAACGACTCAGTTAGCCGCCTTAATGGATAATCAAGGCTTATTAATTGCTAATGAGTACTCTGCCAGTCGCGTTAAAATTTTGCACGCCAACGTGCTTAGAATGGGCGTAAAGCAATGTGCTCTAACCCATTTTGATGGCAAAGTCTTTGGTGAGTATTTATTTGAAAAGTTTGATGCTGTGTTGCTCGATGCACCATGCGGTGGCGAAGGTACGGTTAGAAAAGACGTTAATGCGCTTAAAAACTGGCAATTAGATGATGTTGTTGATATTGCTGAGACTCAAAAACAGCTGATCCAATCCGCCTTTTTAGCCTTAAAGCCCGGTGGCACATTGGTTTATTCCACTTGCACCTTAAGTCAGATTGAAAATCAGCAAATTTGTCATTTTTTAAAACAAACCTATCCCGGTGCTGTTGAATTTATTCCGCTAACTGATTTATTCTCTGGCGCAGAACAAGCCTGTACCGAAGAAGGCTTTTTACACGTTTGGCCGCAAATTTATGATAGCGAAGGATTCTTCATCGCTAAAATCCGTAAAACCGCATCGGTTGAACGAATTAAAAAGCAACCTAAGCCTCAGCGTAACTTCCCGTTTTCTGTTGCAAGTGCCAAACAAGTATCCGCCATTGAACAATACTTTAGCGCCACCTTTAATCTCACGTTACCAACAGATCATACGGTAATGATCCGTGATGATGAGTATTGGTTATTTCCTGCTGAATTTAACGATTTCACCGGTTTAATGCGTTATCAACGCATTGGAGTCAAATTGGCCGATGTAATGAAAAAAGGCTTTAAGGTAAAACATGAAGCCATTATCGGCCTTAGCCGCTATATCAACTCAGACGATAAAATTATCGAACTTGATGCTCAACAAGCGAAAGACTTTTTAATGGGCCGTGATATCGCCACCGATAGCTTTAGCGATTTAGACTTAACCCCAAAGGGCGAAATGATTGTCACTCACCATAGCAGTCCATTAGGGGTGGTAAAACATTTAGGCCATCGATTGAAAAATAATTTACCCAGAGAATTGGTAAAAGATAAAATAGAGTAGATACACTTTATTGCCGACAATTCAGCGACTTTTATCGTTTACCAATAATCAGTCGACGCTAGTTGTTAAGCTATTGCAGCATATACACACCGGCTAATTGCGCAATTTTCAGGCAGAGTCTGATTTACCTGTCTATACTGAGAAGTAAGATTTTTAGTGAAATTGGTTTTCGACAGTAGCGCAAGGCTCTTTTCTAAAAGAGCCGTTCCCCTAGACCCAGAACAACTGGATAGTTTTGGGTCTCTTTTTGCCTTAAATTCAGCCTAAAATTAATGCTAACATTTAACACAAAAGCGTAAATTAACGCTTGGCTAATATTGCTGCCTCTTTGAACAAGTTAAAAAAGTTCTCCGAGGTATATTCGGCTAAATCGGTATACTTTTCACCGCGTAACTCAGCAACAAACTCTGCAACATCACGCACAAAAGCAGGTTGATTCTCTTGCCCTCTATGTGGCACTGGCGCCAAATATGGTGAGTCAGTTTCAACCAGTAATCTGTCTTTAGGCACTTTACGGATCACGCTGCGAAGCTCTCCGGCATTTTTAAAGGTGACAATACCTGACACTGAGATATAAAAACCTAAATCAATTGCCGCTTTGGCCATTTCCCAGTTTTCAGTAAAACAATGCAATACCCCACCCACTTTGTCGGCATGACCGGCTTTTAGCATGTTAATGGTATCTTCACGGGCATCACGAGTGTGAACAATCAGCGGCTTATTCACCTCTACGGCTAAGGAAATTTGTTGTTCAAAGCATTGTTGCTGCAATATTTTCGTTTCAGGGGCATAAAAATAATCAAGGCCGGTTTCACCAATTGCCACGACTTTTTTATCTGTGGCAAATTGCTTAATTTCACTGACATGGAGACCGTCTTGAACGTCAAGCGGATGCACCCCTGAAGATAAGAATATATTATCAAAGTCGGCCATTTTATCGCGCATGGCTTCAAAACCTTGCTGGCGAACATTAACACAAAGAAGATATTCAACGCCGCGAGATTTTGCAGCATCAACGATAGTGTGCAAACTAGCTTGATCTGGCGCGGCTTTTAAGCGGTCTAGATGACAGTGAGAGTCGATTAACATGATGATTCTTTAAAGGCTTAAACAAGCCAGCAAGAATACCTAGGGGAGGATTATCTTTCAAGCTGATTTTCATCTCAGCGGTTACCACAGTTTAATCAAAGGTTAGATTTGGTTGTGACATTTTTTGTTTAGCTTAATTGTATTAGCCAAATCAAACCTATGATGGAGGATGAATCTTTACAGTACCCTTGTTTAACCGTTACATGGTACAAGTCATATCACTTGAAGATAACTGAGTTGAAAGCAGCTTTTCAATATGATGTTTATGACTTTCAGGGTCGGTTTTTATTTTTACGCCAATACCTGCAGGTCGGCCACCTGATGCACCCAGTGGGTTAATCCACACCACCACACCTTGAAAATCAGCCATTTGTGAAGTACCAGGCAACTTATAAGCTATGGATAACTCCTGACCCAGAAAGTGGCTTTCTGTGGTCGAAATAAACAAACCCGCAGGTTTAATGAATGGCATATATGCTCTGTACAATTGGTGCAGAGTATCAAAATTTACAACAAGATCGGTCATAGTGTAATTCTATTGTCTGTGATGAATAAGTTGTCTAAATTCAAGAATGTAATCTTGACATAATGCAGGCGCGTTTATACTCGCCATCGTCGCTAATTTTTGGCACATTTGCGCGACTTTCGATGAGAAACCAATGATGTTACTCGCAGCTAATGCGTCGAGCTCCTTACTTTTTAACACATATTGCCTTAAGTACAAATATAAAACATTAAGTGCATCAATAATTTGTTGCTCTGACAACTTGATTAAACTGCCTGTCAAATGTCCAGATTTAATACTGTTTGCCCAATCGACTCGATATTGCAGTAGTTGTTGGTAATGTTGATTACCTAGGCTTTCAGCTAATTTTAACGGCCCACCAATCATACTTAAACACCAAGTCACATCATGGGCTTTCTCGCCATAAGGAGGTTGTGGTAATAATTGATGGGAAGACAGCCAAGCTAATACTTGGCGTCTATCGGGGGCATTAAAGGCCACATTCTGGCAGCGACTTTTTATGGTTGCTAACAATCTTGAAGGCACGTCTGTTTGTAAAATAATTAAAATATTATTACCCGGCTCTTCTAAGGTTTTTAATAGCGCATTGGCTGATGCTAGATTAAATTGCTCGCAGTTTTGAATAATGGCGACACGTTGACCGCCTTGCTGGGCTGTGACCGTTAATTTTTGACATAAATCGCGAATTTGATCGACCTTAATTTGATTGCCATCGGCTTTAATCACATGACAATCAGGATGTGTTCCCGCGTTAAATAACAGACAGCTTTTACATTGACCGCATGCGCCCACAGGGGTTAAGTGTTGGCACATAGCAGCATGGGCCATTTCATGAGCAAATAAATGCCCTCCTAGACCGGTATCTATGGTTAACAGTTGTGCGTGGGCACTATGCCCATTAGCTAACTCATTTAAGAATCGCTGAAACGGTTCATCTAACCAGGGCAACTGATTTAATCCAAAAGCTTGCATCAATGACTCACTTTACGCTGTTATTAATCAAGGTCATTAGCATTACACAAGATTGGCAGCTAATGCGACTCGGATCTGTTCATGGACTTGTTCAATGGGTTTACTGGCATCGATAACTAAAATTGAGCTATCTTCAGCAGCAAACGCTAAAAAGGTTTCTCGAGCGCGGATAAAGAAATCCAATTCTTGTTGCTCGATGCGATCTAACGCACCACGTTTGGCTGCGCGGGCTAAGCCTAATTGCGGTTCGATATCTAAATACAGGGTTAAATCCGGTTTAAAGCCCTGTAAACAAGCATCACTAATGGATTTTACTAATGGCATTAATCCTCTACCGCCGCCTTGGTAAGCTAACGACGAGAGGTTATGTCTATCGCCTAAGACCCAAGTTCCGTTGGCTAAAGCGGGCTTAATGACATTGGAAATTAACTGAGTACGGGCAGCGTAAAACAGCAAACATTCAGCCTCATCACACAATGGATCGCTATCATCAGCAATTTTGACTAAATCTCTAATTTTTTCTGCTAATGGCGTACCACCTGGCTCACGAGTACATATTGGCGCTTGATGACAATGATCTGTAATAATTTGTTTTACTAATTCAACTGCGCTGGATTTACCTGCACCTTCTAATCCTTCAATTGTAATGAATTTAGCGTTGTTTTTACTCATTTTCTATTTCTCTGATATTCGTTAACTGCACGGTTATGTTGTGCAAGTGTCTTTGAAAAAACATGGCTGCCATCATTTCTTGAGACAAAATATAAATAATCGACTTCGGCAGGTTTGGCGGCGGCAAACAAAGCGGCTTTACTTGGGGCTGCTATCGGTGTTGGCGGTAAACCATTTATGCGATATGTATTAAATGCCGTGTGCTCACGTAAATCACTGCGAGTGATATTACCTTGGTAACGATCGCCCATGCCATAAATCACGGTAGGATCTGTTTGTAGGCGCATGCCTAATTTTAAGCGATTATTAAATACTGCTGCGACCCAATCGCGCTCTTCTGGCTTGCCCGTTTCTTTTTCGATGATTGAGGCAATGATCAATAACTCATAGGGTGTTTTTAGTTTAAGATCTTTATCTCGCTGTTGCCACGCTGCCTCTAAAGTGGTTTGCATTAACGCATAACTGCGTTGCAGCACCGACTCTAGATTATCGCCTGCATGATATTGATAAGTCTCAGGAAAAAACTTACCTTCAGGTAAATTTGAATCGTCACCATTTTTCAATAACACTCGATTGAACACTTGCTCATCAAAAGTTAGGTGCGGCGATGTGGCCAACACTTGTTGCCATTCCTTAATGGTCTTGCCTTCGATTAACGTTACTGAAAAGCTGATTTGGTCACCCGAATTAATCTTATTCAGTAAAGATCCCAAGCTGTCACCCGGCTCAATTTGATATAAGCCTGTTTTGATATGAGCATATTCAGGTTTAAGCTTAACCAGATATTTTAATTTCCAGCTATCAGTTAGCCATTGTTTATGCTCTAAATCTTTAGCAAGCTTTGTGACATTCATGCCCTGTGAAATAGTTAACTCAACAGGCGCATCCACGGTGAGAGTCTGATTGGGATAAGCGATGATCTGTTGATATCCCCAGTAACCGACAATGCAAGCCACTGTGGTTAGGGTCATCAAAAATGCGAGTAAAACGGTCAGTATTTTTTTCATATTAGAGTGATAATTGTAACTGTTTAATTAAGTTATGGCTCATAGGCCAGCTGGAATATTGGTTATCATCAAGATTATTAATATTAATAATGCCCAACAGGCTGTTGCTGATAAAAACATGATCTGCTTGCTTAAGCCTAGATAAGCTGATTGGTTCAGCGTAAACGTTAATGTTGTTTTGTAATAACGCGATAATAAGTTGTTGTCGCATCACCCCTGATACACCGCTGTGGCTAATTGCTGGGGTATAAACATTTTGGCCTTCAACAATAAAGACATTGGCCATTGATGATTCAACTACATTGCCATCGGTGTCAAGTACCAACCAATCATCACAACCTTGGGGTAATGAGTCTTGCTTAATCAGCACTTGCTCAAGCCGATTAAGGTGCTTCATTCCTGCCAGTAATGGTTGGCGCGCTAACGTAACCGCCGCCAAAGATAAACTGATCCCCTGCTGCTGCCATTGCTGATAGTGAGCGGGGATCTCATGTAAGGAAATGACGCTTGTTTGCTCCACGATGTCAGGGGCTGTGTAACCTCGCCCACCTACGCCGCGGCTAATAAGTATTTTGATACAGCCTTGGTTTATAATCTGGCCGTGCTGCTCAAGCTGATTTATTAACTCAAGTTGATTTTGTAATGCAAAGCCCAAACGCAAACACGCTTGCTGCAATCGCTCAATATGTTCATCAATGAATAACACCTTGCCCTGCAACACACGCATGGTGGCAAATGCACCATCACCGTAGGCTAAACCTCTATCCAGTGGGTTAATTTGCTGTTGTGGTAATCCATTAACAAATACTGATGCCATTCTCGTTCCTGAGTGTTATCTGACTGCCAGCTTGATATTAGCATGTCGATTCAAGCGGTTTTACACAAAAGAATGGCCCCATTTGTAGGAGCCGTTCTGTGTCATCATTTTATCTTAATACAATTTTAATCCGCAAAACACGGCTACATTAAGCGTGCTAATAATTAGCGTGCTAATAAATGCTGTATTCTTGCTTTAAGGATATCGGTTGCAATACGGTTTTTACCGCCACGAGGCACGATAATGTCAGCATGTTGCTTAGATGGCTCAATAAATTGTAAAAACATCGGCCTAACGGTCGCTTTATACTGAGAAATCACAGATTCCATGGTACGGCCGCGCTCAGCAACATCACGTGATAGACGACGTAAGAAACAGATATCTAACGGCGTATCCATAAATACACTGGCATCCATTAATTCACGCAGTTTAGGATCCGTTAATAATAAGATACCTTCTAAGATAATCACCTTTTTAGGTTGCATATCTAAGGTCTTGCCAATACGAGTATGTTCCTTATAGCTGTAGCAAGGAATATCAACCGACTCGCCTCGTTTTAGCTGTTTTAGATGCTCAGCTAACAACTGATGATCTAACGCTTTAGGGTGGTCATAATTGGTTTTAACACGATCATCCATTGATAAATGGCTTTGGTCGCGATAATAGGCATCTTCATTGATTACGCCAATTTGGTCGGTACCTAAATCACGCTTTAACTCTTCAAAAATAGTTTGAGCAATTAAACTTTTACCTGATGCTGACGCACCCGCGATACCGATAATGACACATTGCGGAGAATTCATTATTTAAAACCTTACTCGTCGTCTGAAATACTAATTGATACTGTCTTTTTACTTTGTTGCTTGGCTAGTTGAGCCCCAACTTTACGAGCGATCTCACGATAAATCCCAGCTACGTCTGAATCAGGCTGACTCACAACTGCAGGGTTACCTTCATCCATTGATTCACGAATGTTGATATTAAGCGGCAACGCGCCTAATAACGGTACTTCATAACGCTCGGCAATTTTACTGCCACCATGAGTACCAAATGGGTGTTCTTTATGGCCACATTCAGGACATAAATGAAAACTCATGTTCTCAATAATCCCTAACACTGGGATGTCCACTTTTTGGAACATGGTAATGCCTTTTTTCGCATCTTCAAGGGCAATATCTTGCGGTGTAGTCACCACAACGGTGCCACTCACAGGAAACTTTTGCGAAAGGGTTAATTGGATATCACCGGTTCCAGGTGGTAAATCGATAACCAAATAATCAAGTTCTGGCCACTGGGTTTCAGTTAATAACTGATTTAAAGCACCAGCCGCCATTGGACCACGCCATACTGCAGCTTCGCCATCACCCAACATAAAGCCGATTGATTGGGCAGTAATGCCATGGGCACTGGCTGCAGTCATCATTTTCCCGTCTGGTGAAGTCGGTTTAAAACCTTGTAAACCTAACATCATAGGAATAGAAGGTCCGTAAATGTCAGCATCTAAGATGCCCACTTCAGCGCCTTCTGCTTTTAAAGCTAATGCAAGGTTAACTGCCGTGGTTGATTTACCCACGCCGCCTTTACCTGACGCCACAGCAATGACTTGCTTAATATTGGGCAATGGCGCTACAGAGCTAACCGCAGAAAAGACTCTTGGCTGAAAATCAATTTCGCACTCTACTTCATCAATAGCATCAAGTACGGCTAATTTTTTAGTCACATCCATGACAGTATCGCGATATTGCGTCATACATGGGTATGGATAAACTAACCCAAGAGATAAACGTTTGCCTTCAATTGAAAGCTTAGTGACACAACCTGCAGATACTAGCCCTTCGGCTAAATATGGATCTTGATATGCATCTAAAATACTCAACACAGGACCTAATAGGTCAGCACTTAATTGATAATCTGTATGCGAAGTAGACAAAAGCAGAACTCCCAGCGATAAATTTGTTCAAGTGTACCAGAATTCAAGAAAAATGAGCGCAAATTTAGCCCATTTTGTTGTTGTTTGATGAAATAATCACTTTGATCGGTTAGTATCATCAACATATATTTGGTGTAATCGATTGTTGAGACAAAATGACAAATTCACAACGTAAAATTCTGGTGACAAGTGCCCTCCCATATGCAAATGGTCCTATCCATTTAGGTCATATGCTTGAGTATATTCAAACTGATATTTGGTCTCGTTACCAAAAACTTCGTGGACATGAATGTCACTATATTTGTGCAGATGATGCCCATGGCACCCCAATCATGCTGAAAGCCCAACAACTGGGTATTACACCAGAAGAAATGATTGCTCAAGTTCAAAAAGAACATGAACAAGATTTCGCTGATTTCAATATCAACTTTGATAACTTCCATAGCACGCACTGTGAAGAAAACCGTGAGCTTGCCAGCGATATTTATCTGAAGTTGCGTGATGGTGGCTACATTAAAACCAAAACCATTTCTCAATTATTCGATCCTGAAAAAGAAATGTTTTTACCAGACCGCTTTGTCAAAGGCACTTGCCCGAAATGTAAGAGCGAAGATCAATATGGTGATAACTGCGATAACTGTGGTGCGACTTATAGCACCACAGATTTAATCAATCCTTACTCGGTCGTGTCAGGTGCTACGCCAGTAATGAAGGACAGTGAACACTTCTTCTTCGACTTACCTGCATTTGAAACCATGTTAGGTGAATGGCTGGCATCAGGTTCACTACAACCTGAAATTGCCAACAAGCTAAGAGAATGGTTCGAACAAGGCCTGCAGCAATGGGATATTTCCCGTGATGCGCCTTATTTTGGTTTTGAGATACCTGAGCAACCAGGTAAGTTTTTCTACGTATGGTTAGACGCACCTATCGGTTACATGGGCTCGTTTAAAAACTTATGTGATAAACGTGGCGACCTTGATTTCGATGAATTTTGGAAAAAAGATTCTACAACAGAGCTTTATCACTTCATTGGTAAAGATATTGTCAACTTCCACGGCTTATTCTGGCCTGCAGTACTAGATGGCGCAGGTATTCGTAAACCTACCGCTGTTTATGCACATGGTTATGTCACGGTAAATGGCGCCAAAATGTCTAAGTCAAAAGGCACGTTTATTAAAGCGCGTACTTATTTAGATAATTTAGATCCTGAGTATCTTCGCTATTACTACGCGGCGAAATTAAACAGCCGTGTTGATGACTTAGATTTAAATCTGGAAGACTTCGCACAGCGAGTGAACTCTGATCTAGTTGGTAAATTAGTGAACTTAGCCTCACGTACCGCTGGTTTTATCAGTAAACGTTTTGACGGTAAGTTGGCTAAAATCAACGATATGACTTTGACTGAGGCCTTTTTAGCTAAACAAGATGTCATTGCTGATTTATATGAGACCCGTGAGTTTGGTAAAGCTATGCGCGAAATTATGGCCTTAGCAGACATGGCAAATGCCTATGTTGCTGATGCCGCGCCTTGGCAGTTAATCAAACAAGAAGACAAGCAAGACGAAGCCCATCAAGTGTGTAGTAACGCACTTAACCTGTTCCGCATCTTAGTTACTTACCTTAAACCGGTACTACCTAAGCTGGCTGACAATGTTGAAGCTTTCTTACAGACGCCATTAACATGGGATAATTTAGCTGTAGATCTAGCAGGCCATGAAATTGCTAAGTTTAAAGCATTAATGCAGCGCATTGAGATGAAAAGCATTGAAGCTATCATTGAGGCATCAACTGAAAACTTACAAGTAACCGCAACTAAAGTGGCTGATGCTGCCCCAGAAGCGGCTCAAACTGAGCTTGAGAAAGAGCCCCTAAGCCCAGAAATTACTTTTGATGATTTTGCCAAAGTTGATTTGCGTATCGCGCTTATTTCAAAAGCTGAGCATATTGAAAAAGCCAACAAACTACTTCGTTTAGAATTAGATTTAGGCGGCGAAACTAAACAAGTATTTGCTGGCATTAAATCTGCTTACGCACCTGAAGATTTAATTGGCAAGCATACTGTTATGGTCGCCAATCTTGCGCCACGCAAAATGAAATTTGGTGACTCTGAAGGTATGGTACTGGCAGCAGGCCCTGGCGGAAAAGACATCTGGATTTTAGAGCCTCATGCAGGCGCGAAACCTGGCATGCGAGTGATGTAATTAGCCACAAAGCTTAAATAGTAAGGCCATCGAAAGATGGCCTTTTTTATGGTGCAAGCACTATGATTTTAGCCTGTGTTTTAGACTGGATTTTGACTTGAGTTTTGACTTGAATCTTGACTTGGATTTTGGCAATCATCAGGGCTGTCACAAGGCGCTTCTTTGGCAAAGTTACGGCTATTATAAGCCTCGGTATCTGCTTCAATGGCTTGCTTCATTCGCTCTTCGTACAGCATAAACAGACTGATAAAATCATTGCCATAGCGTTCACCTTCAGGTCGCTTCAACCATTCTTTATATAAGGCATCTGCCGCTTCTTTTTCAACTCTTTGATATGTTAGCTTTTGCTGACTGACTAATTCATCAGAAAACCCCATTGCTCGCATCGACGCTGCGCCAACTTTCAGGGCGGAGTGGAAGGTTTCTGACTCGACAAAATCTGCGCCAGCTTCTCGCAATAAGTGCCCATGACCACGGTCAAAAGCACGACTGATGACTTTAAGCTGTGGGTATTTATGTTTAAGGTACTTAACCAACTCAATACTGCTTTGCTGATCATCAATGGCGACGACAAAGGCGGCAGCGTTGGCAACACCTGCGGTTTCTAATAAATCAGCCCTAGTGGCATCACCATAAAAGGCTTTGGTTTTAATTTTTCTCAATGTATCCACTTGGGATGCCTGACGGTCTAGTACTACCGTTTTCACTCCGTTAGATAATAATAATCGATTAACTATTTGACCAAAGCGGCCAATACCAGCAATGATCACCACACCTTGCTCATCAACCGTATCTTGTTCCCTCTCGTTTGAGTTCATTTCATATTTGGGCACAATAATTTTTTCATAGAAGATGAATAAGCCAGGGGTCAAAAACATCGACAAGGCAACCACAATAGATAATGGCTGGGCGATATGAATGGGTAATACATCATTTTGTTGGCTAAAGCTTAATAACACAAAACCGAATTCACCCGCTTGAGCAAGACTTAGGGTAAACAGCCACCTATCACTTCCCGTAATTCGGAATATAAAAGACAACATAAATAACACCAATGCCTTTAACAACATCACTCCAAAAGTAATGGCTAAAATGGGCCCTAGATATTGCCATAAGATGTCAAAATCAATCCCTGCACCCACGGTAATGAAAAATAGCCCCAGTAATAAACCTTTAAACGGCGCAATATTCGCCTCAAGTTCATGCTTAAACTCACTATTAGCCAATACCACACCGGCTAAAAATGTGCCTAAAGCAGGTGAAACCTCAACCAAACTCATTAATGCCGCAATACCAATAACTAACAATAATGCTGCAGCAGTTGAAATCTCTCTGACACCAGAATCTGCAACAAATTTAAAAATGGGTCGAGTTAAATAATGGCCGCCAAAAATAACAAAAGCGATTGAGAGCACTAAAACGATGGCATACACACCACTGGAGAGTTCTGCCACTAACGATAGCGATTCATTATGGGCCGCAGCCTCAGACACCGCGGCTTGTGTCACTGCGACTAATTCAGGTAACGCTAGCAATGGGATTAACGCCAGCATGGGGATCACGGCGATATCTTGAAACAGAAGCACTGAGAATGCATTTCGACCGGCAGGCGTTTTTGTTAAGCCTTTCTCATCAAAGGTCTGCAATACAATTGCAGTTGAAGACAATGAAAAAATCAAACCTATGGTTAATGCAATTGACCATTGAATATCAAATAACATCGCAATGGCCATCACACCGCCCACTGACAAGCCAACCTGTAAGCCGCCCATGCCAATAAGACGATGCCGCATGGACCACAGCATTTTAGGCTCTAACTCTAAGCCCACCAGAAATAACATCATCACCACACCAAATTCAGCAAAGTGCTGAATGGTGCTGGTTTCACTGCCAACAAGGCCGATAACGGGACCAATGACCAGTCCGGCAATTAAATAGCCAAGCACTGAGCCAAGCCCTAAACGCTGAGCCAATGGTACAGCGATAACTGCAGCTGATAAATATATAAACGCTTGTAAAAAATACTCAGTCATCCATTTATTCCTTATCTGCAGTTACTTTTGCGCTCAGGTGACAAACATTACACAGGGTTCACAATATCAATATAGTGATGGGTTAAACCAAATTCATTGGCTAAATGTTCACCTAACGCTTTTATGCCAAATTGCTCTGTTGCATGATGACCGGCAGCAAAGTAATGGATCCCTTGCTCCATCGCGCAATGAAAGGTCCTTTCTGACACTTCACCACTGATAAAGGCGTCAACGTTCAAGCCTGCAGCATGATCAATATAATCCTGCGCACCGCCTGTACACCAAGCAATCGATGAAATAGCTTCAGTCCCGTCACCAATGTGTAATGGCGCTCGATTAAGCTTCTCAGTTAATAATGCGTTAACTTGTGCAATAGTTAATGGCTGAGGAAATTTCCCCTGCCACAGTAAATTTTGCGGTATATCGGTACACACCTTTACATCGATAATGCCTAACTTGTTGGCAAGTTCTGCGTTATTGCCAAGGCTTTGATGTGCATCTAAAGGTAAATGATAGCCGAATAAATTCATATCGTGAGCCATTAGCGCCTTTATTCGATTGTATTTCATGCCGGTAATGACTTCGGGCTCATTTTTCCAAAAAAAACCATGATGCACTAAAATCGCGTCTGCATTTAATGCAGCTGCTTGATCGATTAATGCTTGGCAAGCGGTAACACCAGTCACAATCGTGCTGATGTGCTCAGTGCCCTGCACCTGTAGCCCATTGGGAGCGTAATCTTTAAACTGACTCACATTTAGAAAATCATTGAGATATTTAGATAATTGTTGGCGAGATACAGACGTTAATGACATAAAACTAACCCTAAATTTATTGATAGTAATAGTGTAACGCAGACCAATACTTATTGAAAAACCCTTGTTAAGATTGGCTAATAGCTGAGCGATTTTTGCATAAATTGGACTTTTAAGTGCATTAAACATTAAAATTAGCCCACGGGATGTTGAACACATTAAATAAACTATTCAATAAATAAAAATAGGTCTCAAAATGTCAAACTTGACAAAAGAAGCGCTTATCGCTGAATTAACCGCTGCTCTTGAAAATCAAACTGGTAAAGCTGTTGAAATTGAACAGAAAGGCAGTTGGTACAAAATTGATGGCGGCAAGTCGATACGCTTTAGCGAACTTGAGAAAATGCACCTTGAAGCCACACAAGGTCAAACCGCTGTTGCGCCTGTAGCAGACAAGCCGGTTAAAGCAGTTGTCGCAAAAAAAGCAGTTGCTAAAAAGCCTGCTGTTAAAGTTGCAAGTAAACCAGCAGCGTCAACTTCTGGTGGTAAAACGCCAAAAGAATTATGGCGTGAAAAATTAGCTGCGGCAGGTAAAAGTACCTTACCTCGCGGTTTCTAGTTTCAGGTGCGTTTACACAATAAAAAAGGAGCTTAGGCTCCTTTTTTATTGGCAAATCACATCCAGACTTACATGGCTAAATCAACTCTGACATAGCCTTCTAGGTATACCACCCGCACTTCGTCACCTGCGTTAAATGTCATGCCAGGATCTTGATCTTGAATCACCATCACTTGGCTACCATCATCAAGGTTTATCATCATTTCAATGAGTTTGTATTCTAAGGTTCTGGTCGTGTTTCCATACTGATTCGCTGCAGCGCCGCCCACTAACGCACCAAGCACAGTTGCAATATCTTGGCCTGAGCCACCACCAAATTGATGGCCAATAACGCCGCCTACCAAGGCGCCGCCAAATGTTTTCCAGCCAACATTTCTATCTTCCACCAACTGGGTTTGAGTGACATGTTTAATTGATTCAACTTGGCCGTAGACAACCTTTTCTACTGGCACAGCTTGATTTCGGTCGTAGGCCGCACTTGCTGGCGCTGAGGTTAAGATAAACAAAATCGCACTAAAAAGTGCTCGAGAACAGTTTGTGAGTTTCAACATAAGCAAAATTCCGCTAACGTATGCATAAGGTCTACTCATTAATATACTGAATTGTGAACTCACTGTCCTATTTAAATAAACTGCCTTTGTTTCCTGATCCACAACAAGCATTGTCAGATCCCAATGGTTTACTGGCTGTGGGCGGTGATTTAAGCCCGCAACGCCTTGTGGAAGCCTACTATCAAGGCATATTCCCATGGTTTAATGAACACGACCCTATCTTATGGTGGTCACCGGACCCTAGAGCCATTTTTATCCCCAAGCGCCATGCAGTAAATAAAAGTATGTTGAAGCTGCTCAAAAAAAGTCCATGGCGCTTTAGTATTAATAAAGCTTTCACTGAGGTTATCCATGCTTGCTCACAACCCCGACTCACGCAGCAAGGCACTTGGATCTCATCTGACATACAGCAAGCCTATATACAGCTGCATAAACTGGGAAAAGCACATTCTATTGAAGTTTGGGATAATAACGAGCTTGTCGGCGGCTTATACGGCATTGCAGTGGGAAGCGTGTTTTGTGGCGAGTCAATGTTTCATCGTCAATCTAATGCCTCAAAAGCGGCGTTTGCTATGCTCAACCAGCATTTATACGACAAGGGGTTTAAACTCATTGATGCACAAATTATGAACCCTCACCTAGCCAATTTAGGCGCCGTAGACGTTCCCAGAAAAGCATTTTTAGCTCAACTAAAGCAATTACGAAATCAAGTTATTAACGATGATACTTGGTTACCACAAGAGGTCTATTTTGAGTTCTAGAAGCATTAGCGTTGGCCTAACCCAGCCGTTTGATTGTAATTATATTGCAGGTTTACAAGAGCAATTACTTGTTATTCAAGAGTCTGAACTTGACGCAAACTTATTCGAACAATTGTTAGGAATGGGTTTTAGACGTAATGGTAGTTCAATTTACAAACCCAGATGCCCTAGCTGTCAGGCTTGTCAGTCCATTCGAGTGGATGTTGGCCAGTTTAAGGTATCCAAAAGACAAAAAAGAACCTTAAAGAATAATCAAGATTTAAGCTGGAAAGTCACGCACGAGCGTACGGCGGCACATTATCAATTATATGAAAAATATATTATTGGTCGCCATTTTGATGGTCCTATGTATCCTCCCTCTGAAAGTCAGTTTAACGACTTTCTGGCTTGCCAGTGGCTACCTGATACCTTTATTGAAGTTTATGACCAACAAAAGCTCATTGGCGTTGCTGTAACCGATATGATGTCGCATTCAATGTCAGCAATTTACAGTTATTTTGACCCCGATTATGCAAAACGTTCTTTAGGGTCATATATGATTTTATTGCAATGCCAGCTCGCGCAGCAAAAACATAAGCAATTTCTTTATTTAGGCTATCAAATTGATGAAAATCGTAAAATGAATTACAAGCGTTTATATCGTCCTTATCAAATCTTAACAGCTCAAGGATGGCAACATATTGAAAAAGAACCTATGCTTTAGTGTTTCAAGCCTTTACAGCACGCGCTTTTTACGGCATGATACGGCGAATTTTTTTATATTTGAAGGCATAAAGGTAACCAATTAATGGCGAAAGAAGACAACATTGAAATGCAGGGCACTATCCTTGAGACCTTGCCAAATACAATGTTCCGCGTAGAACTTGAAAATGGTCATGTAGTGATAGCACACATTTCTGGCAAGATGCGCAAAAACTACATCCGTATTTTAACGGGTGATAAAGTCACTGTTCAGTTGACTCCTTACGATTTAAGTAAAGGTCGTATCGTCTTCCGCGCACGTTAATCCTGCCTCATATATTAAAAACCCGGCTTTAATGTCGGGTTTTTTATTTGCTAGCTATCCTGGCAAATACTAAGAATTAGCAGTAATTTTTAGTAATAGTAATTAGGCGATTAACGTCAAGAAAAAATGGCTATCTGAAAACAGATAGCCATTTTTATTTGAGCAAAATTATTGAAAAGGTTTACAAGACTTTCTCTTCACATTCGCAACTGATCACCAGCTCATTATCTTTGACATCCACTTTTGCAATCCCACCAGCTTCAAGCTTGCCAAATAAGATTTCATCAGCCAATGGTCGTTTGATTAACTCAGTTACGACACGGCTCATCGGGCGAGCCCCCATATTTTTATCGTAGCCCTTTTCAGCCAATAAAGTGCGCGCTTCATCAGTGACCTCGAGGGTGACACGCTTCTCATCTAACTGCGCTTGCAGTTCAATAAGGAACTTATCGACGACCTTGGCAATAATGGTCATATCAAGATGATTAAACCAAATAATCGAATCTAAACGATTTCGAAACTCTGGTGAAAACACTTTATTGATTTCTGACATCGCATTGAGGCTGTTGTCTTGTTGCTTAAAGCCAATTGAAGAACGGATAGACTCTTGAACGCCAGCATTGGTGGTCATCACCAAGGTCACATTTCTAAAGTCTGCCTTACGACCGTTATTATCGGTTAAGGTGCCATGATCCATAACTTGCAACAGCAAATTATAAATATCAGGATGCGCTTTTTCGATTTCATCTAACAGCACCACACAATGCGGATTTTTAATTACAGCATCGGTAAGTAAACCGCCTTGCTCGTAGCCAACATAACCGGGTGGTGAACCTATTAAACGTGAAACCGTATGCCTTTCGGTATACTCAGACATATCAAAACGGATAAGCTTCATGTTTAAACACGATGCTAACTGATTGGTCACCTCGGTTTTACCCACCCCAGTAGGGCCGGCAAATAAGAAACTGCCCACAGGCTTTTTCTCAGCACCTAACCCGCTTCGAGATAAACGTATGGCAGAGCTAAGGCCCTCAATGGCTTTGTCTTGACCAAATACCAACATCTTAAGGTTACGTTCAAGGTTCTTAAGTAAATCTTTGTCAGTGGACGATACGGACTTCTCCGGTATGCGGGCGATTTTGGCAATAATGGCTTCAATTTCTGGCTGTCCGATGGTTTTTTTACGTTTGCTGGCTGGCAGCATAACCATTCTAGCACCCGCCTCATCAATCACATCAATGGCTTTGTCAGGCAAGTGACGGTCATTAATGTGCTTCGCTGACAAGCTGGCCGCTGAACTGATCGCAGCCTGAGTGTAACGAACGCCGTGATGTTGTTCGTATTTTGATTTCAGTCCCAACAAAATCTTGGTGGTTTCAGCCACCGAAGGTTCATTAATATCAATTTTTTGGAAACGACGGGCTAAAGCCCTGTCTTTCTCAAAAATACTTTGGTATTCCTGGAATGTGGTTGAGCCCATACATCGAAGTGAGCCGTTGGATAACAAAGGTTTTAACAGATTTGAGGCATCCATTACCCCTCCTGAAGCTGCACCTGCACCAATGATGGTATGAATTTCATCAATAAATAAAATCGCATGTTCATTTTTGGCCAGCTCTTTTAATAGCCCTTTAAAGCGTTTTTCAAAATCACCACGGTATTTAGTGCCCGCGAGTAATGAGCCTAAGTCTAACGAATACACAGTAGCATCTTTGATAACATCAGGTACTTGCTCATTAACGATACGGTAGGCTAAACCTTCAGCAATGGCTGTTTTACCCACACCAGCCTCACCGACCAATAATGGGTTATTTTTACGACGACGACATAAGGTTTGAATCGCTCGTTCAACTTCATCATCACGGCCAATGAGTGGGTCTATGACCCCATCTTTAGATAATTGATTTAAGTCTGTAGCAAATTGAGCCAATAAACTTCTATCTTCACCGGCTTCAGTGCCTTCTTCGCTGGCTTCTGGGTTATTTATCTCTTCGTCACTATCGTCTTTTGGTAAACCGTGGGAGATATAGTTAACCACATCTAAACGCGTTATTTCGCAGCGTCGCAGTAAATATACAGCCTGAGACTCTTGCTCACTAAAAATAGCAACTAAGACATTGGCACCTGTGACTTCATTACGACCTGATGACTGCACATGAAATACTGCACGCTGAAGCACACGTTGAAAGCCTAAGGTAGGCTGAGTTTCACGTTCTTCTGTGGTGTCAGCGATTAATGGGGTTGTTTGTTGGATGAAGTTAGATACTTCCTCGTGTAAACGAGACAGATCTGCACCACAGGCTAATAGTGCTTCTTTAGCCGATGGGTTATTAATTAATGCTAATAATAAATGTTCTACTGTCATATATTCATGACGTGAATCTCGAGCTTGTTGAAAAGCGAGATTCAAGGTGACTTCAAGATCTTTGTTTAGCATAGCACCCCCTAAAAATACTCAAATACTGCAGAGTTACCGGTTGTGAACAGCAAGTTCACTATGCGGCTTCTAATGTACACAGCAACGGATGTTCGTTTTCTCTGGCAAATTGATTTACTTGTAAGACTTTGGTTTCAGCGATCCCAAATGAAAAAACACCACATATTCCTTTACCTTGGTGATGGATAGCCAACATGATGTCTGTGGCTTGCTGTTCATCCTTGTTAAAAAAGCGTTGAAGCACTTCAATAACAAAATCCATCGGTGTGTAATCATCGTTATTTAACATGACCTTATACATTGAAGGTGGTTGTAGCTCCGATTCAACACGCTCTTTAGTGTGCTCTACGCTGCCTAATCTACCCATGTGTTAATACTAGCCTCTAGTTTGGTACAAGACCAATTGATATTATTAAATTAATTAAATGTTGTCATTTTGTTAATTTTTACTTGACATCTTTTCGTACAAATTTCATTCTGTTTGCAGGCGGCACATGTAGACCGCTCTTAATAAGTTTTACTATCTTACTGGTAAGTAGGCAACAGAAGGAAGTGGAAGTATGGCAAGCGGAACTGTTAAATGGTTCAACAACGCCAAAGGATTCGGGTTTATATGCCCAGATCAGGGTGGCGAAGATGTTTTTGCACATTATTCAACTATTGAAATGGAAGGCTACAGAACGCTAAAAGCGGGTCAGCCTGTCGATTTCGAAACTGAGCAGGGCCCAAAGGGCATGCATGCTTCAGCCATTTCACCAACAAAATAGTCGGTGAAACTATAAATCAAAAAGGCAGAGATTTTAATCTCTGCCTTTTTTATTGGGCAAATAAAAAGTAAATATTAAACTGTTTGCCCAAAAAAACACCTAATCGTAAATAAAACTGAGGTTCAATTCATCTTAACTCAAGCAACTTCAACCTCCGGCGTTAACAAATTTGCTGACAGAGGCTAAATCTCACTGAGCCTAGTTTCAGTATTCAAGCCTTGAAAGCTTATCCCATTAACTGAGTGCGATTAAAATCAGTCAAACTAGCTATGCCGGCAAACAGACACAAAAAAGCAGAGAGCGAGCCCTCTGCTTTTTACGGCATCAATTTTATGGCTTCAATTTAGCCACAAATAAACGATTAATGTGTAATAAATTGATTTAGTAATGCACTTGGACGCATAGCAGCTTCAGCTTTTGCTGCGTCTAAACGATAGTAACCGCCTAAATCAACAGCAGGGCCTTGTGATGCATTCAATTCCGCCACAATTGCCGCTTCGTTAGATGTTAGCGACTCAGCAAGTTCAGTAAACTGTGCAGCTAATTCCGCATCAGCAGTTTGTACTGATACAGCCTGAGCCCAATACATGGCTAAATAAAAGTGGCTACCACGGTTATCAAGCTCACCAACACGACGTGAAGGTGATTTATTGCTATCAAGGAATTGGCCGATAGCGATATCTAATGTATCCGCTAGCACCTGTGCTTTAGGGTTATTTGCCGTTTGGCTTAAATGCTCTAAAGACGCCGCTAATGCCAAAAACTCACCTAATGAATCCCAACGTAAGTGCCCTTCTTTTTCAACTTGCTGAACATGCTTAGGTGCACTACCACCCGCGCCTGTTTCAAATAAGCCGCCGCCATTCATTAACGGCACAATTGACAGCATTTTAGCACTGGTGCCTAATTCAAGAATTGGGAAGAGATCCGTTAGGTAATCACGTAATACGTTACCCGTTACAGAAATGGTATCTAAACCTTGTTTAACACGATCAAGTGTCACTCGAGTTGCTTCAACTGGCGCAAGGATTTGTATATCTAAGCCGTCAGTATCATGATCTTGAAGATAGGTTTCAACCTTAGCAATAAGTTGAGCATCATGAGCACGCTTGCTGTCTAACCAGAAAATCGCTGGTGTGTTACTTAAACGAGAGCGTCGAACAGCTAACTTAACCCAGTCGCGGATCGGTGCGTCTTTCACTTGGCACATTCTGAAAATGTCACCAACTTCAACATTATGCGTCATCAACACCTTGCCAGCACTGTTCACAACGTTAACAACACCCGCTTGTGCAATTTCAAATGTTTTATCATGACTGCCGTACTCTTCGGCTTTTTGAGCCATCAAACCCACGTTTGGTACACTGCCCATTGTAGTTGGGTTAAATGCGCCATTGGTTTTACAAAATGCAATTGTTTCTTGGTAAACACCGGCATAACAACGATCAGGGATCATTGCTTTGGTGTCTTTAAGTTGGCCATCAGGGCCCCACATTTTACCTGAAGAACGAATCGCTGCAGGCATAGATGCATCAATAATAATATCACTTGGTACGTGTAAGTTAGTGATGCCTTTATCTGAATCAACCATCGCTAATGCTGGACGTTTGGCGTAAACCGCAGCAATGTCAGCCTCGATTTCTGTGCGCTGGGCTTCTGGTAATGTGGCAATTTTTGCATAGACATCACCAAAACCATTGTTAACATCAACGCCTAATTCATCAAACAGCACTTGGTGCTTATCAAAAACGTCTTTGAAAAATACTTTTACAGCATGACCAAATAAAATAGGGTCTGATACTTTCATCATTGTTGCTTTAAGGTGCAATGATAATAGTACATCTTTGGATTTAGCCGCTTCAATTTCGCGCTCGTAAAAGGCAACTAAAGCTTTGTTGCTCATTACTGCGGTATCAATCACTTCACCGGCTAATAAAGATAGACCCGTTTTCAACGCTACTTTTTGGCCATCAGCTTGGGTTAGCACGATATCAACAGTATCAGCATCAGTCAGGGTGACTGATTGCTCACTACCGTAAAAATCACCTTCATTCATATGGGCAACGTGTGATGCTGAATCACTTGCCCATTTACCCATTGAATGCGGGTTTTTCTTAGCATAATTTTTAACTGAGGTTGGCGCGCGGCGATCGGAGTTACCTTCACGTAATACCGGGTTTACAGCACTGCCTTTAATCTTGTCATAACGTGACTGAGATTCACGCTCTGCGTCAGTAGATGGCTCATCTGGGTAGTTAGGAATATCGTAACCTTTCGCTTGAAGTTCAGCGATACAGGCTTTTAACTGTGGAATTGACGCACTGATGTTAGGTAACTTGATGATATTAGCTTCAGGCGTGTTCGCCATTAGCCCTAACTCAGTGAGTGCATCAGAAATTTTTTGCTCTGCGGTTAACTTTTCAGGAAAGTTGGCAATAATACGGCCAGATAAAGATATATCTCTAGTCTCGACTTTTACACCAGCGGCATTGGTAAATGTGCGGATGATAGGGAGTAATGAAAGCGTAGCTAATGCGGGGGCTTCATCAGTTTCTGTATAAATGATCGTTGGAGAATTATCTTTCATGCTTTTTCCTACATTATTGAAATAAATAGTTTTTATAAATTATTATTGTAATAAGTATCTACCTAAAAAGACCCTTAATCTATTGTTAAGGTGAAATTTTGCGGCACAAATCCATATGAAATTTGAAAAATAAATAGTGGCTGCTTGTTTTAAAAAACGGGTACAGATCACATTTTTAGGCCAACATCATAGACCATTATGTGCAAGATTCAAATTCCACTAAGGCCCAATGCCGAGTAAACTATACAAAATGAATCAATTTCATCATTAAAGGCTTTTATATGTCAGTCAATGGCAAACCAAAACGTTTCAGTAATAAATTTGCATCTCCAACATCCACTCGCCCAATGAAAAAAGGCTTCAAACGCACGCTAGCTAAGCCCGTATCCGATCCCGTCATTGTGTTGTTTAACAAGCCATTTGATGTTTTATGTCAATTTACCGATGAATCTGGTCGCCAAACCTTAAAAGATTTTATTCCAGTAAAAGACGTTTATGCTGCAGGACGTTTAGATAGAGACAGTGAAGGCTTATTACTACTGACTAATGACGGTAAGCTGCAGGCGAAGCTGACCCAGCCAAAAAAGAAAACCTTTAAAACCTATTGGGCGCAAGTTGAAGGTGAGCCAGATGCTGCGTCAATAAAAGCACTCTGCCAAGGGGTTGAGCTAAAAGATGGCATGACCTTGCCCGCAAAAGTAAAAGTAATCGATGAACCTGCAATTTGGGAGAGAACCCCGCCAGTGCGCGAGCGAAAGTCTATTCCAACAACCTGGTTAGAAATTCAAATTTGTGAAGGCAGAAACCGACAAGTGAGACGCATGACAGCGCATATCGGCCACCCTACTTTAAGATTAATTCGCTATAAAATAGGTCAATGGAGTTTAGATGACATTAATTGTGGTGAATATAAAGTCCACAAACAAGAAAGTTAATCTGTCACTCTAGGGCAATAGGCAATAGGCAATAGGCAATAGGCAATAGGATAAGTCATGGTGAAACCACGTTATAAACCCAATACCACTGTTGCTTGTGTTATCCATTGTGATAATAAATTTTTACTAGTTGAAGAAATTATTGACGGTGAAGTGCGCTTTAACCAACCTGCTGGGCATTTAGAAGCCAATGAAACCATCATTGATGCCTGTTTACGTGAAGTAAAAGAAGAAACCGGATTAAATATTACGATTTCGGCACTGGTTTGCATCTACCAATTTAGTGCATCAGACACATTGTCCTTCATGCGATTTACTTTTTGCGCACAAGTAAACAAATGCGCTGAATGCACCCCAATAGACCCTACTATTAGTGGCTGCCATTGGTTAACTCTAGAACAGGTAAAAGCCCGTCAAAATCAACTTCGCAGCCCATTAGTGCTCAAATCTATCGAAGACTATTTACATAAACCCCACAGCCCATTATCACTGATTAATAGTGAACTGCAGATCATAGCCGCAACCAATAATGCATGATAGAATATGCGCCGCACATTTTGGAGATTTATAGGTTCATTTGTCAGCGCACTTGAAATGCACTAACGGCGACCACATTATGATCTCTAACTACCCAAACACTCATGGTTTCTAGGTTTTATGACATTAAGTACTCCCAATCCAAATGGTAAAAAAGTCATCGTTGGCATGTCCGGCGGTGTAGATTCTTCTGTTTCTGCTTATTTGCTTATGCAGCAAGGCTACGAAGTTGAAGGATTGTTCATGAAGAACTGGGAAGAAGATGATACCGATGAGTATTGTGCGGCTTCTGAAGACTTAAAAGATGCCCAGTCCGTCTGTGATAAATTAGGCATTAAACTTCATACAGTTAACTTTGCCGCAGAGTATTGGGACAATGTATTCGAGTATTTCTTAGCGGAATATAAAGCAGGTCGTACCCCAAATCCCGATATCATCTGTAACAAAGAAATCAAATTCAAAGCATTTTTAGAGTTCGCTGACGAAATTCTTGATGCTGACTATATTGCTATGGGCCACTACGTTCGCCGTTATGACAGTGCTGACGGAACTCAAATGTTACGTGGTGTTGATGGCAATAAAGATCAAAGCTATTTCCTCTATACCCTTAGTCATGAGCAAGTGGCTAAAAGTTTATTCCCTGTGGGCGAATTAGAAAAACACCAGGTTCGTGATATCGCCAAAGAAATGGGCTTAATCACCCATGATAAAAAAGACAGCACTGGCATCTGCTTTATCGGTGAGCGCAAGTTTACTGACTTTTTAGCAACCTACTTACCTGCTCAGCCTGGTGATATTGAAACCGCTGATGAAGGTGAAGTCATTGGTACCCACCAAGGTTTGATGTACCACACACTAGGCCAGCGTAAAGGTCTGGGTATTGGTGGCTTGAAAAACAGTAACGATGATCCTTGGTATGTGGTTGATAAAGATTTAACCCGCAATGTGCTCGTTGTGGCCCAAGGTGGTAAGCATCCAAGGTTAATGTCTACTGGCATGTTGGTGAATCAATTACATTGGGTTGACCGTAAAGGCCCAAGCGCGCCAGCAAAAATCACCGTTAAAACCCGTTATCGCCAACAAGATGTGCACTGCACTGTAACTTATGACGATGACAGCAACTTAAGGGTTATTTTTGATGAACCCGTTGCTGCGGTAACGCCGGGGCAATCTGCAGTATTTTATGATGGTGAAGTCTGCCTTGGCGGCGGAATCATTGATTGTTTAATTAGAGGATAGTCTGTGAGCCAAGTCTTATTTGAACGCACTATGGCGTTTGCCGGAATATTACAAGCTATTGCTCAAGTACAACATATTGCTCGTCATGGTGATTCAGATGAAAGCGCACTTGCTGCAAGTCTGAACACCATCATGGTCACAGATCCTGATTCTATTAGTGATATCTATACCGATAAGCAAGCACTCAATAAAGGTTATCAGTTGATTGAAAATCAATTGGGTGATGGTAATAGCAAGGATGTGGAAACCACCCGCTACCTTGTCGGTATGTTAGCACTGGAGCGCAAACTGGCTCGCTCAGCAAATGGCTTAGGCATGTTAGCCGAACGCATCAACCAAGTGCATCGACAACTACACCATTTTGCCATTACTGATGAACAAATCATCGCCAGTCTTGCCAGTATTTACAGTGATACCATCAGTGAACTGGGACCTAAATTGCAAATTTCTGGCAATCCAGCTTATTTGCAACAACCGCAAGTACAACAAAAAATTCGTGCTTTATTGCTAGCAGCTATGCGCAGTGCCGTTTTATGGCGACAACTGGGTGGCAAACGCCGTCACTTAGTTTTTGCCCGTAAAGCCATTGTGGATACCGCTATCAGTAGCCGTAAAAATAATTAACGATTCACCCTACAAATATTCCAACTTACAATAAAAGTTCATCAAGGAGCTTCAAATGGATCTTTCTGCACTGACAGCTATCTCTCCGATAGACGGTCGTTACGGTAGCAAAACCACCTCTCTACGAGGTATTTTCAGCGAATTCGGTTTAACCAAGTACCGCGTTCAAGTTGAAATTAACTGGTTAAAACTACTTTCTAGTTGCCCAGAGATTGAAGAAGTTCCGCCATTTAGTGAAGACGCATTAGCGTTACTAGATAGCATCAAGGATAACTTCAGTGAAGAAGACGCTTTGCGCGTTAAAACAATTGAAAGAACCACTAACCATGACGTTAAAGCGGTTGAGTACTTCATCAAAGAACAAATTGCTGACAATGCCGAATTAGTCGCCATTGACGAGTTCGTGCATTTTGCTTGTACTTCTGAAGATATTAATAACTTATCTCACGCATTAATGCTTAAAGAAGCACGTGAATTAGTATTAGCGCCTCAGTGTCTAGAAATTGTTAATGCGCTTAAGCAATTAGCAAGAGACAACAAATCAGTACCATTGATGTCACGTACACATGGTCAACCGGCTTCGCCTTCTACGCTGGGTAAAGAAATGGCTAACGTAGCCGTTCGTTTAGAACGCCAACTAGACCAAATGAATGCGGTAGAAATCATGGGTAAAATCAATGGCGCTGTAGGTAACTACAATGCTCACCTTTCTGCTTACCCAGAAGTTAACTGGCATGAGCTGTCACAACGCTTTGTGACAAGTTTAGGTATTAACTGGAACGCATACACCACTCAAATTGAGCCACATGATTACATCGCTGAGTTATTTGATGCTATTGCCCGTTTCAACACCATCTTAATCGATTTCGATCGTGACATTTGGGGCTACATTGCACTAGGTCACTTCAAGCAACGCACTATCGCTGGCGAGATTGGTTCATCAACCATGCCGCACAAAGTTAACCCAATTGATTTTGAAAACTCTGAAGGTAACTTAGGTATTGCTAACGCGTTAATGCAGCATTTAGCCGCAAAGCTTCCGGTATCAAGATGGCAGCGTGACTTAACTGACTCAACAGTGCTACGTAACTTAGGTGTTGGTATGGCGCATTCATTAATTGCTTATCAAGCAACAATGAAAGGCATCAGCAAGCTTGAAGTGAATGAAGCAAACCTTCGCGCAGAGTTAGATAAAAACTGGGAAGTATTAGCAGAGCCAGTACAAACAGTGATGCGTCGCTACGGCATTGAAAAGCCATACGAGAAATTAAAAGAGTTAACCCGTGGTAAGCGTATCGACGGCGATCAACTTGCAGTCTTTATCGATGGTCTAGAGTTACCTGATAACGTTAAAGCTGAACTTAAAACAATGACGCCAGCCAACTACATTGGTCGTGCTGAAGCATTTGTTGACGAGTTAAAATAATCTTCCACTCAATAACAACTATTGATTGTTGAATAAGGATAGGCGGCAGCTCCATAAGGATTGCCGCCTTTTTTAATACTATGTATACATTAAATTTTGATACTGCTGAGTTCATCAGTAAATATTGGCAACAAAAACCTATAGTCATCAAAAATGCCTTTAACGCATTTGAAGACCCAATATCAGCTGATGAACTTGCCGGCCTTGCCATGGAAGAAGATATCGCTTCTCGTATCGTTAAAACTGAAACCGATGGCTGGAAGGTGATTCAAGGTCCATTTGAGGACTATGACGAACATGGCGATGACAAATGGCAGCTACTTGTACAAGCAGTAAACCATTGGTATCCGGAGTCTCAACCACTGGTTGAAGCATTCAGATTTTTACCTGATTGGCGTTTTGATGACTTAATGGTGTCGTTTGCTACCCCACAAGGTGGCATCGGGCCACATATTGATAATTATGATGTGTTCTTGATCCAAGGCGAAGGTGAACGCCGCTGGAAAGTGGGCAACAATGGTGAACATCAATGCCGTGGTGGCGATGTAACAAGCCCATTAGTCGATGACTTTGAACCTATTATTGATGTGGTGCTCAGCAAAGGCGATATGTTATATATTCCCCCTGGTTACCCTCATTGCGGCGAAACCTTAAGTATAGCAATGAGTTATTCTATTGGTTTTAGAGCGCCGAGCCAGCAAGAGTTATTAACTGAACTGGCTGACTCGCTTATTGATAACAGTGCTGGCCAACAAAGATTTACCTCTAGCGAAGAAGCTGCAAGCCATGGACTCGTCAGTCAAACACAGCAGCAAGGGATCATGGATTTACTGGCTCAATTAGCAACGGATCCTGCCCAATACCAAACTATGCTAGGTAAGTTACTCAGTCAAAATCGTTTTGAACTCGATATCAATCCATTTGAAGCGCCAATTACAATAACAGATGTTATGGAAGCCATTGAAGATGGCGCTAACATGCAACGTATTGGCGGCTTAAAGGTATTAAGCCTAGAGGCTGATACCCAAGCGCAGTTGTATATCAATGGTGAAGTGGTTTGCGCCGCAGGGATTGAACAAGACATCATCGCCGAGATCGCCAATAATCACCTACTCACTCAATCGCAGCTTCAAAACTGGCTCAATGATCAGCAAGTCATGACGGTATTAACCCAGCTTATCAATCAAGGTTGGTATTACTTTTCAGAGTAACCGTTAATTAAAGTGACATCTTAGCGCCACACTAATTTTCCTTAAACCCAAAAAGCACTCATCGAGTGCTTTTTGGGTTTATTAGTTATTCAAATTAATAGATTTTTGCTTGCCCTTCTGGACGCGTTTTCAAAAACTTCAAAAACCACATATATTGCTCAGGGTAAGCTTGAATAACTTGCTCAACCATTTTATTCAAAGCAATGGCTTCGTTTTCCTTACCTTGCATATCTTCAGGCTTAACTTGCGGCATCACGGTCAACTTAAACTGGTAAGCTACTTTGTCATAACCAATTTTTACCGGTAAAACCTGCGCCTTACCCGCTTGCGCTAATCGCCCTACTACCGGTAAGGTGGCTTTTTCTGTTGCCAGCAATGGAGCAAATACACTTTGTTCTGGGCCTAAATCTTCGTCTGGTAGATAAAAGAAGCTATTATCTTGCTTTAATTCAGTGATTAGCGCGCGTATGCCCGCCTCTCGCATGTAAACGCGGCCATTCTTACTACTGCGTAGTCGATTACTAAACCAATTGAATAAGCCGTTGTTATGAGCTTTGGCCATGGTAACCATAGGCAATTCGATATTTAAACGCAGCCCGGCATAATCAATCGGCCAAACATGGGGCATGATAAAAATAATCGGCTGGCCAGCATCGCGCGCGGCTTGTACATGTTCAAAACCTGTAATACTGACTCGACGCCTTAGATGCGCATCTGAGCGAATTAATAACTCAGCTTGAGATACCAAGGTTAAAACAAACATATCGACGTTGGCTTTAATTAACTCATCCACCTCAGCCGCTGACTTCTCAGGAAAACATGTTTGAATGTTAATACGCGCAATACTGATGGGCTTTTTGGCGTAAGACATCACCAGCTTAGCTAATAGTCGCGCGATAGGATCTCGCAACCAAGCAGGCATGACCCCAAACATAAATAACACCATAATGGCTAGCCATGTACCCCAGTATTTCGGGTGCAATAAAGATAGGGTAAAGCGACGATCGAAATGTTTTGCTTGTCTAGCCAAAAGAAACCTCAAAGATTACATTAACGCAGTGAAACGAAGAGCCTAAGGAATTGGTCATAATAACAATTTATCAGCAAGACCACATCTGAATATTGTAAAATTGCTACTTTGAATCTTGCTTAATTTGTTAAAAACAAAAAAGCCACTCAATGAGTGGCTTTTTTATTAAACAGTGAAATTATTTCTTATCAGCATTTGCTTCTTCTACACGTGTTTTTAGTTTTTGTCCCGGACGGAACGTCACTACACGACGAGCAGAAATTGGAATATCTTCACCAGTTTTTGGGTTCCTTCCCGGTCTTTGGTTTTTATCGCGCAAATCAAAGTTTCCAAAGCCAGATAACTTGACCTGCTCACCACTTTCAAGTGCTTCTCTAATTTCTTCAAAGAAAGACTCAACCATCTCTTTGGCTACACGTTTGTTCATGCCAAGTGTTTCGAAAAGATGTTCTGCCATTTCGGCTTTGGTAAGTGCCATACTTTTAATCCCTCAACAATGCGTTGAACTCGCTCTTAAGTGCCGAGACAACTGAATCAACAGTTTCAGTGATGTCTTTTTCTTCAAGTGTACGAGTAATGTCTTGTAATGTAAGTGCGATTGCAAGGCTCTTTTTGCCAGCGTCAACACCTTTACCCCGGTATACATCGAACAAGTTTAAGCCAACCAACTGATTTTCGCCAACTTTTCTTATCAAATCCATAACATTAGTTGCAGAAACTTCTTCATCTACAACAACTGCAATATCACGTCGATTAGCAGGAAACTTAGATACAGCCTGGGCTAGCGGCAAACTGGCTTGCAGTAAAGCGTCCAGTTCTAACTCAAAAACAATTGTTTTGCCATTAAGGCCAAAAGGCTTCTCCAAACTAGGATGGATAGCACCAATGACACCAATGACTCGATTATTTCTCAATATTTCAGCACATTGCCCTGGATGAAGAGCTGAATGTGTTGCACTTCTAAAAGTAAATTCAGAAGTCGAAACTGTCAAGCCGATAATTGATTCTAAATCGCCTTTTAAATCAAAGAAGTCGACAGTTTTAGATTCCATAGACCAATGTTCATCATTTTGAACACCAGAAATGACTGCACCAATCATCGCTTCTTGTCTAACACCAGAATCTGCTTTGGCATCAGGAACAAAGCGTAAACCGGTTTCAAATAAACGTACACGACCTTGTTGACGGCTTTGGTTATAACCAACAGAAGTTAACAAACCGGTGAACATAGATAAACGCATCGCAGACATTTCAACCGAAATAGGATTCGGTAAAATCATTGCAGGCTCACCTGGATGAACAATGTTTTGTAACTTAGGATCAACAAAGCTATAGGTTACCGCTTCTTGGAAACCGCGAGCCACTAATACACTGCGCACTTTGCTTAATGGAATATTCGCTTCTTTGTGATCTGACATACTTAATGAAGCAACAGGTGCAATATTTGGGATATTGTTATATCCATAAATACGGGCAACTTCTTCAATTAAATCTTCTTCAATGGCCATATCAAAACGGTAAGTGGCCGTAGTCACATTCCAAGCTTCAGCAGTTACCTCAACAGTAAAGCCTAAACGCTCAAGAATTTCTGTTACATCAGTATCAGGAATATGATGACCTAAGATCTTATCTAACTTGCTGCGACGCAAAGTGATTTGTGCCGGCTTTGGTAAATGCGCTTCAGACACAGCTTCAGCAACAGGACCAGCTTCACCACCACAAATATCCAGTACTAAGCGCGTAGCTCGGTCCATCACTTTATGTTGAAGCTCAGGGTCAACACCACGTTCAAAACGGTGTGACGCATCTGTGTGTAAGCCTAAGCGGCGCGATTTACCCATAATGGCTAAAGGCGAAAAGAATGCACACTCTAATAAAATATCTTGGGTCTTTTCAGTTACGCCTGACGCTTCACCGCCAAATACACCCGCTAAGGCAACGGCTGCTTTATCGTCAGCAATCACTAAGGTGTCACTTGGTACTGTTATTTCGTTACCGTCAAGTAATGTAAGCTTTTCAACGCCATCGCTTAAACGCACTTGAATAGCACCATTTAAGGCTGCTAAGTCAAAAGCATGCATTGGCTGACCGTATTCAATCAATACGTAGTTAGTAATATCAACAATAGGATCGATTGAGCGAATACCGCTACGACGTAACTTCTCTTGCATCCATAATGGCGTTGCTGCCGCTAGGTTTACACCCTTAACCACACGGCCTAAATAACGCGGACAAGCATCTGCTGCTATAACGTTAATTTCAACTTTATCATCGATAGTTGCAGTAACCGCATCCCACGTTGGCTCAACAACCGCTTGGCGGTTTAACACACCAACTTCACGCGCTAAACCAGCCATGCCTAAACAGTCTGCACGGTTAGCCGTTAAATCAACATCGATGATGGCGTCGTTTAATTCAAGGTATTCACGAATATCTTTGCCAATTGGCGCATCTGCAGGTAATTCAATAATACCGTCACTTTCGATATCAATACCGATTTCACCGTATGAACACAACATACCAAATGATGGCTGGCCGCGTAGTTTGGCTTTCTTAATTTTAAAATCGCCAGGTAAAACCGCACCCACCATTGCAACCGCAACTTTTAAGCCTAAACGGCAGTTTGGTGCGCCGCAGACGATATCAATTAACTCATCGCCGCCAACATTAATTTTAGTTACACGTAGTTTGTCAGCATCTGGATGCTGACCACACTCAACCACTTCACCTACAACCACACCGCTAAATTCGGCTGCGACAGGGTCAATACCGTCTACTTCAAGACCGGCCATTGTGATTTGGTGTGATAATTCTTCACGACTTACTGATGGGTTAACCCATTCCCGAAGCCAAGATTCACTGAATTTCATCTTTATATTGCTCCGTTATTTGAATTGCTTAAGAAAACGTAAATCGTTTTCAAAGAAGGCACGTAGGTCGTTAACGCCGTAGCGCAGCATAGTTAAACGCTCAACACCCATACCAAAAGCAAAACCAGAGTATTTTTCTGGGTCGATACCGACACTGCGAAGTACATTAGGGTGCACCATGCCGCAACCTAATACTTCAAGCCACTTACCGTTTTTACCCATAACATCAACTTCAGCTGAAGGCTCAGTAAATGGGAAGTAAGATGGACGGAATCGCACTTCTAAATCTTCTTCGAAAAAGTTACGTAAGAAATCATGCAAAATGCCTTTCAGCTCTGCAAAATTAACTTTTTCATCAACCAATAACCCTTCCACTTGGTGGAACATTGGCGTGTGGGTTTGGTCGTAATCGTTACGATAAACACGACCTGGAGAAATGATACGTAAAGGTGGCTTTTCATGCTCCATGGTACGAATTTGTACCCCTGAAGTTTGCGTACGCAACATCACCTTTGGGTTGAAATAAAAGGTGTCATGATCAGCGCGAGCTGGATGATGCTCAGAAATATTCAATGCATCGAAGTTATGAAAGTCATCTTCGATTTCAGGACCATGCTTAGTGGTAAAACCAAGCTCGCCAAAGAAAGTTTCAATACGTTCAATCGTACGTGTTACTGGGTGTAAACCGCCCATTTCAAGCGTACGACCTGGTAAGGTTACATCGATTTTATCTGCGATAAGTTGCGCTTCTAATTCAGCAGCCTTTAAGCCTTCAATACGCTCAGAAAGTTGCTTCTGTACCGCTTGCTTAGCTTGGTTGACTGCTTGTCCAAAGGCAGGTTTCTCTGCTGGACTTAAGCTACCCATCATTTTCATCATGTCAGTGATCTTACCTTTCTTACCAAGGTAGTCGACACGGATATCATCCAGTGTCTTTAGATCACTGGCCTTACCTATTACTTCTAAGGCTTGTTCTACGATCTCTGTTAACTGCTGCATTTTCTCATCCACTGCATTTTTGCATATCAAATGCTATTGGGCGCCTGATTATCAGGCGACATAGTAGTCTAGGCACAAAGTCAACTTTATGCCTAAAGCATGGGGGTAAAACAAAAGCTGGAATTTTACGTTAGCTAAGCTGAATTTACTAGCATTTATTACGATTTTATTGAGCAAAATGCGGCATTTAAATTAAATCGAATTTATATTTTCGATAGCATAATTTAATACAAATTAATGACGTATTAACTTAAGCGCTATTTTATGAGCAACAAATGCTTATAAGCTAATCAATCACCTTGAGTACCAATGAACATTATTACAACGAGTGATAGTTAAGCATTGAATTTTCTGAAAATACCAAGGGCTGATACGATAATAAAAAGCTCACTGGCAATAGTAACTGTCAGTGAGCTTTTATGTTACCAACAGACTAAATTGACAACTTAAACGACAAAATTATGCAATGGCGAATAAAGCATCACCATTAAGAGCGTCTAACGGTTTTTTTCTAATCGCGCTAACAAACTTGACGTATCCCAGCGGTTACCTTTCATGGTTTGTACTTCAGAATAAAATTGATCCACCAAGGCAGTTACCGGTAAGTGGCTTCCATTACGGCGCCCTTCTTCTAAAGCAATCGCTAAATCTTTACGCATCCAGTCAATGGCAAAGCCAAAGTCATACTCACCTTGCCACATGGTTTGATAACGATTTTCCATTTGCCAGCTTTGAGCTGCGCCCTTGCTGATCACTTCAACCACTTTAAAACCATCAAGACCAGCACTTTTAGCAAAGTGTAAGCCTTCAGCAAGCCCTTGCACCACTCCTGCGATACAGATTTGATTGACCATTTTGGTTAGCTGGCCCGCGCCAACCTCACCTAATAATTCTGCGCAGCGACTATAGGCCTCAATTACCGGTTTTACTTGGTTAAAAACGACTTCTTTTCCGCCCATCATCACCGTTAACACGCCATTTTCAGCACCCGCTTGACCACCAGATACTGGTGCATCAAGAAACTCGACGTTTTGTTTTGCTAAAATAGCAGCAAGTTCACGAGCCACATCGGCAGACGCAGTGGTATGATCCACTAATATTGCGCCAGATTTAATACCATGAATCACCCCCTCTTCACCCAATACCACCTGACGAAGATCGTCATCATTACCCACACAGGTAAATACAATGTCTTGCTCCATCGCGGCAAGTGTAGGTGTTAACGCATATTCTGCATTATGTTCTTTTGCCCATTGCTGCGCTTTAGCCGTTGTGCGGTTATATACTGTCACTTGGTGACCTTGTTTAACCAAATGCCCAGCCATTGGGTATCCCATAACGCCTAAGCCAATAAATGCTACCTTAGCCATATCATTCCTTTGTTGTTTATTATTGTGATGTTTTAACAAAAGTAGTTTTGCTTACTCTTTGCTGTAAAGTCTTTTTAGTTTGTTCAAACAATGTTGGCTTCTAAAATACACTGTTGAAATTAGTAACTCATGAACACATTACAATGCCGGTTTTACATGAGCTTCCATTTCAGAGCCAATTTTTTTACGCATATCCATTAATCGTAACGCTGAGTCCCTTAAACGAATATCATCTTCAGTTTGAGGGTTCCACTCAGGCACTGAAGTTGGTTTACCATCATCATCAACGGCAACCATAATCACAATACAGTGAGTCGTAAGGTGACGTTCAGGCTCTTTAGGATCGCCGGCTTTAACTGCTATGCCTAGATGCATTGACGATGTGCCGGTATAAATAACTTTAGCACTCACTTCAACAATATTGCCCACATGAATAGGTTTTACAAAACGAATACCGCCAGCATAAACGGTAATGCAATATTTACCACTCCAACCCGCAGCACCTGCATATGCCGCTAAATCAATCCATTTCATCACCGCGCCACCATGCACTTTGCCACCAAAGTTTACATCTGCTGGTTCGGCTAAAAACCTTAAGGTAATTTCTCTTTCTAATCCGGCCATAACGACTCCTAATTCAGCTAATTAATGCCAGTTTACGATAATTAATCAAAGAAATGAGTAAAAATAATGTCTAAATGAAGATATTTGATGAAAGAGCACTTAATTGTTATTAAATGGCTTAAAAAAGACCTGTAGTGCTATTTAAAAGGCATAAAAAAGCACAACTTTTAAAGTTGTGCTTTATCAAGTTTTAACGATATAAAATTAAACTAAACTAAAAAATGACCGGTGTGTTGATACCTAGTAAATCAGAAATGATAACCAAAGTTTAAGGTAAATGAACTTCTACTTTCACCTTTATTATAAATCCCTGTTAAATTCAAATTACGACCAATCTGTTTATTAAAACCAATTAAATAAGCCCACTCTTTAATTTCAACATCTACATCATAGGTAAAATCTTGCCCTATTCCTAAAACGTCACCCAGGTTACCAGTCATTCTAGATTGAAGACCTTGGTATTCAGCGCCAACAAAAACCTGAGCTCGATAGTCAAGAAATTGGTAACCCAACATTGGTTGTACCGTTAAAATGCCATCACCCCAATCCTCTTGCCCATCTAATTTAGTACTCGAATACGTTGTCGTCACTGAAGCAAAAAACTCTTTATACCCAACCGATAGCGTCGTGCCTATTCCCGCAAGATCATAGTCTAAATGCAATGGCACCTGTACGCGGCCTGGCGAACATAAATCAGCCCCCTGACTTTCTAATAAACCACATGCCAAGCCACCACCAATAACGCCTAATTTATCTTTAAGTACATCTTTAAGCTTACCAGTGTATTGCGCATCCACAACGGCATCCATTTCAACTTTACCAACAAAGCCGTATACGTTCCAAAATGGTAATATATTCACATCCGCTCTAAATGTGTAACTTTCAGCATTCACAGTGCCTATTGAGCTAGATGGGTCAAACCATTCGTCTAAATTCACGCCCATAATATCAAAGCTATTAAAGCCTACATCCATATCTTGGTTTCGATAAGCGACAGAAAAACCATAGGGTAATGGCACATCTATCCCTTGTTGACGAACAAGGTCGCTCATTAACGGAAATAATCTGTCTAAATCAACCTTTTCTTCACGAATACGCGGATCAGAAACGATTTTTAATGATTCCTCATCGAAGACTAAAACACCAAACTCATCATCATAAAATGCCACAGGCTCGATGGTTGCGTAATAGCTTGCTTTTTTTTGACCTTGATTACCTGTCGCTTCAATTATTTTATTTTTTATCACGGTTTGACCATTAACCAATGTCGTCAGTTCAACTTCTTGGCTGTAGCGCTGAACGCGAAAACCTTCAAATTCGAAAGACTTTGAATTCGTCATGACCATCTTGGTTGCAACACCATTTAAAACGGTTAGCTTTACCCGCATAAAACGAAAATAAGCAATGTCCTGAGGTAAACCATATTTAGAATAATTAAAGCTAATTTCTACTTCATTATCCGAAATTTCATCAACTATGACCGATGATTTATCATAGCTTTCCATGTAACTTCTTAAACGGTATTCAGTTTTAGTTATTTGCTCTATCGTTTCTATGACGTTTTCACTGTCATCTAAATTAGATTGATCATATTTGATTCTTAAATCAATATTGCCGCGGGTATCTATACTTTGTACAAGGAATACGTCTGATTTTTTTACCTTATCACCAATTTCTAATGTTCTTTTAACACGCTCTACTTGCTGCTCTTTAGATGAAATCGAACTTAAACCTAATTTTAAAGTTTCTTCGGAAATACCATATTGTTGAAAAACATTTTGCTCCGCTGAATTAATGAGTTGTTGTTTATTGTGTTTTTCTTTACGAAAACTCTCTTCCGCATAGCTTACGTTTGAAAGCGCTAACAGCATAGCTATAGGTAATGCTTTTTGGAACAAGCGAGGAATAGAAACATGATTAACTGAGTACATTGGCATGTGATTCATTTATATTACCCTTTGAAAGCCAATCTCTGGCAAATAACCTATCGAATCATTTACTGATTCAAATTTCGGAAAAAGATAATGCAAGTTAAGTAATTTTTGTTGGTTAACTTTCTTTTTATCCGTTCAATGGGAATATTGTATGTGCTTATTTGTAAAGTATTTAATCGCAATTGACGGATGAAACCCTACATCAATAAAATATGCCAGTAAAAATAAGTATATTTATCTTCAATTAAACATTCACGGCGAAAATACGAGCGAATTTCAATCAAATATGCTCATATGCCCCTGATTTGGCGATCTGATTTAGTTGTAATTTTATATTCCTGTTTGCAGTTCTACTTTGACAGTCAATGTATTTGCTTAGCACTTTGCTGATATAAAAGACCCACGCCAAACGGCAACAATAATTTATCCCCTTTACAAGGTATTATTCCTATCCATTGGCACCATCATCACAGCTTGTGAAGGTACAGTTGTCGCGGTCGATGCTGAACGACTAAGACGTTAGTACCATCGCCAAGACGACTGTCAGCCATTCACATGGGCAGCGCTTTTTCGACCGCCAATGGCGTCGTTATTGGCTGATTAAAACAGCGGCAAAGTCGAATGATATTACCGCTATTTCTAATTTGCTCAATCTGTTAGAAATTAAAGGGGGCCTTATCGCTATTACTTGCAAATCCAGCTTTGTATCGTCCATATGCTGAGATAATCGATGGAGTGTGTGCTGTACAAAGGCTCAAGGCCGTAGCGGCCGACTTAAAAAAGATTTACCAGTCAGTTACTGAAGAAGCCTTGCTTAATTTACATTGTTTTGGCGAATAATGGTTATCCACAAAATATTCGAAAAACCATCTATACAACCAATGTAATCGAGTCATTAAACAGGGTGATAAGGTAAGCTATCAAGAACTGAAAGCTCTTTCCAGCTGATGACTCAGCTATAAAAGTTGTTTACTTGGCAATTATCCAAGCAGCTAGAAAGTGGGTGATGCAGATTAGAAAGGGGGAACCAGCACTAAATCGCTTTATGATCGAGTTTGAAGATCGAATAGCAGACTACATATAAACGAGGTCGTTACACAGAGTCTGCTACAGGATCACGGGGCGTAACACAGCTAAGTCATAATCGAGTACCCATGCTTTTGCCGTGATTGAACACCAATTTCTTAAACGCTATTAATTTGATTTAAGCATAAATAATTGATTATAGAAACGAGCCACGGTAACGGTAATCATCAATATTACAAGTAGTAGCAAAGGTGTATTGATGTCATAACTAGGGGTTAATTGTAATGCACTCATGGTCATTACCATTAATAGGTTTCCTCCTAATAAACGCACTAACATCATTGCAGGTTTTGGGAAAAGTGCCCAAATAAGGAAAATATTAATGATATAAAACCCAACCAACTGCCATAGCTCTGTAAATGCAGGCATGATAAAAATATATTGCAATAAAAACACCACTCCCCACAGAAATGCAGCTAATATAACCTGCTTTATCATAGCAAATGGCAAAGTGACAGTGATATTCGCTAAGATTGAACCAAACATCGGGATAAAAACGCTACCTGGTAAGGCAAAGTATATCCATGCGCCATAACAAGTTGACGCTATAGCGACCGCCCTTATAACTCTATTGATTTTCAATTTCAGTTTATTTGCTTTTACTATCGGTTTCGAGTGTTGAAGTTTTATGCTTTCATGGCTCCAATAATTTGCTAATATGTTAACCTCTAACTTTTCACCATGAATAGCATTACTAAGCATTTTTATTTCTTGAGATAGATAATTTAACTGCTGCTGTTTATCACCATTTGATTTATCACTTTCAAACTGCTTGACCATATTTTTACTGTGCTGCAAAACATGAGAAAAAGCGTTTACAATTACAATCCATTTCTTTTTTTCATTTTGGAGTTTATAACTGGCACTCAATGGCATTGTGAGCAAATCATTTAACTTAGTAATCAACAACTGTGCATCGAATAATGAAGCCTCGATATTTTCATCATTGGCGTTAACTGCGAGCTGGTTTATTTCCTTTTCAATTTTATAGACAGAATTTAACGCCGAGTCAACGCTACTAAAAAATAATGATTCTGTGCTTAAAGGCCAAACAAAACGATAAATGATTGAATATACCAACACTCCAAGTATATTTTCTTGTATACGTAAAACTGCGATCTCGAACGAAGCTTCACCATTAAAGCCTCCCATTACTGCAACAATAGTGCAGACAGTGAATCCCATAGTAAATGCATAGCCATAACGTAAATCATCAGCAAACCATACACTGACAGCCAGAAGCAATAATAAACAACCAAGGAATACTATCGGGGTTTGGGCAAAAAAACTTACCAAAAGTAGCGCTAAAAAAATACCTCCAATTGTACCTATAAGGCGGTTTCTACTTTTGTTTAATCCGTGTCCAAAGGTTTCATTTGACGCTAAAACAATAACAGTAATGGCAGCCCAGTAAGGTTTTTCCAATTGAAAAAACAATGCTAACGCGATGGCAATACCTACACACAAAGATATTTTTACCGCTTCTTTTATGGGTAAACTGAGCATACTCATTCTCACTTAATCAAATTTTAATGCTTTAGAATTTTTACCGATGCAGTCATGCCAACCCGCAGCTGAATATCTTCAGGTAACTTATCAAGTTTTATCTTTACCGGAATACGTTGTGCTAAGCGGATCCACTCGAAATTTGGGTTTACATTAGGCAGTAACGAATTGCCTGTGCTGCCATCAGTTTTCGAAATGCCGTAACCAATACTTTGCACTTTACCTTCTAAAGTGACTTCATTATGCATCATCAATGTAACTTGGGCTTTATTATCAATAGCCACATCATTTAAATCGGTTTCTTTAAAAAAGCCTTCAATCCAAAAGCTGTCTTCATCAATCAAAGCAACAACTGGCGAGTTAGCAACGACTTGTGAGCCTACACGGTAGGTTAAATTCGTGATGTAGCCATCTGTTGGTGCAATAACTTTAGTATAAGCTAGGTTTAATTTAGCTTCTTCTACTTGGGCTTTTGCCATTAACAAATTCGCTTGTGCCGTTTCAACCGCATTTTGTAAATTATTAAGGGTTAACACTGACTGAGCACCAGGGGTAAGCTTTTCTAATTCAATAGCACGATTAGATTCATTCTGAGCTTTTCGAACTAGGGCTTGCGATTGCTTCTCTGTTGCAACCGCTTTACTTAAACTAGTTTCATAGAGGCTAGGGTCAATTTCGAATAGCACATCGCCTTTTTGCACACGGCTATTATCAGTCGCATTTACTTTTACTATTTGACCGGTCACCCTTGGGGTTACTTGGATAATATAGGCTCTGACTTGCCCGTCTCTAGTCCAAGGATTTTCAGTGTACGTTTGATACTGTGTATACAAAACACCTATTGCCGCCAGCATCAGCAACAAAGTAATAAAATAACGTTTAAACATTGGCGTAACCTACTTAAAATATAGAAATAAATTGGCTAATTAGGCCAATAAAAATAATAACCATAGACAATTCAACTATGGCTGGTGCTACAACATATTTGTGTAACCCAATTTTAGTGCCAATAGCTGTAACTAAACCTGTCAGTATATATGCCATAGCAGTAACCAATAATAATGGTGGGAAATAAACATCACCAATCACAAGTTCATGGGGCATTATGCTCATACTCCTTCCACCTCAATAATATTTAATCTCTAAAAAACATTAACTTAATGTCTTCTTACTAATTTATGCATGTATAATAATGGCGGCAGAGTAAATGTTGTAATCATGTATGATGGATCTAACCCTACGAAATCTATAAACAATTGTTTTCATGTGTGATAAATTGTGATTTTATTAACGACTTATCTATATCCATGCATGACAAGTTGTGATTTTTTAACGGTCCACCTATAAATGGCTACCATAGCATATTTATATTTTTTAAGAGATAACTATGAACTTTAGTTTGGAACAACTGCTTGCCTTTGTAACTGTTTATGAACAGAAAGCGTTCAGTAAAGCAGCCGTAAAACTCGATAAACACCGCACAACCATTGGTCAGGTCATTAATAATCTAGAAGATCAATTAGCCATTACCCTGTTTGAACGTATAGGCAGAACCGTAGAACCGACTGAAGATGCTGATTTACTTTATAGCTATGCCAAACAGGCTATTGAGCAATCTAAAACCTTTGACCGTGTGGCTATGAGTTTGGCATTTGGTGAGCTTGAGTCAATCACCATTGGATATTGCAGCTTTATACCGCAACAAGTGATATCTGAGATTAGAAAACAACTTCTATTAGACTGTCCATCAATAAGAGTTAACTTCCTAGTCAGAACAAAAAATGATATTAAAGTCGGAATTCAAGACGGCAGTATTCATTTTGGTATTGTGAATGTATACGAAAGTAAAGTGCTAAACAGCATCGATCATACCTTTTTATGTAACATGTCATTTGCCGCTTTTACCAACCAAGACTCAGGGCTGGTAACACGTAACTCTGAAGCAACGTTAGCTGAAATGAAAACCAGCCGTCAGTTTGTTTTGAAATCCATGCTAGACGATGATATGAGTAAAAAAATTATTTTCTCATCAAATTACGAAGTGGTAGATCAACTTACCCTCATCATTAAAATGGTTCAAGAAGGTCTGGGTTGGAGTATACTTCCACTGTTAGTTCGCTCAATGGATTACAATGCTAACAATCTTGTACCCATAGAAGTACAACAGATACAAGATGCATTACAGGTACCTATATCACTTTGGAACCCGCACTCTAAACAAGTAATGACGGCCAAAAAATCTATCACATCAGCCATTATTAACTATGTCGATCGTGTTAGAATGAAGTAATTGTACGATATTTTTAATAAAAGCCTCAATTAATTAGAGGCTTACCTTCCTTTTCCTCTCTATATTGATTTCATTGCAGGGTTTCATCCTTCAAATGAGATTATCTATAAAACTGACATCACTTTATTATTACTGCATAACACCAAACTGTATTAAATAACGTTGGTTATATTTTACCAAGGATGAATACTCCTATTACGTAGACAGTTTACAGTAATGCCCATTGTGGGCTTTAGAAGCCCCTAGATAAAGTAGTCATATTATGGAAACAATTGAAAATTTATTTCATTCCAACCCATACATCACTTTTGTTTTAACATTAGTAATAGGTTTTTTGATCGGCTTAATTAGCATGCACAGAGTTGTGTTTGGTATTCTGGCTAGTTTTATCGGTGGCAGCATCACCATCACGCTGCTTCATCTGCATTTAGAGCCAGAACTTGGTGTACTGCTATTGGGTATATTTATCTATATCATTGGTTTTTTATCAGGCTCTAAATATACAGAGAGTAAACTCTTGTTAATGGACCCATTTAAGCCAAAAAATATCAATACCACTAAAAATATTGTTTCTCGCTCATTTGAAGTAAATAACGATAGTACGGTCGTCGACAAAACCTTATTACAACTTAATGAGGCAGCAATTGATGTGAGTTTTGAAATAACCTCAAGCGAAAACCTTGATAAACAACAGCCTGATATGATTGCAGCTGGTGATATTGTGACAATTACTGGACCTAATAACGCACTTTATTATTATGATGATAATATCATTGGTACTGAAATCGCTATTGATGATAGCAACATTATTGAAACGACATTTGAATACGTGATTAAGCCTAACCACTTAGTTGGTCTGTCACTAAAAGCTATTAAAAAAATGCTGAATGCCAACACGGGCAGTTCAGTATGTATTACAGCCCTTGCCAGAAATAAATTTGATATGTTAATTACTCCGGAGCTGATAACTGAAGAAGGCGATCATATTCAATTAGTGGGTAAGAGTAACGACATTGAGCGGGTACAGCAGCGACTAATAAAACTGTAAGCTTTAATTAATTTAAATAAAAAGGCAGTCACTTTAAAAGTGACTGCCTTTTTTATTACATTTTAATCACGTTACTTTTTGAATAAAAGAGAGCCATTGGTGCCACCAAAGCCAAATGAGTTACACAATGCATAATCAAAACTATGGGGTTTGGCAACGTGCGGTACAAAATCTAAGTCACAACCTTCATCTGGATTATCCAAATTCAAGGTTGGCGGTACTATTTGGTCACGCAACGCTAAAATGGTAATAATCGCTTCAACTGAGCCTGCCGCGCCTAATAAGTGCCCTGTCATTGATTTAGTTGAACTAACAAGTAAATCATAAGCATGGTCGCCAAACACCGACTTAACCGCAGCCGCTTCTGCTTTATCACCTGCTGGAGTCGAAGTACCATGAGCATTGATATAACCAACCTCTTCATTGGCAATTTGAGCATCATTGATGGCATTAACCATTGCTGCAGCAGCGCCCGCGCCATCACTTGGTGGTGATGTCATATGAAATGCATCGCCACTCATACCAAAGCCAACAAGCTCTGCATAAATTTTAGCGCCACGCGCCTTGGCATGCTCATACTCTTCCATCACCAACACACCTGCGCCATCACCGATAACAAAACCATCACGGTCTTTATCCCATGGGCGGCTTGCAGCGGTTGGATCGTCATTGCGTGTTGACAAGGCTTTGGCGCTGCCAAAACCGGCAACTGCTAGCGGGCAAGTCACGTCTTCAGCACCACCGGCGACCATAACATCAGCATCACCATAGGCAATCGTACGCGCCGCAAAACCAATATTATGCACCCCCGTTGTACAAGCTGTTGTCACTGCAAAGTTTGGCCCTGTCATGCCATACTTAATAGATAAATGACCAGAAATCATATTAATAATGGTGCTAGGAACAAAAAATGGCGACACTTTTCGAGGGCCACCTTTGAGCAATGCCGCATGATTTTGCTCAATCAATGGCATTCCGCCCATGCCAGCACCAATTGCGGTACCCACTCGTGCAGGATCCTCTTGTTCCATATTAAGACCTGAGTCTGTCATTGCCTGTATACCTGCAGCCATGCCGTATTGGATAAATAAATCCATTTTACGGGCATCTTTGCGAGACATATATTGCTCAACATCAAAGTCTTTTACCGAGCCACTGAAGCGAGTTCCAAAATCAGTTGCATCAAATTTGGTAATGGGTGCAATACCACTTTTACCAGCTAATAAAGATTGCCAAGAAGATTCGACATCGTTACCCACTGGAGTAACTAGTCCTAAGCCTGTAATTACCACACGACGTTTAGACACAGCATTCACCTTTGTATTTTATTAGGCATTCGCCAATTGAGACATTCAGCTAACCCATCACCAATCAAAGGAAAAAGATCAAGCTGATGATAAGAAATGAAGGGTTAACTAATTTTTATAGATAGTGTAGTCGAAAATTATTCGACGCCACAAACAAAAACAGGCGGCATAAATGCCACCTGTTTTAGTGAATCATGGATTACTGATTTTTTGAAACGTAATCGATCGCTGCTTGAACAGTAGTGATCTTTTCAGCTTCTTCATCAGGGATCTCAGTGTCAAACTCTTCTTCTAGAGCCATAACCAATTCAACAGTGTCCAGAGAATCTGCACCTAAATCGTCTACGAATGATGCAGCTGATTTAACGTCTTCTTCCTTAACGCCAAGTTGCTCAATGATGATTTTCTTTACACGTTCTTCGATGTTGCTCATTAGTTTTCTTTCCTATTCAAATTACACACTTGCGTAAGATTGAGAGTAGTTTATTCGATCCAGCTGACATTGCAAGCTTAGTTTTCGTGGTCTAACCACGAAAATTATCATACTTTGATATCAAACGAGATTCAATAAAAGTCGTTATCAATTATGGTCCTTAGACCATGTACATTCCGCCGTTTACATGCAAAGTTTCACCAGTGATGTAAGCTGCAGAGTCAGAAGCTAGGAACAATACCGCATTGGCAATCTCTTGCGCCTGACCGAGTCGAGCCATTGGAACCTGCGCCATGAAGGCTTTTTGCTGTTCTTCATTAAGCTCATCTGTCATGTCTGTTTGGATAAATCCAGGAGCGACAGCATTAACGGTTATTTGACGAGATGCAACCTCTCTTGCAAGAGATTTTGTAAATCCAATCAAGCCAGCTTTAGCTGCTGAGTAGTTTACTTGACCTGCATTACCCATGGTTCCAACCACAGAGCCAATATTAATAATACGGCCGCTGCGCTTTTTCATCATAGACCGCATTACCGGCTTAGATAATCTAAACAGTGATGTCAAATTGGTGTCAAGAATATCATGCCACTCATCATCTTTCATGCGCATTAATAAATTATCACGTGTGATACCAGCATTGTTAACTAGGATATCTACATCACCAGCCTTTTCTTTGATCTGGCTGAATAATTGTGCAACTGATTCACTATCAGTCACATTTAATACTAAACCAAAGCCGTTATCACCAAGGTAATCTTGAATTGCTGCGGCACCTTTTTCGCTGGTTGCAGTGCCGATCACGGTAGCGCCTGCTTCAACCAGAGTTTCACTGATTGCACGGCCAATACCACGACTTGCGCCTGTAACTAACGCGACTTTACCTGTTAAATCAAAGCTAATGCTCATGAATATTCCTTATTGGATTAAAGCTGATAAAGTGGCAGCATTATTAATTGCTTGCCCTTTTAGTGACTTATTAATTCTTTTTGATAACCCAGTTAATACTTTTCCAGGACCAATTTCAGCCAAATCAGTAATCCCCTGACTTGCCATTAATTCAATGGTTTCGCTCCAACGTACTGGGCAATATAGCTGGCGCACTAGCGCATCTTTAATTGCTGCAGCATCATCAGGGCTTGCCACATCAACGTTATTTATCACAGAAATAACCGGCGAGTTAAATTCGATACTCTCTAATGCAAGTGCCAGTTTATCCGCTGCAGGTTTCATTAATGCGCAATGTGACGGTACACTTACAGGTAAAGCAACAGCCATTTTAGCTCCAGCGGCTTTACATGCGTTAGCGGCTCTTTCTGTGGCTTCTTTTTCACCCGCAATAACCACTTGGCCGGGACTATTGAAGTTTACTGGGCTAACCACAGCGCCATTAGCTGACTCTTCACACGCTGTAGCAATAGCATCATTATCAAGGCCTATAATGGCATACATAGCACCAGTACCTGCAGGTACCGCTTGTTGCATCAATTGACCACGCAGTTCAACTAATTTTACCGCATCTTCAAAGGCAATAATGCCAGCACAGACTAATGCTGAGTATTCACCTAAGCTATGACCCGCTAAAACTGAAGGTTTAATCGTGCCACTTGCTTCAATAACGCGCCAGATAGCCACACTTGCGGTTAATAATGCAGGCTGAGTTTTATCTGTTTCATTTAAAGTTTCAGCAGGTCCATCTTGTACCAATGCCCATAAGTCGTAACCTAATACGGCACTCGCCTGAGCAAATGTCTCGGTTACTACAGGATAATCAGCTGCTAAATCAGCAAGCATGCCAACTGATTGCGAGCCTTGACCTGGAAAAACAAACGCTATATTTTCCATTATAATTATTACCTTTATTCGTTTTTGAAAAACAACTTTTTATTTTTTACTAGCAGTAAAATATAAATTAATCGCGTTATATCCTACTGCTATTTATCAATGATATCTAGAATCTAACCAGTGCACTGCCCCAAGCAAATCCACCGCCAAATGCTTCAAGTAAAATAAGCTGTCCGCGTTTAATACGACCATCTCTTACTGCTTCATCTAACGCAATAGGCACTGAAGCGGCTGAAGTATTACCGTGTTTTGCCAGCGTTAATACTACTTTGTCTAAGCTCATATCTAACTTTTTTGCGGTCGCTTTAATAATTCTAAAGTTGGCTTGATGTGGTACTAACCAATCAATTTCAGACTTGTCGATATTATTTATCCGCAGGGTTTCTGTCACCACATGGGATAATTGCGTCACCGCAAACTTGAAGACATCATTGCCCTTCATGGTCATAAAGCTAACAGCTTCTGATGTTTCGCTGGCCCGAGGTGGGAATGTACATTTAAGCAAATCACCTTGGCGGCCATCGGCATATATATGGGTTGAAATAATCCCTGCTTGCTCGCTGGCACCAATAACCGCAGCGCCAGCACCATCACCAAATAATATGATGGTACTGCGATCTTCAGGATCGCACAGGCGTGACAACACGTCAGCGCCCACCACCAAGATTTTCTTAGCGGCGCCGGTTTTAATAAATTGATCTGCCACCGACAATGCGTAAACAAAGCCTGAACATGCCGCAGCAATATCAAATGCAGGAATAGTGTGAATGCCTAATAATTTTTGTATTTCACAAGCCGCAGCTGGAAATGCATTATTGGCACTGGTTGTACCACAGACAATCATATCTAATTCGCTGGCTTCAACACCTGCCATTTCTAAGGCTTTCAGCGCAGCTTGGTAACCCATGGTCGTCACAGATTCATCTTCAGCAGCGATACGTCGCTCTGAAATACCCGTACGTTCCACGATCCATTGGTCAGAGGTGTCGACCATTTTTTCTAGATCGTGGTTACTACGAACTTGCACCGGCAGATAACTACCAGTTCCGAGAATTTTTGTATACATATTATGAGATCAGCTATTGATGTCTAAAAGAATCGTCTCCAGACGATCTTTAATCATTTCCGGTAAACGACGTTTTGCTTCCGTTGCAGCTAAATTGATTGCTTGTAAATAAGCGGCTTCATCAGCATTTCCGTGACTTTTTACTACTATTCCGCGCAATCCTATCAGACTTGCACCATTGTAGTGGTCGGGGTTCATCTTACTCAGTACAGCTTGGATACGTGGAGCGAGGAATTTTGATAACAAACGAACGAAAAAGCCTTGAGTTAATCCATGTTTTAATTGATGAACTAATAACTTAGCAATACCTTCAGATGTTTTTAATGTAATGTTGCCAACAAAGCCGTCACAGACGATAACATCGACTTTGCCGGTAAATATCTCATCACCTTCAATAAAGCCATCGTAATTGACTTGAGAAGTGTGTATCAGGTGCTGAGCTGCTTGTTGGACTTGATCGTTACCTTTAACGTCTTCAATACCGACGTTAAGTAACGCAATTTTTGGTCTAGAGCGTTTATGCACAACTTCACATAACACCGAGCCCATGACAGCAAACTGAAACAAGGTTTCAGAATCGCAAGAAACGTTAGCACCCAGATCGAGTAAATAGACTGGTTTACCTGTCATAGCAGGTAAACAACTGACTAATGCAGGTCTATCTACACCGGGCAAGGTTTTTAATAAGATCTTTGATAGCGCCATTAACGCGCCAGTATTACCCGCACTCACACAGGCCTGAGCCTTACCATCTTTAACTAATTCTAATGCTAAGCGCATTGAACTTTGTTTTTTAGAACGGATAGCATGAATTGGTCGATCACACATAGTGATGACTTCAGTGGTATGGATAATTTGAATTCTTGCTTGAATAGCCGTTTCAATATCAATTAGATATGGGTCTATTTCGGCTTGATTACCGACTAGATAAATTGATAATTGAGGGTTAAATTTCAGTGCCTGCAAGGCTGCAGGCACTGTGACGAGGGGGCCATGATCGCCCCCCATCACATCTAACGCGAGCGTCAGATTCGTCATAAGATTAGCAACAATTACTTGTTGATAACCTTTTTACCGCGGTAAAAACCATCAGCAGTCACATTGTGACGTAGATGTAATTCACCGCTAGTAGCGTCTACAGATAATTGAGCTGTGCTCAATGCATCGTGTGAACGGCGCATGCCGCGCTTTGAACGTGATTTTTTATTCTGTTGTACAGCCATTTGACCTGTCTCCTAGATTACTTGCTCTTCAGTTTTTCTAACACTGCAAACGGATTTGGACGCTCCTCATGAGAGGGGTCAATCTCGCCTACAACTACGTCGCTCGTTCCTAAATTGCAATCATCATTCTGATGCATAGGAATAATTGGCATAGCGATTATCAATTCATCTTCAACCAATTGATGTAGACGAACTTCACCAATTTCATTGCACTCAATCGGCTCATACGCATCCGGGAGCTCATCGATTTCATCTTGGGTCTTACAAAGACCAAAGCTGAAGTCGACCGTAACCTTTGTGGTATATGGTGTCATACAACGTTGACATAGCAGAGTGAGCTCCGTCACAGCCTTCCCGCGAAGGTAGACTATCCCCTGAATATCGACGCCACATTCTAACGACACTGTCACATCGGAACAATCGCCAGCACATAATTCATTTAATCGCTTATTTTGAACCCCAGGCACTATGCCTTCATAACGAAGACCACTGGCTGCAGTTCGAATAGGATCAATTGATACTGGTATCTTTACTGTTTGCATAAGGCGCGCATATTATAGTTTGAAAACGCTAGAGTCAAAGAAAATTTATCCAAATTGTGGTTAATGACTTAACCAAACAAAATAGACTCATTACTTAAACACCAACATTAAAATGGATCGAAGCGAAATTTTACCTGTCACAGCCCGCGATCACAAGCGCGATCCGACTAAAATTACTCCATTCAGTCGCTTTTTTATCGTATTATAGAAGTAATTGTCTAATTCCCCGAATAGTGAGCCATGAACACTAAAATCATCCTAGCTTCCACCTCTATTTATCGCAAAGCGTTATTAGAAAAATTACAACTGCCGTTTAAATGTATCAGCCCAAAAACCAATGAAACACCGCTTAAAGATGAATCTGCGCAGCAATTGGTTTTGCGTTTAGCGCAATTAAAAGCACAAGCTGGGGTTGAGTTATTTAATCAAACGAGTTGTCAGCAAGCGCTTATTCCTGCAGTGGTCATCGGCTCTGATCAAGTGGCCGTCATTAATGGGCAAATTATTGGTAAGCCACTCAGCAAAACAAACGCAGTTAAACAACTTCAGCAAGCCTCGGGTCAATCTATTACCTTTTATACTGGCTTAAGTGTTATTCATAATGTCACCCAGCAAGCTTATAGCATTGTAGAACCCTTCACTGTGCACTTTAAAGAATTAACGACTGCAGAAATTGAGCGCTATGTTGATTTAGAGCAGCCTTTATATTGCGCCGGCAGTTTTAAATCTGAAGGGCTAGGTATTGCTTTATTTGAGCGCCTTGAGGGAGATGACCCTAATACGCTCATAGGGCTGCCATTAATCCGCTTAATTGAGCTATTAAAACGCCATGATATAAAGGTGTTATAGCCGTTAGAAGCTAAAACTCACTTTGGTACTTGTGTTTAACTGTTTTAAGTTAATCTTTAATATAGACAGTGCGACTTCAGCTGTTGCTTGAAAACAATCAGTTGAAATTGAAATTCACTCACAAAAAAGCCGATACGGTTAACATCGGCTTTTTGAAAAACATCAGCTTTGTAAATGACAAAAGTAAGCAAAGCTTATTTTGGCTCTGCTTATATATGTAATAAAATATCTTTTGGCTGGTTGACTGTGGCTGTTGGCCCTTCAGTTAACAGATCTGCTAGGCTATGTGCGCCATAGGTGACCGCAATACTTTTTACCTTGGCATTATTCGCCATCGCAATATCAAGCTTTGAGTCACCGATCATCACCGCTTGGTCAGCCGTAATATTTAACTCATCGAGTAAAGATAAAATCATCGATGGATGCGGTTTCGAGTGCGCTTCATCAGCTGAGCGTGTCGCAACAAAATACTGTCCTAAACCTGTTTCAGCCAACATTCGGTCTAAGCCTGCCCGCCTTTTACCGGTGGCAATTGCCAAAGTGTAACCAGCGGCTTTGATTTGTGCCAGCAACTGCTCAATACCATCAAATAAAGGTGATGGCGTTGAGTTAACATTAAGGTAATAGTGCTTATAACCTGCGATTAAATCATCATACCTGTCATTATTATGTGGAAACAATTTTTCCAATGCAGGTAGTAACGATAAACCAATGATATCTCTTACCGCTTGCTCCGTTGGAATATCAAGTGCTAATGATTGCGCCACGCTTTGCATACAATCGACAATTTTGCCGACTGAATCCATTAAGGTGCCATCCCAATCAAAAATCACTAATTGGTACTGCTTTATATTATTTAGCTTCATGCACGCGTCAATTTATCTAATGTGGCTAACAAAACATCATCAAGTGGCGCTTTGACTGTGGTAACTTCATCATTGTCAGGGTGTTTAAATTTAAGTTCTGCAGCATGCAAGAACAAACGATTTAAACCTTTAGCGCGCATAGAATCGTCAAATTTTTGTTCACTGTATTTGTCGTCACACGCAATAGCATGGCCGGCATATTGACAATGCACGCGAATTTGGTGGGTTCGACCTGTCACTGGACTCGCTTTGACCAAGGTACAGCCTTGGTAGCGCTGCATAATTTTGTAACGTGTTTCAGAAGGTTTACCTTCTTGATTGGCACGGACAATACGTTCACCGGATTTTAAGGTGATTTTGAGCAAAGGCACTTTAACCACTTTGTCTTTTGCCTGCCAATCACCTCTAACTAACGCAAGGTAATCCTTTTGCATCGTTTTGCTTCTAAGTTGCTCATGCAAATGCTTTAGCGCGCTGCGCTTTTTAGCTATAAGCAACACACCGGAGGTGTCTTTATCTAAACGATGTACTAGCTCTAAAAACTTCTGCTGTGGCCTTAAAGAACGTAATCCTTCAATCACGCCGTAATCGACACCGCTACCACCATGAACTGCAATACCTGCAGGTTTGTTCAGCACGATAAGATGATTATCTTCATGAATGATTCTGGTTTCTAACTGGCTTACTTTGGACAGTTTTGCAGACGGCGCTGTGCGGTTGTCTTTTTCCGCAATTCTTACTGGCGGAATACGAACAACATCTTCCAGCTGAAGCTTGTATTCAGGCTTCACTCTTTTCTTATTAACCCTCACCTCACCTTTACGCACGATTCGGTAAATCATGCTTTTAGGTACACCTTTCAATTTGGTGAGAAGAAAATTATCAATGCGTTGTTCAAAATGGTCTTCATCAATAGTGACCAATTGAACTTTTGTGGGAGTTTCTGTATTCATGATGCGCCTTAAGTTATTACGGCGCGTATTGTAACCTAAGTTTCTACCTGATGGGACAATAAGAATGAGAGTTTTGATTGCTGTCTAAATTGATTATTGCTATATTTGCGCTGTGATTGAGGATAAACAGTGGATAAAATGTTCACAAACTCAATTTATTACGGTGTTTTTTCAGTAGAATTCATGAACAAGACTGGTAGCAAGTCATTGATTTGCAAATTGTAAACATCACAAAACGAAATAATTCGTTTTTACAATTAAACCGTCGATGTCATCTTTATTTTAAAAGTTTTCCTGAAAAATACCATCCCAAATTCGAACAAATTTTAGCTTGTTATCAAACAAACCAATTCGACTTGGGCATTATCGGAAGAAATATTAAATTTATGGGGTTGGTTGATAATAAACAACCAATTCCTTGTTTTTGTAATTATTAAAAAATAAGCCATAAATAGGATGCGACACGCAGCGATGCGTCTTACAGTAATGCGCACCTAACTTGCCTAAAAACCAGCCGCGAGGCTTTGTGCATAACCATTTTAGGCCCGTAATGCAGCGAATTTACTTTGTTTGATGACCTTATTAGAAGAATTAAGTCATCATGAAACGTATGTTAATTAATGCAACTCAGTCGGAAGAGTTGCGTGTTGCCCTAGTTGATGGGCAACAATTGTATGATCTGGACATCGAAAGCCCAGGCCATGAACAAAAAAAATCAAATATCTATAAAGGTACTATTACCCGCGTAGAACCGTCTTTAGAAGCTGCTTTTGTTGACTATGGTGCTGATCGCCATGGTTTCTTACCGCTGAAAGAAATTGCTCGCGAATACTTCCCTAAAGGTTACTCTTTCCAAGGCCGTCCAAATATCAAAGAAGTGGTATCTGAAGGTCAAGAAGTTATCGTTCAAATTGATAAAGAAGAACGTGGCAATAAAGGCGCTGCGCTAACAACCTTTATCAGTCTTGCTGGTTCTTACTTAGTACTTATGCCAAACAATCCTCGTGCTGGCGGTATTTCTCGTCGCATTGAAGGTGATGAGCGTACAGAACTAAAAGCTGCAATGTCAGAGTTATCAGTACCCAATGGTATGGGCTTAATCGTTCGTACTGCAGGTGTTGGTAAGGATGCTGCTGAATTAAAGTGGGACTTGAAAGTTTTACAACATCACTGGGATGCAATTCAAGAAGCGGCGCAAAGCAAACCTGCCCCTTTCTTAATTCACCAAGAGAGTAACGTTATTGTTCGCGCAATACGTGACTACTTACGCCGTGATGTCGGTGAAATTCTGATCGACCACCCTCGTATTTTTGAAGAAGCTAAACAGCACATTGGTTTAGTTCGTCCAGATTTTGTTGAGCGCGTTAAGCGTTACGAATCAGAAGTGCCGTTATTTACTCACTTCCAAATTGAATCTCAAATCGAGTCTGCTTTCCAACGTGAAGTACGTTTGCCTTCTGGTGGTTCAATTGTTATTGACCCAACTGAAGCGCTGACCTCTATCGATATTAACTCTGCCCGTGCAACAAAAGGCGGCGATATCGAAGAAACAGCATTAAACACTAACTTAGAAGCTGCTGATGAAATTGCCCGTCAATTACGTTTACGTGACTTAGGCGGTTTAGTGGTTATCGATTTCATCGATATGACCCCTGTTAGACACCAACGTGAAGTTGAAAATAGAATGCGTGATGCGGTGCATTTAGATCGCGCCCGTGTTCAACTTGGTCGCATCTCACGCTTCGGTCTAATGGAAATGTCTCGTCAACGTCTTCGCCCTTCTCTTGGTGAATCAGCAGGCCATTTATGTCCTCGCTGTCACGGTCAAGGTACGATCCGTAGCACAGAGTCATTAGCGCTTTCTATTCTTCGTTTAATGGAAGAAGAAGCAATTAAAGAAAACACCACTCAAATTGAAGCCGTTGTGCCTGTCGATGTAGCGGCCTTCTTGTTAAACGAAAAACGCAAAGCAATTCGAATTACAGAAGAGCGCCATAAAGTGGAAGTTTATGTCATCCCTGATGCACATATGACTACTCCAGATTACCGCGTATCTCGCCTTAGAAGCGATGATGAAATGGTTGAATCAAGCTACAAGCGTGTTGAAAAGCCTGCAGCTAAACTTTACGAGCCTCGCAAATTAGAGCGCGCTGAAGCTCAGCAACCTGCAATTAAAGGTTTCGGTACCCCTAAAGCGGCGCCAGCAGCTACACCTGCAGCCAAAACCGCTGCCGCAGTAGCCAAACCTGCTGCACCTACAGAGCCTGGGTTCTTCTCAAAAATTGTTGCTGCTATTAGTGGTTTATTCGCGTCACCAGAGCCAGTTAAAACTGAAACTAAATCTGCTGATAAGAACCGTAAAGAAGCACAAAACAACCGTCGTAATCGTCGTAACGACTCTCGTAATGACAGTCGCCGTAACGATTCTCGAAATGACAACCGCCGTAATACTCGCAACGACGCTGACAATAAAGGTCGTGATAATAAAGCGCGTAATAAAAAGTCGGACAGAGATGTTGCTAATAAAGAACAACTTGATAAACGTCCAACTAAAGCTGAGCCAAAAGCGAAGACAGAAAAACCTCGTCAAGATGCTGAGAAATCGCCTAAGCAAGAAGCAGCGAGAGAGCGTCGTCAACGTCGTAACATGCGTCGAAAAGTGCGAATTGAAAATGAGCAGAACGAAGCTAAATTAGCGGAAACCACCACTTCACAGGTTGAAGTTGCTGTTGAAGCTAAAGCTAAGCCAGAGACGAAACAGGAATCAAAACCTGCCCGTACTCGCCGCCCAAGAAAAGACGCTGAAGTTATCACTAAAAATGATTCAGCTAAATCTGAAGCTAAAGCTGCAGTTCCTGTCACTAAAGATGTGAGCACTGAAACTGACACTAAAGTAGAAGCAGAAACACAAGTTGAAGTACAAGCACCGGTTCAGGCGCCTGTTACTGAAGCCGCTGTTGCTAATACGACATCTACAGAAGAAGTTACAGCTACTCAAGATGCTGCTGAAACCGTAAATGAAGATGCTGATGACAAGCGTGAAGGACAGCGCCGTAGCCGTCGTAGCCCTCGCCACCTTCGTGCTGCGGGTCAACGTCGTCGTCGTGATGAAGATGATACCTCTTCAAGCCCTGCAGTCTTTACATCTGTTGATGAGCTAGAAAAACAACTTGATGCAGAGCAAGCTAACGAAGCTAAAGCTGCGCCAGCGGTTGAAGTTAAAGCTGAAACGCCAGCAGTTGAAGTGAAAACTGAAACACCAGCAGTTGAAGTGAAAACTGAAACACCAGCTGTAGAAGTTAAAGCTGAAGCGCCAGCGGTTGAAGTTAAAACTGAAACGCCAGCTGTAGTAGTGAAAACTGAAACGCCAACGGTTGAAGTTAAAACTGAAACGCCAGCTGTAGTAGTGAAAACTGAAACGCCAACGGTTGAAGTGAAAGCTGAAACACCAGCAGTTGAAGTTAAAACTGAAACGCCAGCGGTTGAAGTTAAAACTGAAACGCCAGCGGTTGAAGTTAAAGCTGAAGCGCCTAAAGTTGAAGTGAAAACGGTAGCATCCGCGCCTATGACTAAGCCTGTTGCAATACAACGCAAAGCGGCACCGACTGTTGCAGCTGCTGAAGTCGCTCCGACTGAAGTAAAAGCTGAGCCTGCAGTTAAGAAAGCGCCTGTGGCTAGTCGTTTCGGCTCTATGGTTATGTCTGATACCACTAAGCCAGTTACAGAGGCGCGTACTCAACAAGCTGTGCCAAAAGGTCGTGAGTATCAAGCTTCACAAACTGATGCCAATACTGTTAAATCAAAAGTGGCTAATAGTGCTTCAGCAGGTATGTCTAAGGCATAACGGTTAGCGTTCACCTTTGATGGTAATAAAAACCACGCTTTTTAGCGTGGTTTTTTATCGTTCGCATTTACTAAAAAGTAAAGTCTAGCTTTCAAACCGCCCCAAAAGGGAAAGACCTAATATTTAGGCTGATGTTAAAGCCTCAGCTGTAATGTGATTTTCAGTTATTAGGTATAAGTCTATCTTAATTATTCCCCTTAGAAATGATCAGTTAACCCATCACGATACGAATTAGCACAAATTAAGTTTAATTTCAGGTTTAGAAGATTTGTCATTTTTGTTAACATGCTCACACTTTTTCTTATCAAACTCATCAATAGATTTCAGAGGTTAAATGTTCGATCTACTACGTCATAAAACCAGTAGCGGCAAAGCAGATATTTTATCTGGTTTAACCGTTGCTCTCGCGCTTATTCCTGAAGCCGTTGCTTTTGCTTTTGTCGCACAAGTAGAGCCAATGGTGGGCCTATACGCAGCCTTTATTATGGGGCTAATTACTGCTGTTATTGGTGGGCGTCCAGGAATGATTTCTGGCGCGACCGGCGCGATGGCTGTTGTTATGGTATCACTGGTGGTTGAACATGGTGTTCAATACCTATTTGCCGCAGTAGTTCTGGCGGGGATAATACAAATTTCTGCCGGTATTTTTAAACTGGGTAAATTTATCCGTATTGTTCCTTATCCAGTAATGATTGGGTTTGTGAATGGCTTAGCCATTGTGATTTTCCTTGCGCAATTAGGCCAATTTAAAGTTAAAGATGCTGCTGGCAACATGGTATGGCTTGCACAAGAGCCACTCATGATCATGTTAGCGTTAGTGGCACTAACTATGGCGATCATTCACTTCTTACCCAAAATAACCACTGCTATCCCTTCTTCATTGGTGGCTATTTTAACGGTAACAGCATTAGTTGTAGGCTTGGATTTAGACACCCGTAATGTACTAGATTTCTTAAAAACCATGAGCGGTGATGAACAGGCAACTATTGCTGGCAGCCTGCCAAGCTTTGCTATCCCAAGTGTCCCGTTTACCCTCGAAACCCTTTATATCATTCTGCCTTATGCCTGTATTCTTGCTGCTGTAGGCTTGATTGAATCATTACTGACTCTAACCGTTATTGATGAAATGACTAATAGCCGTGGTAAAGGTAACAAAGAATGTGTCGGTCAAGGTGTTGGCAACATTACCAGCGGATTTTTTGGCGCTATGGGTGGTTGTGCGATGATTGGTCAATCGATGATTAACATCAACTCAGGCGGTCGTGGCCGATTATCTGGCATCACTGCAGCACTCGCTTTATTGGCATTTATTTTATTTGGTGCAGCCTTTATTGAAATAATTCCGTTAGCTGCATTAGTTGGGGTGATGTTCATTGTCGTGTTAGGTACCTTTGAATGGGCAAGCTTCAAAGTAATGGGCAAAGTGCCTAAGCATGATGCGTTTGTCATTGTGTTGGTAACAACTGTTACTGTGTTTACTGATTTAGCTTTTGCGGTATTTGTCGGCGTTATTGTGTCTGCACTTGTGTTTGCTTGGGAACATGCAAAACACATCAATGTTGAAACCAATATTGATGCCAACGGTTGGAAAGTTTACAAATTAAACGGACCGTTATTTTTTGGCTCGGTATCTAATTTCTTAGAGCTGTTTGACGCTGAGAATGATCCTGAAGACATTATCGTAGACTTCCAAAATTCACGGGTTGCTGATCATTCTGCCCTCGATGCAATTGACACCTTAGCAGAGCGTTATCTTGCTGCCGGTAAGAAGTTACACTTGCGCCATTTGAGTGGTGATTGTAAAGATTTACTCCATAAAGCTAGGGCGTTAGTCGAGGTCAATGTGATTGAAGATCCTCATTACAAAGTCGCTGATGACGCATTAGATTCTTAATCGTTAAAAGTAATTATTAAAAAAGGCGAACTCAGTTCGCCTTTTTTGTTGCTAATGTAAACTAACCTTGGCTAGTGATTATTTATCAGTGTCTTTTAACAACTGCTCAAATCGTTTCATCGCCATTTCAAATTTTGGTTTAATAATTAACTCACAATATGGCTGCTCAGCGTTATTAGCATAATAATTTTCGTGAACACTTTCTGCTGGATAAAATGCTTCGAACATGGCTACTTCGGTCACTATAGGTTTAGGCCAAATGGCTTGCTTAATTAATTTACTAATAGCGATGGTCGCTTGATCAACCTGCTCTGTTGAATGGGTAAAAATAACCGAACGGTATTGCGGACCTTTATCATTACCCTGCTGATTTAAGGTGGTGGGATTGTGAATCGCAAAGAAAACCGCCAGTAAGCTTTGGTAACTAATGATACCAGGATCAAATTCCACCAATATCACTTCAGCATGTCCAGTATCACCGGAACACACCGCCATATAATTTGCATCGCTACCACTGCCACCACTGTAACCCGGCGTTACCTCAATCACTCCCTTTAGTTCATTGAATACCGCTTCAATGCACCAAAAACAGCCCGCGCCAAAAGTCGCAAACTGATTACTGTTCATTTTTTGTAATTCATCCGCGGTTTGAAATATCATCGAAACAGAATTGACACAGTGACGGATGTTTTTAGCGGTTAACATTTCGCCTTCAAATACATGGCCAAGGTGGCCATCGCATTTTCGGCAGGTAATTTCGACTCTATGACCATCTTCATCAGGAGTTCGGTCAATTGCTCCCGGTATTTCATCATCAAAAGCAGGCCAACCACAATGAGCATTAAATTTATGCTCACTTTTATACAAAGGCGCTAAGCACTTTTTGCATAAATAAACCCCTGGGGCATCATGATTGACGTATTCACCACTAAAAGGTTGCTCAGTCCCTTTTTGTTCAATGACATACTTTTCAAATTCCGTTAACTGCTTCATGAGTTCCATCTCTACTTCTGTTCTGATTAGGTTTACTGTACTGCAAGTATTACAACTATGGCAGTATGCACAATAAAGATCACTATTTCGACTGACCAAGACATATTTCGCATCAAAAAATTGCGACAAAGTGTGACCAAGGTTAAAATCGCGCTGGGTCAAATAACAATAATAGAAGAAAATATGAAATTAGAAACAATTGATTACCGCGCAAAAGATTGTCCACAACAGTTTGTCGCTTCATTAAGAGAAACCGGTTTTGGCGTACTTTCTAACCACCCTGTCAGTCAAGAACTGGTCGAGAAAATCTATCAAGAATGGTATGCCTTTTTTCAATCAGAGCAAAAACATGATTTTTTATTTAAACCAGAAACCCAAGATGGATTTTTCCCTGCTTCCATTTCAGAAACCGCCAAAGGTCATAGCGTAAAAGATATCAAAGAATATTTTCACGTATACCCTTGGGGCCGTATCCCAGAATCATTAAAACAAAACATTTTAGCTTATTATGAACATGCCAATGCATTAGCGGCTGAATTACTCGGCTGGATTGAACAGTACGCACCTAAAGACATTGCAGAAAAATTCTCAATCCCTTTACCGCAAATGATTGAAAATAGTCAGAAGACATTGTTACGGGTGCTGCACTACCCACCAATGCTTGGCGATGAAGAATTAGGCGCTATCAGAGCCGCAGCCCATGAAGATATTAACCTGATCACTGTACTACCGGCTGCTAATGAACCAGGACTACAAGTTAAAACCAAAGAAGGTCACTGGGTTGATGTACCCAGTGACTTTGGTAATATCATCATCAATATCGGTGATATGCTGCAAGAGGCTTCGGCAGGTTACTACCCTTCTACGTCACATAGGGTGATTAACCCTGAAGGCAGTGATAAAACTAAATCCAGAATTTCATTACCACTATTCTTACACCCAAATCCTGAAGTAGTATTATCAGAGCGCCACACCGCTGACAGCTACTTAATGGAAAGGCTGCGAGAGCTTGGGGTTATTTAACCCTACTGCTTAGTTAGTGACGTCGTTAATGATAATAAAGCGCCAATAGGCGCTTTTTTTTATCATTTTTACTCATAACAAGGTAGAATATGCACCCTTTGTTAGTAGTAGATTTAGAAAAGGCAAAAACATGGCAATTCAATGGTATCCAGGTCACATGCATAAAGCTCGTAAAGAGATTGAAGAGGCAATGCCTCAAGTCGATCTTGTTATTGAGGTGCTTGATGCCCGTATTCCTTATAGTAGTGAAAACCCAATGGTTTCTAAGCTAAGGGGCGATAAGCCATGTATCAAACTACTGAACAAGTCTGACTTAGCAGATCCAAAAGTCACAGCGCGTTGGATTGAATACCTTGAGCAGGAACAAGGCGTCAAAGCTACTGCTATCACCACGCTACAGCCTGGTCAGGTCAAAAACATTCCTGATATCTGCCGCAAACTGGTACCTGCCAGAGACAAAATCGAAAAAGATATTCGTACCATGATCATGGGGATCCCTAACGTTGGTAAATCTACCATCATTAATACCCTTGCTGGTAGAACCATTGCTAAAACCGGTAATGAACCAGCTGTAACTAAACGTCAGCAACGGATTAATTTACGCAACGGGATTGTATTATCAGATACGCCGGGTATTTTATGGCCTAAAGTTGATAACGAAGCCAGTAGCTACCGCCTTGCTGTTACTGGTGCAATTAAAGACACTGCCATGGAATATGAAGACGTTGCCATGTTTGCCGCTGAATATTTCTTAAAAGCGTACCCACAAGAAATTTGTGAGCGTTACAAGCTTAAATCATTGCCAGAAACCGACATTGAATTACTTGAAGAAATTGGCCGTAAGCGCGGCGCACTAAGACCAGGTGGCCGTATCGATTTACATAAAGCATCTGAATTACTGTTACATGAATTCCGCTCTGGCAAAACAGGTTTACTCACCCTTGAAACCCCTGAAATGGCCGAAATCGAGAAAGAAGAAGTCGCTAGAGTGTTGGCAGAAAAAGAAGCCATCAAACAGCAGAAGTTAGAGCAAGAAAATCTAAAACGCTCAGGTAAACGCCACCAAGGCGAATAAGGCTTAAGAAAAACATCCAGCTTATCGGCAATGTGATTGATAAACTACACTTTAAAATAAAGGCTTAGCAGCAATGCTAAGCCTTTATTATTTTTTACCAATTAAAGCGCGAGTATGTATTGATAATATGTACTAGCTAAGATGATATTAACGATTTTTCGCGATCTGCGTTGCTAAATTATCTAGGCTAGACTCCAGTAAGTCCAAAACCGTTTCAAAGCCATTAGCGCCGCCATAGTAAGGATCAGGAACGTCCATAACATTATTCACTTGTTCAAGTGAAAGTTTATCCATACTCAATTCATCAACACCAGCGACATCAGCGACATCAGCGACATCAGCGACATCATCACTCATAAAACTAAGCAGTAATTTAAGCTTATGTTGATGTTCCTGTGGGCATATTGCCTGCAAATCCTTTAAGTTAAAATTATCTGCAGCCAGTATTAAATCAAATCGTTCAAAATCAGCCTGAACAACTTGCCTTGCATACATGCCTGAAAAGTCTAAGCCTCTGGCATTGCCCGCTTTAATCGCGCGCGGATCGGGCGCATTACCTTGGTGGTAAGCTAAGGTACCAGCGGAGTCAATATCGATAACTAAGCCATACTCTAAAGCTTTTGCACGAAACACCGCCTCAGCGCTAGGTGAGCGGCAGATGTTACCGAGACAGACGAACAGTACCGAGTTAATTTTATTCATATTTGTTCCTTTTTCTGCGCCTTGAAAATTGCTTTTATGACTATCACATTTTAGGTCTTTCTCTTAAAAAATGCGCGAATCGTGGCACACCATTTTTGGTTAGACCTAAATACTGATAAGTTATCGTTGCGCCTATTTTTGGCGGCTTACGCCTTTGTTCATCGCTAAAGCCACTACCTATTTTAAACTCACGCCCATCGGGCATGCTAACAACTATGGCCCCTAGCATACCGGTATATTTCCCCTTGCCTTCAATATGTTCAATAACGATGGCTTCGGCATCATATTTGGGTTTTAATTTCATAATATCTTGGCTGCGACCGACTTTATAAAAAGCTTGCTGCCGATGAAGCATGAGTCCTTCACCTTGGGCACTCACGACTGAATCCAGTTTTTGATACAGCATGGTGTCAGAGGTTATTGTTTCTTGGGGTATCACTTGCAGATACTGGGACTGCTTGGCCAACTGTTGCAGTGCGATGTATCTGTCACGAAACATGCCCCCATGCTCAGGTAAGTCAAACAGCATAAACTTCACTTGCCGCCACATTTCACTATCTGGGATATTTTTTCGTGCAAGTCCTGACATGGCTTCAAAACTTGCTCTTCCTAGCCACAATTCACCTTCTAAAATTTGTTCAGGAAAGTCAGCGACAAACCATTGGGGTAACACCATTTCACGTCCAGAGCGCGACAACATTTTTTTACCCGTCCAATAACCACGTACACCATCTAACTTTTCACTGACATAATATTGCTTAATATCAATTCCTTTTGTGATTTTGGTGGCAAGTTGGATTGATGGCTTATCTGCAGCAAACAATATGGGAGCCGCAAAGAGACTCAAGACCGTGATGATGATTGATATATTACGTCTTATAAAATAAGCCAATAAAGAGACTATCAATGACTGAGCTGTCACTGGCGTAGCTAAAGTTTTTGATATAAAAATAGACATAGTTGCATCCTTGCTGGCACTTCAAACAACATCCTGTTGCCGTTAAAATTAAATAAGAAATTAAACAAAAAGTTAAACAAATAGATTAGCAATTTTAGTGCATGATCAATAAACTGCCATAAGTTAGCCAATATTTGGCAACTTTTATCATCAATTGGACCACCATCCAGCCAAACATTTAGGAACTAAGTCAGCCAATATGAAACCTGAAAATAACCATGGATTAAAACGTGTTTTACGTGCGACAGGCTTTTCATTTAAAGGGCTTAAAAGTGCGTGGGTTAACGAAGCAGCGTTCAGACAAGAACTGATTTTAGCCGCCATTTTACTGCCTGTGGCTATAATGGTCGATGTTAGTCTTATTGAAAAGTTACTGTTAATCATGACTTTGTTTATTGTTCTGATCACCGAATTAGTTAACTCTGCAATTGAAGCTGTAGTGGATCGCATTAGTGATGAAATTCATCCCTTAAGTGGCCAAGCAAAAGATACTGCCTCTGCAGCAGTATTTATGAGTCTAGCCCTATGTGGGATCACTTGGGCAGGTATTTTAATTAATGCCTATGTACTGAATTAGTCTCTTTAGTTTTTAATTGTGTCAATCTGCCACAGCAGTTCTGTGCCCCTCTAGGATGTAGTTATTATCAGCTATGGTTATAAATTCGCATTAAACAAGCCGGTTTAATGCGACTTTCGTTTATTTTTCGCCCAATACGCTTGTTAACCTGTAATAGATCAAATAAACCGCCGCCTTTAACAACAAAAACTTCACATTTGGTTACATAATGCTAATATGTTTCGGTACTAAAATATTGCCCGAATAAAACTAAAAAAATAATAATGCACGACCCTCATTTATTAGCCAAATGAGCCCCATAGAGTGCGGAGAAATAATGTTAAAGCGAGTCCCTATAGGTCTATTGACAGCCCTATGTATATCTAACAGTGTGTCTGCTGATGAGTATAAATTTACTCTAGGGGCTTTTTATGCCAATTCAGACTCCACTATGTTAGTTAAAAGTGCCAGAGATACAGGTAATTACTATTTACTTGATTTTGAGGACGACTTACTTTTAACAGAAGACCAATTTCTGCCTTTTTTCGAATTCCGCTATCACTTCAAAGACCGTCATAATATATACCTTGATTGGAAATCCCTGCATCGAGATGCTGACACCCCACAGCTGGGATTTGACATAGAGATCCCTGAATTTGGTGATAATGATCAGAATTACCTTATTGACGGCAGTGCCACTATTTCCACCACATTAAATATCGATATTCTCCGTTTAGGTTATGGTTATGATATTTGGCAAGGTGAACAATATTTTGTCGGCGCATCGATTGGTATTCACACCATGTTTGTTGAAACCATTTTCGAAGGTAATATTAGTTTATGTGAAGGTCACAGTGATCCTGATAGTTTGTGCGATACCACGACCTTCACTCCAAAAGTTGTTGATAATGCAATCACCGCGCCTCTGCCTAATATCGGCTTATATGGCAACTATGAATTTTATCCAGGCTGGACATTTGGCGCCCACGCACAATATTTTGCGATCAAATATGATAATTTTAAAGGTTCGTTAGTCGACATCAGGGCTGGCGTGCAGGCAAAAATTAGCGATAACTGGCAATTAGCACTGGCTTATAACTATTATGATGTCGATGTTGATATTGAACAATCTAGAAGTATTTTAGATGAAGAATATCGTACCCTCGATTACAACATAAACTATGGTTTCACTGGCCCTATGTTTGCTGTGTCCTACAGCTTTTAAATAACTGCATATTAATCACAGTAAAATGTCATACCTTCAAGCAATAAACGGGCAATCTTTGCTTTAAGGTTTGCCTGTTTATCAAAAAAACCTACTAACAAAATATCTATCACATTAATTAATTGTTATATTTCATTGATAAACCTAATTGGTTCATTCGCTTTATTACCTATTTTGTTGAGGGGTTGAATGTCTAACAATTTATTGAAAACTGCCGCGCTACATCTTAAAAAAGCGGTGCCATTGATGCTAAAGCACAACATTCCAACCACGCCGACCAATTATGCGCTTTGGTATGCCTACGTTAGTGAATCAAATCCCAAGCTAAACCTGGCACTTGATGAAAACATCAAGCTAAATCAACAATACTCACCTGTTTCTAGCGAATTATTGTATCGACAACATATCGCAGATCCTGTTGAGTTAGATGTCAGATCTATGCGTCAAAACCTTGATGCTATGGTGTGCGAGTTATCACAATCAATAAAAGATACTCATCATGACACCAGCACTTTTCAATCTCAAATACAAAAAAATGTCCGTAAATTAACTGAGTTTGAAAACCAAGATTTTTCACTGGAGCAATTGGTCACTGTGGTGCGCAGTATTGTTAAAGAATCTGCGCACATTCAATCAAGTAGCGATAGTTTCACTGAGCAACTTAATAAAGCGCAGTCAGAAATTGATACTTTAAAACAAAAGCTCGCTAAAACAGAAAAAGATGTTCTGTATGATGCACTCACCGAAACCTTAAATCGTCGTGCCTTTAATGATGATATTAATGCAGTTATTGCACAATCGTCCCAAGGCTGCTGTTTAATTATGGCTGACATTGATAACTTTAAAGAATTTAATGATACCTATGGCCACCAGCTCGGGGACTTAGTTCTTAAAGTTGTGGCCAAACGGCTACAGGAATCTTGTCGCGAAGGGGTAAAGTTATACCGTTTTGGCGGTGAAGAATTTGCCATTATCGTACCTAATAGCCAATTAAGGATCGCCAGACAATTAGCCGAAGCCATGAGACGCTCCATTGAAAAACTTAGTGTCAAAGACAGGCGCAGTGACACCCGAATAGATAATATTAATGCGTCATTTGGGGTTGTGCAGTGGCAAGAAAAACAAACAACGAGTCAGCTTATTGAAGCAGCTGATCAGTTATTATACCAAGCAAAACGCTTGGGCCGTAACCGCGTTATGCCAATGGCGCACTAAGTTTTAGCGACTTAAGTTTTAGTGACTTAAGTTTTAGCGAATTAACACTAAATAACGGTGGTAAGTCATCACAGCTTAAACTAAGCACTTTACTGATTAACCACTAACTGTGGTTAATCTCTTTTGCTGTTACCACATATCGATATGCACTATTTGATGAGAGATCTTCAAAGGGATAACAGGTGATTAAGGTTAGCTGATTATCCATCGTACTATTTAACACCTCAGTCTGGGTCTCATGCACAATATCAATCGCAGTAATTAAGTAACTTTGTAATTGCCCTGCTGCGGTTTCTAATTCTACGATATCGCCTTTTTTCACCTGCTGTAGATGCGAAAAATGGCTGTCTCTATGGCCTGCAATCACGGTATTCCCCGCCTCACCTATCCCCGCACTATTAAGCATTAAACTCGGGCCAAACGCCAGATTACGACCTGAAGCACCCGCCAGTACAAACATTGGCTGGCCAAGTGGATATAAGTCTGTTTCTTTATCTGCATAAAGCATTAACTTGCCAACTGGATGCGTATCAGCCCAGCTCCATGGCTTATGGGGTGTTTGGTCTTGCAGGGTTTTATTCCATGCTTGTTCAATTAAATATTGAGCAAAATTCGCTTTAACTTGCATATAGGCTCCATGTGACAAAAAACTGATTCCTATGACGGCTAAACTACAAGGGATGAGCATTTTTAAACTTATCAACGCAGCGCTCCTTATTTATGCTTAGGCATGAGTAACCGCTGTCCCGGAAGACATTGCTTAAGCCAAAGCCCATGTAATAGTGCAATCAATAACAAGCTCAACCCAATCAAGATATTCAAGCGGCTCGATGTTGCTGTTTGTGGCAAGACACCTGCTTTTTGTAATCCCTTTGGTAGATGTGGCTTTACTTGGTGATCAGGGTTAAATTCAGGAGCAAAGTTAACCGGGGTTTTATCGACCGCCACTAGACTTGTTTGCGAGGTAACCAGATGATACTTCATCCCTAATGCTTCCACTTGCTGCTTTATCCGTTCACTGTTCGCCCGAGTTTGGGTGGCTTCAATGGCATTGATATGCGCATTCGCCCAGATAAGATCTAACCCTGCGGCCTCATGATCTGAATTATCTAAATGACTATTCTGTAGCGGGTTGCGTACTTGCAGTTGCCAATATTCGCCATTAGTCACGCCTGATATAACAAAATCTTGCCGATTGTATGCCGGAGATTTAACGCTTACTAAGATTGGTTCATCATTATATAAATCTGGTATTCTTGCCGGCCAGTGATCAGGAACGGTGCCATCTTGATAAGTGACTTTGACATCAGTTGCCACTGGTTGCTCAATCTTTTGCAGTAACCTATCTATTTTTTGTTTTACCTCCGCCGTTTTACCAATGTAGGTGTAAGTGCCACGGCCAAACATGGCAGCGCGCTCCATAAAATGCCCATTGGGGGCTGAGCCAATCCCAACAGTGAATAATCGACTTTGACCTAAATCGGCTTCGATTTGCTTAAATAAACCTTGCTCGTTACTCACCGCGCCATCAGTAATAAATATCACCTGACGTAACGCGGTTTCGCTACCGATTTGATTGCTTTGGTCTTGAATAAGCAAAGATGCAGAAAGCGCCATACTCATTTCAGTGCCGCCATTGGCTTGTAATCCTTGGACAAATTGATTGGCTTTAGCAATATTACCGCTGTTAGCCTGTAATGACTTGCTTGATAGTTTGGTTAGCTGATGATTAAACTCAATGATATTAAACTTATCTTTCGTTCTTAACCCAGCAAGTGCAGACAGTAAAGCCTGTTTGGCTTGCACTATAGAGTCCCCTTCCATAGACCCAGAAGTATCAATGACCAGAATTAACTCGCGAGCAGCGACGCCACTAAGCCCTTTAACTGGTGGCGGCGTTAACATTACTAAGCCGTAATGATCTTGATTGTTGATACTGTTTTTAGCTGAGGTAAGCGCTGTCGATTGATGAGTGAGCCCTTGTTGCATAAATACTGATGGCAGCGGTAACCTCAGCTCAGCATGATTTGCATTATCAGATGTTGCTGCATCAACTGGCTTCCAATTCAATACAAAATCTTGATTGGCAACCACGGCGCGTTCAAGTTCTACCGTCCATTGCTGCTTGCCTGCCACTGGCGCTGCTTTAATTTTGTGATACGGACTGGTTACCGCACCAAGTTCAAAACCTGTATTTAATTCGACATTAATATTAACCATGATATTGCCAGTAGAATCCGAAGTGGCACCATCAGTTACAGCCCCTTCTGCAAAGTTATTCGAATTAAAGCCAGTTAGCACCTCAGGTAGCATTTCAGCAATAGACTCAAACATGCCAAAACGGTTGTGGCGCTGTTGCTGACTAGGACTTTCACTTGAGTTCTGACTGCTAGCACTATTACCTACTAAAGCTTGCTCTGATAAGGCTGTTGGCGAATAACGCGGCGTAATGGTCATTGGAAATCGCAAACTAAATAGACCCTCTTTATAATTAAGTTTTTCTTGATAACTAATCTCGACAGTCACGGACTCGTTAGGGGCTAAATTCGCCACTTCTGTGGTAAAAATATTCACCCTTTGCTGACTCACTAAACTGGCACGCTTACCTGCAGCTTTGGCTTTTTCAAAGGTGGCTTTGGCTTGTAATTTAGGTTGTACTTCGCCTTCAATAATACGCTCGCCAATGACTAACCGCATTTGGTCCACCGCTCCATTATGGGATAACGGAAAATGGTACTTACCGTTTATCCAGCTTTGGGTGTTATTGGTAAAGGTTTGCTTAACCTTAACGCGATTAACCCAGCCAGATACTTTCATTGACACATCAGTGGATAAAGGCAAGCTATAGTGGATTTCACCATCTTGTATATATTCAAGCACGCCCTGGGTTATCTCATCAGAGCGCCCATCTGCTTCACTTGATGGCATTGCATATACTGGAAATAGCACATTCAAAATCACTAAACCCAGTAAAATTAAGCTCGAGCAAAGGTAATGCACCCTATGACGATTAACACTAATATTCATTGTTTTATCTCCATGAAATTAGCGTAAACCTCAAGACATTCATTCTCACAAGCCCAAGGTTTACGCTGAATTTATCGTCATATTAATTTGCTGCTAAGGCTTCACCAATTGGCATGATTTTCAAGGTTACACGGCGATCAAAAAAGTCATTTTCAAAATTTTGTTGCTCATGTAAAGGCGCTGTAGCGCCATAAGCTTTGGCATGTAAGCGTTCATCAGCTATGCCTTGATTAGCCAAATACTTGGTCACTGCTATTAAACGCTGCTCTGATAGCGCTTGGTTAAATTTACTGTCACCGCGGCGGTCAGCGTAACCGGTTAAATCCAACATTAAATCAGGTGACAATGCCATCACATAAGCAACATCATCGAGCTGCTGTTCAAAATGTGGCTCGATAGTGGCTGAGCCGGTTTTGAATTGCACATTAAGCCCGATGGCCAGCTCTTGCATTTTTTGCTCTTCAGCTTGGCGCAAATCAGCTAATTGCGTCTGCACTTGTATATATTCATCATTGACCTCCGCCAAAGACTGCTGCTTTTCATGCAGCGCCGTGAGTTCATATGTTTGTAGCTCGATTGCCTGTTGTTGCTTAGCAAGTAACTCATTTTGCGTTTCAATTTCAGTTTCATCACCCACAGTCTTACCGATAAGGACCCCAACAAAGCTGCCAACGATGGCGCCAACTGGCCCGCCTACCACAGCGCCTAATATGGCCCCAGATGACAAGCCGACTAACTCTTCGGTGTGCTCTCTTTCTGCTGTTTGGTCTAAAACGTCACTTGAATTAGTGGTTGAATTAATCGCAGGCTCCATTTCATCGGCGTGTAAGTGAGCGATGCTAGCAAACGATAAGCTGCTGATAACTGCGAGGGTGATTAATTGCTTTTTCATGGTGTTGTCCTTTATGTCAGATTAATAATTAAATTTGAATGAAGTGTTTGCTCATTCGATGAAACTATTAAACAGCATTGAAATGGCAATTTAGGGGCGTAAAAGTGGCAATGCAGCGATGAAATGTGGCAACAATATGGCAATTGCTAGGGAGCGCTTTTTTGGCCATAAAAATAATGTATAGTCAGCCATATAAGACAAAACAAAGATGGTGATATGAAAAGAATTGCGATTGTAGAAGATGAAGTAGCCATTAGAGAAAACTATAAAGAGTTACTGCAACAGCAAGGCTATAGCGTACAGGGTTATGCTAACCGCCCTGCAGCCATGTTGGCTTTTAATGCCCGTTTACCTGATCTAGCCATTATTGATATTGGCCTTGAGGCTGAAATAGATGGCGGCTTTACCTTATGTCAGTCACTGCGATCTATGTCTAGCAGTTTGCCTATCATCTTTTTAACCGCCCGAGACAGCGACTTTGATACCGTTTGTGGCCTGAGATTAGGCGCCGATGATTACCTATCAAAAGATGTCAGCTTTCCGCACTTAATTGCTCGCATTGCCGCTTTATTTAGACGCTCAGAGCTGATTGGCGCAGCAAGCGTTGAAGATAACCTGATTGAACATGGCAAGCTCACCATTGATGGCAACCGTATTCAAGTGTATTGGCAGCAGCAGCCCATTGAATTAACCGTGACTGAGTTTTGGATGGTACACGCAATGGCAAAACATCCAGGTCATGTGCGCAGTCGCCAAGACTTAATGCAAGAAGCTAAAATATTTGTCGATGACAGTACCATTACCTCCCACGTTAAACGTATTCGTAAAAAGTTTTTAACTGCCGATAAAGACTTTAATTGCATCGATACCGTGTATGGCATGGGTTATCGCTGGGACAGTGTCAGTTAATGTTTAATATTCCCATCGGCCTGCGCGCTAAAGTCGTTATCTTATCGCTATTTTTGCTGTGCTTACCTTGGCTTGGCTATGAATACGTGTGGGAAATGGAAAAATACCTGCGCCACGGCCAAGAAAAAACCTTGGTGGGTACTACTCAAGCCTTAGCCACCGCATTACATGAACGCCCGAAACTGTTTAATCACCAAGCCAGTTTTTTAAGTCAGGTTGAAAAAGGCCGCGACTTATATGCCTATCCACTTTCAGGGCCGATTCAACTCGATGGTAAACTGGCTGATTGGCAGCAATATCAGCATAGAGTGATCAATTATGGCAGTGATCACGTGATTTTTAATCGTAATGAAAACCAAGTCGTTGATATTCACTTTAGTCACATGGTGGGTAAATACGCCGGCTATTTGTATGGATTTTTTGAGGTTGCCGATAAGCATCTGGTCTATCGTAGTAAAAATAGCTTACGGGTAGATAAAAACGATCATTTAGTGATTGCCACTCAAACACCTGATGGCCAATTTAAGCGTTATATTGTCGCCAACACGCAAGACGGTTGGTTAAGTGCCTTTGAGCTGCCACAAGATCCAACTCAATCAATGCCCGTCACCCCAGAAATTCGCATTCAAGGACAATGGCTTGCCACCGATAGTGGTTATAACATTGAATTTAGAATGCCGCTAAATATGCTAGGCAGTAAACTCGGATTCGCCATTTACAATGTTGATGACAGCCAAACCCGTACAGTGAATACCATTATCGGTACCTCAGCTATCGATTCAGTGGCGCATTTAGGCACAGTGTTAGTGCCATCACCTGAAATTGAAAACATCATCAAAGGTATGAGTCATAACAGCTCGCGTATTTGGGTGGTTGATAATCATGGCCGGGTATTAGCTAAATCGGGTGACATTCGCGCCAGCAATAATCTTTGGTCATCAAGCTTAGATGACACCCGTGTGCCAAGCATTTGGGGGCAATTTAAAACTGATTACCTATTGCCGCTATATTATAAAATTCTCACTAAACCGCCGCAGGATTTTGTCGATTCATTGCAAGACTCAACCGAGTTAAGTGGCAGTCATATTCAACAAGCCCTTAATGGAAAACAAGGCTCAACCTGGCGCTTAACACCTGACAGTAAAGCGGTGGTATTAGCCGCGGCCAGTCCTATCTGGATTGATGACAAGGTCATGGGCGCTGTCATTGCAGAAGAAACCACCCATGGTATTCGTACCTTACGTAACCGCGCGCTAGAAAAACTGTTTAATGTGATTTTAACCATCATGAGTATGGGCACCTTGGCGCTGTTTATCTTTGCATCCAGCATTTCAAGCCGCATTCGTAAACTCAGAGATCAATCAGAACAAGCTATTGATAGCCAAGGCCGAGTGAGACAGCAAATCGTCCCCTCTAAAACCCGTGATGAAATTGGCGATTTATCTCGCAGCTTTGCCAATATTGTTGGCCGTTTAGGTCAATACACCCACTACTTAGAGAACATGTCATCAAGGCTGTCACACGAACTACGTACCCCTGTGGCCGTAGTGCGTTCATCCCTTGAGCATTTAAGCTTGCAACAACTTGAGCCCGCCAGTGAAAAATACGTCGCTCGCGCTCAAGAAGGTGTCAGCCGTTTGCATTTAATCTTAAATAACTTAAGTGAAGCAACTCGCTTAGAAGCCAGTTTATCCCATGCAGAGCAAAGCCAGTTTTCATTAACACAAGTTATTAGCGGCTGCATGCAAGGTTATCAATATACCTACCCTGATACTCAATTTACCCTAGACATTGATGATGGCCCAATGACCATGTTCGGCGTACCTGAATACATAGCGCAGCTGATGGATAAACTGATTAATAACGCCATTGAGTTCAGTGCTGATGATCCTATAAGGCTGACACTTAAACGCAGCGCTAAAACTGCGATTATCGAACTGGCTAACCAAGGACCATTATTGCCTGCAGACATGACAGCGCAGATCTTTGAATCTATGGTGTCAATCCGTCCACAAGGCGTGCAAGCCAAACCGCATCTAGGGCTAGGTTTGTACATTGCAAGATTAGTGACTGAGTTTCACCAAGGCAGCATTAAGGCTAAGAATCTAGCCGATGGCAGTGGGGTTAAGTTCGTGCTGATATTCCCCTTAGTAGACTCAAAATAACCTTTATTTTAGCCGTATAGATGTTAGGATGGCTAAAACAATAATTCATAACATCCGTTGTACCAGTTGGGAATGAATCTATGAGCAATCAGCAAGACAAATTAGCCACGCAAATCGTTAGTGTCGGCAGAGACAAAAAATACACCAAAGGGATTATTAACCCACCGGTATTTCGCGCCTCAACCGTCGTGTTTGACACCATGGACGACATGCGTTTTGCCATTAAAAATAAAACCAATGGCGAAATGTTTTATGGTCGCCGCGGCACCCCAACACACTTTTCATTCCAACAAGCTATCAGTGAACTTGAAGGTGGCGCTGGCACCGCTTTGTATCCGTCAGGCGCGGGAGCAATCAGCAGCGCGTTATTGTCATTTTTAAAAAGTGGTGACCATTTATTAATGGTTGATAATGCTTACGAACCTACCCGCGATTTATGTAATAAGCTGTTAGCTGGCTTTGGCATTGAAACCACCTATTACGACCCGTTAATTGGCGAAGGGATTAAAGCGCTGATTAAACCCAATACCAAGGTGTTATTCCTTGAATCTCCAGGCTCGATCACCATGGAAATTCAAGATGTTCCCACTCTAAGTCGTATCGCGCACGAACATGGTATGGTCGTCATGCTCGATAACACGTGGGCATCGCCAATTAATTGCCGTCCATTTGAGATGGGCGTTGATATTTCAATTCAAGCTGCCACTAAATACATTGTTGGTCACTCTGATGTGATGATGGGCACAGCAACCGCTAATGAAGCCTGCTGGGAACAACTGCGTGAAAACAGTTACATCATGGGTCAAACCACTTCACCAGATGATGTTTATCTTGCCGCTAGGGGCTTACGCACCTTAGGTGTCAGATTAGCCCAACATGACAAAAATGCCTTAAAGGTCGCTAATTGGTTAGCCACCAGAACTGAAGTGGACCACCTGCGCCACCCAGCATATGATACTTGCCCGGGGCATGAGTTTTACAAGCGAGATTTCAGCGGTGGGAATGGCTTATTTTCATTCGTACTTAAACAAGGCAACTTAGCCTCTGTGACCGCTTTTGTTGAAAACATGCGTCATTTCAAAATGGGCTTTTCTTGGGGCGGTTATGAGAGTTTAATTCTTGGGGTATTTGGCATTGATAGAATTAGAACCGCCACCTCTTGGGACACCAGTAAGCCGCTGATTCGCCTACATGTTGGCCTTGAGGATCCCGATGATCTTATTGCTGACTTAACTGCAGCATTTGAGCGGTATAACGAGGTTGAATCTAAGCGCTAAACACTAATTTAGATCATGTAAAAAATATAAATAATTGATAAAAAAGGCCGAACATTGCAGTATGTTCGGCCTTTTTTATGTTTTTTAATGTTTTTTAATGTTTTTTAATGGCTAAAAAATAGATTACTGGCCCCTCAGCAACTGAATGTTGATCGCTTCAGTGACATATTTAATCAAAATCATAAGTAACTCGATGAAGAGTACTTTCATCAATATGCTCGAAGTCTTTACCGTAAATATGCAACTGCATCACTTCACGGTATTTAAGCTCATTATGCTTGACACTTAATTGCATTTTAAATGATTCAGTCTTGGCCTTTTCAATCATAAATGGTGATTGCAAAATGCCAAACGTTTCACTTCCAGCCTGAGCTTCAACATTAAATATACTCTCACCGTTTATGTGCTGAAATTTACCTCCAGCTAGAACACAAACAGCTCTTGGTATAGTAAGCGAATGCATAATAGTTTCAGTACTTGGCTCATAGATCCAATGGCCGATTTGATCATGGAAAATCAATCCATTTTCAGTACGCCTGATAACATGGTGATATTTTACCGACACTAAATCTTGCTCTTCAGCATTTTGGGATGATCCTGCAACAGAAAATGTTAGTTCATCTGTAAACTTACTTTCATCTATATTGGCTTGATTATCAGGAGCCTTATCAAGGCCTTTACTACCTGACCACTTACCTATTAGTTGTGCTAACGGTCCGTAATCTATACCGTCTATTATTGAATTCATCTCATTATCCAGTTTACGTTGTTAATATAGGTGAACTTCAAAGCAGGAACGCATTGCTAAGAAGTTAAGTTAGAGTTGACTAAAGTTTTTTTACGAGCATCGCTAGCGGTTTTGTGATCGTTTAAGTCACTTGCTGAACAAAGCTGCTTTGCGTGAGAAAAGATTAAAGCCATTTAGTCTCAATGCAAAATACTTATTAGGCCCAACCTAATTAGGCATGCATGCAAGAGCATGACTATAGCCGCTCACAAGCATCAACGCTTTGACTTTATTTATATGCAACATCTAACTTGCTTTTTTGCCACTAAAAACGATCACGGTCTAAAAAAGCAATAACAGTTTGAACAAACCAAAGACAACAAATCATAACTGCACTACAAGTCATAATGAAACAAGCATGGCGATAAAAATAGTGTCGAAAAGTATCAGATTCGAAGTTTTAGATTGGAACAAACCTATGCTTGAATTTACTTAAGAGTCGGTTGCCTGTGTTATGAAATTTCAAACTATGGCTGAAATTAGCTGGTCTTGGTCATGTCACTTCATCACAGGTAAGGTTTATCATGCAGGAGAAGCCATTTATGGCTGGGATTTAAGTTGCTTATAATTTAGACGACTTAGGATCCTAGTTTACTTCAAAGATCAGTTAATCATTTTTCTTGATGCGTTTAAAGATTATGAGAAAATTAAATAAACTTAAGACAGAGTCATGCTATAATCCATCACTTTTTTAAAGATTGTAATGACTCAATTAAATGTGTTTTAAATTACACGATTACAGTCAGTATCCAGTTAAACTAATTAAAGCAATGCCTTAACTATAGAACCGAGATAAAACATGCCGCATATTTTTTCAAATCGTCGACGTATTCTTAATTTGACTGCAAATAAGAAAGAACTTAGAGCACAGTTTCGCTGGGAAACCATTAATGCGATCGCTTATAAAGTCGGTGGTATTCTTTTTGTTATTGGCAGTTTCTTCTTTTTCCCTAGCCAAGCTGAGTATGCCCATATAGGCGGTTGGTTATTTCTTGCTGCGTCGCTGATTTACTTAGCGGTTAATGTTCACGATATGGCTGAAATCAGGCGACATTGGAAAAGCCAGTCATCCCACGGGATTGATTTGAAGCTAGAATATTTTGCAGGTATCAGTTATCTGTTGGGTACCCTATGTTTTGTTTTTGGCCGAATATCTTATTTCCCTGCGGTTGATGATCTGATCCTCGGCACTTGGTTGTTTATCATTGGCAGTACATTGTTTGTACTTGGCGCTGCAGCCAATGTGTTATTGATTATCAAGGCTGAATCGGTGCAATTACTGCAATTGATGAACCTAACCGCAATCACCTTTATTATTGGGTCAGTTCTCTATGGTATGGCCTCCATCCCTTATTTATGGGCTTTTGAATCGCCAAATGATCATCTACTTATTCTCAACTTTCTTGCTTGGCAATATATGTTGGGCAGTATCCTGTTTCTATTAGGCGGCATATTTAATTACTGTCGCGCCTATTTACTGGTGCAAAATGCGGTCAAAAATCATCCAGACGTGTAAAGCCTATTAATTTAAGCAAACAAATATCTAAGCTTGCTTTAATATAGTTTTGACGCATTCCAGTGCGGCTTTATGACAACAAGCAGACTTATCGTCAGCAAAATATAGTTTATGTCACTGTTTTAAAATAAGTCCCTTGAGTATATGCAGGACTCAGCTGCATATACTCAATATTAACTAAGCTGCTTTTTATCACTTCTATTAAAATATTTAACCTTTTTGAAGGGGCTCGTCCTACAAAAGCGATTTAAATGATCGACAAACAATTGCTAATTTTCGCCAAATCTCGCGCTGCAACCAAGATATGAACGTCTGACATCTCCCTGTATCACTGTGTACATAGGCGATGACGATTAGTCTCATACATATAACGAGTCTTTAAAAATGTGGAACAAACTCAATAAGTCGATGATGCTTTGCCAAATGCTATTTGGCTTATCTTTTTATGGCGTGCTCGTCAGCCTAACGCGCTTTTTTCTAGAGGTACTTAATTACGGTGAATCTGAGACCATGATGGTTGTCGGCGCATTCGCCGCTATCGGGCCTCTTTTTGCTATCGCTGGCGGTTTTATCGCCGATAAATTACTCGGTGCTTATCGCTCCCTCACCATTAGTTATGCCGCATTTGTTGCAGGTTATATTCTACTGGTCGTGGGCGCATCCTCATTACATGTCCCCACCGCAATGGCAGGTATTGCTCTGGCAAGTTATGGCCGCGGATTGATGTCCCCATCTTATCCAAGCCTTTACAGAAGAACATTTAACTCTCAAAAAGAGTTTGAACAGGGTTTTCCTATTAATTATTCGGTCAATAATATTGGCGCCTTTGCTGGTCAATATCTGTTCCCGATGTTAATTCTGTATATTGGCTTTACTGGCGGCTTCATGCTTTCTGCCATACTGGCAGCAGTTGCCCTATTGGTTCTTGTGGTGCTCAAAAAGCCGTTTTCAACTCTTGGAAAACCTATCGATCAAAAATCACTATCAATTAAAGCCTGGTTTGGCTTTGCTGCTATTTCTTTCGCCATGGTGGGCTTGGTCTTTTTCATGTTCTCTAACATGGAGATTGGACAAAATATCGTTTATGCCATTGGCTTAATGGCAATCGGTTACTTCATTGCTTTGATGTTTCAGGTCGGTCACGCAGAGAAGCTTAGAATGGGCACCATTTTGATTGCGACCTTTTTAACGACCTGTTTTTTCGTGTATTACGGACAAATGATGACATCAATGAACATTGTTGCCATTAATACCCTGAGCGGTAATTTGTTTGGTTTTATTCCACTGCAACCTGAAGCGGCAATGGCGATGAACCCACTCTGGTGTATGGTGGGCGGTCCTGTGGTCGCCATGGCGTTTGCAGCCTTAGAGAAAAAAGGCATTAACCTGTCGACTGCAACCAAGGTGTCGGTGGCGTTTGTAATGACAGCTATCGCATTTGGAATATTAACCTATTTCATCTCAAACATCGGCCCAGATGTCACCATTAGACCTGAAGTCTTTTTTGCAGTGCACTTATTTCAAGCCCTTGCTGAAGTGATTGTCGGCTCTATGGTAGTGGCATTTATTTTGTCGGTTGCCCCCGCACATATTGAAAACTTTTCTGTTAGCCTATTTTCAGTGGCCATCGCATTAAGTGGTATTGTGGGCGCGGTACTATCAACTCATATCGCCCTTGAAAAAGGACAAGTCCTAACCCAAGACATCGCCCAAAACATGTATGGTGACTACTTTCAAATGTTAACTATTATGGCGGTAGTGATGGTCGCGGTGGCTTTAGTGTGCTCGAAAGTGATTGCGCTAATGCTACGTAAAGCAGAGCAACACGATGCAGTAAATCACCAAGAAGTTGAGACGTCTGTTTAAAGACCGACTTTGTTGCTGCAACTTAACACATTGACTATGGCTGGAGAGGCCTGTCAGTTTTCGCTTTAAAGCCGTCAGATTATTATCTAATTATTTCAAATAATAATCTGACGGGTAGACAAGTTAATTAGCGTTAACAATAGATTGCAGCACTTTGCGTAACTGCTGACTATTTTGTTTAGATAAACCTACAATAACACTGGGCTTTTGGCCGCGGGTTTCAATTTCGATGCGATCCCAAATCATGCCGCTGCGATAATTAAATCCAGCAACTTTATTCCACGGCACTTCATCGGTGTTATTCCATAAGCGAAATAACCCCGGTGAGTTAATGCAAATTTTATCCACATCGGTGGTAATTTCTTGGGGTAATAATCTAAATCGAAACAAAACCGAGGCTAATAACTCTGCTTTAAAGGTCATTGCCAGCTCAGTTTCATCAATGGACAACTGACTAAAGCGATAATGACAATGACGGCAAACCACGGCATCTTTAGGCAAGCTGCTGTAACAATCGGGACAAATATGACCCGATAAATATTCTAAGCAATGGCCACACTTTAGTGCGTCAGCATGAAGCTGTTGTTTACAATAAGGACAATCCATTTCCCCTCCTCATGCTGTAAAATTTATCTGAATTAGTTTAAAAACTAGTACGCTGCTTGTGGCTGTTGATAAGCTTTAGTGCCCCATAATGGCACGGTCGATAAGCTGTGTTTATAACTACCCGATGTTTCCTTGGTCGAATAAGACACATACATCAGAGTTTGATTTTCTGCATCTAAAATACGTCTGATTTTCATGGTTTTAAAGAAAATACTTTTAGACTTTTTAAATACAATCTCACCTGAGGGCGACTTATCAATAGCCTCGATCATTTGCGAGGTGATTTCACCGGTTTGACGACATGAAATAGATGAATCGGATGGATCTGAAAAGCTTAAATCCGCTTCAATACTGGCAACATGACAAGTTACCCCTGGTACTAACGGGTCAACCATCTTGTTCAGTTTAATGTCTTTGGTGGTAAACATCCCTAAACTCACTTTGCCCACATCGTCACTGCAACTCATGGTTAATAAGCTAGTCCCTAGCACTAATGCCATCGCAGTTATTTTATTGACCGGCGTGTTTTGAATCATTGCTCGAACCATATTCATGTTTATCCTTAATGGCTACAACACGATGAATAACACCTGTTGTAGCTGGCTTATGCTTAAATGCTTAAATGCTTAAATGCTTAAATGCTTACCATTAAATCACAGCTAACAAGTTAGTGCTGAAAAACTTTACCCGCCCAACGCACTAAACCACTGGTAACACTACCAAAATGGTCGCCGACAATAATTTCAGCTTCACTAAATTGTCTTGAAATACATTGATGGATCACCGGGCTTTTTGCCGTACCGCCAGTGACATAGACCACATCGGGCTCTGTGCCTGCTGACTCAACAGCTTGATTCATGATAGTAATCAATTTACTCACTGGTTGCTGAACTGCAGCTTCAAAGGCGCCCTGTAAGACATTAATCTCAAAATCCGCTTCAATAAAGGATAAATCTGTATCAAAGTCTGTCTGCTGTGACAGGCCAATTTTGCACTGCTCTGCTTGACGGACAAATTGATAACTCATTTGATGTAAACGTAATGACTTAAGCCGTTTTATTAATGCTGGTTGCTCGGCATCTTTGATGAGCTCGTCAATTAGTTTGGCCGTCGCAATAGAGCCAAATTCTCGCTGAGCACTAATGTCATTAACAGCAACGCCATTCCAAAATGGTTGTCGCGGCACTGTAAGGTTATTTTTTAATGTAGAGCCTAGGCCTAAATGCGGCATAAAGCAGTTCATGGCCACGGCAATATCAAGATCGTTACCGCCAACACGCTGACCACTATGGCCTAGCACATCATCACTGCGATCGCTTTTATGTTGTAAATCTGGGCCCATTTTTACCATTGAACAATCGGTGGTGCCGCCGCCAACATCAACCACGAGTACGGTTTTGTGGGAGGTCATTGACGCTTCATAATCCATCGCCGCAGCCATGGGTTCAAATAAAAAGCTGACCTGTTCAAAGCCTGCCCTTTTGGCCGCAGTTTCTAAAATAGCCTGTGCTTGCTGATTACTTTGCTCGCCGCCAACACCTTGAAAGTTAACTGGTCGGCCAATAACCGCTTTGGTGATCGGCGCGTTAATTACAGCTTTCGCCCGAGACATCACTTCCAGCATCATTAAGGTGACAATATCTTCAAATAGCGCCACTTGATCGACTCTTAAACCGCTGGCACCTAAAAATGATTTTGGTGACCGGACGTAAAAACCTTCATCGGGTAATTCCAAATAGGCTTCAATTGCTTCGGGGCCGACAAACACCACTTGCTCGTCAGGGTAAATATCCAACTCATGACGGACTTGTCTTGCGCGGCTTAATTGCGATGACCGCAAGTGGCCATATTGTGGTTTTAACTCATCCGCAATGCGGTGATAAACAGCTTCAGCGATAAGTTCTCTATCCATGGCATATAAGGTTGAAGATAAGAAACAACTATCACCATTAATCGGAATAAGTGTCACCTGACCATCTTGCTCGATACCCACTGAGCAGTTTGCACTGCCGTAATCAAAACCAATAAACATTAACTTCCAACTTTATATTTCTAGATCAATGCTAAAAATAACATAAGCTGATTAAGATTTGTTATTCACTTTAGCAATAACAAATCTTTCGCTGCTAAATCCAGCAACCTGTTTCATTTATAATAATGACTTGTTTAGGTGTAGTAAAAATAACATCGGCCTCAAAAAGCTAAAATAAATACAAAAAAAAGCACCCATATCACAATGGATGCTTTCATCAAACTGGCTTAATCGACCTCTAGTTACCCTAATTATTTAGCTTCATTTTGGGCTTGCTTGACGCTTTCTTTATGTTGACGCCTTTGCTGAATAACTTGTTTAACGTCACTACCTATATGGGCTTCGCCACGCTGTTTAGCCAGTTGAACCTGTCTTTCACGTTCAATAAAACGTTGGCGCTGCTCATCTGAAATTTTATCAATACAATGTGGGCAACTGACGCCTTGAACAAAAGCTTTAGTCTGCATTTCTTCTTGTGTGATTGGCATGCGGCAAGCATTACATTGATCGTAAATGCCTTTATCTAAATCATGATTTACCGCCACCCGATTATCAAACACAAAACACTCACCTTGCCACAGGCTTTGCTCTTGTTTAACTTCTTCAAGGTATTTTAAAATCCCGCCTTCAAGGTGATACACCTCATCAAAGCCCTGCTCTTTTAGGTAAGCGGTGGATTTTTCACAGCGAATGCCACCAGTACAGAACATGGCGACTTTTTTGTGCTTAGCAGGATCGAGGTTTTCTTTTACGTATTGAGGAAACTCTCTGAAGGTTTCAGTCACAGGATTGACTGCATTTTTGAAGGTGCCAATTTGTACTTCATAATCGTTACGGGTATCAACTAATAACACGTCTGGATCAGATATCAGTTTGTTCCAATCTTTAGGTTTAACGTATGTCCCTACCACTTCTCTTGGGTCAATTCCCTCAATGCCCATGGTAACAATTTCTTTCTTAAGTTTCACTTTGGTGCGGTAAAACGGCATATTGTCGTCAAACGATAATTTATACACAATTTCATTTAAACCATCTTGTGACGCCAACCAGGCTAACAGGCTATCAATACTTTGTTGCGTGCCTGCTACTGTGCCGTTAATGCCTTCACTGGCCAGTAATAAAGTGCCTTTAATTTCTTGTTGCTCCATATGGGCTAATAATGGCGCTTTTATTGATTCAAAATGCGGTAAAGCAACAAACTTATATAACGCGCAAACGACAACTTGTGACATGAATATCTCCGCTATCTGGAACTTAATTTCCAGTGCAATTAATAACTATAAAGGACAAATAAGCACAAAAAAGGTGACGCACCTCAAATTATGGCGCGAAATTGTAACTTAATCACACAGCCATAGCTAGGCATAATAGTCCAGCGTCAAACAGTACCTAGCTAAACTCAGCATTCAAAGCAAACACACCCAAAATAATCACAACATCAGAAAAAATTCACACTCCCACAGGTAAAAAACATAGAATAGCGTCACTCATTATTTACTTCACGATAACAAGGTCTAGTTTAAAATGTCTTGTGCTATTCTTTATACTTTCAGACGCTGCCCTTATGCGATGAGAGCGCGTATAGGCTTACACTTAAGTTCGTTAAACCCTGAATTAAGAGAAATTGAGTTACGTAACAAGCCCGCTGAAATGCTAAAGCTGTCGCCAAAGGGCACAGTACCAGTATTAGTACTGAATGAGCCGCCAATTAATAGTCCAAAAGTATTAGACGAAAGCATTGATATCTTTAAGTATGTACTAAGTCATTACCCTAGCACCGCTACTGAATATTTATGCAGCAGTGCTTATACAAGCTTGGTCTGCTCAATGACAGATAAAGCAGCAATTAAGCTAATTGAATTGAATGATTTTCAATTCAAACCTTGGCTAGATAAATACAAGTATGCTGATAGACACCTTGAGTATTCTGAAGAGTATTACCGCGATAAAGCCTGTGAGTTTATTGAAATTTTAGAAGCAAAGCTAACTGTTAATAAGCAACTGTTGTCAGACTCACCATCGATGGCTGACTACGCTATTTTTCCGTTTATCAGACAATTTGCCCATGTTAATAAGCTCTGGTTCCAGCAAAGTCCCTATCAAAATGTAAAACAATGGCTCAAGCTTCATCTAGAAAGTGATTTATTTAAAGCAGTTATGACAAAACACTCTCTCTGGTTAGATGATTTAACTCAGCAACATCACCTCAAATAGCGTCAATATATTAATAATTGCTTATATTAACAACAAAAGGTCAATCTTTTGTATAGTTATTCATATATATGATTGATAAAAGCACTGTAAATACGCTATGTTAAGTCAACTATAAGATGGATTTTATAGTGATTAAGCAGCTAATCTCCAAAATAGGATTAAGCTTAGATAAGTCTCTCATGCAGTAACCAAGGATGTAGACATGGAACAAATGGATTTGGTGCTTGTGCTCATACCGCTGTTAATCGTATTGCATATTATGTTTTGCTACCGCGCGATTAACACAGCAGCAAAGATAGATAATGTTAAACGTTATCTATGGGGAACAATAAGCCTATTTTTAGGCCCGTTAGGCTATTACTTATATCAGAACTTGCTGCCGTTAGATGCATTAGACCCAAGCGACTAAGGCATTTAGTTATAACGAGTAAAGTCACCGACCTAAGTAACTCAAACATATTGTATTCAACAATATTAAATATAGTGATTCCACAGCTGGAATCACTATATTTTCATTAACGCTTTTTATCGCCTTTATCATCAGCCACAGCTATGAAGTTAGCAATTAAATTGATCAGCCCACTTCATATAAACAGGTTATAAATATCGAGCGAATTGTCGCCCTGGTTTTAACGGTTTAAGCGGCGCTTTAACCGCAGGGGTGCCGATATACAAAAAGCCCACGATTTGATCTTCAGCGGCAATACCCAAACCTTGATTAACCATTGCGTTAAAAGCAAAGTCACCAGTACGCCAAACTGCGCCCAATCCTAAAGAAAACGCGGCTTGTTGCATTGCCATGGTGGCGCAGCCAGCGGCAAGCTGCTGCTCTAATAATGGCACTTTAGGATGTGACTGACTTTTGGCGACGACAGTAATGACCATTGGCGCTCGGTGTGGCATCCCTTTCACTTTGGTTAAAAAGGCTTCATCCGCCCCTTTAGACTTAGCCGCCGTAATAAATATCTCTGCTAAGGTCTCTAACCCAGCATCAGTGGCGATAATAAATTCCCAAGGGGTTAAAGCGCCGTGATCTGGCACTCTGGCAGCGGCATTAAGAATGAAGTCCAATTGTTGTTCATTCGGCGCAGGCTGGGTTAACCGAGGTGTTGACTGGCGAGTAAGTAATAATTCTGAAGCGTCCAATTGCAAAATCCCTGTCTTTTCATTGCGCAGACACATGTCCACGCCGATAATTAATCTCTCAAGGATATTAACAAAAATCCCACATTAAAGTGGGATTTTTACATGTCATGATAAATTGTTAGATGAGGTTATTAATCGCTAGCTAGCACGCTTGGCAATAAAGTGATCGACGCTGGTATATCGTCCTCCGCCCATAAATAACAGCGCAAGCAACATGATAAAATAGGTTATGGCAAACTCAATACCATTATTTAAAATAACAAAGTTGCCTGAGCTTGTGAGCCATTCATAATTACCATGTTGCTGTAAAAGTGCTTTAGCCGCAGCAAGCTTTTCAGCAGAAGCAGCGACATTAGCGTTAGCAAGCCAGGAACTGGCATCAGCAATCGCCAACCAGCCATTGTTAATGTGCACCGCAAATGCCGCAACTAACATGGTTACCATCATAGGGATCGCCACTAAACGTGTAGCTAAGCCTATCAGCAGTAGCGCGCCGCCAAATAATTCAGTGCCAGCGGCTAATGCAGTCATGACTTCAGGCATAGGTAAACCTAAACCCCAATCAGGATTACCAAACCAAGCAGCTGTGTCACTAAAATTAGATAACTTGTTATAACCTGCTTGCATTAATACTGGGGCTAAATAAAGTCGCATAGCCAGTGGTGCTATGCCTTCAATGTGCTTTAATAAACTTAAAAATTGCTGATATAGGTTCACCATGATAATTCCTTAACCTTGCTCCGATAATTACATCATTAGACCTTGGAATAACGAGTTTTATTTCATATATTTACATCAGCTTTAAATTAACGCTTCACATCGTCAGACAGATCTTGTAAATCCTCAATTAACGTGACTATTTTTTTGTTTAAATGGCGGCGCTGCTTGCTGGATAAACTGTGATTAATTTCAATCATTAACTGACCAAATAACCGAGTATTTCTATCTGCATTTTGCTGATATATTGCCGATTTTAATTCATCAGGCTGGGTCATTAATAACCGCATCCGCTGCTCAAGTAAGGCGCTGTCATCTCGTTGACTTAGCGCCGTTTCAAACTGACGTAACCATTCAAGTCGATACTCTAGCCACATATCAAGGGTGGCCAGACGCTGTTGATTAAACGCTTTAATTAACACTTCTTGTTCTGCTGTGGTGCTTCCTAACCAGTCATCAACCCGATTGATGGTTCTTTCGTTAGCATCAGCGACTAATTCTAGTTGGTTTTTTCCTGCATATTTTGCATTTAATTCATCATTATCAAGTTTAAGCTGAGTAATAATAGATTTCGCTTGTTGATCGCTTAGGCTAGTAATAATAGGCAGTAAATCGGGTAGTAAAAATTCAAAAACACGAAACCAATGGGCTTTAGCAGCGGTAACTTGTTGCTGCCAAATTTCAATGGTAAGCGTGTGTTTATTGATATTGTCGGAAAGTTGCTGCAGCTGCTCGCTATAGCGAGCCAATTCTTGTTGTTGATGCCAAAGCAAAAACTTATCGAGCAGCTTATCAAATTGAGCTTGTTGAGATTTGTCTAATTCTACATATTCATCAACGCGCCACTCAATGGCCCAGTCGAGAAAGAAGTAACTAAATTTGGTGGAACATCCTGCTAAAAAAATAACAAGTAATATTGGAATTAATGGCTTTTTCAACGGTCATTCTCCCCTACAAACAGCATAAGTAAAGAATAATAGCCTTATGGCACTAAAGATAGGTATTTGTTGAATAAGTTAAAATATTGCTGAGGTGATAATTGCTGGTTAGCTGCCATCATTAATGCCCAAGCTGCGGCAAAAAGCCAAAAGCAATGAGCCATTTCAGCGAGATAATCAGCGCAATCACGAGTCAAATTAGGCTGATGTTGTAGATATTTTTCCGTCAGTTGCTTTACTTGCGCTTGAGTTAATTGATGAGTCACCACCACGGCGACTAAATCAAACAGCGGATGACTGGCAGCGCAATATTCAAAATCAATACAATTGAGTTGTTTACCATCAAACAGTAAATTATACGGCGACAAATCTCGGTGACAGAACTGCGGCGAAATCACGCAGGTTTCTAGTTGTTCAAGCCAAATAGCCATTTGGGCAAATTTACCGGTTAATTTTCGATAAAGCTGCTGCCAAGTCACTACAGCCTGAATTTCATCAGCATCGGCGTTGTTTACGGCGCTTGCATCGGCAATTGAGTTTGCTAAGTCAGATAATGAGTTAACATAAACTTGCCATTGCTGAGTCATGGTAATTTGTTTAGCCGGCAAAGGTAATTTTGATAGCGGCGTTAATAACCCCAGTAGCTGCTCTACTGGGTCTAGCGCCGCAAACACCGATTGCTGTGGGCGCTTGTTATCATAAAAGCTAAACTCGGCGACATAATTTGACCATAAATGATTATTTTCAGTGATAAACTGACTTAGATAAAAGCGTTTATCATCACTGAGCCAAATCAATTTCGGAGCCCGATTTATGGCTTCAACCAAGCGCCAACTGCTCACTTCGTTGTCTCGTTCACACCACTGGGCGTTATCTTGATTAACCCGTAATACCCAATCGGTATCACTTAATGCTATATGGAAGTTTTGATTACTTAATCCATCAGATAGCAGTTTAACCCCATTACAATCTGCTTCAATCTCATCGGCTAATGTATTCGGTAATTGGCGTTTAAGGTCCGCAGGTAGCCATTGCCATGGGTTAAAGTGAGTCATTATCTAAATAGCCATTAGCTTGCTAAGGCTGCATCATCTGGTGCATGATTTTGCTGCATTTTTTTACGCCACATAAAGTAACCGCTGACAGCCATAAATAAATACAAAATAAGTAATCCAGAAGTGAGCATTAAACCTTTTTGAAGGTATAAGTAGATTGATAGCGAATTAATCACCATCCAGTAATACCAATTTTCTATTACCTTTTTCGCCACTAGATAAGTGGTCATTACCGCAAAACAGGTTGTTAATGCATCAAGGTATGGAAACGAAGCACTTGTATTCGTGGCCATTAAGTAGCCCACAATCAAGGACACACAGCTAGTAACGGCAATAATCACTAAGTGTTTATTTAGCGACCAACTAATAATTGGCAGTTCAGTTTGATGTCGACTGTCAGCACTATAGCGCCACAGCCAAAAGCCATAAATCGCCATCGCCATGTAATACACATTTAGCACTGATTCCATCAATAATGACACATTCCAAAACAGCACTGTGTATATGGCAGTACTGGCAAAGGCTGCCGCCCAACACCAGATATTGGTTTTCATGGCTAATATCAAATACGCAATTGCCAGAATCACTGCAACAGCTTCCCAGCCTGTCATTACAGACACTTCATTAATGGCAATTTGTATTGATTGAACTATCTCAGATAACATAAGCTTGGCTACTATTTCATTACTATGATGAATTTATAGGTTATTCAGTGTGGCTTAAATCGAGCTCGCCACCAATAAATTTACATACAAATACTGCTTTGCCCCATTTTTGATGGGCCGCTTCCATTTCGGTTGCCAGCATGGCCATCACATCTGCGTATTCACCACACACCTGAGTCGCCATCGCATTGGTTTTACGTTCAATATTAGGGTAGCTATCTACTCGGCCAATAAACCACTTTATCGGGTCTAAATAGTTTTCATTAAATGGATACATGCTGATTTCGGCAGTCAATTTCATGGAAATTCCTTAATCGTGATAAAAATACCGTCATAGTCTATCAAAGTTTAAGCTAAAAAACTTTTCAGAACATGACGGTAATTTAGTGTTACGCATTGTTATTATTAAATAAGTTAACTGTAACCCAATAGGTTAACAGCCCCACTTAATTAACATAGTTTGCGACCAAGCTACATAAACTTGACGTTTAAAGTAATACCTAGCTGACGTGGATCGCCGAAACGTACATATTGTTTATCAGCCCAATCTAAGTCTGGCTCATTACCAAAGTAGAAACCTCTGACGCCGTATTGCTCATCAAATAAGTTACGACCCCATAAGTACGCTGACCACATTTGTGATTCATAACCGACTCGGGCATTAAAAATGGTATAGGCGTCTGACTTTGATTCATTACTATCAGAGTAGTAGAAATCACTTTTACCACTGGCATTGATATTGGTGAACCAGCCAGAATCGCTGACATAGCTCATGCCTGCGCTGTAGGTAAACTTAGGCGCATGGGCTTGCTCTCGACCTGTTAAATCAACGACATTGCCATATTTATCATTGTATTGATAATCACCATAGGTGGCTTCCAACCAACCTGCACTGCCGTAGAATTGAATGTTATCGGTGGCATAGTAGGTAAAGTCGATTTCGGCGCCGTAGTTTTCGGCGCTACCTGCATTTTCGGTAAATAGAATGAAGCGCTGCTGATCATCTGGGTCTTGCTGTGATGCCGCTACTTGCTGATCGCGTCTATCCATATAGAAGAATGCCAGATTGGTGTCTAATTGACCTTGTAGCCACGAAGATTTAAGCCCTAATTCATAGTTATATAAGATTTCAGTATCAAACTCTTTTTTATCGGCTAATTCAGCAGGCAATGTCATGTTAAAGCCACCCGCTTTATAACCGCGGGCAATACGTAAGTAGGTGTTGTGGTCTTGGTTTATGGCTTTAGATAGCGCTAAATGACCGCCCCACATGTTTTCGCTAGGTGAGAATTCATCGCCATTACTATCTGAATATTCACTTTCTCGGCGCTCTAAACGAACCCCAGCTGAAAATACATAACCATTAGCAAATTGAGTATCGGTTTGAACAAAAATAGCATAGTTGGTCGCTTCATATTCCGATTGCAGCACTTCATCAGCCCAGCCATTGTATTCAGAATATAAATCATTATCTTCTTGTAAGTTCATACCGTACAAGCCTACTAACCAGTCGGTTGAATCGGCAAAAATCTTACCTGCCTCATTAGAGCTCAGACGAAATTCCTGCGATACAGTTTTACGTTCACCCTGTTTATCCCAGGTGTAATCATAAACACAAGGTTCTGTTCCTACTTCATTCCAGTTGTCATCATACGCGGTACACTGTTTTGATGCCCAATAATCAGGGTTGCCCCAATCGCCGTCATAATTATGGTGATGATCGGTTTGCGCAAATGAGGTTAACGAGGTCAGTTCGAATTTATCAAAGCTGGTAAAAATGGCTTTTAAGCCAGCGCCAGTGGTCTTTTGTGTATCAACACCGGGCTTATCGGTAATGGTTTCAAAGCCATTATTATCTAACGTCCAGGCATCATAACCATTATCAAAATTAGCATGTAGAAAGGTTAAATCCAGTTGCACATCATCAGCTGCATACCAACGCAATTTAGCGCGGGCAGTGAATTCGTCACGGCCATTAGTATCTTCACGCTCTAGATAAGTATTGTCGCGGTAACCATTTTGCGAATGCTGCTCTAAGGACACCCGATAAAGTAGCTTACCTGAATCGGTAATTGGGCCAGAGCTAAAACCGGAGAAAGTTTGTAAGTCATCGTCACCGAGAGAGACTTGTGCGCCATGTTCAAACACATCTGTGGGATCGTTACTTTTAAGGTATATAAGACCCGCTAACGCATTGGCGCCATATTGTGTGCCTTGTGGGCCACGAAGTACTTCAACCTGTTGCATATCGTACATGCTCGACACCATGCCGATACCGGATAAATCGATATCATCAACAATGAAGCCAACTGACGAATTTGGCGCGCCTTGATATTCTTCTTGCTCACCCACACCACGAATTTGAAAATACTTAGGCCGAGAGCTGCCACCAGACCAGTTGAAGTTAGCAATTGAGTTTAATACATCTTCAAAATGTTGAGCGCCTTCATCTTGTAATTGTTGGCTATCGATGACGGTCACACTGGAAGGCACTTTTTCAAGGGCAATGTTACTAAAGTCAGCGTTAACCACTATGACTTCCATTTTTTCAGCAGCGGGCGCCACACGTTCAACATTTTCTGTTTGCGCAACAACGGAAGTAGATAAAGCGGCAAGAATGGCAATCGCTAATGGCGATTTAGATTTAATTACAGACATAGGACCTCAAATTATAATTTTGAGATCCGGCAAGCATAGTGAATTAGTTATGTGCATCCATGACTGTCATTACAATTATCAGTTTTTAAATCGGTGTCGTTTTTCGTTTACGACTTGGTTTATCACTGAGTTAATGACTAACATTTACGGCAAAGCATGCAGCCTATTCCTACGCCGGTATGAGCCGGATCAGGTTCTAAGGGTTTGTCTTTAGACATCTCAGTTTATCAACACGATAAACACCCCTTGGCGCGGCGGATTATAAACTATCCTTCATCTGTGCAACAGCACTAACAGGTACTTTTTATTAACTATTTAAGTACAAAAAATTATCACATAGATATTTTTATGATTAGCGATGCCTATAAAACAAAAAACACGCAATTAAGCGTGTTTTATATTTTAAAAGATACACTTAGTTAGAGAATGCTTCTCTTACATATACTTCAAAACGGCTTGCATTGGCATTAGGGGCCACTGCGCTAACCTGCATTTGTTGTTTGCCATGTAGCTTTAATGACTTCCAGCTGCTTGCTTCATCTTCAATGGTAAAGCCCCCAACATCAAACCAAGTAAACTTATATTGCAGCCTTAAATCCGTTGACACCTTACTGATGATTAATGCCGAACCTTGCAATAAATCCGCTTGGGTTCTGACATTGACTTGCTCAACTGCGACTTTTCTTGCAAAAGAATTATTATCAACTCTTACCTCGCTATTAGAGCTCGCCATGACACCCGCGGTATGATTAGCACAAGCTGATAGCATTAACGCTAGCGATATCATTATTACTCTTAATGTCATCATTATTCCTTTTTAAAGTATTAAAAATAAATCGTCGGCTCAGTGTCAAGCAGCTTGCTCATCGAAGCATCAACTGCCTGTGACTACTGTTCCAGCAAGAAATGCGCTCTCGCAGTAGCAATAAGCTGTTTACGGTTTTTCTGCCAGCAATTAATGCTAACGTTAGCAACTCGGCGTCCTTGACGAGTAATTTTGCATTCAGCAAACGTATCTTGATGTAAACCTGCACGTAAATAATCAATTGAGAAATCGATAATTTTTGGCACTTTCTGGGCTTGCATAAATACCATTAACTGCACAATCGCCGACATTTCCATAAACCCGGCAATAACCCCGCCATGTATGGCTGGCAGAATAGGATTACCAATATTGTCATCTTTAGTTGGCAACTTAAATACCATTTCATCACCAAAGCGATCAACACTCATCCCGATAAATTGGGTATAAGGGACTTTCTCTAATAAATAACTATAGTCATTTAAATCAATAGCGCGCTTAACAACATCATGAACATTAATATCGCCCACAGTTAAACTCGCATTGCCTGCCTGCAAAACTTCAACACTATGAGTATCAGGCTGGTTATTAGCAGCAGAATTAACTGCACTTGCTTCATCAGCGCTGCCCATCAAAGCTTGTCTAAACTCTTCACCCACCATTTCTGGGCTAATACGCATAAATGAGCCAACAGCATGTGCAATAGGATCATCAATACTGTCTTGATAAGCAATTGCACGGGTAAACGCCACATTGGCCGACAAGCGGTAACATTCTGCAAATGCATACAGCGGCTTATTTGGCTCAGCCGGCTTCATGTAGTCAACCCGTAAATCTAAGGTTGGCGATATTTCTAAGGATTGATACTTTTCTAAAATAGCGCAAACGACAGAAGTGCCGGATGCGGTATCAATGATAGTGGTCACCACACCGCCGTGGATCACCCCGGTATCTGGATCTCCAATGATATCTTGGCTATAAGGCAACTCCAGTAATACGTGATGTTCACTAGCTTCTAAGGCACTAATATTCAAACGACGGCAATGGGCAAGCTGATTAACAAATCGGCTTGCTACGCCGGTTAACGGAAAAAAATCACTGTTTATTTTCATGTTATTAGTATTAATCCAACCGACTTAGCATTGGCCCAAGTGACTTACCGCCAAGTAGATGCATATGAATATGGTAAACCTCTTGGCCACCGTGTTTATTACAGTTCATGATTAAGCGGTAACCATCTTCTGCAATACCCGCTTCATCAGCCAGCTTTGCCGCAACTGTCATCATTCGCCCTAATGCCAGTTCGTCAGATGCTTTTACATCATTGGCTGTGGGGATCAAATGGTTTGGAATAATCAGAATATGTGTTGGTGCCTGTGGGTTGATATCGCGAAAAGCGGTGACGAGTTCATCCTGAAACAAAATATCGGCAGGAATTTCTCGGCGTATAATTTTACTGAAAATGGTTTCTTCAGCCATGATTGATCATCCTTTTGGTTATTATAATCGAAGTAGTGAAAATCATTGTTGAATGCGCTAATCAAGCAGCCGACTAAGCGCTTGCTTAACTATATAATAGCTACTGCTGCATTTGTCACTTAAGCCAAGCAAGTTTAACACTTTGCTATTAATCACTGTTAAATGTTGTTGGCACTATCAAGCCACTTTTGACCGCTCGATTAACTATAGCAACGCTCACTTACTTAGAATTTATTTAGGCATTATCACATCATTGTTATCAATGCTAAAGGGGATTTATTTGAAGTATCCCCAACAATTAACATTGTTGTCGCTAAAAAAAGCTCTATATTTTTGATGGTTAGCTTTGTGGTTATGCAATTAGACTTCTTAGACGTCGTTTTGATAACCACATAATTAAAGCTTGGGTTAACTTAACCATAGTGAAAACTTAGCAGCTTATGCGGTTATCGCCTCAAGGGCGCCCCCGTGTATCTAGAAGTTTAACCAACAGAAAACACAAAAGGCGCCATTGGCACCTTTATCGTGATTAAAACATTAGGGACTAATAATTAGGAGCGATTTATTCAGCTCAGGTAATTAGCCACGTTTAATTCTGGCACTGACTTGCGCTTCTTTATGGGCTTCTAACCAATACTTTTGCAAGGTCGTATTTTGCAAACCTGTAGTGGCATCCCCTAGCCTCCAAGCCCCTTTCCAAATGCCATCGGCAATAAGATGCACAACTGCGCTCTCAATGGCCGCGACTACGCATAAACTCACAGGCTCATTAGAGGTATAACCCGCTTCAGCCTCTAACAAATCTTGTGCATCAATAAACTTAAATACACCCGCGGTAATTTCTTTTGATATCACCGATTTGGTGGTGGTAACACTACTGAGTAATCGGCCTGTTCGAATATCCACAGCACGTAAATTAACGGTAATGCTATCGACTCGGTATTGACCCGAAGCGCCAATGCCTAAATAGCGCGCCCCAGCACCGCCTGTTTTAATATTGGTGTCATAGGCAACAATGCCACCTTCCATTAATACCTGCGCACTATTAAGTTGTGGTAATTTACTGGCATCACCTTTAAGCCCTGCCCGTAAAATTTTACGTTCTGTTAATAGGTTTTGCAGTCCTTCACGCTCAACGGGTATAAACCATGCTGAATCATTAAGTGACTGGGCTAAAAATGCCGTACCCGATTGTGGCACTGCCGTTGAAAAATTACTTGATGGAATAGGCTTATATTGCCCTGTTTGATCGCGAAAATCATATACAGCAGCAACCATCGCACCTTGTGGAAAAGGTAAACTGGTTAGATCGTAATAAGTTTCACCTTTAGGCATTAAACTGGAAGTGGCGTCTATATTTTCAAACTCTTCATCAATTGATGAGCAAGCTGTTAATGATAGTAGGCACAAGCTAATAATTAATTTTTTCATTATTAGCCCCCAACACTGTCATCAACGATACCGCCAACTTCAATAATGGTGGTTTCACCGGTTAATACGTCGGTAATATGCACAATCAATGAGCCGTCTTCATTAACTACGTTAATTTCAAAGTCATCTGTTAATAGATAACCCTCGCCCCCATTTGCCGCATCATTGAATAATTGGCTCATCAAACGAGATTGCAAAGAGTTAGAAAGGCGTTCTAATGCTGTGGGAGCAACATAGCCAGAGCCCCCACTTTCATGATCATTTTGTGCTGCGGCATTAGCCAGTAGATATGAGCCATTTAAATAGCTGCCACCAAAGGCTGGGTTTACTGGTTGATAAATAAGTTGAGTGGCAAAGCAATCAACTGAAAGAATGAGCAATATTGAAGTAAATGTTATTTTTTTCATTTTGGCGTTCCATGCTTAGAATTCGTCAGGTGCGAGATCTGGGTCAAACAGCGCTCCTAAAACTGCTTGTTCATTTTGCTTAACTACCGCAGAGTTAACACGTTTGGCGGCATAATTGGCTTGGTCGTCTATATTCCGACTAATAGGCGACACAAAAGTCACAAAAACGGTTTTTCTGTTTTGTTGTATTAATATTTTGCTACCACTTCTTGCTGTAGCTTGTTCAATAACGGTGAGCCCGGTATGTTTAGACTCGCCGCCAATATCTCTGTATGCCGCGACAAATTCACGGTAAAAGCGATGGCCGAGTCGGGTCATCGCACGATTTAAGATTAACCCATCAATTAAATCCGCTTCATCCTTGGGGACGGCATCATTAATATTAATCGGCTTAGTTTTGGCAGCTTTTTGAATATTCTTATCTGTCGCTGAAGTTGTTGGCTCTTTGGCATTCTTAAGCTTTTCTGCGTGGCTTTGATCAATTGGCGGTTTATTTTTAGTGCTGATTTGCTTTACAGATGGTTCAGTTACTAAAGTTGACTTAATAGCTAGTGTTGATTCAGTAACTAAAGGTTTTGTTACTGAATCACCAGCGGCAATAACATGACTTGAAAAGATGAACAGAAAAAACATCAATAAGATGCTTTTCATACTCTAACCTCATGCATGTGAGTCTGTGCCCAAGCTATTGCTTGACCGCGGCTGGATACACCAATTTTTCTGAAAGCGCGATATAAATGGGTTTTAATTGTACTTTCGCTGACAAACAATTGGTTGGCGATATCTAAATTTGTACTGCCTGTAAGTAAGGCTTGAAGTACTTCTCTTTCGCGTATGGTTAAATGTTCACTATCATCGTCAGCTTCATCACCAGAGACCGATTTATGTAAATCGTGGGGAATAATGCTGCGACCTTTAAGTATTTCATTAAACCCACTGCTAATAACCGTAAGCTCAGCATCACTATAAAATACACCAAACGTAGTAGCAGGATGGATCAAAAATTTGGCATCAACTTGTTTGGGGAAATTAATAAATACCGTTTTCACCGAGCTGTGTTCACGTTCTATTAAACGCTGTAATTGATAAGCTTGTTGTAAATCTATGGTAGCTAAATCAAACACCACTAAAGAGATTTCATGTGAATTTAATTTAGTACTCATCGTTGCTGGAGTTGCTTTAGCTAGCTTGACCAAAAACTCTTGGGGCCAACGGCAATCAAGTAGGTCAACAAGCAATTGCGAACGTGAAACTATCATCCAATTGATAACTTTAAACATCACCTTTTACTCCATGTTAATACTTAAACAAAGCTGTAAAAATAATAAAGTCAGGTTAGCAAGCTAACCTGACTTATACTATTAGCCGAAAGGGTGTTTAAAAAAACAAACCTAGACTTTTGTACTATTAAGGCAACATTACTGCGCCTTGGTTAATAGTCACAGAGTTACCATTACCAACAGTATCAACTGATGAATAATTACTCGCATCAGTTTGTGTTACTGCAACAACGTTTGTGCTACCCAAAATATAAACATCAGCAAAGTGCTCTGTACCCGTTTGGCTAATATCAAGGTTATTAGTTGCACCAAGCCAAGACTCTCCAATAGCTTCGTTATATTCACCGCTCTGAACGATATCAACCATACTGCCATTACTTGCACCGTCTGCATAAGCAGTATTGTCATTACCCGTTTGCGTCACATTGACAACATTATCGCTTCCCCATGCACCCGCACCAAAACCGGTCCCATAAGAATTAGTGGCATTGCCGTTATCAGTCACAGAGTTTCTATTACCAGTTTGAGTAATAGTAATAGTGTTGTTGGCGTTATAGCCTGTTTTTGCACCAGCATAGTTATCATCACCGGTTTGATATACAGACACTGTATTTGATACGCTACCAAACAATTGAGTAACTAACGCCTCGTTTGAAACACCAATTTGAACAACAGTAGCCGTATCACCGCTACCAGCTTGATTAACTGTCGCAGAGTTACCCATAACACTTTGGGTAACCGTTGCTGTATTGTCAGCGTTACTTTGATTAACAGATGCTATTTGACCGTCATCAGACTGAGTTACGGTTGCCGTTTGATTGAAGTCTGCTTGAATTACAGTAGCTTCTCCATTAGTACCACTTTGCAAAACTGTAGCCCAACCGCTATCACCAGTCTGGTCAACATCAGCCATATTATTCAAATTCGATTGAGTAACAAATGCCTCGTTATCACTGCCCATTTGCATAACTGAAGCATCATTTGATAAGCCTGTTTGTGCAATATCGGCTCCGTTATTATCGCCAGTTTGAGTAATTACTGCGACAGTATCTTCAGAAGCATCATCGGTAAATGACTGAGTATTTTGATAAATTTCACCAGTATTGCCTGCACCTGCTTGAGATATAGTCGCTTCAGCGCCATCAGAAGCTTCTTGATTTATATAAGCATCATTACCTGCACCTACTGACTGATTGATAGTTGCATCGGCAAAGTCAGATATAAAGTTTCTAATTTCTGCCGTATCGCCATCACCGAACTGATTAATCGTAGATGATGCACCATCAGCATTTTCTTGCATAATTTTCGCGTCATTAATGCTACCCTCTTGGGTCACAGTCGCAGCTGCAAAACCACCATTATAATATTTTTGTTCGACATCAGCTTTATTTAAACTACCTGTTGTATCTATAGTTGCTGTTGCTGTTGCTGTTGTATGATGTTGATAAATTTTACCTTGGTTTTCATTACCCTCTTGAGTGATAAAAGCTTGGCTATTTGACGTTTCAGCTTGAATTACCTCGGCTGTATTCGTATCACCTGTTTGAGACACTGTAGCTTCATTTGCAGTGCTATTAACTTGCTGGGTTACAGTTACCTTATTGCCATCACCTGCTTGGCCTACTGTTGCCTTATTATCATCGCTGGCATGCGCGCTAGCTGAGGTTAGTAATACTGCTGAAATCAATAAGGCTAATTTTGAATGTTTCATATCGTCTTTCCTTTTACTCTTAGTTAGATAAATTACTTTGGGTTATCACTACATCTTGTGAGTTTCCCCATTGAAGTACGCCCACTGCGTTACCAGATCCGTGCTGCTGGATCTCTATCGAATTGTCGTAACCACTTTGCTTAATTAAAGCTACGTTTCCTGTTCCTGTTTGCATCACATCGAGGTATAGATTTTCTCCGTGCTGCAAAGAAACAACCGCATTTCCAAAACCCATCTGTAAGATTTCAGCTTCAATATTGGCACCAGACTGACTAAGACCTGCAATATGATGCATGCCTTGCTGATTCACATTTATTGAATTATTAAAACCGACTTGATGAGATTGGAAACGATTAGCGGTACCAGACTGAAATAGGCTTAATGAACTATCACTGCCATCTTGTGAAACTTGAGCTAAATTAGCCCCACTGGCTAGTTCGTCATAATCACTTAAATCTGGCTGACTGAAAGTAGGAAAAGAAGCTAAACAGAAGACAAAGGCAAATGAAATTACTAGAATTGTAGTTAAGCGATGTAAATATTTACGTTTGAATACGTCCATGCTTTCTGCCTTTAATAAACTGAAAGGAGAATTCCCTTCACATTTTCAGTGGCTAAAGTATTGCTCAATAAAATTTATTCTAAATCCCCCTCGAGTATTAAAACTATATAGACCAATAGCTACAAAATCATCAGCCACCCCCACTTTAGTATTAAACAGCAAAAGGATTTATCAACGTTTTTGTTTAAATTTTAGCAATAAAAACATACAGCTCCCTTGGTAAGACCAGTTCAGAATATCATGAGATTATTAATCTTAAATTGAGGCTGTTTTTAGCATTAAACGTCAATCCAAATAAACTTTAAAGCGGAAAATATTTAACGAAAAATATTAGGAAAAATATTAGGGAAAATAAGAAACGGTTATTAGTAAACAGTGTGAAGTTACTTAGTGCAGAATTAGAAAAATTATTTGTAACCCCCAACATTTATAAAATGTTTGAGATTTTTAAAAGTAAATCATTTAAAAACATCGCAGTAATTAAAAAATAATAGTCTTATCATTTATGAAAAGCGTAAACTCAACAGCACTACCAACCCTAAAGTCAGTTAACGCTGATGAGTGTCACTCGTGCTTTCCTAAAAAATTAATTTTTAACACGCTTCTAATTTTACCCTATGATTTAGCCAGTACTAATACTTGGCCAGCTTCCTTTTTAATTTCATAGGGTGAAGCCACCAGCGCTTCATTTTCAATACACACGCCAGTCACTAAGTTGTAATGTTGCTTATATAATGGAGAAGCCACACATAACTTACCTTCAACATCACAAATTAAGCCACGAGCTAACAAACTTACCCCTGTCGCCGGATCGATATTATCAATGGCAAACAAACCGTGTTTGCCTAAATCAAAAATGGCCACGGCTTTACCCGCAACCCACGCTGCAATCCCCGTGCCTTGTGGTAAGCTTGATTCATTACATACATTCACCCAACTCATACCAATTCCTCCACAACGTCTGATTCTGATTCAATTTCTTTAATCGCAATGTCACCGGCACCAGTTGATACCATAGCCGGAAAACGCTGCTGACGGGCGCGATGATACAGATGTGTTTCACCTTCAGGCTGAGCATCTGGGTTAACAAACTCATTAAAACGGGCCAGGTATTCAGGTTTTTCAAGACTGGTTTTCCACTCACATTGATAAGCCGCGACCACTTTGGCCATTTGACTATCAAGCTCTGCCGCAAGGCCTAAACTATCTTGTATCACCACCGACTGTAGATAGGCTAAACCGCCTTCTAGCGACTCCATCCACACTGAAGTGCGTTGTAATTTATCAGCGGTTTTAATGTAAAACATCAGAACTCTGTCGATATATTTGACTAAGGTATCAGTATCTAAATCGGTGGCAAATAAATCACCATGGCGTGGACGCATACCGCCATTACCAGCAACATATAAGTTCCAACCTTTATCGGTAGCGATTACACCAATATCTTTGCTTTGGGCTTCTGCGCATTCTCGAGTACACCCCGAGACAGCAAACTTAATTTTATGGGGCGCACGTAAACCTTTATAGCGGTTCTCTAAATCAATGGCTGTAGAAACAGAGTCTTGAACACCATAACGACACCAAGTGCTCCCCACACAAGATTTAACCGTACGCAGCGATTTACCGTAGGCATGACCGGTTTCAAACCCTGCATCAATTAATTTACTCCAAATACTCGGTAACTCGGATAATTTTGCGCCAAATAAGTCAATTCGCTGACCACCTGTAATTTTGGTGTACAAGTCATATTCTTTGGCAACAGCGCCAATAGCAATCAAACCATCAGGGGTAATTTCACCACCTGCAATTCGCGGCACGACAGAGTAAGTACCATCTTTTTGTATATTGCCAAGATAGGCGTCGTTAGTATCTTGCAACTGAACATGACTGCTCTCTTGGTTTAAAACATATTTATTCTGCAATGAAGCAAAAATTGACCCCGCAGCGGGCTTACAAATATCACAACCAAACGTCGACCCTGCATTGGTACCAGCGTGTTTACCATGGCGAGTAATTAACGTCTCAAAGTCAGTAATGTTTTCAACTTGGCACAAATGATACAAAGACTGTCTATCGTGTTCAAAATGCTCACAAATACCAGTATTGCACTCAACCCCTTCTGCTATGAGTGCTTCATCCATGATTTTCTTCAGCAATGGCGCACACCCACCACAGCCTGATGCGGCTCGAGTACAGGTTTTGATTTCAGCAATAGTATGATTGCCTTTGGTCACAGAAGTGGTGATATCAGACTTAGTCACTTGATGACAAGAGCAAACTATTGAGCTGTCTTTTAATTCAAGCGCCGTTTCATCACCCGTCATTAATAATTCAACCGCATTGCCTTCAATTGCATCTTGCGATAAATACAAATCCAGTAAACGGGCATAGTCACTGTTATCGCCCACTAATACAGCGCCTTTAAGATATTGACCCGACTCATCTAACCACAACTTTTTATATACGCCTGATTGATTGTCAGATAACTCCACAAATTGCGCATTGTCGAAACCGCGGCTTTCACCAATGGCAGCAACATCAACACCTAATAGCTTGAGTTTGGTGCTCATATCTGCGCCAGTAAATGCCAACGATTCCGAAGGCGCCGTAGCAACGCCTGCCGCTAAATGCGACACCGCGACCCGCGCCATTTGATAACCTGGGGCAACTAAGCCAAAAATGCGGTTTTGCCATAAGGCACATTCACCGATGGCATAAACATCCGGTGCTGAGGTTAAGCAGTTATCATCAATTGCAATGCCGCCGCGCTCGCCCATTTGCAGCCCGCTGCTTCTAGCTAATGCATCTTGAGGTCGAATACCGGCAGAAAACACAATCATGTCAGTTTCAAGAAAGCTATCATCGTTAAATGTCATGCGGTGCACTGCGCTCTCACCATCGATAATGGCGGTGGTGGCTTTAGAGGTATGTACTGATACGCCTAAATCATTAATTTTACTTTTTAGTAAATCACCTGCTTTATCATTTAATTGTACTGGCATTAACTGTGGTGCAAATTCAACAACATGCGTGGTTACGCCAAGGGCCATTAGTGCATTTGCCGCTTCAAGGCCTAACAAACCGCCACCGACTACCACGCCAACTTTAGATTTTTTCGCTGCCGCTTCAATATCTTGTAAATCTTCAATGGTGCGGTACACCACACAGCTTTCTCTATCGTTACCAGCAATAGGTGGGACAAATGGGTAAGAGCCTGTTGCAAGGACTAAACTGTCATAGGCTGTCGTTACGCCCGCTTCTGTGGTCACGGTTTTATTGGCGGTATCTAACGCGGTAATTCGGCTATCAAGGTGCAACTTTACCCCCCAATCTTGATAATCCTCTGCACTAGTTAGCATCAATTCATCGGCACTACCGCTTTCAAAATATTTTGACAGTTGCACCCTATCGTATGCAGGTCGGGGCTCTTCACCAAACACTTCAATATCAAATTGCTGCTGCAACCCTTGACGACATAATTGCTCGATAAAGTGATGACCCACCATGCCATTACCTATCACTACCAGCTTGGATTTTGCATTTGCCATAGAAGGCTCCTTGAATTTTTGTTGAAGCCCTAAAAACAAAAAAGCGCCAGCCTCTGGATTAACAGAGCTGGCGCCATTGCCAAAAGTCTTCAAATTTTTAACTATAAACTGTTTAAATTACGCTGTTACAGCGTATTGATTAACGACGATTAGGTTCTCGCGCCATTGCATTTTGAGGTTAGAGATCCAAGCTACAATTTGTCATAATGATAACGATGGACCTAAACTCTTTATCTCTTCTATTTATTTCCACAGCGATTTATTACCGCAAGCTCGCCTTCAGCTAGCTAATGCTTCACACAACTTTATTGCTCACATGATCTAGCCAATACTTTGCATTGACTATGCCAACAAACAACAATCTATAAGTCATTGTAAATATGTAACATAATATATTTCCCTGAAAAAATACTAGGCAATACTGGTCACCACAGGCGCACGCGCACCAAATTGTTGCATTCGGTTCGCCCCTCTTTGATTTGCTTCAATTTGTTTTGCGGCTGCAATGATACTTTTTGCCATTTCAGCTACGCTTACCCCCTTGCTCATGGCCTGTTTTTGGATCAATTCATGGGCCACTTTTTCGCTAATACCCTGCAATTGCAGTAACGACTTGGCTTTTGACACCAGCTTCATCGCGACACATTTCTCATCTAATTGCTTCACCTTTTCGAGCATATTTGAAGCATTATCAAAGCGAATTTTTGCAAGGTTCACTAAAGCATTTAGGCGCTTTGCTGACAGCTGCTCGGGTACAAAAGTCACCCTGCCGCAAAGTAACAAACTGGCGAGGTGGTTTTCATCCCAATGCTGGGCATTCACAATAATGGGTAAAGCCGTATTCGATAACAAACGCTCAATAAAGGCTTGCTGCAAGGGTTGTAATTCATTGGTTAAAAAGACTAAACATGAGCCATCCCCCTTAAGTACATTTTGTTCTAGTTGACTGAGGCTTGTTACTTCAACACATGCCTGTAACTGACTTAGTTGGACTTTATAATCTGTCAGCAATGCATGGTTATTAAATGATGGGTCACAATAGATATAATTAATCATATGTTTAACTCCTTACTGCATGTCGAGTTGACGGAATAATTTTATTTTCAATAGTTTGCCACAGGGATGTCCTCATAACAGGTGAGTCTTGAATGACATATTTATTTCGCTCAAACCAGACTTTTTTGGCATTTTCTAAGGCATCATTAATTGCTAATTCTTTATTACATAGCACATTTACCAGCGCTATCGTGGCGGTGACACTGGCTATCGCTTGCTGTAATTGTGCCGTTGATAAATCGGCCTCAGTAATGTCTTCAGCCAGCCAAAGTTGTGCCAGTACAGCAGCAGGCAAATCAGCTTGACCAAGCTTAGCCCCCACAAACGCCTCAAGTTGAGTCGGCAGATCAATCTCAGCAAAATTAGCTTCATGTTGGCCATTAAAGCGCAGTAAACCCACCCGAGTACTGACACGAGGGTTGATTTCGGTTTCCCCCTGCAGGCCTTTAAAAATAGCAATATCTGCCGCTTCATTTTGGCCACTGCTCTTTGCCAAAAGCGCTGCCACTTGATGATGCAATTTATCTAATCCAGGATGAAAATAACTGCGAAGGCTAAATGCCGCATTACACGGGTTAACGCAGCGAACAGACATTTGAATAAAACTTCGTAAACCCAACTCTTGATGCAAAGCGCGGCAATCATTTAATACTGGAATCACATCTGCGCTGTTAAGGTAAATCAGCCCTGTTTTCGTTAACATGTCTGCGGCTGTTTCGGCGTTGTCGCATTTAGGAATATCTAAAGCCGCAATATATGATTCAACATGACGTCGATGGGGTAATGATTGACTATCACCATGCAACACTATGGTTTTACCTTGTTTAGCCAGCATTTTTGCCGATAATAATAACCAAGGTAACTGCTCGCGCTTACCGGCATATACCGGCCAATCAATATCTGCTTTAATATTTTTCCACTGAGGAGAAACCAACTGCTTTAGCCCTGACGCTACGCCTGCAAGTTCTTCAACTGATTCACCACGTACTCGCATAAGCATCATCGCTGCCGCCATTTGCGCAGTAGAAATGTCACCACTTGCAAAACCTTTAATCAGATAAGCTGCCTCATCAAGATTCAAACTGCGGCTACCTTTAACGCCTTTACCCAGTGCTTTGATGAGCTTACGGCTATCAAAATCAGCGGCATCAAGCATATCTTGCGTTTGTTGTTCAACCATAGGCCACCTCCACAAAATGTGTTGGCTTGGCTTGTATGTCAGACAATAAGCCAGATAACTCTTGCCCTACAGCAACCACTTCTCCAATGATGATTAAGGTTGGGCCACTATCTTTAATTAAAGTCGCTTGTTCAGCCATATTGCTGACATTGGCATAGGTAATTAATTGATTAGGTCTACCGCCATTGGTAACAAATGCCACGGGCAATTTAGCATCGGCGTTAACCGCCATAAGTCCTGCTGAAATAGCTGTAGCTTGCTCTTTGCCCATGTAAAAAACTAAGGTAGATTGTGCTTCTAATAAACCTTTCCAATGGGTTGGCGCCTGATCTAGCCCATCATTTGTAATGCGGGTACCTGTCACTAAGGTCACTGAACGAGCGGTTCCGCGATAAGTGAGTGGGATACCCGTTGTTGAAGCACAACCTAACGCCGCGGTAATACCTGGTGTAAAACGGCTGGTTATACCCAATCTGGCTAAATATAACGACTCTTCTGCCCCGCGCCCAAAAATATGTGGATCGCCACCTTTTAAACGCACAACTTTAAGTCCTTGTAAGGCAAGCTTTGCTAGTAAAGCGTTTATATCACCTTGCTTATAGCTTGGTTGACCGCAACGTTTACCGACAAAGTGACGCTGACAATCAACAGAGACTAATGAAAGAATATCGCTGCTCACTAAGCTGTCATAAACTATCGCTTCAGCTTGAGACACTATTCGAGCCGCTTTAATGGTCATTAAATCTAGCTGCCCGCAACCGGCGCCGACAATTTCGACATCACCCGAAATCAAATCATTATTAGCGGCTGCGTCATTAAGGTTAATTAGCTTATTCAATGTATGACTCATTACACCACCTCCTCTTGGGTTGATTTACGTTCTTGCTCTGATGACTCTGTCGCTATATCAGCTAAAGCAATATGCCAAATATCACTGGCACATTGATTCACTTCACTGTGGCAGCTTCCACATTGTCTGCCGCAGCCTAGCTCTGTTTGGGTTTCATCTAATGCCTTATCGAAATCCGCTTGTGTAATGTCCGTGTTAATCGCTGTAGCGCCTGAAAAATCAGATGCTAAGGCACGTTTACTGAATACTGTATTATCAAGCTTTTGCAGCATGGCATCTTCAATATTGGCTTGCGTGACACCGGTACAGGCACAAATGAGTGGGCTGTTACCAGCTTTAAGCAACTGATGTAATTGCCGCATTAATGCGACATCAACGGTTTGACCAATAAGCAAATTCATCGCTTCAAGGGAAACCGCTACCTTTGTGCCACTTAACAGTTTAAGTGATACCAACAAGCCGTTGCTGATATTGCACTGCACATGGATAAGTTGCTGACTAGCAAGGGAAATGGTCCATTTTAACGCGTGCGCCGTTGACTGATAGGCAAATGCTGCATCTGTATTTTCAAAACCGATGTGATAACAACTGCCAGTGGATAATGTTTGCTGAACATTCCAGTTCAGGCCTTGCATTTGTGGATCATGCTGACCAAAAACGACCCCTTGCAATGTCACAGCTACTTTAGCGAGCGACACGGTTTGGCATTTAAACGCTGGCTGTTTAGAGTAAGGGTCAAACTGGCTATCAAGTGGGCCATTAACGCCCCTACCTAACGAGAACTGCTCAGACCAATGCATTGACATAAACCCTAAGTCTGGTGCTTGGGAGTCATCAGCAACTACTCTTGCCACGGCTAACTTTGCTATTGATAAATTTGGGTCTGCAAACGTAACCAAGTCGTCTTCAATTAAATTCAATTGCGCTAAAGTCGAAGGATGAACCGCAATAACAGGCTCTGGGGTACTGGCTCTAAGCGCAGCAATATGACCGGTGCGGGTCATGGTGTGCCATTGATCTCGGCTGCGACCACTGTTTAAGCGTACTTGGCCTGCTGACAAAGGTGTTAATTGGCAATCTGCTGTGGTTTCAATAAATTGCGCTTTTGAAGTTGCGGTGGCGAATATGCCATCGGCAAACAATCTTTGGTTATTAACCCCAATGGCATTATGATTAGCAACAGGCCACTGGGTCGGTAGTAACTCATCATATTGCGCATCGGTTAAATCAGCCAAACCGCTTAAATCAAACTGCTTTTGCGGAAATGCTTGCTTAACTACTTTTGATAGTTGAGCAAATTCTTTAAATACGGCAGCGCTGTTTTTAAAGCTAAAACTTTGTTCAAAACCCATCGCTTTTGCGACTTCTGCCAAGGCCCACCAGTCGGCTTTGGCAGCGCCTTTAGCTTTTATAAAGCCACGTTGGCGGCTAATCACTCGCTCACTATTAGTTACAGTGCCACATTTTTCAGACCACCCCTGTGCTGGTAATAACACATCGGCCAATTGCGCAGTCGCAGAATCTTGGCTGATCTCAGACACCACTACAAAAGGACAGGTTTCTAATGCCGCAGTGATTTTTGCAGTATTGGGCAATGACACCACAGGATTCGTACCCATAATCCACACCGCTTTAATTGTTCCATCTGCCATACCATCAAATAATTCAACGGCTGTGAGACCTTTATCAGTCGCGATCACCTCAGACTGCCAAAAATCTCCTAACACTTGACGCTCTGGCTCAGAAAACCCCATATGACAAGCAAGTTGTGTCGCTAAACCGCCTACTTCACGCCCGCCCATGGCATTGGGTTGACCTGTAAGTGAAAAGAACCCACAACCTTCCTTACCTACCTGACCAAGGGCTAAGTGACAATTGATTATCGCATTGCTTGTGTCAGTGCCTGCAATAGATTGATTTACCCCTTGGCAGCTTGCCGTCATAACTTTTGCGTGAGAGATAAATAACTGATAGAAATCCTGCAACTGATCAATCGGCACTAATAGCGCTTGGGCAAGTGTTTCAACATCAGCGGTTTGACTGGCAACGTGTACTAAGGTTTCAGTGAAGTTTTCAGTGTGCGCATCAATATATGGCTGATTTAACGCTTCATTTTTGGCAATAAAATTCAGTAAACCATTAAATAATAAGCTATCTGTCCCCGGCGCGATTTGAAGATGCAAATCTGCTTGGCTTGCCGTAGCGGTTTTAGCTGGGTCAATTACGACTATTTTAGTGCCATGACGCTGACGGGCTTTAATCATCCGCTGAAATAAAACCGGATGGGTCCAAGCGGTATTTGCGCCAACAAGTACAATCACTTCCGCCAGTTCAAAATCGTCATAACAACCCGCTACAACATCCTCTCCAAATGCTCGCATGTGAGCACTTACAGCTGAGGACATACAAAGGCGTGAATTGGTATCAACATTCGCCGTGCCAATAAAGCCTTTGGCTAACTTATTAGCCACATAGTAATCTTCAGTTAAAAGTTGCCCTGATAGATAAAATGCTACTGAATCAGCGCCATATTGATCAATAGTTTGTTGAAAGGTGTCAGCAATTGTCGTGATAGCTTCAGGCCAAGCAACTGACTTACCAGACTTATACTTGGGGTAACGTAAACTATTTGGCTGGGCTAAGCTTTCTAATAAACGCTCACCTTTGGCACATAACTGACCTTTATTGGCTGGGTGAGAACGATCACCTTCAAGCTCAAATCCAATGTCGTTAAGACTGCTAGGGGTTACACTTATTCCGCAGCCGACTCCGCAATAAGCACAACTAGATTGGATATTAGACATGCCACTTCTCTTCACTGACTCAAATTCAATGACAATAACATCGCAAATCTCATGCCAATTGCTAACTTAATGATTTACAAACCGTTTACAATCTAGGCAAATAAAAAACCGCTTGTTTTGTTCAACAAAAGTGCACCAAGCCGCACCAATAACGCGCATGTCGTTGAAAACAAAAGAAAATAAATACCACTTTAGAGGTATACTTAATGGCTAGACTAATAAATGGATAAACCATGAATTGAATATTCATGGGGAATTATTCTTTGAGCTAATGTCGGCGGGAAAATAAAACTAATTGATAAACAGTAAAATTAAGGCAATAAAAAAGCGCTGAATTTCAGCGCTTTTAAACTTTGCTTAAAGCTAAATAGTCATCAATTATTTAGCAACGCGGCCATCATCATGGCAGCTATCACAAGTCGGTTTTTCACCCACATTCATATCATGTGGTGCGTGACAATCTGCACACATTAACATGCCATCATGTGGCGTATGGTTTTCATCCATTTCAGCAAGTGTTCCGTGACAGTCTTGACACTGTGCAAACTCATACTCACCGTCAGCAGATGGCTCGCCATCAGCATGACATGTTTCACAACCGCCCATTTCAGCATGGAAATCAGCTAAAACTTCATCTGCAGCGAATGCATTTGATGACAAAGTTACTACAGCTAAAGCTGCTGCAAACATTGCTACAAGTATTTTATTGCTCACTATTATACCCTCCAGTTAAGATAATCAAAAAGGCTCTAATAGAGAGACCTTTAATCGATATCAATTTTCAGCACGACTTTTTTTAGGCTCAGTTATAAACTTAGCTAACACTGGTTAATTTAGCAACACTAAATAACCTGCGGCAAAATTTAACAATCATCTCTGACACCCAAAAAGCGTTACAGAATGTATCCACGCAAAAAAGAAGGTTATATTAACCAGTTAAAATAAAAATGGAAGCAATAAAAAAGGAGCTATTAAGCTCCTTTTATAACCAAGATCACATTATTAACTATTTCTAAGGGCGTTAATACGTTTTTCTAGTGGTGGATGGCTCATTAAGAAGTCAGTCATTGAACGTTTACCGTTAATACCTAATGCTGACATTTGCGCTGGCATCGCACCCGTTTCTGGGCCAGTTTTTAAACGCTCTAACGCCGCAATCATCTTATCTTTACCAGCAAGTTTGGCCGCGCCTTCATCTGCTTTAAACTCACGAATACGAGAGAAGTAAGCCACAACCATAGACGCTAAAATACCAAATAACATATCAAGTACGAAAACCACAGCCATGTATGCGAACATACCAAGACCTTCGCCCTCTTCATCATTACTCGCAACGAAGTTATTCACAATGCCTGCAACAACACGCGCGGCAAAAATAACAAAGGTATTCACGACACCTTGAATAAGGGTCAAGGTTACCATGTCACCATTAGCAACGTGGCTAACTTCGTGAGCCAGAACGCCTTCGATTTCATCTTGGGTCATGCCATAAAGTAAGCCTGAGCTAACAGCGACTAATGCGTTGTCTTTACTTGGGCCAGTTGCAAATGCGTTCATCTCTTCAGATTGGTAAATTGCCACTTCTGGCATCTTGATACCCGCTTGCTGTGCTTGACGAGCAACGGTGTCAACTAACCAACGTTCAGTATTATCACGAGGGTTTGTAATAACTTCACAGCCCATGGTTTTCTTCGCCATCCACTTAGAGATAGCTAAACTGATAAATGCGCCGCCAAAACCAAACATAGCAGCAAAAATTAATAAACCACTCATGCTCGAGGTGCTTACACCAAGCAGAGACATCACAATCGAAGCAACTAGCAAAATGGCTAAGTTGGTGGCGATTAGTAAACCGATACGTAACATTACAACTCCTATCTGGCATTCATGCCGACATAAACTCAACGCCTGTGCTCAATGCTCAGGCTGACTTGAACGCAAAACTATTATTAAACACTTAATGACATAATATGTCCTAAAAAAGATATTTCAAGCGCCTAATAGAAAAAACTGACATAAAATGACAGATTAGTTAAAAATACCATTCTAAGCTTTAGCTAAACTGAATACTCAATACAGTAGCGGGCAGAGTCTAGGCAGCTAGTATTAATCGAAACTTAAATCTAACCAGCATTTGCAAGAAACCCAAGGCTTTAGGGCTAGAAGGCGATTAATCTTCGTTAATATCGCCACTAAGGATTAACACAATAACGAATTTTATGAGTTAGCCATTTATAACCCTCATTCAGCCCAGTCCCCCTTTTATTGATAACCTTATCCTAAGCGCTGCGAGTGAGGTAATTGTCATGTTGCGCTAATGGCTACTTACTCACAATAGGGCTTAACTGTAATTGGCATTAATCAGCCTGCCGTAAACTTTTAAATACCGTTTAAGTGATTGAACCAATTATGTCTATATAAGAGTATCAGCCAATAAAAAAGCGCTAAATCCTATAAGGATTTAACGCTTTGGTTAATCAAGATCTAGTGTTTAGGGCTAATTAAAAGCTGTAGCTTAGCTTAACGTTAAAGTAGCGACCCGGTTGTGAATAGGTCTCTTCAGTCACGCCCATGTTTGCCATCAAGAACTTTGACTGACCCGCTACATCAGAATACTCAATATATTCTTTATCAAACAAGTTAAACACGCCAGCACGTACCGTCCAGTTATCATTAACATGGAAATTAGCCGTCAGATCAAATACTGCGTAGCCTGAAGTGTTATATACCTCATTGAATCCTCTGTCAGGCATGCCTGGCATACCAGGATAGATATTCAAGTCCGTAGTGCGGTCCATTTTGTCAGCAAAACGCATGGTTAAACCAAAGTCAGCTTCAGTGTTACCTAGGTAAGTATAATAATTTACCCCTAAGTTACCTTTTAATGGACTTACGCTATTTAAGTAATCGCCGTTTTGATCTTCGCCGTGGGTATAAGCAATATTACCCCAAAGTTCAAATTCATCAGTGAACCAATGGCTCATAGACATTTCTGCACCATAAAGCGTAACTTCATCGAAGTTGATGTAACGGTAGTTTAAAGACATTTCAGGGAAAATATTGAAACCTACGTATTCCCAATCAATATAGTTATCAGCTTTGGTGTAAAAAGTAGTAAATTCATATTTAGTGTCACCGTGATCGCCACGAACACCCACTTCAATGGTATTACTTGATTCTGACTCTAAGTCGTAGTTTGCCTCAATAATCACAGGGAATGGCATAGCACCATCTTTTACTTCTAACTCGCCCCACTTTTGATCTGGAGTTGGCATTTTGTAGCCGTAAGCGTATTGCGCATACACATTAACGTTTTCAGTCATGTGGTATACAAGGCCAAGCTTAGGTGACCAAAAACCATCACTCATAGCGGCAAAGTCTTCAGGATCACGGCCAGCATCTTCAGCTTGCTGTTGATCAGGGGTATTTTTGAAGTAATCGTAACGTAAGCCAACAATACCGTTTAGTTTACCGTCTAAGAAGGTCATGTCATCTTGAACAAATATGCCAGCTCGCAGGCTTTTCGTATCTGCAAATGAAAACGTATCGGTTTCAGATGGCGTTAAATTACCATTGTCATCGATATCTTGATAGCTGCGTGGGCGGCTCATTTCAGACTGCTCAACATCCACACCGTAAATAATATTGTGGTCATGACCGGGTAATGACAATGCCTTACTAAAAGTACTGGCAAAACCAAAACGGTATTCATCAAACTGGTAATCGCGGTGTTGCGTTATTGCTCGGTCTGCGCCACTGATACCATCAAAGTAGTCACGTTTCTCACTTTGATCTGTTTTACCGTAATACAATACAAAATCGACATTATCATGAATGATACGGTCTTTAGTTGAACGTAAACGTAATGAAGTATTTAACGCTTGAGTTTGGCGGTCATAATCAATTGACTCACCAATGTCACCTTTATCAGCATATTGTTCCCAGCGGTCAAGTTGTTGATTCATGTAATCAACGGTTAACTGCAAGTTAGTATCGTCATTAAAGTGATACTTACTTTTTAGTAATAAGCTGTCAGTCACTAAGTCGCTATCTGGTAATGTGTTGTAGTAGTTTTGCTGTTCTTCACCACTACGACGCTGATAACTGACTAGGTTATCAAAATCACCTGCTGCAAATGCGCTAGTAAAGCCACCGCTGAACTCATCGTTCATACCTGTGTAGCCACCATTTGCAGAGAAATAATAATCACTGCCACCTAAGTAATCATCCGCATCTTTAGTGGTCATTACCATAACGCCACCTAAAGCATCGGAGCCATACATAGTCGATGCCGCAGTTTTTAATACTTCAACTTGCTTTAAGCCTTCAACTTCAGTTAATCCACGGCCTGTGCCTTCAGCGCCAGGGCCTAATGGTGATGCATACTGGTTATTAACGCGTACGCCATCTTTAACCATCATCACGCGGTTGCCACCGATACCACGAATAGTCACAGAGCTTGGCTTACCTGCACCACCTTTAACATCAACGGCTGCTTCATGTTTAAATAAGCTTGAAAAGTCAGTCGACATATTACGTGCAATGGCTTCTTCATCAATAACCACAACAGAGCCCGCAACCTGATCAAGTGTTTGCTCCATACGAGAACCAGAAATCACAATCACATCGTGAAAATTTGAAATAGATTGCTTAATTTCTTCTTGCGATACAACTTCATCTGTATTCGCTATCACTTGAGGGGACAATGCCGCTGCAATTGCGGCACTAATTAACTTGATCGAAAGTTGCTTCATCAACACAATCCTTAAATAAACCTTAATAGGAATTAATCTCATCTTTAATGGCGCAGGATTCTAGCATGAACAAAATTTCACATAGCGATCGTGCTCTCAATATTCATTGTTGATATTAAAACTTAAGGACTTTTTTGATTTAGCAGCGCATCACATTACGAATAGTTAACCCACAGAAAAAACATCCCAACAACAACCAACAAATAAGCAATGCGCAACTCAAATATTTAACACCAAGAGCTGTAGGCGAATATCAAAAATTGACGATAAGCTTTTAAAGGCAGGAACTAGCCCTATTAAAAAGAGCCCCTATTAAAAGAGCCATTTTTGAATGATGTACTTTCGATAGACGAAATGAAAACTTAATAAAAAGTGATTAATTGCTTACTGGTATAAAAAGCGGTTGGATTTATTGAGCTAGTTTAAGGCTAGACACAGTAAGCTTTCTCGTAGAAAGGCTCGTCTATTATCTACCAGATAGTAAAATTAGTTACCTGATAGTAAAAATGATGAGTGATGCCGCGAATGGATCTGGCAAGCTACCTAAAAGGTGCCATCTAACGCGACTCAAACAACTGGTTTTATTGCACTGTATATACAGAGTAACTAGCATGCTTGAGATAATGACGCCGCTTCACAATATACATATTGATTATGTTTGACTAAACAGATGTTTGACTAAACAGATGTTTGGTACGCTTTTAATAACCAATCAATGACTTCACTATCAACGTCAGATATTTGCCTTAGTTGTATTCTGTGGGTACACATAGTCCCAAATGGCCCAGAATCTTCTAAACGCCCTTGTACTTCAACGCCTTTGAGTTTTAATCCCAAATCAATTCTAGTTTTAGTTGCAGGTTTAATTAAAGCAAACTGCTTTTTTCTAATAAAACTAACACTTCCTTTTTTGGGCATGACGACAATATCTTCACCGAAGTTTTTGATAGTGGAAAGGAGCATGTCATAAATAGGCTTGATTGACTCTTTATTGCTATATTGATTTAAAACTAAATCTTCGGCTGTGGTTGTTTCTTTTGATAAAGTAACTATGGTATTTGCAAATCCATGGGTCACCCCATGCTCTGTTTTTAAAAAATTTACCGCGATTGAATGCTTGTCAAAATTTTCTTTATTTAAAATTTTAATCCACTCTTCTAACTTCTTACCTGTTTTTTCAGGCATATTTTCAATCATAGTTTGTAGCGCTTTATCCATACACTCCACCTTTTGACTCATCAATAACAGCCAGATAATAGGCAATATTAGTTAGTTAAACCAATAAATCAAGGAACTGAATCAACTGTTAATGATCGTGCATGATTTGCTTTTTATAATCAGATTGAGACTTACTTATCGCCCAAATAGCCAAACCAAATATAAAATAAAATAGTTTTTGACTTGAAAGCTCTATTGCCATCGATGAGCCTTCTAAGTGCTGAGATAGAACTGAGCCAATGAAAATATCAGCAACACTCTGAATTATTGGAAAAAGCATTAACAGAATTGCAGCTGTGTATGCAAAGTTATATATGCTAGGAGTTGAAATGAATTTTGCTATTAAAACAAGCGCAACAGATATTATGGCATTAGGTAATAAAAGAATTATCAATGCCTTTTGCACCTGTGCATCACTAGCCCCTTTAGCAAATGGAAATGTTTCAATTAACTCATTTAAGTATGAAGTCGGCTCGATCAGCCCCCAAATAGGATATAGCATAATGAAAAAAGCAGCGAAAAAGAGAATAAACCTTATGATTAGCACCCAACACCTCCCAAAAAATTATTGTAAAATATATTGTGACACCCATAATTAATTTTCAGACCTCAACAAAGAAAATACCTTGAGATCATGATACGAACCTTTCCAAAATCCATGCTGCCTAAGTATGCCGTCACATTTAAAACCGAGCTTTTCAAGTAGCGTTTCTGATGCTCTATTGCCAATCATGACGTAAGCCTCAATTTTATTAACGTGTTTAGGACATTTTTCTGAGAACGCAAATTCGATGACCTTTTTTACTGCTTCAGTAGCATAACCTTTGCCCCATGATTTTCTATTGAATTCGTAACCGATAACAGCAACATGATTGCTTTCCTCGAAACGATTAATGCCGCAACCACCAATAAACTTGCACGTTTCTTTATCTCTTATTGCCCACCTAACCGATTTGCCTTCTTTAAATCCTGTTAAGTCAGCATTAATTAAGTCAATTGCTTCTTTCTCAGTAGCAAAAGACAGATCATAGAATTCAGTAACCTCAGGGTCTGAAAATAATTCTAGAATCGGCTTAGAGTCATCATACAATACAATGCCACCCAATATTTTGAAGTTATAACATAACGCCTTTTGTTTTGAGTTGCCAACACCTATATTTAGTTACTGATGAGATGATTACAACCAAAGGACTGAGTATTTCACAATTAATCGCCTAAAAAGGACGAATAAACCAAATTCAACACAGCAGAAAATCTTGATACCAATCAAGTAGGAAATGCTTTTATTTGAAATTAAGAAATGATTTATTAAGCGCACAACCAGCGCTGACAGTTAGCTGCGCCTTGTCGTCGTTTACGGTCTAAATGCTCACAATATTCAGTTAAGGCAGGTAAAGTCCCTACCGCACCTTTGAATAATTCGCCGAACTCTGTGGTGATTTTTAACCAGTTTTCGGTTGGAATGTTCAGTCTGTTGAGAATAACTTGGCTACTTGAACTAATGACACCGCGTTTATCTTCTCGAATAATTCGCCCAGTATCTTCAACCAACACAATATAGTCTTTTACGCTATACATTAAGCCATTAGGCATGTTCAACCGCTCATTACCGACAAAGGGAAGCAACTCTTTTGGTTGCTCACCTTTAATCGCTGAGTTGATTCGACGTTGAATACTGGTGTAGTCAGACGTTTCGGGCGTTGCAGCCATCTTGGCACGGATGGGGTTCAAATCAACATAAGCCATACAGGCGAGCACGGCGGCATCATCTAACAAAGCTTGAGATTTAAACCGCCCTTCCCAAAAACGACCAGTGCAGTTATCTTCTTTATTGGCCATTCTAGCAATGGGTTCACTCAACGAACGCATAAACCAACTAATATCGGTCAATCGCTCTCGATATAGCGCAATACAATCATTAACCGTCTTTAATTCAAACTCATTAAGCGCTTCACCTTTAATAAATTTGTGAGTCAACAAGGTGCCTTTAAAGCCTTTATGCCATTGAGCTAGCACATCAATATCAGACCATTGTTTGGCTTTATCCACATCGACTTTAAGCACCACATGTAAATGATTACTCATCACCGCATAAGCACAGATATCAATGGCAAATATCGTCGCCAATTCAATAATACGTGAATCAACCCACTCTCGGCGATGTTCATAGTTATCACCAGTCGACTTATCAAACCCACACAAAAATGCCTTACGTACCACACGTGAACAACAGTGGTAGTAAGGCGTATCTTCTAAACTAACGAGTGTTTTTCTAGGTCTGGCCATCATCAATCACCAAGTAATGAGCAATAACTCAAGCCTAGTAGAGAGTGTAATATTTAGCTAATAATCATGGGTGGCCATGTTATTTCCGCACCATTACCGTATGTACTTTTGATTGCTTCATCCGCTGCACCGCTTGCTGCATAGATAGCATGCAAACCGCGCTGTACTAGCTTATCTTTGGTAACACCATTGATTGCTGAGTGGTCCATCTTTGTACCATCTTGTAGACCGTACAACTCCCATGAGCTATCCTCACGTATCTCGATTATGAACTGCGTAGGCGTTGGCACATTCCAACGTGCGAAAGCACCAGAACCAGACACCTTGAAGTCTCCACCGTAGTTACGCTCTGCATCGCAGTTAGCTGCTGACGTTGCACCTAAGAACCAAGCTGTAACTGGTGTGCTATTCTCGGTTGCGATCTGCATGTTAACTCGGTAATCACGACCAAGGGCTTCAAGTGCTACCGTATCAATGTACTCCCCAACTGCAAAGTCCTGACTAGCGATACTACCTGTAACGTCCTCGGCAGCTAGTACAGTCTCAAGTTCTGCACCTGAGTAACGGCTGATGTAGTCCTCGCATTCGTACGCTGGTAACTCACCGCAGTTAACCTCCTGCTTTGGTGGTTCACAACCATCGTCACCCTCTGGGCATGGCTCAGGTATCTCACCGCAACCGTCACCCTCACAAGGTACTGGCGTCCATATTCCATCACCGCCAATCTCACGGTCTGGGTTAGTCACCCAATCACGGTCAATCACAAAGCCACCGTCAGAATCTAACGTAAGGCGATACCGATAATGGTTAGCTGGTGCAATATCCGTCACATCAACGTCAATACTAGCTCCACCACTAAAGCTAATGGTCATTACTGACTCGTCAGATACGTAAGCATCGCGGTATTCAACGCCTTCGTACATGCTAATCAGCTCTTCACCTCCACCCATAGTCACGCTTGTAATATCAATGTGACTATCAAGTGTAATGAACGACCAATCTTTGTTACTCATTGGTACTATAAATGTATTTTCATCAGCCGCTAGGACTGTTGTACCTAAATAACCGTACTCTTGAGAGGCATGTAGTAACGAACCGCCTGCTTCATTGGTCGTATCTGTGTGCCATGAGTCAATATCTGCGCGGCCTACTACTTCAAAAGTAATATCCTGCTCGATATTAACACCCCTCCAGCCCTATTACGAAAATATGGAAATGCAGCTAAGGATATATCTTGGCAATACCTGTTCCCATCAGCCACTCGATGTATTCATCCTTATGATGGATATATCTGCCGACACCATATTCATGAAACATCCTTTAGAAAACAATTACGAAAGGCGGTAGTAACCAGTCAAATAACTAAGCAGGTCAAGGCACATACATTTAGACATACTTTTGCGACATAGTTTTGCGACATAGTTACTGCAAAATGGAACAGATATTCGGACGGTGCAAGAATTACTGGGTCATACCGATCTTAAAACTACCGAACTATATACCCATGTCATTGGATCTCGATTCAGCCACACCTTAAGCCCATTGGATAGACAGTAGCATTCAATTATTTTCCATTAAACATAAATAAAACCCGTGTACTTACAGCTTAAACATGAAAGTTGATTTGCCCCTCATTGCTCTATGTTCGACACTTGATTAATCGTTTTTGGGAAACTAGACCCGTCGCAAATGCTGTAATCCATATCTGCCGGTGACTGTTGCGGCATTTTTTCAGCTTGAAAATAGCCCCATATTGCAAAACTAATAAACAATAAGGGCACAGCTAAGCATGATAATGATTTTGCCTTAGCTTTCCAGCCTCGCTGTATTGGTGTGGGTTTAAATACTTTGATGCCGATGGGTGGAAACTGTCGATGTTTTAAGCCTTTAACCCCCAAAGGTAATAGTGAAAAACTCACCAAAAGAGCGCAGAAAACAGGAAGGCCAACAAACATTGAATACCAAAGCACGCTAATGCCAGAAAAACCAAAAGGCGTGTGACAGTGAGCTGTCGTCGCATACCAAGAAATAAAAGGAAATAGCCACTTTTGATGGGTGATATAAATGAAAAGGCCCAGCAAGGTATACAATATTACTCTGCGTATTTTTTCGGCCTTGGTAAACTCTGGGGCAAATTCGATGATTTCTCTCCTTGAAAATATCAAATGCTAAAACAACGACTTGTAAGCGAAAAGACAAAGGCTAAAAAAAACTTAAGCCTCTATAAGGTCGAGTAATCAATATGCACAGCTGCATTTTCAGACGTTGCTTCATTTAAATGCGGTACATAACCTATAAATGGCGCGGTCATTAACTCTTTTAAACTTGATAAGTTCTCTTCTATTTCACTCATTTCTGGGTCAACTTGATTAGCGACCCAACCCGCAATATTAAGCCCATCAGCTTCAATGGCCTCTTGGGTTAATAATGCATGGTTAAGGCAACCAAGCTTCATGCCCACCACCAAAATTACCCCAACATCATTTTGCTGCGCCAGCTGCTGTACTGATTGCGATAAATATTGGCCTTTACCTAAGGGCAGTCGCCAGCCACCAGCGCCTTCAATTAATGCAAAGTCGGCACTGTTAAGTGCCTCAAGTGGCAATAAATCAACTACGCCACTGGCAGTTAAACTCACCCCTTGTTGCTTTGCGGCAATATGCGGCGCAATGGCGGGTTTAAATGCGATAGGGTTAATTTGATTGTAATCCAGCGAAATTGTGGATTGCTCTATTAGACTTAGCGCATCGCTATTTCTAAGCCCTGCGTCTGTTTCAATACAACCTGAGGCGATGGGTTTGACGCCCAGGGTTTTAGCTTCTGTGCTTTTAGCGACAGTTATTTTAGTCTGAGCTGTTTTTCTTGTTGCAAGATTAAGTAGCGCCGATGAAATCAGGGTTTTTCCGCTGTCAGTATCAGTGCCAGTAACAAAATAAATCATCGAAATATACCCTTCAGTGTTTATATCAATTGTTTGAAAATTAACGCTTAACAAGTTGTAAATAGCTGATGTTATAGCTTAAAGGTAAGCCGTTTGCTTCACGTAAGTTTTCCGCTTTATCCACTAATGCTAGCCAATCTTTACGGCCTCGTAAGCGGCTGACTTTTTTATCCGTTAAGCTTTTATCTTGGTATTCATTTACTGACGCCCCGACCCCTTTAATTGAGTAAAGTAATGCCTTTAAATCGGCAAAATACACTTGTTCGGTAGTGGTCTCAGCAAATAGGATTTGCCATTGAGTGGTATCAATCGCGGCGATAATATCATCTAGATGCCGAAAAGCATTATGGCCTAGCCCTAGGGTTTCAAGCTGAGAAAGACTGCCCTCACTCACCACGCTAATAAAGGCTTGGCCTTGAGGTTTTATGACTCGATTTAGTTCACTAAATACTTGGGTTAAATCATCACACCACTGCAAGACTAAGTTTGAATAAATACTGTCCATGCTATTGGCAGCTATGGGTAAGTTCGCCGCATCGGCGCAAACGGTGTGATATTGCGGAAAAGACTGCTGCACCACATTTAGCATTTGAGGCGATAAATCAACTGCTGTGACCTGAGTCAGCTGGCCCTGATTTGAATCAAAATCTGTACCTGGCCCACAGCCTAAATCCAGTAAATGTCCTGTTAAACCTGCTTTTTTATTAGCGTTATGATCAGTATTAGCAAGCGTCATTAACCTGCCAGCCGTGATACGCTGTAATACATCATGTTGTTTATAGGTGGCTGCAGCTTGGGAAAATTTAATCGCTACAGGGTTATCTAGATTCATTAAAATACTCATGTTAACTGCACTGCTAGTGCATCAACTAATTGGGTTATTTGCATGGCATTATGCGTCGCATTGATGGTCACTCTCAGCCTTGCCTGCCCTTTGGGCACCGTTGGCGGCCTGATTGCGCCAACCAGTAACCCTTGCTGTGCTAATGCCTTAGCAATTGCGATAGTGCTTTCACTGTCGCCAATAATGACCGGTTGAATAGCGGTTGTTGACTCTGTTAGCGCAATATTTTTAGCATCACAAAGCGATCTAAATAAGCTGATATTGGCAAGTAATGTTGATTTTTTATCAGAGTTCGATTGGGCTAAGTTAACCGCTGTTAGCGCTAAATGGGCACTGGCAGGTGAAAGCGCGGTTGAATAGATGTAATGGCGTGATTGCGCCACCATATAATCAATGATTTGCTGTGACGCTAACACGCAGGCGCCTTGGCAGCCGAGGGCTTTACCAAAGGTAATGACTTGAATATCGCATTGTGGTGTAACAACTGAACCACTAACGTTAAGGCTATTGCTATTAGCGCTTTTGTCATCAAGATGACAATAATCAATTCCAAAGCCATGGGCATCATCAACCACTAACCAGCTATTATGTTGCTTACACAAGTTTGATAACGCAGCTAGCGGCGCGCGATCGCCATCCATACTAAACACGCTTTCGGTAAATAAGGCGCTATTTGGGAATCGATTAAGTAACTGCTCAGCATGGGCTAAATCGTTATGTTTATAACGTTTGAGTGTGGCGCCGCTGTCTTTTACGCCGTCTATCACTGATGCATGAATAAGCTTATCGGCAATAATCACATCGCCTGCTTCAAATAAGGTTTTGATTAATGCTTGGTTGGCACTGAACCCTGAGCAAAATAATAGCCCTGCTTCATGGCCTGTAATATCACATAGGCGTTGTTCAAGCTTTAGATGGGCGTCGCTATAGCCTGACACTAATGGCGAGGCTTTACTGCCCACACCATATTTTATCGCGCCAGCATGAATAGCGGCAATCATCTCAGGATCATTAGCGAGACCAAGGTAATCGTTGTGACTGAAATCAATAATATTGGGAATTGTTGGAGCTAAGTTGTTAGCCGATGCCTTATCTAACTCAGCTAACTTTCTTTGCCTTAGCAAGCCATCGATTTGCAGTTGCTGCAAACGATGACTTATTCGATCTGATATTGGGTGATTTGCCATGAATACTGCCTTCTACTGACAAATGTAGCTCGCGTTATAACGCAGCGGCATCAAAAAATTGTTGCGTTGCTTTATCTTTTTTAGCATTGGCTTTAGCCATTAACGCAGTGTCAGATTCAATGTCAGCTGATGGCCCTTGCTCAGGATGCAGACCTAGACGTCTAAATAGGCTCATATCATCGTTTTCTTCTGGGTTAGGCGTCGTCAGTAGCTTACAACCGTAGAAGATTGAGTTAGCGCCAGCAAAGAAACACATAGACTGTAATTCATCAGTCATGCTCTCACGCCCTGCTGATAAACGCACTCGAGATTTAGGCATAATAATCCGCGCCACAGCAATGGTGCGCACAAATTCAAATGGGTCTAAATCATCAATTTTTTCAAATGGCGTACCCGCCACTTTTACTAGCATATTGATAGGTACTGAATCAGGGTGTTGCTCTAAATTAGCGAGCTGTTGTAATAAACCAGCGCGGTCGGTGGCTTTTTCACCCATACCGACAATCCCGCCAGAACACACTTTCATGCCTGACTGACGCACGTTGGTTAGGGTATCAATTCGGTTTTGATAGGTACGGGTGGTGATCACATCGCCATAATATTCAGGTGAGGTATCAAGGTTATGGTTGTAATAATCAAGGCCTGCTGCTGCCAGCTCATCTGATTGCTCTTTTGACAGCATGCCCAGTGTCATACAGGTTTCCATGCCTAATGCTCTCACGTCTTTAACCATTTGGGTTAAATACGGCATATCGCGCTCGCGGGGGTTACGCCAAGCTGCGCCCATACAAAAACGTGATGCTCCGGCGGCTTTAGCGCTTTTGGCTTCAGTTAATACTTTTTCGATTTCCAGTAAACGCTCTTTTTCAAGACCGGTATCGTAACGGGCACTTTGGGGACAATACTTACAATCTTCTGGGCAAGCACCGGTTTTAATCGACAATAACCGACTAATTTGCACTTCATTAGGGTCAAACGTCTCACGATGAATACTGTGGGCTTCAAACAGTAAGTCGTTCATCGGTAAAGCAAATAACGCTTCTATTTCTGCTTTGGTCCAGTCATGACGGATGGCTAACGACGACATTGATTAATCCTTTGTTATTCATTTTATATTCACTTTATATTGGGTTAGGATACCTTCAGCACGTAAACTGTCAATGCTACCGCGCATTACACCTTGACTAACGGTTAAAATATGAACAAATCATTTTCTCAGCAATCATCCCAGACTATCGATTTCGAGTTTGATAAACAGCATATCTGGCATCCCTATACTTCGATGAATAAAGCAGCCAGTGTGACAGGTGTTCACAGCGCTGATGGCTGTGAACTGATGTTAAACGATGGCCAAAAGGTCATTGACGGCACCAGCTCGTGGTGGGCATGTATTCATGGCTATAACCGCCCTGAGATTATTGATGCAATGCAGCTGCAGCTGACGACTCTGAGCCATGTGATGTTTGGCGGTATTACTCATGCGCCTGCTGTAAACCTATGTAAGCAATTAGTGGAGATGACGAGCCCTAATTTGACCAAGGTTTTTTTAGCCGACTCTGGCTCCATTGCCGTTGAAGTGGCGATTAAAATGGCCATGCAATACTGGCAAGGTAAACAGCAACCACAAAAGCAGCGCTTATTAACCGTTAAGCGAGGCTATCACGGTGATACTTTTGCGGCGATGAGTGTTTGCGATCCTGATAATGGCATGCATACCATGTTTAGTACTGCAGTAACCGAACACCTATTTGCCCCAGCGCCTGAATCTGTTTTCGGTGAAGCATTAAAGCAAGGTGATACTGATGCGCTTGAGGCAATTTTAACTGAGCATCACCACGATATTGCCGCCATCATTATTGAACCTGTAATGCAAGCGGCTGGCGGTATGCACTTTTATTCAGCCGAGTATTTATCTGCCATTAGAACCTTGTGTGACCGATACAATGTACTACTCATCCTTGATGAAATAGCCACTGGTTTTGGCCGTATCGGCAAACTGTTTGCTTATGAATATGCCAATATCGAAGCAGACATTTTGTGTTTAGGTAAAGCCTTAACCGGTGGCTACATCAGCCTTGCTGCCACACTTTGTAGTGATGAGGTAGCCAAAGGCGTTAGTGACTCACCTGCAGGCGTGTTTATGCATGGGCCAACATTTATGGGTAACCCGCTAGCATGTGCAGCAGCCAGTGCCAGTATGAGTATTTTGCAAACAGGCGTGTGGCAACAACAGGTCAGCAATATTGAACTGCAAATGAAGACTGAACTTGCTGAGGCTATCAATTATCAACATGTGTTGGATGTCAGAGTGTTAGGCGCTGTGGGCGTAATTGAAATGGATAGCGTGGTTAACACGGCTAAATTGCAGCAAGACTTTATTGAGTTAGGTGTGTGGATAAGACCCTTTGCCAACGTGATATACATTACTCCGCCTTATACCATTAAAAAAGAGCAATTAACTGTACTGACCCAAGCCATGAAAACCATTGCCTCAAACATTACTCAAGAGCAAGCCGCAGCAGATAGCTTTAGTCATGGTTAGCTTACGTGTAAATAAGTAGATTGATTTAAAAGCAGTGTAATACTAATCGCGCTATGACATTTATCGCGCTATGGCATTAAGAGTGAACCCATAGCGCTTTTAATTTTTTGCTTAATCCACTAGCTCAATATCTAAGCTTTCGAGTAAGTTTAGCGCTTCAAAACGTGAAAACTTAGCTTGGGCAATGCGGTTTTGCAGCACATCAATAGTAAAGTCGGTTGAATCACTAAAGTCGACAGCTTGTAGATTAGTTTTCATAAAAATGCTGTTAGTAAAATCACAAACAGTCATGGTGGAATTGGCAAAGTCACCATGACGAAAATCCACATCATGCAACTTGCATTCAATCAGCTTTAATTCATTTAATACCAAGGAAAAAAATGAATTATCATTAAGAATACAACGGCTAAAGCTTAATTGTGCATCACGATGAAATGACGGCCAATCCGCTTTGGTCCAATCAATGCCCACCATTTTGCAGTCATTAAAATCTACCTCAAAAAAACGGCTATGGGGCACCTTAATTAAGCTCAAATTACAGCGATTAAACGTGCAACTTAAAAGCTTAGTATTTTTTAATACTGCTTCAGTAAAGTCGCAATCATTAAATTCACACTCTTCAAATTCACAGCCCTCAGTTGAGTCTATGGATTGTTTATTAAAGCTTTTATCAAAATACTGCGCATGTGCGACGATCTGACTCATTAATACCTCATGCTGATTTGTTCAAATTCGAGCTTGGATTAAATTACCCTATTCCTCACTTAGACTGATGCGCATCTTATAACACGCGAACTGACATAGCGTGAAACTTAACAAAAAATAATATTGCCAATACGCCATTAGCAAAAAGCCAATAAAAAACCGATAGTGGTTAAGTAAAACTTACTCACTATCGGTAATCTTGATACAAAATAATCGCTAAGCCTGTTTAGAAACGATAATTAAAACTTACCGTATATGCATCACGGGTTTCACCCTTGTTATACAGCACACTTAAATTGTAATGTTTACCAATTTGCTTATTAAAGCCCACTAGATAAGCCCAATTATTCAAATCGACACCCACATCATAGGTAAATTCACGATTCAACTCTTCAACAAAACCTAAATTACCTTCCATATTGGCTTTTAATGCCTGATATTCAGCACCAAAAAACAACTGCGCTCGGTAATCCAGTAACTGGTAACCCACCATAGGTTGCAAGGTTAAAATACCGTCGCCCCAATCCTGGCCGCTTAATTTAGTGAACGAATAGGTGCCTGTAACCGAGGCAAAAAACTCCTTATAGCCCACAGAAAGTGTGGTACCTACACCCGCTAAATCATAGTCGAGTTCCAAGGGCACATCAAAACGGGTTGACTCACAAAGTGGCACTCCAGCTTTAGCAGCAACGAAACAAGCAGCATCAGCTTTAAACTCTGAGCCTAATTTATCGACAAACACATCACGAAGATTACCTGTATACTGGACATCAATAACCGCATCGACTTTTAGTTTACCCACTAATGCATATACATTCCAAAATGGAAAAATATTTAAATCTGCTCTTAAGGAAAAACTTTCAGCCTCTACAGTTCCGAAGGTGGTTCCTGGGTCAAAAAATTCGTCTAGTTCCAAGCCCATGATGTCAAAGTAAGTAAAATCTACATCCATATCTTGCTTACGGTAAGCAACAGAAAAACCATAAGGTAACGGTACATCAATCCCTTGTTGGCGCACTAAATCAGCAAGAAATGGGAACATCCTTTGTAGTTCAACCTTTTCTTCACGCATACGAGGATCAGACACTGTGGCGAGTAAATCTGCATCAATCACCACGACTTCATTTTCGTTATCATATAAGGCAATGGTCTTAACCGTTGTGGTTAATGTAATCGGTTTACCTTTTTTAGTGCCCTTGGCGATTTCAATTTTCTTTTTGATATAAGGCTTACCGTTTTGCAACTCGGTAAAGTAGATCTTTTGCGAATAGTCTTTAACTTCTACATCTTCGTAATCGAATTTTTTTGAATTGGTAATCTCCATTGTTATCGGCTTGCCATCTTTAGCCGTTATGGACACCTGCATAAAACGAAAATAAGCAATATTTTGCGGTAGTTGGTATTTGGAGTAATTAAAGCGGATCACCACTTCTCCATTGGCCTTTTCAGCCACCTTGACTGATGACTCATCATAACTTTTAGCGTATTGGCGCAAAAGGTATTCTTTTTTTGTCAAGTTTTCGATACGTGCAATGACATCTTCGCCTTTATCTAACTTCATTGGGTCATATTTAATCCTTAAATCAATACTGCCTTTGGGGTTAGTACTTTGAACTAAAAATATGTCAGACGTTGTTTGTTTACCTTCAAACTCAGTGACTCGAGATGCATGTTCAACTAGGTTTTCACCTTGAGATAACGAGCTCATTCCCCATTTAGGCAAGTCTTCAGAAAGGCCATATTTTACAAAGACATTCTCCCCTGCGGCAACACTTACAAATTCAACATCTTCCGCTTCTGCAGCGATAGCGACGTTACTTAAAAACAATGATGCCACTAATAAGCTTGAAACTTTAATCGCCCTATTAAGGCTTAAAAAGCTCACCTGCAATAGGGCATAATTAAATGTTATTCCGTTTAACGAACTTTTATTAGTATCCATATAAGCGCTACCTAATTGATGTATAAAGTCATTTCTATTGAGTTACTATATAAATTGTACGCACTAATAACAAAAGTGCAAAGTTTATCCTGTGTTTTTTTACATTTATCTCGGCGGTAGTAATATCTCTTGTTGTAAAAGAAAAATTAAGCTGAACGATAAAGTTAAAAACTGTGACTAAAACCCACACGCTAAACGATGACAAAGGGGAATGTTTACGGGTAATCATCGGTAGAGTTTAGGCGTAATTGAAGGTATTTTAATGCAAACTAACAATGCTTTGAGCCTGTGCATTAACGCGCTCAAAGCATCAATGGTTGAATGAGGCTAGACCCTCTTTATCTTAAAAAGGGTAATACATACCCACAGAAATATAGTCGTCGTTACTATTACTGCCATCGGCATTTTTTCCGTTATCAACCATACCCTCAATAAAGGCAAAAAATCCCAGTGAAGGCACGTTGTAATTAAGAGTGATGATGATTAAATCGAGCTCATATTGGCTAGCCTGGTTCTGTTCTGCAATATCGTAATTATCCGGTTCTATATGATTCCAACCGAGCATCGGGGTCCAATTGCCTATGTCTCGGCTCAGTGCCACCTCGTAGCCTTTACCTTCAAAAATTTGATCACTGCTGTCTTGATACATACCTTCTGAATGTGAAGCTACCGCAGATAAATACCAGTCCCCCATAGTTGAACTAAAAGAAGCGGCAATGGCTCTAGGATTACTGATCCTAATGCCTTGGCCTTCAGCCTCGTCATTTACATACGCTAAACCAAAGGTGAATTTGTCTTGATCATAAGCATATATAACACTGGCGGCTTCACCGCCTTTCGCGGTTAAGGTGACTTCATTACCGTCATCATCTAAGACTGGCATATCGTCGTCATCTTTTAGCTCAGTGGTGTCATCAATAAATTGCCCTTGCAGATTCACAGTTAAACTATGCTCATTAAAATCAAAAGCCTTATTCCAAAACACACCGTTATCAACCCGGCCTGTTCCGCTTAAGCCACCATCACCAAAGACATAGGTTGATGATGCCAGCGCCGAATAAACATTAAACCTATCGGTTACTGAGGTGACGGCTGAATATGCGCCTATCCTTTTACCAATGGATAACTCCCCCCATTGACTATGCTCTGCGGCAAAGAAACCTTGCCTGAGTGACATAAACTCATTCCGACCATCATTGAGGGATAATGCATTATGACCTATGTTGTAACTATCAATGCTATTACGAGCTACCGCATTAATATACCACTCAAAAAAACCTCTAAATTTAAGCTCAGGATTTACCGAACCACTAAAATCAAAATGTAATCGAGAGCCGTTATCAAACACTGTGGTTGAATTGTCACCATCAGAACTTTCTTTTTTAATCACCCCTAATTGAATGTTGCCACCTATGTCTAAATTCAATAAGTCAGACTTATAAACTTCAACTGCACCAGCGGGTAACACGGTTAAGAAAAGGCAAGTCCCTAATATTTTTTTCATCATCTCAATGACACTCCCATTTATAAGGCATTACGGCGAAAATCATTATCTGTGACTGATTTTTAGCCTTTTTATAAATGTAGCTAATTTTTCGCAACTATAAAGATACACAAGAAATTGTTTTTATTTTTATTCAATAAAAGTCGTGATAAGAGCGATGAGAATAAGAGTAATGAGAAAAAATTATCGGTTGTTACCTAAAGCGAGCCAGCGCTATTTAAGTAAACCTTGCTCGGCGGCGTTGATTAACTGCTTTTCAAGCTCAGACCATAGACTATGGCTGCCTTTGGCAATCTGTTCACCATTCAATGACATGACTTGCTGCTTTGAAATGTTATGCTTTTTCCAACTATGACCACCGCCATGAATGTTGTGCAGTAAGGGGGGCACTCTATCAATGGCTTTCGCGAAAATAGCATCGGCAGTCTTACCTGCTTCGAACTCAAGCCAAAGCTGTAAATATTCGTCAGCTAAATGCTCTGGCAAGGTTTTGAATAACCGCTCTACTCCTTGCTGCTCCGCAATCGAATGCGTATTGTTGCTGGCATAAACTATGGTATCGCCTGCATCGATTTCACCAAGATCATGCAGTAGTAGCATTTTAATCACCCGATTGATATCAACGGGTTCATTAGCAAACTCTTTGAACATCAGCGCACTAATGCACACATGCCAGCTGTGTTCAGCTGAATTCTCATAGCGTTCTAAACCTACAGGTTTAGTATTAGGTGTTACCGACTTTAACTTTTCTATTTCTACAATAAATTCAACAATGCCTTTTATCTCATTCAAACATCCTTGTAAATGAATCCCATAATATTCAGTGAGCATTAGTATTCTTTGTTGAGGAAAATCCTTTCAGGGCTACCAGGAAAAGCTGCCACACTGCCGACAACTTTAAAACCCAGCTTTTTATAAAACTCTGGCGCTTGGTAATCTAAGGTATCCAGTTGGGCAACAACACAACCCCTTTTCTTGGCTTCCAGTTCTGCCGATGCCATTAATTGACGGCCAAGACCTGAGCCTCGGCTTGCTTTGTCGACCCAGAGCACTTCAATAAGAAAGTTTCTGTATATAGTTCGCCCTGCAATGCCACCGATAATGGTGCCTTGTTCATCACGGCAAACCACAGATAACGGCTTGGTATCTTCTGGCCCCATATGTTCATATTTATGCTCTCTAACCCCAGCAACTAAGGTGTCAAATACTTCATGATCTATAACCTCTATTTTCACTACCTTTCTCCGTTTAAATCATTTTTTATAATCTAAATTCCATCTTTGGTGAGATTAAAATTGTATTTATACACAACCCAATAATATGCCTATGGCAAATATCGGCCAAAACCACAGGCTATTCATAAAGCGATCAAGTAACCAAAAATAGATTGCAGCAAATACAAATGAAATTAGCGAACCAACTAAAGAGTCGAAAAGCTCAAAGCCAAATAAAAGCGATAATATAAAAAATATTGCAGAATATATGCTGGCGCACAGGAAAGGTTTTTCATTTTGCTCAAGTAATTTGACTAATCCGAAAAGAATTAGCAACTTTAATATAAAAATCATTTATCTCTATTACGTCCTTGGTGATTTGTGCGTGAATGTTTCGGTTCACGCATATCTCTAATCAACGCCAATTATGCTTGCTTGAGATTAAGCGACTCTAAATATTTACGTAAAGTGATCAGCTTTAGCTCTGTAAGCACAAGTTTCAAAAATCCAAAAGCCGATACTGCTATAAGAAATGCACTCGAAAAGCGATGAGAGAAACTCAGCCCATATACACCACTAAACAACAAAAGGCTGCTGAAAACGCCCATTATCACATCTCTGGTTTTCAGCTTATATTGATTTAAAACTACATCATGTGTAACCCAAACAGGATTAGCTAAACCCGCTAATTTGAGTTTTATATCATTGCCTTCAAACGAGACATCATAGCCTCGCTGCTGTAACTGTTGAAATATTAATTCCATTGCAATTGTCCATGTACTTGGATTATTAAAAGTGTTCTACAACCCCTACTGACCTTGATAGGTGCCATAGTCTCGTTAACGATAAATAAATCTAACCGCCAAACAACACAACAACAATCACCTACAATTAAACAACTTAACACCTTATTAACACGCACAGGGGTGAGTCACATTTTGAGCATAACCATTAACCGTTAACTATGAGCAACTAATTAACCGCGTTAATGTGCTGTTCATACATTCTTATGCATATCATCTATTGCTATCTATTACGGCTATATAGGGCCATACTGAGATGGTTACTTATGTATTCGACAATTGAGTCTAATGTACTAGTAACAAGGTCCTCCGGTTGATTAAAACTAACCTCAGGTGTGTTACATGACAACAAATGGAAAGTATCATGAGCAAAGGACAAGACAGTAAGAAAAACACCAAAAAGCAACCGCTTTTAACTGCAAAAGAAAAGAAAGCAGCAAAGACGGCCAAGAAAGCTAACAAAGGTTTTCTAGATAATTAAGCAAGATGTGGCCATCGAGTTCCTTCGGTGGCCTGATATAGCTACCAGCATTTCCCTCGCAATTTTCGCTTTTTGACCCAACGCCTTATACTGTGATTTAGCCCATTTCAGGCAAACTAATATTTAGACTAATAGCCAGACGCCCCCCAGACGAGTCCCCCAAATGAATTGCCAAACGATTAACTTAGGCTATTAATGCATACTGAAAATATGCCTGCGTGTGACTAAACATGATAAACAAGCCTAATGCCATAACAAGCCTTGTCCCAGATAAAGGCTATTGCTATAACCGTTTGAATGCCGCAAAAGCAAAAACATTTCCCTAACTAAAAGTAAAAAATCACCCCAACAAAATACCATCACGCAGTACTTGTTGAGATGACTTTAGTGCGGCCTTAAGCCTAATTAACAATTAACTCAATGCTTTGTCATTGCTTTGGCTAAAACCATATATATTCAAATGTCACCCCATATTGGGCGCCCATGGCTGGGTATTTGGCATACATTTCATTATTTTTAACTGTGGTATTGGTGTAGTACTCGTCGGTGATATTTTTACCCCATGCAAAGGCTTTCCAACTATCAGCTTCAACCCCAAAACGTAAATTCACTAGGGTATAAGACGGGTTAATAAAACGCTCATCAAACTCATAATCGGTTGCAGGTATTTCAACGGCATAAGGCTCACCAGCAAAGTCGGACACGGCAATAGTTTGATCCACTGAGCCTTCAAAATCAGCATGTGACTCACTTGAATATGCTACATCTGCGCCGACAAAACCTTGCAATCCAGCTGAAATCTCAAAGTCAAAACGGGCAAATAAATTAAACTGATGCTCTGGGGTAAAAGGCAGTGGCGAACCCTCAAAGTCTAAATATTGCCCGGGCTGATTAAAGCCAACACCTTGTTTAATCTCTGAATCTAACCAGCCGTAGGCAGCACCTAAAGTTAAGTTATCTGTCGCTAACCAGCGCCCATCAAGTTCAACCCCAGTGATGGTAGATTCTGGCATATTACCCAAGGTAAATGCGGTTCTAAATACTGGGATTACTTTCTTGGTAAGCAGTTGCTTATCTTTATAATCATAATAAAATGCCGCGCCATTTAACTGCAGAGTTCGCTCGGCTAGGCTTGATTTAAAACCAATTTCATAAGCATCAAGTTGCTCTTGAACAACGGGTACTAACTGCTGATCAGTCACTGCAGCTAAAGAAGGAAAGCTACCGGCTTTAAAACCGCGGCTATAAGATGCATAGACTGATAAATCATCATTAAACTCATAGTTAGCGGCTAGGCGCCATGAAAGTGAGTCTTCGCTTAATGTGTCTTTAAACTCACCGACATTCGCCTCTGGTGTTCCAAAATCTAATACTGTAATGCAACTGCCTGCGTTGTAACCATCGCCTTTGATAATGTCACTCGAGGGTGCTGTTCCGAAAAAGAAATTAAAAAAAGTATCAGCTAAACCACCATCAACATCTCTTGAACAGCCAGTAAAATCTGCTTCATCTTTTGAATAACGCAAACCTGTGGTAAGGGTGAATTCATCTGTTATAAACCAGTCAGCACTGGCAAACACTGAGGCAGTTGTGGTTTGTTGATTAATATCATTTTCAGCAATATTAAAGCCAAAACCTGGGATTGGCAGAATATTTACGTTACTACTCACGCCCCAATCCTGCTGGGTTTGGTAATCGACTTCGCTTTCACTGTAATACAGGCCTGCAATCCACGCGACGCTATCAAGTTGCTGACTGACACGAAACTCTTGGGATATGGAATCAATTTCACCATTTTGATAAACATAATCCATGGTAACGTAATCGGAATCGGCTGCATTTTGATAACGGCCTAATAAGTAGCCGTCAAATCCTGCCCCAAAGGCTTGTTCTGTTGCTGCACTTAGTGGGTTATTTTTAATATTAGCAATGGTTTCCCCTGCAAAACCTGCTCGTTCGTATTCAGAACCATCATCTTCAAATTTAGAGTAGCCTGTCAGCGAGGTAAATAAAGTACGGTCATTGATGTCATGTTCAACTTTCAATGACACATTAGTGCTGGTGTGTTCAAGGCTCGGCGTGCGCCCTGCAGTCCAATCCGCTTTGGCATTATCATCCATTAAGCCGGTAAAGTTCTGTGGGTTTTGGACTACATCTAACTGGGTTTGATATATCGCTGCAGTAAACGGTGCGTCCCCCGCTTTACCGGGAATATAATCAATATTTTGCGGCGCAATGGTTTCTGAGTTATCGCTTGCGTAACCGATAGTGAGCAATGCTTGAGTTGCCTCACTGAAGTCAAAGTTTAAGCTACCACGCACAGCCAGTTTATCTTGTCGGCCTAAGGTTTCATCACGGCTAATGCTTTCCTGCCAGCCCTCATCTGACTGAATCGTTTTAAGTGCCAGACGACCACTCACCATGTCGCTAATTCCGCCTGTCACGTAACCTTCAGCAGAAATGGTTTCATAAGAAGCAATACCTGCTTTGATAGCGGCTTCAAAATCCTTAGAGGGTTTAGCCGCAATATAATTCACCGCGCCAGCCGTTGAGTTACGGCCATAAAGCGTACCTTGTGGCCCTTTTAAAATCTCCACCCGCTCGACATCAAGGTTAGTGCCTTTGGTCATAATAGGAAATGGCACTGCGATTTCATCAACATACACCCCAACGGTTGATGTCGCTTGTGCACTTGATTCATTAAAACCGACACCACGTAAGGTATAAACCGGAGCCCCAAATGCGCTATCACTGAAATTAAATCCGGGCACAATATTGGCTAAATCTGTGGTGTCATCGATACCTATTTCATCCAAGGTCTCGGCATTAAAGGCCGAAATCGACATAGGCACTTCATTAATAGATTGGCTGCGTTTTTGCGCGGTCACTTCAATCACTTCAAATTGCTTTTTGTCTGGCTGAGTTTGGTCTTGTTGCGGCTCATTTGCCATTACTGGTGCATGAATGATTGATAGCAACACTGTGGCAATAAACGACTTTTTAAAATTTACGCTTGCATGAATATTTGACATAGTTAATCCCCAAATTGACTATTATTATTTTTCTTGCTCATGTTAATAATTTGTAAAAACCATTAACTAATTTGAGGGTAACGCTAGCGCTGTACAATAAACTGCCACATTTGTTGCCATTGGCTGTGATTAACCATTAAGAATTTAAGGGAATGTAAAATGGTGAGCAGCTTTGCAGCCTAAACGACCTAGCTTACTCGTGCTACTTTGCCAACGGCATTTTCAGAATAATTCAACTCAAGTTAGCTACATTACTGCTGTTAGCTGTGTTAGCGATGTGAGCGGCGGCGACTGACCACTATGGATGGTGAGAATATTAAAATTTTTCTAGAACTCATTTGCTTGGTTCAAACTAAACTCTTGTAAAAGTACCGCTTCAAACACTTTTCTATCTAACAAGCTTTCAGCTAACAGACTTTTATTTAACAAGGTGTTGCCTAACAAACTGTCACCCAAAAAACACAAGCTTTAGTCTATGGCGAATAGGCAGCCTAATGTTTAAATGAGTAGCTTTAGTGACTCAATTTAAACATTAGCGTGCCTTGATCTTTGCTGGATTTCATCAGAACGGGTTAATCGCCCAGTAAACTGCAATTGTGGCTAAACAGGCAATCACTGGAAATACCACAGTGACAATCCCAACATCTTTATAGGCTGATTTATGGGTTTGGCCGGTTATCGCCAATATCGCCACAACTGCGCCACAATGAGGCAGACTATCAAATCCCCCACTGGCCATTGCGGCAACCCGATGTAGGATCTCTGGTTCGACGCCTTTATCAAGATAAACAGGCGCCATAGTCCCTAAAAAGATTTGCAAGCCACCTGATGACGAGCCCACAATCGCTGACACTGAACTTGCGGCAATAAAAACCGACAACAGCACAGGGACATCTAATGTGGTGATCCACTGGGAAAACTGCGCAAAAGTGTCGGTATGGCTGACTACGCCACCAAAACCAATGACAACTGAAGTCGCGATTAACGGCGATATAGATTCTTCAGCGCCTTGACCAAGCTCGGTAATACTGCTGGGTAGAATGCGTGGAAATAACACTATGGTGGTAATAATACCAATCAAGAGTGCCATACAAGGCCAAATTATCGGCTGACTATTGGCATAGTCAACAACTTCAATGCCGTTAACGCCTAAAGCACTGATGATCCTAGGAGAGACAATACAAATAACCACAGCGGCAATGGGAATGACTGAACGAAACCAAGATGGCATCGCCATTTGCTTATTATTGGCTAAAATCAGTTTATCTTTTTCAGAAGGGATAAAACCCTCACCCTTGGCCTTAGCTATGTGGCGCTGCTTTTCAAGATACCACAGCCCCAAAGACAACATAATGGCGCTACTGAATAAGCCATAGCCCGCTGCGGCAAATAAGTCGGTTTTCAGCGATACCGAAGAAATCACATTATGAATTGACGGTGACCCCGGCATCGCGGTCATGGTGAAAGTACCAATACCTAAGGCAATAGCGCCAGTAAATAACCGCTTAGGCACATTGGCTTGTTGCAATAGCTGCACCCCAAGCGGATACATAGTGAAAATAACCACAAACAACACCACGCCACCATAGGTAAGCAAAGCTGAAAATAATACCGTAATAATTAGCACACGTTCAGCGCCTAAGGTGTCGACTAACTTATTCGCAATGCTATTGGCCGCTCCTGTTGCCGCTAACAAACGTCCGAACATCGCACCTGCTGCAAAGAGTAAAAAGAACCGTCCAGCAAAGGTAAAAGCCCCCAACGCGCCAGTGGGGAAATACTCTAGCATGGCTTTGTCAAACGCCATGCCGCTAGTGATAATCACTATGGTGGAACACACCAGCGAGGCCAGCACAATGCTATAGCCACGCATCGCCATCCAAATAAACACTGCTAATGCAGCAATAATCCCTAAAGCCATATCAATAACTCCATTTATAGCTCACGATATCCGCCGCGATCGGCACTGGTAGCAAATGCAGCATAAGATTTTAGCGCCCGAGTAACCACCCGAGTGCGCGGCTCATTGGGATGCCATGCTTGATCTTTAGGTAACGCATTCATCGCCTCTCGACGTTGCTGCAATGCCGCATCAGTGATCAGTAAATTAATCGAGCGATTAGGAATATCGATACGTATTTGATCGCCATCTTCAATTAAACCGATAGCACCTTGATTAGCCGCCTCAGGTGAAACATGACCCACAGACAAACCAGCCGAGGCGCCAGAGTAACGCCCGTCGGTCACCAGTGCGCAGCTTGAGTCTAACCCTTGGGCTTTTAAGCTCATGGTTGGTTTTAGCATCTCTTGCATGCCGGGCCCGCCCTTAGGGCCTTCATAGCGAATAATGATGATGGTATTAGGCTGTATTTCACCAGTATCAATGGCGGTCAAAGCCGTTTCTTGCTGATTGAATACTCTTGCAGTACCGGTAAAGTCGAGCATATGTTCATACACTGCAGCGGTTTTAACTATGCAGCCATTTTCAGAAATATTACCGTATAAAACCGCCAAGCCACCTTCGGTGCTGTAAGGGTTGTCGATATTCCGAATACAACCTTTTTCACGGTCTAAATCTAATTCTTTCCAGCGCTGTGACTGACCATAGGCCTTAATCGTACGTTTACCTCCGGGAGCCGCTTTAAAGTACTCATGCACTTCTGGGTTGTCTGTTCGTAATACATCCCAATAGGCTAGCATTTGCGCTAATGTACCGCCGCCAACCGATTTAACACTGGTGTCAATTAATCCGGCTCGCTCGAGCTCGCCAATGATTGCCATCATGCCACCAGCACGGTGAACATCTTCCATATAATAATCTTTGGTGGCTGGTGACACCTTGCAAAGGTGCGGTACTTTTCTGGATAAGCCATCAATATCACTGAGATTGAAATCTACTTCGCCTTCTTGGGCCATGGCTAGCAAATGGAGAATGGTGTTGGTAGATCCGCCCATAGTAATATCCACTTTCATCGCATTGAAAAACGCTTCGCGAGTGGCAATCGAGCGCGGTAACACCGAGTCATCGTCTTCAAAATAGAACTTTTTGGTGTTGGTTACGATTTGCTGGGCAGCGCGGGTGAACAAGTCTTTGCGATCTGAATGGGTCGCCAATAATGAGCCATTGCCCGGTAGTGCGAGTCCTAATACTTCAGCCAAGCAATTCATTGAGTTTGCGGTAAACATGCCAGAACAAGAGCCGCAGGTAGGACAGGCATGGTTTTCTAAAAACTCGGCGCTTTTACCATCAAGTTCCTGACTACTGAAAGCGGCAATATAGGTATCAATGGGGTCAAAACGCTGAACTTTATCTTTCTCAACCACGCGGCCTGCTTCCATAGGCCCGCCAGAGACAAATATCACTGGAATATTTAACCTTAATCCGGCCATTAACATGCCTGGGGTGATTTTGTCGCAGTTTGAAATACAGATCATCGCATCAACACAATGGGCATTAATCATATATTCAATGCTGTCAGTAATGATTTCACGGCTCGGTAAGCTGTAGAGCATGCCATCATGGCCCATGGCAATACCGTCATCGATAGCAATGGTATTGAACTCACGGGCAATGCCGCCCGCTTCAAAAATAGCGTCACACACTAGGCGGCCAACTTCTTGTAAATGCACATGACCTGGGACAAACTCGGTAAATGAATTAACCACGGCAATCATGGGCTTGCCAAAATCAGTTTGCTGTAATCCACCCGCTAACCAAAGTGAACGCGCTGCAGCTGCGCCTTTACCGTCGACAACTTTTGATGATCTTAATTTTGGCATGTTAACTCTCGTTTTTATTATTAGTGTTAACCACTTTGGCATAGGTAATTTGTTAAATTCTGTCACATTTGTGACATTTAATAAGAGCTAATTAGCTCAGGTGGACACTTAATTGACATTACCAATTCGACTAAGCTTATTCGACTAAGCTTCGCCACAATGGGGTAAACACCCGAATCAAAGCAGCTAACTCTATATAATCAATTACTTAAAGCAACTAAGTTGTTGTCGAGTACAGCGGCACTATGGCTTGATGTGACAAATTCAAATCAAACAATTTGATCATGTTATCAATATCATTAATAAAAATTTTGCCGTACTCGATTTGAATCAAGTTTTCTTGCTGCATTTTTTTCAATTCTCGCCCGACGCTTTGCCGTGTTGCCCCCACCATTTGCCCGAGCATTTCTTGTGATATATCAGGTAAAGAGACGGCTTCAAGTTCTTTGGCGCCGCGGCTTAGGGCAAGCCTTACAATCGATGCGCCTAAGCGTTCGTATAGTGGCAGTAATAATGCTTCATTTAAACTGGCAAAAGTGTATTGAATGCGGGTACATAGAAAGCGGTTGAGTGCGATCGACATTTCAGGAAAGTGCTGACTTAAATGTAAATAATCTTTATGTGACAATACATTAACTTCAACATCAGCGCATGCTACTGCATAGTTAGGTCGATTATAGCGGGTGATTAATCCGATATCCCCAAAGCAATCACCTGCATGCAAAATGGCCACAATTAACTCCCGACCTTCTTTATTGTAATTACAAATTTTGACTTTACCTGATACCACTTGAAAGCCACAGTTTGAGGTTTCACCTGAGCTGTAAATAAATTCATCTTTACGAAATTTTTTAAAGCTAAGCCTGTGGGATATTTGCTGCTGTATTTCACAGGGTAATTCAGCGCGCCAATTATGTAGGTGTTCAATTGTTAACATAGTGCAGTTAGTCCTTGTTCATTCGAACTTATTATTATTGGTCAATCATGGCTAGATTAAGTGATAGTCCCTACAAAGGCAAAGGCTAAAAAAACCACAAGCTAGCAACAAGTACGGCCTAGGTTTTTATCCACTTCACAACCCGATACTTTTACCAATTAATAGTGATATTTATCGTAAACACGTTATTATCGTCCACAAAAGCAAGCCAATTAAGTTTATAAATTTTATGTCGTTATCGACGCTAACGCATCTAAAATGCAACATTTGTTGCGGAAACAAACAATCGCTACTGGCACTCTACACAATCACTAGCTGCAACACTTATGACTGAAATAGCCTGACTTAAAACCAATTGATTGCCCATAAAAATAATAAAAAGGACAAGATGATGACTGATATTATTGTACTTTCGCGCCCATTACCTCTGCCGCCAATTAGCGCTAATGGCTCCGCAATTGAAGTGCGTGTATTTGAAGGTGATTACGCTGTTTTTACAGGTGCAAAGGTGTACTTAACAACAGCATTAGATGCCGTTAGTGCTGATTTTATTAATACCTTGCCGACATCCATTACATTAATCGCCAATATTGGTATTGGCGTTGATAATATCGATCTTAACGCCGCTAAAGCGCGCTCTATTTCAGTAACTAACACCCCGGTGGTAACTGAAGATACTGCCGACTTAGCCTTTGGGTTACTCCTTGCCACTTGCCGCCGACTTGGCGCCAATGAGCGCTTTTTACGCAGCGGTCAATGGTCTAAACAAGCGCCAATGGCCATGATGGGAAATCAAGTCCACGGTAAAAAATTAGGCATTGTGGGAATGGGTAACATAGGCCAAGCTGTCGCGCGCCGCGCCAAAGCGTTTAATATGGATATTTATTATTATAATCGCTCCCAAGATGTCGAAGCCGAAGCAAACTATCAAGCCCATTATTGTGACAGTCTGGCGAGCTTGTTATCGACTGTAGATATCATTAGTTTGCATTGCCCGCTCACCCCTGAGTCAAAACAGATAATCAATGCTGATAGCTTAGCTAATTGCAACGATGGCGCTATTTTAATCAATACCGGCCGCGGCGGATTAATTGATGATAATGCCCTCATCGATGCACTTAAAAGCGGTAAAATTGCCGCTGCAGGGTTAGATGTATTTGATGGCGAGCCGGATTTCCACTCTGGCTATCTTGATTTTGAAAATGTCACCTTAACCCCGCATATTGGCAGCGCAACGGCTGAATGCCGTCAAGCTATGGCAGGTAAAGCCTTACAAAATGTGATTGCAATGCTTGAAGGCAAACCATTATCAACTCCAGTATAGAGCGGCCGCTATGTTATTAACTAAGTCTTTAGAAAAATGCTTTAACATTGAGCAATTACATCAGCTTGCACATAAAAACCTGCCCTTACCTGTATATGACTACATGGCAGGCGGTGCTGATGATGAAGTGTCTTTGAGCCACAATGTTAATGCCTTTGATCAATATCAGATTATTCCTAAGTGTCTCACTAATGTCACCGACATCAATACCCGCTGCCATTTACTGGGCTGTGACATGTCGGCGCCATTGTTTATTTCACCTGTGGGCCAGCAGCGCATGTTTAATGCTGATGCTGATATCGCAGGGGCTAAAGCCGCTGATAAACAAGATATTATATTTACCTTATCCACTTTCTCTTCCAAAACCATTGAAGAGGTTGCCAGCAGTAGTTATGGCAATAAAATGTTTCAGGTGTATGTGGTAACGGATCAGCAATTAAATGAAGAAATTATGCAGCGAGCAAAAGCGGCAAAATACCAAGCCATGTGTTTAACCGTTGATACCGTGGTGGGCGGCAATCGAGAGCGAGACATAAAAAATGGCTTAACCATACCAATGAATCTCAGCCTAAAAAGCATGTTTGAGTTTGCCAAACATCCTTTGTGGGTAAAAAACTACTTTATGTCAGGTGGCAAAGATTTAGTTAACCTAAATAAAGCCCCCTCATCTGGCGATACCGAAAGCTTCCTTAAGTATATGGGGAACCTATTGGAGCGAAATCTCACTTGGGATCACGCCGCCAAAATGATTAAACAATGGGGCGGCCCTTTTGCTATCAAAGGCATTATGTCGGTAGATGATGCAGTTAAAGCTAAACACATTGGCGCATCGGCCATTATGATCTCAAATCATGGTGGCAGACAGCTGGATTGCACCCCTGCGCCAATCGAAATGGTGGCTGACATTCGCGCGGCAGTCGGTCCAGACATAGAAATCATCGTCGATGGCGGCATAAGACGCGGCAGTGATATTTTTAAGGCTATAGCCTTAGGCGCGAATGCCGTATCACTTGGCAGAGCGTACGCCTATGGCCTGGCTGCGGGCGGTCAAGCTGGCGCAGAAAAAGCCATCAGCATACTCAAAACAGAATTAGTCCGTACTATGGCGTTGGCAGGTTGTCAAAGCCTTAAGGATATTAACACCAGCATGATCCGTAAGCGTTAACCACCATTAGTTGTCCGCTTTAAGTGAGATCATATTAACTTAGAACAACATCAGGTCAGCGAGCTCCCCCCTTCGCAGGCCTGATGCTCTAGTGTCATAATGCTAAGACTTAGTAGAATTAAGCATTCAAACTAATCCGCGTTATTCACTCGCCTAATTCATATCGCCTTCTATACTTTTGTTGAGCTTATAAGTGATTTGATTATCAATCATTCGTTAATTAACTCGCTCATTTCCTATATCTTTAATTCAACGCCTTGTGGGAGTAATGTTGCTATGACGCGCTTACACACCGTATTAGTGCTATTAAGTTTGTTAAGCACTTATCCGCTGCAGGCCAGAACCAATCCTTGGGAACTCGCCACCAGCATCTATCAAGGACAAGTGGCAGCCATTGGCGGCTATGCGAATGGCTGTTTATCAGGCGCACAGCCACTGCCGTTAACGGGTGACGGCTACCAAGTTATTCGTAGTCAGCGGCAGCGTTTTTATGGCCACCCTAATCTCGTGAATTTTGTCAGTCACTATTCAAAGCAGCTAACCCAGCAAGGGATCAATAATATTCTTATCGGTGATATGTCGATGCCCCGCGGCGGTCAATTTGATTTTGGCCACAGCAGCCATCAAATAGGCTTAGATGTGGACATTTGGCTAAAACTAACCGAGGCGCCACTCAAGCCTCAAGAATTACAAAATCCACGTCATTTATCAGTGGTTGATATAGATAAATTAACCGTTAATCAAGCATGGTCAAAACAGCATAAAACCATGCTAAAAGTCGCTGCAGAGGATAAACAGGTGGCCCGGATTTTTGTTAATCCAATCATCAAGCAGCAGCTGTGTAATGAACGAGGCGATAAGGATACTTGGCTACAAAAAATTCGTCCTTGGTGGGGCCATACCTCTCACATGCATGTGCGTTTGCATTGCCCTGAAACTGATAGCTTATGTAAAGCGCAGCAGTCCATTAAATCAGGCCATGGCTGTGAAGAATTAACTTGGTGGACCCAGCAACTTAAGCGTGCGGCGGCAAGCCAGCAACAAGCTAAAAACCCAAAAACGGCAGCAGCGCCCAAGCCAAGGCCTTTAAAACAAAAACCGCTTTCCTGTGAACCACTGGTTAAAAACTTACAGGCAAAACAGTAATTAATTCCCGATAAAACATTCACTATTGAGCATTTGCCCATTAAATTGCACTAAACAGGCCAAAAATATACTTTAACTGCATTGGCTGCTCGACATATGAGCAGTTATGTCTGTATAATCCGCGGCTGTTTTACCTACGTAAATGCTCTGCCTTTTTAAGGTCAGCGTTTATCTGCTTAGCTTAGCTGAACTCAAAGTACCTTTTTAATCGTACATCGAGCTTTGCTTTGCATACTTAACCATTCAGGATATTCCTTTGATTTCTACCGCAAATATCACCATGCAGTTTGGCCCAGAGCCATTGTTTGAAAACATCTCAGCTAAATTTGGCCACGGAAACCGTTATGGTTTAATTGGTGCTAACGGTTGTGGTAAATCAACCTTCATGAAAATTCTAAGTGGTGAACTTGCACCGACTTCTGGCAACGTGTCTATTACTCCGGGCCAAAAAGTGGGTACCTTAAGTCAGGATCAGTTTGCCTTTGAACAGTACAGCGTAGTTGATGCGGTAATTCAGGGCGACCCTAAACTTTGGGAAGTAAAGCAAGAGCGTGAACGCATTTATTCTTTGCCAGAAATGACTGAAGAAGACGGTATGAGAGTCGGTGAACTAGAAAGTGAGTTTGCTGAAATGGACGGTTATAGTGCAGAAAGTCGCGCCGGTGAAATCTTACTTGAAGCCGGTATTGATGAAGAATATCACTTTGGTTTAATGAGCCAAGTCGCTCCGGGTAAAAAGTTACGTGTGTTACTGGCACAAGCTTTATTCTCAAACCCTGATATCTTGCTGCTTGATGAACCGACCAACAACTTGGACATTCATACCATTAGTTGGTTAGCAGATGAGCTAAACAAACGTAAATGCACCATGATCATCATCTCCCATGATAGACATTTCTTGAACACTGTCTGTACTCATATGGCAGATATCGATTACGGTGAGCTACGTATTTACCCAGGTAATTACGAATACTTCCTTGAAGCTGCTGGGTTAATCCAAGAGCAGCTGTTAGCAGGTAACGCTAAGAAAGTGGCTGAAATGGCTGAACTTCAAGACTTCGTTAACCGTTTTGGTGCTAACGCATCTAAAGCGAAGCAAGCCAGTTCTCGCGCTAAAAAGCTTGATAAAATTTCGCTAGATGAAGTTAAATCATCTAGCCGTATGACGCCTTCATTACGTTTTGACGAAAGCAAAAAAATGCATCGTCAAGCGCTTATCATGGAAGACGTTGGCCATGGTTTTGAAGATAACACCTTATTCCAAGGCGGTAACATTATCCTTGAAGCTGGCGCAAAGCTTGCTGTTATTGGTGAAAACGGTGTCGGTAAAACAACCCTACTACGCTGTTTAGTAAACGATCTGACCCATAACGAAGGTGTGGTTAAGTGGTCTGAAAATGCCGCTATCGGTTACTGCCCGCAAGACAGCAGCAAAGATTTTGATAATGATCTAAGTTTATTTGATTGGATGTCGCAATGGCGCACCCCAAAACATAATGATTTGATGGTACGTGGCATGTTAGGCCGTCTTCTATTTACTGAAGATGATGCCAACAAGAAAGCCCGTAACTGTTCAGGTGGTGAAAAGAACCGTCTGTTGTTTGGTAAGTTAATGATGATGGATGTAAACGTACTCATCATGGACGAGCCAACCAACCACATGGACATGGAAGCCATTGAAGCGCTAAACAATGCCCTTAAAGAATTTGAAGGCACCTTGATTTTCGTGAGCCACGATAGAGAGTTTGTATCATCTCTTGCAACTCACATCATTGATGTAAGAGATCAAAAGTTATTAAGCTTCCACGGCAGCTTTAACGAGTACATGGCAAGCCAAGCTGAAGCTGCAGCACTTACTAAGAAATAGCAATAAGCTAGAAAATTGCATTTATAAAGCATCCAATAAAAACGCCGATAGACTTAAGTCTATCGGCGTTTTTTAATGCTATAAATCTCTACAGTTTCATTAGACCATTACACATATCGACCTCTTAATTTATTGACCATACTGTCACAAAATTAACTGTCTGATGGAATTAGAGCAGAACAATTTTTTGCTTAATTTTTATTTCTGCTAGAAGTCTTTGATATCTTTCTGACTAGGAGATTGAATCAATGTTGTCTGCTAGATCGAGTAATTCTTCGAGGGTATAAGTTGAATAATCTATGACTGGCACGCTAATTCCTTTTAGCTATTTATTTCAAAATTCTTGATATTAATTAAGTTCAACGGCATGGGAAGGTACACCTAAGCCGACTAAGCTAGACATGATAAAAATTACCAATATCGTTATTATTAATGCACACACAATAATCATGACCAATCTAAATAATGTTGCCAAATCGAATCCTTAAGTATTTAGCTAACTGATTTCGCTTGGTGAATAGTAATAAGCTTTTAGTTTAACGAATATACTTTTACCATCTAAAAAGAGAGTATGGCTTTTCGGGTATCACTGTCTAATTTTTCAATCGCATACCTAATGGTTCCGCGCTGCATATTATTAACATTGCTTTTTATAAAAGCAATCACCTCTTGCTCATATTCAATCGATGCAACCTTTAGTAACCAGCCAACGCTTTTTTGAACAAATGGGTCAGGGTCGTTAAGTAGTAATTCACAATGTCTAAAAATAAGCGACTTATCCAAAATATATACTGATTGACCTATCTTTCGTTTAATAAATTTTACCCACACCACATTGCTTGCCCTTCTGCACCAAGGGTTACTTGAATGTGCCCAATGTTGTGTGGTTTCAATTAACTCAGGTCTTGAAAGCATAAATTGGTAAATAGTTTTAATGCATAAATCATCTACATGCGACCAATTAGACACATAATGCTCAAGCCAATATTCAAAACGTTGGAGTAACTCATCATTAAAATGTCGTTTAACAAACTTGTTTAAAAGTCCAAAAGCTAACAATACCTCTTCTGTGTATTTCGCATTGGCAAGAATCTGCTCAGCTAGTTCTAGTGTCTCATCGGCACTTACCTTGCTATTTTGTTGCTGAAACTCTGTGATCACTTTTTTAATATCAGCAGCTTTTGCACCAATAAAATTAACTTCATGATTGAAGAAACGTGCCATTGCCTTCGCCTTTTCAGGCGTACTAACGTCCGCTAGGGATCGACGTAATTGGCTTAAGTATTTATTAGCTAAGTCTTTATTCATTTGGCAAAGCCTTTATTCATTTAGCAAAGATTCTGAACCAGAATTTAATACCCCAAAGGTAAAAAATAAAAAGCCCATCATTTGATGGGCTTCAAAGTAGACTAATCAATTATATTAAATAATCTTATTTTGCGGCATTCGCACGTGCTTGATGCAGCTTTTTATAGCTTTCAATCAATCTTAAATGCGGCTCGATACCTTCAAGATTCATGCTGGTTTGAGTCAAACCAAAGAACTTCACCTCACCAGTAACACTGCCAACAACATTTTTCATATTATCTTCACCAAACATGCGGTTGAAGTTATTGATAAAGTGCTCAAGTTCCAAATCTTCATCCAAGGTGACTTCTAGTACCGCATTAACCGCTTGATAGAACAAACCGCGCTCGACTGTGTTGTCGTTGTATTGTAAAAACTCAGCCACGTAATTCATTGCATCTTCAAGTCTGCCGATCGCAAGGTAGATTAAGATTTTAAGCTCGATGATGGTTAACTGACCCCAAGGGGTGTTTTCATCAAATACAATACCAATTAAGGTTGGAATATCAGTTTGATTATCCAGTTGGCTTTCTTTTAAACGCTCAACTAAATCTGTTAACTGCTCTTGGGTTAACACATGCAGGTTTAAAATCTCTTCACGGTAATCCAGCGCTTTATTGGTGTTGTCCCAAATAAGATCTTCAACTGGATATACTTCAGAGTAATCAGGCACCAAGATACGACAAACAGCAGCACCTAGTTGGTCAAACTCAGCAATATAAGCTTCTTTGCCAATATCGGCTAAAATACCAAATAAGCTTTCAGTTTCTTCTTCCGTAGTACCAGAGAAATCCCACTCGCAGAAATCATAATCATGATTGCTGCTGAAGAAACGCCACGAGATAACCCCAGTTGAGTCAATAAAGTGTTCAACAAAGTTTTCAGGCTCTGTCACTGTCATGCTGTTGAACGTCGGCTTTGGCACATCGTTCAAGCCTTCAAAGCTTCGACCTTGCAGTAATTCAGTCAGGCTGCGCTCTAGCGCCACTTCAAGGCTAGGATGGGCGCCAAATGAAGCAAATACGCCGCCGGTTTTAGGGTTCATCAAGGTGACACACATTACAGGAAATTGACCACCGAGTGAGGCGTCTTTAACCACAACAGGGAAACCTTGCTCTTCTAAGCCTTTAATACCCGCTAAAATGCTTGGATACTTTTCAAGTACCGTCATTGGCACATCAGGCAGGACAATTTCTTGCTCGATGATTTGACGTTTAACCGCGCGTTCAAAGATTTCAGATAAACACTGCACCTTGGCTTCAGCAAGGTTATTACCCGCGCTCATGCCGTTACTTAAAAATAAGTTCTCGATTAAATTAGACGGGATATTGACCACTTCGCCATCAGAGTGACGAGTATAAGGAATGGTACAAATACCACGTTCAAAGTTACCTGAGTTGGTATCAATCAGGTTTGAACCCGCTAACTCACCATCTGGGTTATAAATCTCTAAACAGTAGTCATCTAAAATGCCTGATGGCAGCGAGTCATCTTCTTCTAACTCAAACCATGTTTCATTGGGGTAATGCACAAACTCGCTGTTAGCTATCTCTTCACCAAAGAATTGGTCGTTATAAAAGAAGTTACAGTTTAAGCGTTCAATGAACTCACCTAAGGCAGAGCACAGCGCACTTTCTTTAGTGGCGCCTTTACCATTAGTAAAACAGGCTGGTGATGCTGCATCACGAATATGCAGTGACCACACATTCGGCACAATGTTACGCCATGAAGAAATTTCAATCTTCATCCCCAGCTCTGCTAGCATGGCTGTCATGTTGGTGATGGTTTCTTCAAGGGGTAAGTCTTTACCTATGATGTAGGTGCTGGTATCGCCTTCAGGTTGACCCATTAGCATGGCATTGGCGTCAGCGGCTAAATCATCAACGGTTTCGATTTTAAATTCAGGACCGGTTTGCACCACTTTTTTAACCGTGCAGCGATCGATAGAACGTAAAATACCGGTACGGTCTTTTTCAGAAATATCATCTGGTAATTCAACTTGGATCTGAAAAATCTGGTTATAACGGTCTTCAGGATCAACAATGTTGTTTTGTGATAGCTTGATATTTTCCGTAGGAATATCACGGGCTTTACAATACACCTTGATAAAGTAAGCCGCACACAGCGCAGACGATGCTAAGAAGTAATCAAACGGACTTGGCGCAGAGCCATCACCTTTGTAGCGAATAGGCTGATCGGCAGTAACAGTAAAGTCGTCAAACTTGGCTTCAAGTCTTAAGTTGTCGAGAAAATTAACTTTGATTTCCATTGAATAGTTCCAGAGTCGTGCGCTGTAAATTGGCGGGTATATCTAATGAGGTGAATTATCGGTGTTTTTGGCGCAATAGTCTTGGGTTAATTGTCACTATTGCTTAATTAGCTGAAAAATTCCCCCTGCATTAAACAATAATCAAGGGTTTAGCTGTGGCCATGCTTGCACATGACCAGCTAAGTTATTGCAGATGAACTCGATATATAGGTGTATTTATGACATCGGCCATATTTAAACGGATTTAGTTAAACAGCTATAGTTAAACCGCTATAGTTAAACCGCGAGGCTTAACTCGATACCTTTAATCTTGTAAGGGTACTCTGCCTCACGCTGCTGAAACGATAAAATCGCCTGATTTAAAATAACGCCCTCTTCAATGTTTATCGCCTGGCGAATGGTTTCATTTTGTTGCCAGCCAGCACGGCAGGCAAATACACAATCAGCGCTGCTGAAATCGACCGAGTAGCACTTTCCCAAAGATAAGTTGGGGTATGATCCACCGCATAATAATCCACCGTTTTATAGTTAAACATTGGCTGTTTAAATGTGGTCGGCTTGGCAAAAAAGAAGCCCATGTTTTCATCGCAACTGACATCGATGATCAAACTATGGGGTTTTAGGCACTCAGCTTCAGATTCAATAACGAAGTTAGTTGGTTTAGCAGTGTTTTGAAAAGTACCATTAACGATAATATCGGCTTCACTAATGAGCTCTGTTAATGGCCTGCTACTGCCATCATGCTCAACCACCATCATTCGGGCTTCGCCTGTCTTGGCTGGGCGAATACGCACATAGTTACAATCTAATACTTCTTCACGCACTTGCTCTTCAGGGCGCTGAATACAAATGGTAATGTCTTTAAAACCATGGGCTTTAAGGGCGTAAATCGCGCCGCGACTTACGGCGCCAAAGCCAAAAATAATCGTCTTACGTTGATCGCCATAGTGGCCATCAATGCCTTTAAGTTGTAATGAGTGTAGCACCGCACAATAACCCGCCATTTCATTGTTTTTATAAAAAGTATGACGACCCATTTGCCCCGTTGGCGACCAAATAAACATATCTTCAAAAGCAATTAGGGTTTGTTTGCGATCTAGCGCTGCTTGAGTAATATCTTGCTGCTGCAAACAATGCACATACCCCCATAAAGTGCCGCCTTCACGCAGCTCTTGTAAATCTTCTAACACCGGCTTGGCAATGATTACCGTACCAATATCTGCCAGTAATTCATGGCGTGTGGCAATGCCACCAGTTAATGCGGCAATCTCAGCATCTGAGATCCCAAAGGGTTCGCCATAACCTTGTTCAAATATGAGTTGTTTTCGCAGCGCTTGCGGAATGCGCAGTAAATGTCCTGGGTGAATAGGAAAGCGTTTTTCGTCTACTTTTCTTGAAGTCCCTATGACTCCTACTTTTAACGTGTTCATGTCATCGTTCCTTGTTTGATATCAATGGATCTATGTGACTGCATACACGAATGTTTATTTTCGCCAATGGGCCAATTTGCTCTAATAAAACGCGGCTAATTAAAGTTACTCTAATTATTAGAGGGTGGGATCTGCTCTGATAAATACGGCAATCTTAAGCAACGCGGTCGAAAGTAAGACCGTCGTTAGTACACAGAGTTTTATAAATGAAAGAACTTTACGCTGACCGAGCTTAAAAAAGCATCGCTGGCTAAAAGTGTCAATATATGAAGGGGAAACTTATTACACGCTCATCATCAACTACTGATGTTTTAGCCACCAACTTATGAAAAGTGGCTATGGCTAGCAGTGTGAGCAGGTAATGAATTAATCATTGCTAACGCTTTTGAAAACTCATATAGCACAAGATGAGGTTGTCTATTTACCGAAGAGGAAGATAAAAAGATAAGCGCCTTACTTTAGCATAAATTAGCCTGCTAAAGTTAAAATGCGCAGCTTTAGTCCAGTTAAAACCGCGGCGGCTAAATATAGGCTCGCATTTAATCAAGATGAGTCAAGCCAGCTAAATTGGCCTACTTTTGCATAATCTTTAAAAAAGTCAGTCTATATTATTAGATTATGCTTAAAAACAACTACACTGATCTCATCGAGATAAGCTAAATGTAACTATTCACTTTAATAAATAGGTTAACTACAGCCGCTATGCGACAATCGCGCCCATGAGTATCTACCAGCTATTACACAAGGCCCCTATTCGCGTTATCCGTATTGGAAGACGGCGTATTTGGCTACGTATAAAACTGGATATGTTAGTGGTTAAACAGGCCTTAGCCCAAGAAAAGCAAGAAACCAAAGCCATGCTGGTGACTTATAAACGTTATACCTGCAAGCAAGCCAACAAGGATGAATTAGCCGAAGCCAATAAACAATTTGCCGACTTACTCAAAGGTTTGGGCTTAGGGGTTTTCGCGGTGTTACCTTTTGCGCCAATTACTATCCCACTGGTATTAAAGCTAGGTAAAATTGTTGGTGTTGATGTGCTGCCAAGCTCATTCAATAATATGTCCGAACGCAAAGCCAATGCCCGAAGAAGCTCCATTAACAAGACCAGTTAACCCAAATAGCCACAGCCTAACTGATAAGTGACTGCCACGATTATTTTACATTCCACTTAGAATCCCAATAGCAATACTGTTAGCAACAGTATGACTAATAGCTTTGCCAAAAAAGTAATAGTAACCTCAGCTCATAACCGCCTGTTTTAGTCGCGCCATACTACTTTAGCAATCTATTGCAACAAACAAGCACGCTAAAACCATTTCAGTGCTTTCTAGAATCAAATCAGCCTGATACTCTTAGGGATACTTTTAAAACTCATCGCAATCAAAGAGTCCTACTATGAGCAATATCATCATTTCAGGTGTTTCAGGCATTCCCCTGTCCATTTTCAATAGCGAAACATTTGCCCAGTGGCGCGATAAGCAGTCTATAAATGTGACCAACTGGCTAAACACCACCCAGTTTTCAGGCAAAGGCATGAGCTTAATTCCTAATACTGAAGGTGAGCTCGCTGAAGTTATTTTTGTGACTAACCAAGATGACTCTTATTGGCTGTGTGGCGAGCTGGTTAATCAACTGCCCGCAGGTCAATACCAATTAAACGCTGGTGACCAGCAAATAAAAACCGCCGCGTTTAGCTGGGGCTTAGGGGCTTACCAGTTCGATCGTTATAAAAAAAGTGACAAACAAATTCCACAGCTTATTGTGCCGACGAGTGCGCAAGCTGATGAAGCCAATAAGTTCATCCGCTCAGTGTCATTAGTTCGTGATTTAGTTAACACTCCCGCTGCCGATATGATGCCGCAACACTTAGCTGAAACCATGAGCGCCATGGCGACAGAATTTGGCGCTAAGCTCAACCAAATTGTCGGTGATGAACTACTTGAACAAAACTACCCGACAATTCATATGGTTGGCCGCGCTAGCGAAAATGCCCCGCGCTTAATCGACTTAACTTGGGGTGATGAATCGGCTCCTAAAGTGACCCTAGTTGGTAAAGGTGTGTGTTTTGACTCTGGTGGCCTTGATTTAAAACCTGGCGCAGGCATGCGCTTAATGAAAAAAGACATGGGCGGCGCAGCGCATGTTATTGGTTTAGCGCAATTGATTATGGCGAGCAACTTACCTATTCGTCTGCGAGTACTGGTTCCTGCCGTTGAAAATGCCGTTTCAGCCAATGCCTTTAGACCCGGTGATGTGATCACCACCCGCAAAGGACTGACCGTTGAAATTGATAATACTGACGCCGAAGGCCGCTTAGTCTTGTGTGATGCCCTTGCTGAAGCCAATAACGACAAACCTGAGTTAATGATTGATTTTGCCACTTTAACAGGGGCTATGCGAGTTGCTTTGGGCACCGAACTGCCGGGATTCTTTAGTAACGATGACCAAGTGGCCGCCGATATTACCGCATCAGGTTTATCTGTAGACGACCCCGTTTGGCGCATGCCACTGCATAAACCTTATTACGATTTAACCTGTAGTGATATTGCTGACTTAGCCAACTGCGGCAAAACTCCATTTGGCGGCGCAATTACCGCAGCGCTTTATCTTGAGGCCTTTGTTGATAAAGATATTAGCTGGAGTCACTTCGATGTGATGGCATGGAATAACCGTAAATTACCGGGTCGCCCTGTGGGTGGTGAAGCCTTTGGTATTCGTGCGGTATTTGATTACCTGCAAAATCGATTTGATAAATAATCGAAGCCCCAAAAGCTAACCAACAAAAAGGCCTGTCGATACAGTAATGCCGTTCGGATAAGCATTACTGTTTAAACCTAAGTGGATAGCGGCTAGGTATATAAAGCACTGAACGTGGATACGTTCGGTGCTTTCTTTTATCAGGCAAGATAAAGTGTTTTATATCGGCACGCATTTGCTTCAATTTAGCGGGCAACTTTCCATCAGGTGATAGAGCCTGCCACCTCAATTGGGTATCTATCAGACTTATTGCTGCCGTAAAACTAATTCGAGTGGGTGCAACCTCTGCCTCTTTTGCTATCGCCACCATCTCTAAACGGACGAGATTATAAGCGGTAAG